>NZ_JBFBAT010000009.1:0-447568 GCF_040682375.1 Streptomyces sp. NPDC051214
ACGCTCGGCTGGGAAACCCCAGCCGAGCGCCTCGCTAAGCTCCTGGCGACAGCCAGTTGATCACTGTGTTGCTACGACCCCTGGAATTCGCCCATCGCCGCGGGCCACTCCCTTTGTGACTCTTTGAAGCTCTTCGAAGCTCTTCGAAGCCGTCAGGCCTCGATGCTGTCCTTCGGGGACTCGTCGGCCGCTTCCTTGTTCTCGGCGGCGTCCTTCTCGGCCTGCTTCTTGGAGGCGATGAGGCTGGTGATCGTGGTGATGACCAGGACACCGCAGATGACGCCGAGCGAGACCGGGATGGAGATCTCGGGGACGTGCACGCCGTTCTCATGCAGGGCGTGCAGGACCAGCTTCACGCCGATGAAGCCCAGGATGACCGAGAGGCCGTAGCTGAGGTGGACCAGCTTCTTGAGCAGTCCGCCGATGAGGAAGTACAGCTGACGCAGACCCATCAGGGCGAAGGCGTTCGCCGTGAAGACGATGTACGGGTCCTGGGTGAGGCCGAAGATCGCGGGGATCGAGTCCATCGCGAAGAGGATGTCGGTGGTGCCGATGGCGAGCATGACGATCATGAGCGGCGTCATGATCTTCTTGCCGTTCTTCTTGATGAAGAGCTTGGTGCCGTGGTACTGGTCGGCGACGCCGAACCTCTTCTCGGCGGCCTTCAGGAGGCGGTTCTCCTCCCACTCCTCCTCGTCGTCATCGGCACGCGCCTCCTGGATGAGCTTCCAGGCGGTGTAGATCAGGAACGCGCCGAAGATGTAGAAGACCCAGGAGAAGTTGGCGATGACCGCGGCGCCGGCGGCGATGAAGATCGCTCGCAGGACCAGGGCGATCAGCACACCGAACAGCAGCACGCGCTGCTGGAGGTGGGTGGGCACCGAGAACTTCGCCATGATCAGGATGAAGACGAAGAGGTTGTCGACACTCAGTGACTTCTCGGTGATGAAGCCCGCGAAGAACTCGCCCGCCGGCTGACCGCCGCCCCAGATCAGCAGGCCCACTCCGAAGAGCGCGGCCAGCACGATCCAGACGACCGTCCAGATTCCGGCTTCCTTGATCGATACGTCGTGCGGCTTGCGTCCGATGAAGAAGTCGACCGCGATCAGGGCGATCAGACCAAGAATGGTCAGCACCCAAAGGGTCATTGAAACGTCCACTGCGCCTCCGGCGTCGTACGGCTACTGATCAGCGTCGTCGCTGCCGGAGGTCTCTTCCACCCGAGGCGGCTCACCGCCCCGCGGGCCGACGCCCCGGGATCGATGGCGATCCGTATTGACGGGCACGTCGCGTTCGGGAGTACTCCCCTCCGCTGCAAGAAGAGTACGCGAAACACCAAGGATTGGTAAAGGGCAATCCAAAGTGAAGCCAAGAGCGCAGGTCAGGGCCGATCGAAAGTCGCTTTACCGTCAGCGGCCGCCGGTGCGCCGGGCGTGCGCGACCTGGTTCAGGACCTGCTCGAGCACCCGACTGCCGGGCGGCGCCATCGGTGGTTCGTACGTCCACGCGTGACCGACCCAGGGGTCGGCGAGGTGGTCGTCGGCCACCGGGGTCAGGCGCATGAGGGCCCGCCAGAGGGGGTCGAGCAGCGGGCCGTACTCCGCGGCGTCCTCGCGGTCGGCGACCAGCATCAGGTGCACGCCCACCGCGGGGCCCTCGTCCGCGAGATAGCGGAGCTGGGTCACCGCGCGGTCGTCGAAGCCGTGCGGGAAGTCGTTGACGATCAGGAGCTGCTCGGCGGTGTCCAGGTCCGGCGGCAGCGCGTCGGCGGCGCCCGCGCGCACGGCCATCTGCACCAGGTCCACGCGCTGGGTGAGCTTGGCGAGCACGGCGGAGACACCCGCCGCACCAGCGGCCGGGGCTCCGTCGAGCACGCCCGCCGCCACCAGCGGGGAGAGCGCTCCGGCCGCGGAGCCCGCCGCGTCGATGACGTGCACCGTGAACTCGCCCGCGGGATAGACCGCGAGGAGCCGCGCGGCGTGCGCGACCGCGCTGTCCATGGCGAGGCGGCGCAACTGGTCCGTGTCGGCCAGGGAGTCCGTGCCCGACGAGCGGCCGCTGTCGATCCACAGGCCGCGCTCCAGGGGCAACCGGACGAGCAGCGGAATGTGCAGGTCCGGGCGCTCGGGCAGATGGAGGTCGCCGAGGCGCAGCGCCATGGGGATCTCCATCGGGGTGCGGTAGGCGTGCCAGACCGGGCTGTCCCAGCCGGCGAACGCCAGGGGCAGGGCGGGCTCGACGACCTCGGACTCGGCGGCGAGCTGACCCAGGTCGCGGTCGAGGGCCGCCCGTGCCCGGTCGACGAGGAGGCCGTGCTTGGCGCGGGCGGCCTCGCGCGCGACGTCCCCGGTGTTGCCGATGCGGCTGCGGGGGTCGGAGAGGACCTTGTCGAGCTCCTGCTCCATGCGCGACTCGGCGAAGTCGACGGCGCTGCGATACGCGGCCGTGGAGCGGGCCAGGTCCTCGAACATGCCCCACACCTGGTTGTAGAGGCGCTCCTCCATGGACCAGCCCGTCGCGTCGCCCGCCACGGGCTGGGCGGCCTTGCCCGGTTCGGCCGGGGCCGCGGCCGGTGAGGGCGGTGGCGGTGCGCTGGTCTGGCGGCCGGGGTGGGTGTAGTTGACCGGGCCGCCCGTGGTGGCGCTCGCGTCGCCCGGCTGGTGCGCCGGGGCGGGCTGCGGGGACGCGGCGCTGTCCGGGCCGGGGGCCGGCGCCGCCGGGCCGGGTGCGGCGGTCTGGCCCGTCGTCCGCACCCGGGCCTCGTCCGCGGAGCGTGGCGGCGGCGCGGCCACGGAACGGGCCAGGCCCTGCGCCACCGCTTCGTTGATCGAGCCCGCCAGTTCGCGGGCCTGCGGGAGGCCCTGGTCGGTGAGCATGTCGGCGAGGCCGCCCGCGTACCCCTGGCCGACGGCGCGCACCTTCCAGGCGTCCTGCCTGCGGTAGAGCTCCAGGGCGACGACGGCGGACTCGGCGTCCAGGTCGGTGATGGTGTAGCTGGCGACCTCGGAGCCGTCCAGCGCGGTGACGGCGACGAAGGGGGCGGCGAGGGAACCGAAGCTGACCGGGCCCCCGACGCCGACGGGCAGCGCGAGGAGGACGTTCACCCGGTGCACCGCTTCCGGGACGGCGTCGAGGTCCACCGCGAGGCGGTGGTCGGCGGCCGCCTGCCTGGGCACTTCGAGCCCGGGCAGCGTGGGCGAGCCGGGGTGGGCCACCCAGTCCGTGCCGCGCACCTTGCCCTGCTCGTCGCTGAGCGTGACCCCCGCCACGATCGGCTTGCCGATCGAGACCCGGATCTCCAGACGGGTCTCGGGAAGCGGGTGGTTCTGCCCCCGGACCAGCTCGGCCGTCATCGCCTTCGTCCCCCTCGTGCCCTTTGAACTTGTTGGTGCCGCGCGGCGTGCCACGTGGCGTGCCGCGTGCTTACAGGTGCGGCAGGATCGACGGCATCAGGTCCTGGAACGTGCGGCCGTTGGCGGGGTTGCCGATGGCCGTCATCTGCCAGCCCGTGCCCGCGCGGTGGACCTTCGCCATGATCTGCGCGGTGTACTGACCGCCGCCGTCGAGTGTGTACCGGGCGAGCTCCTGGCCGTTGGTCTCGTCGACCAGGCGGCAGAACGCGTTCTGCACCTCCTGGAACGTCTGGCCCGTGAAGGAGTTCACCGTGAAGACGATCTGGTCGATGTGGACCGGGATGCGCTGCAGGTCGACGAGGATCGCCTCGTCGTCCCCGCCCTGGCCGACACCGCCCACCAGGTTGTCGCCGGTGTGCCGCACGGAGCCGTCGTCACTGACGAGGTGACGGAAGAACACGACGTCCACCGGCTGCTTGTCGGCGAACAGGACCGCCGACGCGTCCAGGTCGACCTCACGCGTGCGCGTGCCGAACAGGCCCCGCCTCGGGGCCGCTTGCCAGCCGAGCCCCATGCGCACCGCGGTCAGGGCGCCCCCGTCGTCCTTCTGCAGGCTGATGGCCTGACCCTTGGTCATGTTGACCGTCACGCGCTGTCCCCTCTCGAACTGCCTGGGCAACCGCCGGTCTGTGCGGTTGCCCAGCACCTTATGCAGAGGCACTGACAGTGCCGCACCGCGGGCAGCACTTTGTGTCGGTCTTGCAACACACCAGGCAGTACGCCTACGCCTGCCCTGCCTCCCTCATCTGCCTGAGCTCCTTCTTCATCTCTGACACCTCGTCACGCAGCCGTGCCGCGATCTCGAACTGGAGGTCCGCGGCGGCCGCGCGCATCCGGGCGGTCATCTCCTCGATCTGCTCCGCCAGTTCGGCCGCGGGGCGGTCGGTGGGCACCTTCTCGGCGGCCTTGCCCTTGGCCGCCTTGCCCGCCTTGTTCGCCTTCCCGCCGAGCGCGGGCACCGGCGCCTTGGTAGCCGTGCCCGCGTCGCCCCCCTTCGCCTTGCGGTAGTCGGTGCCGAGGAGCTGCTCCGTGTCGACCTCCTCGCGCGCGATCGCCGACACGATGTCGTTGATCTTCTTCCGCAGCGGCTGGGGGTCGATCCCCTTCTCCTTGTTGTACGCGATCTGCTTCTCGCGGCGGCGGTTGGTCTCCTCGATGGCCTGCTCCATCGCGGGGGTGACCTTGTCCGCGTACATGTGGACCTGACCGGAGACGTTGCGCGCCGCGCGGCCGATGGTCTGGATCAGCGAGGTGCCGGAGCGCAGGAAGCCCTGCTTGTCGGCGTCGAGGATCGAGACCAGGGAGACCTCGGGCAGGTCGAGTCCCTCGCGCAGGAGGTTGATGCCGACCAGGACGTCGTACTCACCGGCGCGCAGTTCGCGCAGGAGCTCGACGCGGCGCAGGGTGTCGACGTCGCTGTGCAGATAGCGGACCTGGATGCCCAGCTCGAGGAAGTAGTCGGTGAGGTCCTCGGCCATCTTCTTGGTGAGCGTGGTGACCAGGACGCGCTCGTCCTTCTCGGTGCGCGTGCGGATCTCGTGCACCAGGTCGTCGATCTGCCCCTCGGTGGGCTTGACCACGACCTCCGGGTCGATGAGGCCGGTGGGGCGGATGATCTGCTCGACGAAGCCGTCGCCGCGCGAGAGCTCGTACTTCCCCGGAGTCGCGGAGAGGTAGACCGTCTGGCCGATGCGGCCGAGGAACTCCTCCCACTTGAGCGGGCGGTTGTCCAGCGCGGACGGCAGCCGGAAGCCGTGGTCCACCAGGGTGCGCTTGCGGGACGCGTCCCCCTCGTACATCGCGCCGATCTGCGGGACCGTGACGTGCGACTCGTCGATGACGAGGAGGAAGTCCTCGGGGAAGTAGTCGATGAGGGTGTTCGGGGCGGAGCCGGGCTCGCGGTCGTCGAAGTGCATCGAGTAGTTCTCGACGCCGGAGCAGGAGCCGATCTGGCGGAGCATCTCCAGGTCGTACGTCGTGCGCATGCGAAGGCGCTGGGCCTCCAGCATCTTGCCCTGCTTCTCCAGCTCGGTGAGGCGCTCGGCGAGCTCCTTCTCGATGCCGGTGACGGCCTTCTCCAGGCGCTCCGGGCCCGCCACATAGTGCGAGGCCGGGAAGACGTACAGATGGTCGTCGTCGCTGATGACCTCGCCGGTGAGCGGGTGCAGCGTGGAGAGCGCCTCGATCTCGTCGCCGAACATCTCGATGCGCACGGCCAGCTCTTCGTAGACCGGGAAGATCTCGATGGTGTCGCCGCGCACCCGGAAGGTGCCGCGGGCGAAGGCCAGGTCGTTCCGTGTGTACTGGATGTCCACGAAACGGCGCAGGAGCTGGTCGCGGTCGATCTCGTCGCCGACCTTGAGCGACACCATCCGGTCGACGTACTCCTGCGGGGTGCCGAGGCCGTAGATGCAGGAGACGGAGGCGACCACGATCACGTCACGCCGGGTGAGCAGCGAGTTCGTCGCGGAGTGGCGCAGGCGCTCGACCTCCTCGTTGATCGAGGAGTCCTTCTCGATGTACGTGTCCGACTGCGGGACGTACGCCTCGGGCTGGTAGTAGTCGTAGTACGAGACGAAGTACTCGACCGCGTTGTTCGGCAGGAGCTCTCGGAACTCGTTGGCCAGCTGGGCGGCCAGTGTCTTGTTCGGCGCCATCACGAGGGTGGGGCGCTGGAGCTTCTCGATCATCCACGCCGTGGTGGCCGACTTGCCGGTGCCGGTCGCGCCGAGCAGGACGACGTCCTTCTCACCTGCGGTGATGCGCCGCTCCAGGTCGGCGATGGCCGCCGGCTGGTCGCCGCTTGGCTGGTAGTTGCTGACGACCTCGAAAGGTGCCACCGTGCGTTCGATCTTGGATACGGGCCGCATGGAACCAACCGTACGACCCCCCACTGACAACGGCGCCGGATCACCAGCTCTGCGGGGTCCTCGAGCCGGGTCGCTGCGGGGGCCTGCGGCCCGCCCGCGGGGCGTGGCGGTCGCCCGAGCGGGGGACGGGGTAGGGGGCGTGCTGCGCCTGTGCGGCGTTCTGGAGCTCGGCCTTCCCCATCACCATCAGCGGGTCGAACATCACGATCACCCCCGCAAGAAGGAGGAAGGCGAGCGGGCCGACCATCATGGGCGCGAGCAGTTCGGCGGGCGAGTCTCCCCCGGTGGGCGCCGCGGACGAGCCGTGCAGATGGACCTTGAGGGCGGCCATCCCGGTGTAGTGCATGCCGCTGACGGCGAGACCCATGACGAGGCTCGCGCCCAGGCTCCAGAGGAAACCCCTGACCTGCGCGGCCGCCCAGAGGGCCGCGGAGGCGGCCACGACGGCGATCACGACGGATGCGGAGACCGTGAGGGTGTTGTACTCCAGCGTCCCGCGCAGACGCATACCGGCCATTCCCAGGTAGTGCATCGAGGCGACGCCCAGACCGGTGATCGTCCCGCCGGTGAACAGGGCCGTTCCGGTGGCGCCGCGATACCCCACGATGAAGATCCCGATGCCGACCATGACGATGGCCACGGCGAGACTCGCGAAGGTCAGCGCCTTGTCGTAGTGGATCGGGGCCTCGTCGACGGTGAAGCCCATCATCGCGATGAAGTGCATGGTCCAGATGCCGGACCCGATCGCCGCCGACCCCAGAGCGAGCCAGCCGGGCCGCCAGGAGTGGGCGACCAGGAGCGACCTGGTGGTGCAGCGAAGGCCGAGCGCTCCGCCGAGGCAGGCCATGAGGTACGCCGCCACCGGCGTGACAAGTCCATAGCTGAATCCGTCGACAGTGCCCTGCATGCGCGGTAGCCCTTCCGCCCGTTGTATCCGAATGCCCGGGATTGCCCCCAAGTGGCCCCAGCCGACCGCGTACTGAGAGGCCATGGGCTGACGCAGAGAGTAAAGCTCACTCCGGAACTTGCGAACGATTTTCCGGGAAAGAATCCCGGCTGTCTCCGTTCAACCTGTGGCCATCCTGCACCTGTCTCGCGTTGGCCGTGGACTGTCACTCTCATCCGGTCCGTGCCCGAACATCGCGAGGAGTCACCGTTGTACGCACGCGTTGCCGCTGCCACCACTGCCGCTCTTCTTGGAGCCGGTGCACTGGCTCTCCCTTCCGCCTCCGCTCACGCCGCCGACCAGACGTCCGTGCGGACGTCCGCCTCGCACGACACCCCCCTGGTCGTCGCGCACCGGGGCGCTTCCGCCTACGCGCCCGAGAACACTTTCGCAGCCATCGACAAGGCGGCTGACATGGGGTTCCGGTGGGTCGAGAACGACGTCCAGCGCACCAAGGACGGCGAGCTCGTGATCATGCATGACGACAACCTGAAGCGAACGACGAACGTCGAGGAGCTCTTCCCCGACCGCGCGCCGTGGAAGGTCGCGGACTTCACCGCGGCGGAGATCGCCCGGCTGGACGCGGGCAGCTGGTTCAGCCCGAAGTACGCGGGCCAGCGGGTGCCGACGCTGAAGCAGTACATGAACCGCGTCTCGCGCAACCACCAGAAGCTCGTCTTCGAGTTCAAGAAGCCCGAGCTGTACCCGGGCATCGAGAAGCAGGGCCTCGACGTCCTGCGCAGGACGGGCTGGCTGGACAAGCACCACGTCAGGAGCAAGCTGGTCATCCAGAGCTTCAGCGCGGACAGCGTCAAGAAGGTCCACGAGCTGCGGCCCGACGTCAAGACCGGCTTCCTCGGCACGCCCGCGGTCGCCGATCTGCCCGCGTACGCCAAGTTCTCCGACCAGATCAACTCGACGCACGGCTCCATCTCCGCCGAGTACGTCTCCGCGATCCACGCGCTCAAGGGGCCGCACCGCAAGCGCCTGGAGATCTTCACGTGGACCGTGAACGACGCGGCCGCCGCCAAGCGCGTGGCCGGGTTCGGGGTGGACGGCATCATCACGAACACGCCCGACGTCGTGCGCAAGGCCGTCTCCGGCTGACGCCGCCCCGGCGCGGACGGCGTTGTCAGTGCCCGGTCGTACGGTGGTCCACATGAACGCCAACGGGCAGCACGGGCAGGGCCGGCCGGGTCGGGACGGGGCGCGGCAGGTGGTGTGGGCCGTCGTCGCGAGCGACATCGGACCGCTGCTGCTCGCCGCGACCGACGAGGGCCTGGTCAGCGTCGTCTTCCACGCCACGGACGAGATACGCGACAAGGCGGTCGAGCGGCTCGGCTCCCGGCTGGGGGCCGAGCCGGTCGAGGCTCCCGGGTCCCCGCTCCTCGCCGAGCCGGTGCGCCAGCTCTCGGCGTACTTCGCGGGCGAGCGGCACGACTTCGAGCTGCCGCTCGACTGGTCGCTGATCTCCGGCTTCAACCGCCAGGTCCTGCGCGAGCTGACCACCGTTCCGTACGGCGCCGTCGTGGGGTACGGGGACCTCGCCCGCCGCGTGGGCCAGCCCGGCGCGGCCCAGGCGGTCGGCATGGCGATGGGCGCCAACCCGCTGCCGGTCGTGGTCCCGTGCCACCGGGTGGTCGAGAGCGACGGCGGCATCGGCGGTTTCGGCGGCGGCGTCGAGACCAAGCGCCGGCTTCTCGCTTTGGAGGGGGTCCTGCCACAGCCGCTGTTCTGAGGCTCCCGCACCGCTCCGAGGCTCCCGCACCGTGCGGGGCGTGCCGTGAAATCCCTGTTTCCCGCGTTCGAACGTCCTGGCACACTGCGTCAGTGACTTCGACCCTCGACGCTCCTGACATACCCGCGCCGGAAGCGCTGCCCGCGCTGCGCCGCCGGACCACCGCGGTGCTGGTCGCCAGTCAGATACTGGGCGGGCTCGGGGTACCGATCGGCATCGCCCTCGCACCGATGCTGGCGACCGAGGTGAGCGGGACGGAGGCGCTGTCCGGCCTCGCGCCCACCGCGTCCGTGGCCGGCACGGCACTGCTCTCGCTGCCGCTCGCCGCCCTGATGACGTCGCGCGGACGGCGGCCGGGCCTCGTCCTCGCGTATCTCATCGGCGCGCTGGGAGCGGGGCTCGTGGTCCTGGCCGCGGTCATCGAGAGCTTCCCCCTGCTGCTGCTCGGCATGGCCGGCTTCGGCGCGGGTTCGTCGGCCAACCTGCAGGCCCGCTTCGCGGCGGCCGACCTCGCCGAGCCCGACCGGCGCGGCCGGGCCATCTCCCTCGTCATCTGGGCCACCACGATCGGCTCGGTCCTCGGCCCGAACATCGCGGCGCCCACGAGCCGCGCCTTCGCCGGCACCTCCATACCCGAGGCGGCGGGGCCCTTCCTCTTCGCCGCCGGGATCTTCGCCGTCGCCGGTCTGGTGGTGGCGGTCCTGCTGCGCCCCGACCCGCTGCTCACCGCCCGCGCGCTCGCCCCGCAGGAGAACCACTCCGCGCAGAGCCGCTCCCTGCGGGCCGGTGTCGCCGCGGTGGCCGCGTCGCCGATGGCCCGGCTCGCCCTGGTGACGGTGGCCGCCTCGCACACGGTGATGGTCTCGATCATGGTCATGACCCCGGTCGACCTGGGGCACCACGGGGCGAGCCTGCAGCTGGTCGGCCTGGTCATCAGCGGCCACATCGCGGGCATGTACGCGCTGTCGCCTGTGATGGGCTGGCTCTCCGACCGGTTCGGTCGGCTCTCCGTGATCGGACTCGCGGTCGGGTTGCTGTGCTGTGCCGCGCTGCTCGCGGGTACGGCAGGGCCCAGCCACGGCCAGACCGCCGCCGGTCTCTTCGTGCTCGGCCTCGGCTGGTCCGCGGGCCTGGTGTCGGGCTCCGCGCTGCTCACCGACTCGGTCCCGCAGCCCGCGCGCGCCGCCGTGCAGGGCCTCTCGGACCTGACCATGAACACGGCGGCGGGCATCGGCGGCGCGGCGGCCGGCCTGATCGTCGCGCGGGCCAGCTACGGCTGGCTCAACCTCATCGGGGTCTGCGTACTGCTGCCGATGGCCGCCCTCGCGCTCCGCAGGGCGGTCAAGAAGGCCTGAAGCAGGAGCGGTCGGGCCCGCAGTTCAGGGCAGCGTGATGTGGTACGCCTTGCGCAGCGTCTCGTGCACGGTCCACGTCGTACGGTCGCCCTCGCGCAGGACGGCCGCGTCGCCGGGGCCGATCTCCAGCACGTCGCCGCCCTCGACCTCGATGGTGGCGCGGCCGCTGACGACGACGAAAAGTTCGTTCGCCTCGGTGTCGGTGACCACGCCGGGCGTGATCTGCCAGATGCCGCGCAGCTGCTTGCCGTCGGCCGACTCCCACAGGACCTTGCCGGTGACCTCCGGGGTGCCGGACACGATCTGCTCGGGGTCGAGGGGCTCGGCCTCCAGCTCGGCATCCGGAATGTGCACGGCAAAAGAAGCGACGGCTTGATCATTCGTGGTCATGGCCGGTCACCTTAGCTGGGCTCGTCACGGTGCTCCGGCGGGGGTCACCCCTCCTCCCCACGCCCGTCTACTCCTACTCCTCTCCGTAATGCCGCGCCTCGAAGATGTTCCCGTCCGGGTCGCGGAAGTAGAAGCTGCGGCGGGCCATGCCGCGAGCCCCGAAGGCGTTGTGCGCGATGTCCGACACCGGGGTCCCGTGCTCCTCCAGGCGGGCGCGCAGTGCCTCGAAGTCGGTCTCCGCGAGGGCGAGGCAGACGTGGTTGACGGGGTGGCCCGCGCTTTGGGCCGCGTCCGGCACGACGTCCATGCGTTCGGCGAGCGTGAGCGGGGCGAGGTCGAAGATGGTCTCCTCGTTGAGCCGCACGGAGGGGAACGCGGCCTTGCCCGCCGTGAAATCGGCGACGCGCAGGGGTTCCAGGCCCAGCACCTTCTCGTAGAAGCCGGCTGCCGCCGCGGGATCGCGCACCCACAGGACGACGTGGTCGAGACGTGTCGTGTTGTCCGTCATGCCGCCAGGCTGCTGTCCCGTCCCCGGCGCCGCAAGGGTTTGGCGCGGCGCGCCGATCGCCAGGGATGAGAGGAGACCCGACAGGCAGGAGGCAGGCCCGTGTTGGTGGTGTCCGACGAGGTACAGGCGGCTGTGGCGGACCGGCGGCCCGTGGTCGCCCTGGAGTCCACGATCATCGCGCACGGGCTGCCGCGCCCGCGCAATCTCCAGGTCGCGCGTGAGCTCGAAGCGGTCGTACGCGAGGAGGGCGCTGTCCCCGCGACGATCGCCGTACTCGACGGGCGCCTCCATGTCGGCCTGGAAAAGCAGCAGTTGGAGCGAGTCGCGAACGAGGACGGCATTCGCAAGCTGGGCCACCGCGACCTGGCCCTCGCGGTGGCGGCGGGTGCGAGCGGGGCGACGACGGTGTCCGCGACGGCGCTGCTCGCGGCGCGGGCGGGCGTACGGGTGTTCGCCACGGGTGGGCTCGGCGGGGTGCACCGGGAGTGGACGGTGACCCAGGACGAGTCCGCCGACCTGGGGCTGCTCGCCCGGACGCGGATCACGGTGGTGTGCGCGGGGGTGAAGTCGATCCTGGACGTCGCGGCGACGCTGCAGCGTCTGGAGACGCTGGGTGTGGCGGTGGCGGGATACGGGACGGATCGTTTCCCCGGGTTCTATCTCACCGACTCCGGTCATCCGGTGGACTGGACCCTGCGGACTCCGGAGGAGGTCGCGGCGGTGATGCGGGCCCAGGACGCGGTGGGCGGCCCGGAGTCCGCGCTCCTGGTGGCGAACCCCGTGCCGGAGGCGGAGCAGCTCGATCCGGCGCTCCACGCGCGCGTGCTCGCCGAAGCGTTGGAGGCGTGCGCCGAGCGGGGCATCACCGGGCAGGCGGTCACGCCCTTCCTCCTGGACCAGCTGGTGCGGCGTACGGAGGGGGCCTCGCTGAGCGCCAATCTCGCGGCGGTGCGGGGCAATGTGCGCCTCGCGGGGCGGGTCGCGGCGGCTTGGGCGGAACGGTGAGTTCGGAGCAGGGCGCCTTACTGATCGTCGGTGATGTCATCACCGATGTCGTCGCCCGGCACCGCACGCCGCCGCTTCCCGGCACGGACACGGCGGCGGCGATCCGTACGGTGCCGGGTGGCGCGGGCGCCAACGTGGCGTGCTGGGCGGCTTCTTGGGGGTGCCGCGACGTACGGTTCTTTGGGCGGGCCGGCGCGGACTCGGCGGCATGGCACGAGGCGGCGCTCACGCGTGCGGGGGTGCGCCCACGGATCGTGGTCGACCCCGAGGCGGCCACGGGGACGGTGATCTGCCTGGTCGACGGGGGTGCCGGGGCGGAACGGACGTTCCTCACGGACAGCGGCGCGTCGCTGCGCCTGTCGGCCGCCGACTGGTCGCCGGGGCTCCTGGACGGCGTGGGGTGGCTGCACCTGTCGGGGTATCTGTTCTTCGCCGGGCCGAGCAGAGGGGCGGCCGAGACGGCTTTGGCGGCGGCACGCGCGCGTGGAGTACCGGTCAGCGTGGACCCCGCGTCGGCGGGCTTCCTCGCCGAGCTGGGGGTGGAGCGGTTTCTGGCGGCGGTGGACGGGGTGGACGTGCTGTTGCCGAGCGAGTCAGAGCTACGGCTGCTTGAGCCTGCGGGCGACCTGGAGGAAGCAGCGAGGAAGCTGAGCCGCCGCTTCCACACGGTGGTGGTCAAGCGGGGCGCCGCGGGGGCGCTGGTCGCCCGGGGTGGCGAGGTGGCGGCCAAGCTCCCGGCACTGCCGACCACCCCGGTGGACTCGACGGGGGCGGGCGACGCGTTCACGGGAGCGTTCCTCACGACACACCTGAGGGGCGCGGCCCTCGCCGAGGCAACGGCGGAGGGGTGCAGGGCGGGAGCAAGGGCGGTGGAACGGGTGGGCGGAAGACCGGCTTGAGGGTGCGGCGCTTTTGGCGGGGCGCTCCTCCGCCCACTTCCGAAGGGCCGCCACGCGGGGCGGGCGAGCGGCAGGGCGTGTTGCTCTGCGGTGCTCTGCTCGGCTCATGGCAGGACCCCCACCGTGCCCCCTTCCGAAGCGGGCGGCACACGGTGCTGGCGGGCGGGCGGCAGAGCGGCTTGCGGGGTTGGGGGTGTGCTCCGCTCCCGGCAGGGCACGCCCCCCCGTCCCTCTCCCGGCGGCCCGGGAGCGCGGGCTGACGGGCGCGTGGGCGACGGACGGACCGCCTTAAGGTGCGGTGCTCCCGGCAGGGCACCCCGTGCCCTTTCCGCCGTGGCACGGCGCCCCCCACCCCCTCCTGTCGAGCTGGTACCTCAGGGCGGGTGCGGCAGGGTGCCGAGGACGGGCGGGAGGGGGAGCTTCGCAGGGAGGGGCTCGGAGGGGCTCGGAGGGGCTCGGAGGGGGTTGGGGTTACGGTTTGCGGCCCCAGGCTGAGATCAGTGGGGGTGTGGCCAGGTCCAGGGGTTCCGTGGTGATGTTCGTCAGGTGGTCGGTGATGTCCGCGTCCGTGGCGAGCCCCGCGGCCGTCAGGGCCGTCCGGGACTGCTGGATCGTGGCCGTCTCCAGCGCCGCGCAGGCGGGCGAGGTCAGCGGGAAGTACGCGTCGGCCTCCACCTGGCGCAGGCCCGCCGTACGCAGCAGACGGGGCAACCCGCGGCCGTACGCGAGGTCGGTGCCGCGCTGGGTGAGCAGCGCGTGCCGGATGCGGTTCGCCAACTGCTGCGCCGGCCCGTGCTCGTCCGGGCAGGACAGGGGCTGCAGGGCCGGGTCCACCTCCTCGACCAGCAGACGCCCGCCCGGCCGCAGGGCCCGGATCATCGAGCGCAGGGCCCGCTCCCGGTCCGGCACCCGGGCGAGGACGAGCCGCGCGTGGACAAGGTCGAAGCCCCCGCCGGGCGGCGCCACCTCCGTCCCCACGTCGTGGATGCGCACCTCGACCGGCGGCCGGGCGGCCGACGTGTGCCAGGAGATGTCCGCGTCGGTGGCGAGGACCCGCCCGGTGGGGCCGACGCGCTTGGCGAGCCAGGAGACGACGGAGGTCCCGCCCGCGCCGACCTCCCAGCAGCGCCACCCCGGCCCGATGCCGAGCCGCTCGATGTGCCGGAAGGTCGTGGGGTCGAAGAGCGCGGAGAAGGCGTCGGAGCGCTGCCCCGCACCCGCCCCCTCGGCGTGCCGTTTCCGATTACCGGTCAGATAGCCGTCGATGAGCGTCATGCGGCAATTATCGCGATTGCCCGGCTTGCCCCGGGGAGGCAGCTCCGAGCACCCGGAGCGGAGTCTTCCGTTCCCACAGGCTCCGGGCGCTCCGTCGCAGCTCCCTGGCACACTGGCACGTCAAGTCACCAGAACGAGGAGCCACGCATGTCGATGGCAGGCAACCTGCGAAAGGTAGGGAACCTCCGCAAGGTAGGCGGCCTGCGGAAAGTCGCGCGGGTCGCCCAGCTCGTGCGGGGCCACAAGAGAGTCGACCTGAGTCACCCCGCCCGCTCCCCCTTGGGCTCGGCAGTGGTGAAGTGCGTGACGTATCGCAACGGCGTGCGCCAGGACGGCGGCCGCGACCTCGTCGAGGAGGTCGAGCGGGTCCGCAAGAGCGGTGACGGGTTCGTGTGGCTCGGGCTGCACGAACCGACCCAGGACGAGTTCGCGGGCATCGCCGAGCTCTTCGACCTGCACCCGCTCGCCGTGGAGGACGCGGTCCACGCCCACCAGCGGCCGAAGGTGGAGCGTTACGACGAGACGCTGTTCGCCGTGTTCAAGACCGTCTGTTACGTGGAGCACGCCGAACTCACCGCGACCAGCGAGGTGGTGGACACCGGCGAGATCATGGTCTTCGTGGGCCGGGAGTTCGTGATCACCGTGCGGCACGGCCGCCACGGTTCGCTCGGCCCGCTGCGCGAGGAGCTCGAAGCGGCGCCCGAGCAGCTCGCCCAGGGCCCCGCGGCGGTCCTGCACGCGCTGGCCGACCACGTCGTGGACGACTATCTGGTCGTGACGGACGCGGTGCAGGCGGACATAGACCAGGTCGAGATGGACGTGTTCTCCAAGGAGGGCGAGCGCGCGGACCCCGGCCGGATCTACCAGCTCAAGCGCGAACTCCTCGAACTGAAGCGGGCCGTGGTGCCGCTGGGCCGCCCCCTGCAGATCCTCTCCACCCAGCCGTTGCGGGTGATCGCCCCGGAGATACAGGCCTACTTCCGGGACGTCGACGACCACCTCAAGCGGGTCACGGAGCAGATCGCCGCCTTCGACGAGCTCCTGAACTCCATCCTCCAGGCCCACCTCGCCCAGGTGACGGTCGCGCAGAACGAGGACATGCGGAAGATCACCGCCTGGGCCGCCGTGATCGCCGTGCCGACAATGGTCTGCGGTGTGTACGGAATGAACTTCGACCACATGCCCGAACTGCACTGGAAGTACGGGTACGGCCTGGTGATCGGCGTCATCGTCACCACCTGCGTAGCGCTCTACCGCGGCTTCCGCCGCAACGGCTGGCTCTAGGCGTGCTCTACGAGGTCACGGACGAGGGGACGTTCTCGGTGGCCGCCGGACGGTGAGGCGGCCGATAGGTGCGCAGCGAGCGCGAGTTGCGGTGGTCAGCTCCTCGCGTACACGCTTTCGACCCAGCTCGCGAGCTGGGTGTCGTCGAGGTGCGTGGCGAGGTCGGCCTCGCTGATCATGCCGACCAGGCGCTTGTTCTCGATGACCGGGAGCCTGCGGATCTGACTGCCCTTCATCTCCTGGAGGACCTCGTCGACGCCCGCGCCCGAGTCGATCCAGCGCGGCGTGCCCTTGGCCATGTCGCCCGCGGTCACCCGGGACGGGTCGTGGCCCATCGCCACGCAGCCGACCACGATGTCCCGGTCGGTAAGGATGCCGCACAGGCGCTCGTTCTCGTCACTGATAGGCAACGCGCCCACGTCGAGCTGCCGCATCAGTTGTGCGGCGCGGTCCAGGGTCTCGTGTGCGGGGATCCACTGGGCGCCCCGGTGCATGATGTCTCCGGCGGTGGTCATGTGGTACCTCCCGGTGCCGGACGGCCGGCGCGGCGCGGAGGCACCGCTAGTCCCGGCGCCCCTCATTCTCGCCGGGCCCCCGGAGGTCCGCACTCCGGAGGCGGACACCCCAGGCGGGAGACGGGTCCGCGCATGGGCTTGGGATCTCAGGCCGAGAAGCCGACGATCTTTTCCGGGGTCACCTTGATGATGACCCGGGCCTCCTCGTCCTTCTCGCCGGGCGGGTCGATGCCCAGGTACTTGTGCGAGAGCTCGCGCGGAAGCCGCTTCTGCGGATCGGGGAGGATCTCGGCGACGCCACGGATCTCGGTCGACGTGTAGGGGTTGGCCAGGTCGAAGACCGAGATGCTGATGCGTGGGTCGCGTTCGAGGTTGCGGACCTTCTGACGCCGCGCGGTGGACGAGAACAGCACGGTGTCGCCCTCCCGTTTGATCCACACCACCGAGTTCTGGGGTGCACCGCCGGGGCCGAGGGTCGCGACGCCGGCGAAGTTCTTGCCGTCGAGGAGGGAGCGGACCGATTCGCTGAAGTGGAGCGCTGTGGTGGCCATGCGCAGACTCTAACTACATGCACGTGCATATAAAAGCGTTTTCGCCGAACATCCCCCGCGGGCCGTCGCGCGCCCTCAACCGCTCCAGGCCGGATGCCGTGGATCGTCCGCGCGTACGACGACGTCGGCCACCGCCTCGGGGTCCGTCTCCGCCGCGTACCGCTCGAAGGCGGGCAGGGTCCACCGCTCGCTCTGTGCCGTACGCCGCCGCAGAGCGCCCGGCGAGAGGCTCGTGTGGACCGTCAGGTCGAAGGGGAACCAGTGGCCGAGCAGGAGCGGGCCGTGCACCAACAGCAGTGCGCCGGTCGGCAGTTGCACGTACGGGCTGCGCGTCGCCCGGTCCGACTCCGGGTCCCACAGGTCGGGCAGCACGCGCCCCGTGCCGCCCGGGTCCAGCGGCCCGAAGACCTCGCGCCAGAGGGCACCGGTGTCGAACCAGCCGCTGTAGTACGCCTCCACGTCCTCCCGCCCGTACTCGAGGCGCAGCGAGGCGGGCCGCAGGAAGCCTTCCGTGCCGACGACGAGCGCGGACCGCCCGCGCACCCGCAGCGCCTCGGCCACGCCTTGGGCCAGCTCGCCCGGCCTGCCCGCCGGGGCCCCGTCGAAGGCGATGCGGGGCCAGGAACCCGCGTCGGCCGTCTTCAGGTCGAGCAGCCGGTCGGCGAGGATGTCCGTAAGCCGGTCCCAGGTGATCGCTTCGAGTCGCACTCGTCCCATGATGCCGCGCGCCCTGCCGCGGCGTCGGGCCTCGCTCGACGGCGATAGCACCGGCCGTTCGGGGGAATCATTTCTGCATGGCACCAACTCCCCTCACCCGGAAAGCACTTCTCGCCATCCAGCCCCTCAAGCGCCGGCACTGTGCGGAGTGCCGTGGCGGGCCGCTCTCCCTGCTGGTCGTCCAGGAATCCGAGCCGCGCTGCCTGGACTGCGCCGACCTGGGCCATCTCGTCTTCCTGCCCCGCGGCGACACCGCCCTGACGCGTCGGGCCCGCGAGGGGAGCGCGCTCTCGGCGGTGGTCGTGCGCCTCAACCGGCGCCAGGGACGGTACGAGCGGCAGGGCGTCCTCGTCGAGGAGGCAGCGCTCGCGCGCGCCGAGGAGCGGTGCCTCGCCGACGCGGAGGCACGGGCGCGGCGCCGGGCACGGGACGCGGCGCGCCGGGCCCTGGAGGACGTCCGCTTCACCGCCGCCTTCGCGAAGGAGATACGGCGGCTCTTCCCGGGGTGCCCCGAGGAGCGGTGCCTCGCGATCGCCGGGCACGCCTCCGTGCGGGGCAGCGGGCGGGTGGGCCGGAGTGCGGCGGGGCGGGCCTTGTCCGCGTCCGCGGTGACGGCCGCGGTGGTGGCCGCCGTGCGGCACACGGAGACGCCGTACGACCGCCTCCTGATGAGCGGGGTCCCCCGGGGCGAGGCGCGTCGGCGGATCGCCCCTGCGGTCGAGGCGACGCTGCGGGCCTGGCGGCCGGGACAGGATGAACTGGCGGTCTGAGCACCACGGGGCCCCTCCCCGCTGGCGCCCCCCTCCCGAGGCCCCCGGAAAGCCCCCGCCAGACGCCCCCGTATGCAGACGCGAGCCCCGCGTATGGCCCTGGACCCCGTCCAGGCAATTCACTTGTGATGCGGCGCCGCGCCATGGAGGATCACTGCGGCTCGCTCACCTGTCGGCTGCCTTACACAACGCGGGAGTTGCCATGATCGAGGGACCGTATTTCGTGCTCGTGGTGCTGGGCGCGCTCGCCTGCGGCCTCGTCGCGGGCGCGTTCGTCGCGTTCTCGACCTTCGTGATGCGGGGCCTCGCCGCCCTGCCCCCGGCGCACGGCATCGCGGCCATGCAGTCGATCAACGTCAAGGCGGTCACCGCCGGGTTCATGACCGTGTTCATGGGCGCCGCCGGCCTCAGCGCGGTCGTCGCCGTGGTCACCTTCGTGCTCTGGCCCGACGACGGCACCGTCGAGTTGCTGCTGGGGGCCGCGCTGTATCTGTTCGGCTCGTTCGGGGTCACCATCGTCGCGAACGTCCCCCGCAACGACGCCCTCGCCAAGCTCGACCCGCAGGCACCGGAGAGCGCGGACCGCTGGCGTACGTACGTGCGGGAGTGGACCATGTGGAACCACATCCGGGTCGGCGCCTCCCTGGCCGCGTCGGCATCGTTCATCCTCGCCCTGACCTGAGCCGATCGCCCCCGGCCGATCGCCCCCACGCCGGGCCCGCCCCCGCGGACATGCCCGCCCCGCCCTCCCGTCGTACAGTGGCCGAAAGCCCGCAGAACCACGCGAGAAGGCACGCAAGAAGGCACGCGAGAGGCACGCGAGGGAGACGGCCATGGCCGACCCCAAGGGCTTCCTCACCACCCCCCGTCAGGAATGGCCACGCCGGCCCGTCGGCGAGCGGGTCAAGGACTGGGACGAGGTGTACGTCCCCGGCGCGCTGCTGCCCATCGTCGAGCCGCAGGCCGACCGCTGCATGGACTGCGGCGTCCCCTTCTGCCACGACGCCTGCCCGCTGGGCAATCTGATCCCCGACTGGAACGACCTCGTCTCACGCGCCGACTGGCGTGCCGCGGCGGACCGGCTGCACGCCACGAACAACTTCCCCGAGTTCACCGGCCGCCTCTGCCCCGCCCCCTGCGAGGCGGGCTGCGTCCTCGCCATCAACCAGCCCGCGGTGACCATCAAGAACGTCGAGGTGGCCATCGCCGACCGCTCGTGGGAGGACGGCCTCAATCCGCCCCGCCCCCCGCACCGGCACTCAGGCAGGACGGTCGCCGTCGTCGGATCGGGCCCGGCCGGGCTCGCCGCCGCACAGCAGCTGACGCGCGCCGGGCACACCGTCGTCGTGTACGAGCGCGACGACCGCGCGGGCGGGCTCCTGCGGTACGGCATCCCCGCGTTCAAGATGGAGAAGCACCACGTGGAGCGGCGCCTCGCGCAACTGCGGGACGAGGGCACGGTCTTCCGTACGTCCGTCACGATCGGGCAGGACATCGGTGCCGCCGAGCTGCGCGCCAGGCACGACGCGGTGGTGCTCGCCACCGGCGCCACCGCCTGGCGCGACCTCGACGTCCCGGGGCGGGAGTTGAGCGGCATCCATCAGGCCATGGAGTATCTTCCGCTCGCCAACCGCGTCTGTGAGGGAGACCTCGACGCCTCGCCGCTGAGCGCCGCCGGAAGGCACGTCGTGATCGTCGGCGGCGGGGACACCGGGGCGGACTGTCTGGGCACCGCGATCCGCGAAGGGGCCGCGTCCGTCACGCAGTTGGACATCTACGGGCGGCCCGGCGACGCACGCGACGAACTGGCCGAGCCCTGGCCGACGTACCCGAAGGTCTACCGCCTCTCCCCCGCGCACGAGGAGGCGGGCGAGCTGCGCACGGCCCCCGCTGCGGACGCGGACGCCGACGCGCGGCTGTTCGCCGCGTCCACCCTGCGCTTCACCGGCGACGCGGCGGGCCGGGTGAGCGCGCTGCATCTGACCGAGGTCGACGCGGACCGCCGCCCTCGCCCCGGCACCGCCCGTGAACTCCCCGCCGACCTGGTGCTGCTCGCGCTCGGTTTCACCGGGCCCGAGCGGACCGCGGGCGGCCTGGTCGACCAGCTCGGCCTGGACGTCGGGGACCGCGGCACCCTCGCCCGCGGCGCGGACTTCGCGACCAACGTGCCGGGGGTCTTCGCGACCGGCGACGCGGCCCGCGGCCAGTCACTGGTCGTATGGGCCATAGCCGAGGGCCGCGCGACGGCCGCCGCGGTCGACCGGTGGCTGACCGGCACGACCCAGCTCGCGGCACCGATCGGCCCGTACGACCGGCCGATGACCGCCTGAGACCGCCGCCCGGCCGCGAAGGACCGGAGACGGCTCACGACAGCAGGAAGTCGGCCTCCCCCGCCTTCGCCCCCTGGATGAACGCGTTGATCTCGCCGTGCGTGTAGATCAGCGCCGGACCGTCCGGATCTGCCGACTGGCGGACCGCCACCCGGCCGTCGGCCAGCTTCATGGCCTCCAGGCAGTTGCCGCCGTTGCCACCGCTCCACGGCTTGTGCCAGCCCTCGCTGCCGAGGTCACGGGCGGGCATGCCGTTGTAGATCCGGGAGTCGTCCCGGGAATCGGGACGGGTCCCGGCTCCGGGTTTTGACCCGGGTCGTGTACCGGCTCGGTGTCGATCCATTCACAGCTCCTTGCGGAGATCCCGGAGGATCTCCTTTGTGCGATGTGCCGTCGCGGCTTGCGCCGCCATGCGGTCCATGACCTCGAGGTGGGTCGCCACCTCGGTGCGCGCGTCCAGATAGACCGCGCCGGTCAGGTACTCGCTGTAGACCATGTCCGGCAGTTCCGCCATGGCGAAGCGGAAGAGCACGAACGGTCCGTACGTGCCCGGGTGCGGACCCGCCGCGAACGGCGCGACCTGCAGGGTCACATGAGGAAGTTCGACGGCTTCGAGGAGCTTGTCGATCTGCTCGCGCATCACCTCGGGACCGCCCACGGGTCTGAGCAGGGCGGTCTCGTCCATCACGACCCAGAGCCGTGGCGCGTCCTCGCGGGTGAGCAGCGACTGGCGCTCCATGCGCAGCGCCACATACCGCTCGATGTCCTCGGGATTGGTCTGGCCGATCGCTCCGGAGCGCATCACACCACGTGCGTACTCCTCGGTCTGCAGCAGACCGGGCACGAAGTGCGGTTCGTAGGACCGGATGAGGCTGGCTGCCCCCTCCAGGCTGACGTACATGCTGAACCAGCCCGGCAGGATGTCGTGGAACCGCTGCCACCAGCCCGGCT
This sequence comes from Streptomyces sp. NPDC051214, assembly GCF_040682375.1. Taxonomy (NCBI): domain Bacteria; kingdom Bacillati; phylum Actinomycetota; class Actinomycetes; order Kitasatosporales; family Streptomycetaceae; genus Streptomyces; species Streptomyces sp. NPDC051214. Next base: position 21,518 of record NZ_JBFBAT010000009.1, read on the forward strand.
TGTTCGCCTCCTCGGCGAGCGTCACGAAGGCGTCCGCCTCGTCGTCGCCGACGCCGTAGGACTTCAGGAGGAGCTGGAGATACGGGATCTTGAGCGCGACCTCGGCCATCTCCATGCGGCGGACCGTGGCGGGGGCCACGCGGAGAATCCGCGCGGCCTCCTCTCGTTTGAGGCCCGCGCGCTCACGCAGGTCCTGCAAACGACGGCCTAGGACGACCTGGCCGACGGTCGGCGCGGACCGCGGTTCGCTCACGTCCTACCTCCACGTACTCCATGACATGCCAATTCACTCCGCACCTGGAGCCGTTGCCAGCAGTGTGCCATGTGCCGTCTCGAAGGAACACGCCACTGTGCACTTTTCAGAGTGGGTCTTGCCAAGGTGTTCCCGGCGGGGCGATAGTGGATGGCGTGACTCCGCCCGCGCCGTTACACACAGCTGCCGCCGAAGCCCCTGTTGGCATGACCGCCGACGCGTGGGCCGAAAGCGGCTCCGAGCTCTGCGTCAGCTTCTCGCTGGTGCCACGGCCGGGCTCCGCCGCACAGGCCAGACGGATGGCGAACGCCCAGCTTCTGGGCTGGGACATAGGCGAGGACTGCCGCGACGCCGCGGCCCTCGTGGTCTCCGAGCTGGTCACCAACGCGATCGTGCACACGGCGAGTCACCGGATCGTCTGCGAGCTCTGCACCAAACCCGGGTCACTGCGCATAGCTGTGCGTGACGATGGATACGGATCGGGTGTCCCGCGGCCCGCCCAGGAAGGGCCCGACACCGATGAGGAGCACGGGAGGGGATTGCTTCTCGTCGAGGCGGTGAGCAACGCGTGGGGCGTGCGTGACGAGGGCCCCGGCGCCAGTCTCACCGTATGGGCGGAACTGCGGGCGTGACGTGACAGAGGGTGCGGGCGTGAGGACGACGTGGACAGGGGGCGTGTGAGCGCGGTGACGGTGCGGCGGCTGTTGGACCTTGACACGCTGGTTCGCCTCGAACGGAGGCGGTCCGCCGCCGCCTCCCCACCCGCGCCGACACGGCTCGCCGTCCCGGCCGGGATGACCCAGCCCCTGGGGTGCGACGCGGTCTCGGTGCCCGCTCGGTTCGGGCCCCGGCTGATGGCACGGCTCCCCCGCGTGGGGTGCGTGTACGAGGAGGCGGGGGACGCCGAGAACGCCGCCGCCGCGCGGTGGTGGTGGATCGTCCCCGCGGACTCCGATGTCGCGCTCGAATGGCCTTCCCCCGCCTATTACGCCGCGGGGGCCGTGGTGCCGGGCGCCCGGCGCGCTCCCTCACTCATCCACAGCCCGTCCGGGGGCGAGGTCCCCTACACGCCGCCGATTCCGCTGTATCTGGCGTGGTGCAGGGCCACGGGGACCACGCCGGGGTGGTCGCGGGCGGTACGGGCCTAGGCCTTCTCGGGACGCCGGCTCGCTCATCCCGCAGGCCCGCCGGAAGCAGCGCACGCACATCCAGTGCCGCTGCGCCATCCGGGTCGTATCCGGCGGGCGCGATCAGCGTCACCGCTCGATGCCGAGCGCGTCCAGGAGCGGTGTCGGTCACGGAGAACTCCTTTGCCTGCGCGGTTGCGGAGTCGCTTGCATGGGGTATGGCACTGCGGCCCGGGTGAAGCGACAACCGTTGCCCGGGGTTGCGATCCCGCACACCACACGCGCAAACGGAGAAGGAGAAGAAGACGAACCACAAACAGAACAACTCCCGTAAAGGCACCGGGACTTCGGAATCGGAGAAGCTGCTCTTCGGCGGGCCTCTGCGCTACGACACCGGCTGGGCCCAGTACGAGGAGGCGTTCCTCCAGCTGGGGTTCCGGTCCATGCTGAAGCGGCTTCCCGCGCTGCTCGCCGCCAGCTTCCGGCTCGCGTGGCAGGCCGACCGCCCGGCGGCGCGCATCGTCGTCACCGCCGAGGTGGGCCGCGGCCTCGCCCAGGCGGTGAGCCTCCTCGCGGTCAACAGCGTGCTCGCGCGCCTGCTGACCGACGCCCCGATCGCCGACCGGCTGCGCGGCGCGGCGCCCGCCCTGGTGACGGTGGCGTCCGTGCTGTTCGTGGCCGCGCTGCTGCGCGCGGCGTCGACGTACGCGACGGGGCGTCTCGAACCGAAGGTCGAACGCGTCGCCACCGAGCAGTACCTGGAGAGGGCGGCCTCCGTGGAGCTCTCGGCCATCGAGGACGACGCGTTCCACAAACTCCTCGACACGGCGCAGTACGGGGCCGCGTCCGCCCGCCGCATGATCGGCATCGCGACACGCGTGGTGAACGCGATGATCTCGCTGATCGCCGCGGCGAGCGTGCTGACCGTCCTGCACCCCGCGCTGCTTCCGCTCCTGGTGACGATGACCCTGCCGAGCGCGTGGAGCGCCCTGACGATCGCCCGGCGCCGCTATGTCTCCTTCCACGCGTGGGTGCAGCACGCCCGCGCGGGCCGCCTCATCGGCAGTCTGCTCACGGAGGAGCGTGCGGCACCGGAGATCCGGGTGCACGGCGTGGGTCCCTTCCTGCTGCGGCACTTCCGGTCCATGTCGGAGGCCGCGGAGGAGGAGCAGGCGCGCCTGGCACGCCTGGCCGCGCGGACGGGTCTGATCGCGGCGGCCTGGACGGGCCTGGCCACCGCGGCGACGTACGCGACGCTCGGCGGCCTGATGCTCGCCGGGGCGATGGCGCTGTCCGTCGCGGGCACCGCCGTCATCGCGATCCGTACCGGCGCGTCCAATCTCGACACACTCGTCGTGGAGATCAACTCCCTGCACGAGGACGCCCTGTTCGTCGGCGACCTGGAGCGGCTCTTCGTGGAGGCGGCGCAGCGCGAGATCCCGGTCGGCGGCGCCGAACTTCCGCCGGAGCCACGGGAGATACGGTTCGAGAACGTCACCTTCCGATATCCGGGTGCCTCGGAGAAGGACGCGCTCAGCGATGTCTCCCTCACCCTGCCCACCGGGAAGATCGTCGCCCTCGTGGGCGAGAACGGCTCCGGCAAGACCACGCTGGTGAAGCTGCTCGCCGGTCTGTACGCGCCGAAGGGCGGCCGGATCATGTGGGACGACGTCGACGCGGCGAGCGCGGACCGGCAGCAACTGGCGGAACGCATCGCGATGGTGGCGCAGGACTTCAAGCGCTGGCCGTTCACGGCGCGCGTGAACATCGCGATCGGCCGGTCGTCGGTGCCGCTGACGGACGACCGGATCGGCGCCGCGGTCGAGGAGGCCGGCGCCGATGACGTCGTGGCCGATCTGCCGCGCGGGCTCGACACGCTCCTCGCCCGCGCGTTCACCGGCGGGCACCAGCTGTCGGGCGGTCAGTGGCAGCGGCTCGGCATCGCGCGCGCCGCCTACCGGCGCGGCAGCATCCTCATCGTGGACGAGCCGACGGCGGCGCTCGACGCCCGCGCCGAGCTGGAGGTCTTCGAGAAGATCCGGGCCCTCGCCGGCACGGGCCAGACCGTCATCCTCATCACCCACCGCCTGGCGTCGGTGCGCCACGCCGACCTGGTGCATGTCCTGGACGGCGGGCGCCTGGTGGAGTCGGGCACCCCGGACGAACTCCTGAGGACGGGCGGTGTCTACGCGGAGCTGTACGCGCTGCAGGCCGACCAGTTCACGGCGAAGGTTCCCTCACCGAACGGGCACGCCGAGCGCTGAGGGGCGCGGGCGGCTCTATGCCGCGGCGGCTATCTCCGGCAGGTCGGTGACAGCGGACTCGCCCGTCACGGGCTCGCGCACGATCACCAGGAAGGCGTCGGACGCGAGGTCCATCACGACCTCCGCCCGCTGTCCCTCCATGCGGCGGGCCCGCGCGAAGTCCTCCGCGGGCCACGATCCTCGCGGCCCACCGGCCGGAAAGCGTTCCAGTACGACTCGGCTGTTCATCATCGTCCTTCTGTTCCCCCGTTGGCAGTCCTCATGGACTCTTTCGGAGAAGAACGCGCTGTGGGGTGGAAAGGACTCGCAACGTGACGGACCTGACACCTGGTTGTACCGGTTCCTCACATCTCGTACTCGTCGTGATACCTGAGCCGGTCGCTGCCCGCGGGCGCCCCGAGCCCCGTCGCCCGGCCCTTGGGCTCCTCCCACTCCTCCTGCCGGCCGAGGGCGGTGAGGTCGAGCAGGCTGGAGTAGGAGGCGATCCAGTCGGTGCCGCGGGCGTACGTCGAGTACGTGTGGAAGACGCGGTCGCCGTCCCGCAGGAAGCAGCTGAGGCCCGGCTGCTCGTGGGACTCCTCGCCCGCGTCGACGGTGGCGTCGAAGTCGTGGTTGAAGTCGCTGCCGTGCGAGGAGTACCACGGCACCGTCCAGCCCATCCGGGCCTTGAAGGGCAGGATCTTGGTGAAGGGCGCGCGGGAGACGGCGATGAAGTTCGTGCTGCGGGCCCGCAGATGGGCCAGGTGTCCGATCTGGTCGAGGAAGGCCGAGCAGCTGCGGCAGCCCGCGTCCCACTCCGGAGCGAACATGAAGTGATAGACGATCAGTTGGGCGTCGCCGTCGAAGAGGTCGAACAGCGTGGCCTTGCCGTCGGAGCCGTCGAAGAGGTACTCCTTGCCGATCTCGACCATCGGGAGCCGCCGACGCTCGGCGTTGAGGGCGTCACGCGCCCGTGTCTGCGCCTTCTCCTTGACGAGCAGTTCCTGGCGCGCGGCGAGCCACTCCTCGCGCGTGACGATGTCGGGAAGTCGCATGATCCGTCAGTCCCTCCTGCGGATCCGCCCCTCGGATCCGTGCCTCTGCGAGGGGTGACCCGCGCGCTCACCGGAACTCATCGGTCGCGGCGAAGAAACTTCGGGGAATTCTTCAGCCCTCGTACTCCTGGATCCGTTTCCCGTGGCTGCGGTCGATCAGGGCGGGCAGTTCGGCGGCCAACTCCCGTACGGTCCCGGGCACGTCGACGGTCAGGAGCCGCCGGTCGCGCATCAGGATGCGCCCGTCGACGATCGTCGTGGTGACGTCCGACGCGCGGGCGCTGTGTACGAGCGTGGCCGCGAGGTCGTGCACGGGCTGGGTGTGCGGTCCCGCGAGGTCGACGAGGACGATGTCGGCGCGGCGGCCCGGCGCGAGGCTGCCGATCTCCTCGCCCAGGCCGACGGCTCGCGCGCTCTGCAGTGTGGCGTGGCCGAGCGCCTGGCGCGCGGTCAGCCAGGCCGGGTCGCGCCGCGTGGACTTCTGGACGAGGGCGGTGAGCGTCATGGACTCCCAGACGTCCAGGGTGTTGTTCGACGCGGCGCCGTCCGTGGCGAGTCCGACGGGGATGCCTATGTCGCTCAGGGCGCGCACGGGCGTGGTGTCCCAGCCGAACTTCAGGTAGCCGCGGGGCGCGGAGGCCACGGCGATGCGCCCCGTGCCCTGCTCGAGGACGGGCAGGTCGCGGTCGAGGATGCCGGTGCCGTGGGCGATGAGGACGTCGACGTCGAGCAGTCCGGTGCGGTGCAGGACCTCGATGGGGGTGCGGCCGTGGCGCTCCAGGCTGTTGTCGGTCTGGGCGTGGTTCTCGGCGGCGTGCAGGTGGACCATGAGGCCGTGCTCGCGGGCGAGTTCCGCGGTCGCCGCGAGATCCGCGTCGTCGACGGTGTACGGGGCGTGCGGCGCGAGCGAGGTGGTGATGCGACCGCCGGCCGCGCCGCGCTGCCGCAGCGCGAACTCCAGGGACGCGGCGCGTCCCGCGGGCCCCTGCGAGGAGAAAAACGCAGCGCCGAGGTTGGCGCGCAGCCCGCTCTCCGCCACGACGTCGGCGACGGTGTCCATCGCGAAGTAGTGGTCGGCGAAGGTCGTCACGCCGCCCCGGATCATCTCCGCGCAGGCAAGGCGCGCGCCGAGCCCGACGACGCGCTCGGTCAGGTTGGACTCGATGGGCCAGATCCAGTCGTTGAACCACTCGTGCGCCGGCAGATCCTCGGCGAGGCCGCGCAGGGCCACCATCGGCGTGTGCGTGTGGCAGTTGATCAGACCCGGCAGGGCCGCCTGACCACGGGCGTCGATGCGTTCCGCGGCCTGGAGTCCGGTGACGTCGGGGGTAGTGGTGACGGCGTCGATGCGACCGCCGCGTACGACGACGGCGGCGTCGTCGAGGAACCCGATCCGGCCTTCCGTGTCGTGGACGAGGGCCGTGCAGCCCGTGATGACGAGATCGGCGGGGCCGTGCGCGGGAGGCGGCGTCATCTCTTCAAGGTACGGGGAGTGCGCATCCCGTGCCCTGTCGCGTCGCCGGATTCGCGGGCACGCTGACGTCAACCCGCCGACCACGCCGAACAGTTGGAGCCCGCCATGCTCGTCGGCACCTGGAACCTGGAGAACCTCTACCGGCCCGGCGGAAAGTTCGGGCCCACGGACAAGGCCGCGTACGAGGCGAAGCTGGCCTCCCTCGCGGCGACGATCACGGCGCTGAACCCGAGCGTGCTCGGCGTGCAGGAGGTCGGCGACCCGGAGGCCCTGTCCGATCTGGCCGGGATGCTGGAGGGCACCTGGCACACCACGCTCTCGGAGCACGCGGACGAGCGCGGCACCCGCGTCGGCTTCCTCAGCACGCTGCCGGTGTTCGTCGTGGCCGACGAGGTCCGCTTCCCCGAACCGTTGCGCCCGGTGCAGTCCGGCGACGCGGGCAGGCCGGTGACACGGGCGGGCCGCGGGGTCCTCGCGGTGACGGTGACGACGCGCGCGTTCTTCTTCGACGTGGCCGTCTGCCACCTGAAGTCGAAGCTGCTCTCGTACGGCAACGGCCGGTTCCAGCCGCGGGACGAGGGCGAGCGGGCCCGCTTCGGGGCGTACGCGCTCTACCGGCGTGCGGCGGAGGCCACGCTGGTGCGCTCGCTGTCCGACCGCCTCCTGAAGGGCGACGGGCGTCAGCACGACGTCGTCGTCCTCGGGGACCTGAACGACGAGGTGTCGGCGGCGACGACACAGATCCTGCTCGGCCCGCCCGGCTCCGAGATCGGCACCCCCGGCTTCGACAAGCCGGACAAGGGCGACGCGCACCGGCTGTGGAACGTGGCCCCGCTCATCCCGCCCGAGCAGCGCCACTCCCGCGTCCACGCGGGCCGCCGCGAGCTGATCGACCACGTCCTGGTGAGCCGCGGCTTCCTGAATCTGGTCAAGGGCGCGGGCACGGGCGTGCCGGGTCCGGCGGCGACCGCGCTGCCGTCGGTGGAGGACGGGGATCCGGCGCAGCGCCGGGACGCGAGGGGCTCGGACCACGCGCCGGTGTGGGTACGGATCGAACGCTAGGGGTCCTTGGGGACCTTCCGACGGGGTCCGTGGGGGTGATCAGGCGTCGGCCTCAGCCCGTCGCGGCCGTCGCCGACTGCTGGCGCCGCCAGGCCTGTTCGAGCCGCAGGGTGTCTTCGAGGACGGTGTCCTCCACCATCCGCCCCCAGCGGATCCTGGCCCACTGGATGCCCTCGTTCTCGTACGGGCTGCCGTCGGCGAGGGTTGCCTCGATGCGCAGCCGGACGACGACGGTGGTGCTCCAGGGCCAGCCCGCGACGACCACGTCGGTGAGGCTGAGCCGCATGCCGGGGATGCACCGCCCCGCCCGCTCGAACCAGTCGGCGAAGGCGTCGCGCCCGCGCAGATCGGCGCCGAGGACTCCGTCGCCGACGAAGCGGAACCTCAGGTCGGGGGCGGCCATGGCGACGGCGGCGGCGCCGGAGTCGCCCCGGCCGCTGCCGGCGGCACGCCAGAGGGCCCGGACTTTCCTGCGGACGATGGCGTGATACATCGGGGCACCTCCGGTGACCGGGTGGCTTGCCATACGCAAGTGACCAGCACCGCTCACCGTAGGGCGGTCCCTTGCACATCGCAAGTGAGTACTCTTGGCGCCATGAGAGGCGAACGTTTTGCCCGGATGCACTGCTCGGTGGCGCGCGCGGCGGCCGTGACGGCGGACCAGTGGACGGTGCTGATCCTGCGCGACCTGTTCCTCGGCCTGAACCGCTACGAGGATCTGCGTGCCGACCTGGGCATCGCGACGAACATCCTGGCGGACCGCCTGGACCACCTGGCCACCGAGGGCATCGTCGAACGCCGGGCGTACCAGGAGCGGCCGGTCCGCCACGAGTACGTCCTGACCGCCGCGGGCCAGGAGCTCTACGGCACCGTCCTGACCCTGATGACCTGGGGCGACCGCCACCGCTCCGACGGCGCCGGGCCGCCCCTGCGCCCCGTCCACGACACCTGCGGCCGGCCCGCCGACCCCCGCGTGACGTGCGGACACTGCGGCGAGGAGCTGACCCCGGAGACGGTGACGCACACGCCGGGTCCCGGTGGCCGGACGGCGCCGGGGACCGCGCTGGTGCACACGGTGCTGCGGGCCCCGTAGGTCTCGCTAGCCGCGCGGGAGCACCGTCGACAGGACGCCCGGCAGTGGGTACCAGTCCGACGAGACGATGCTGGCGTTGGCGCGCGCGAGGAGGGTGACGCGGTCGCGGGCCTGGGTTTCGGTCGGGTGCACTGCGTCGATGGCCGGGGCGACGTTGTGGGCGTCGGACATGACGACCAGATAGCGCCGGTCGGCGTACCACTTGGTGTCGATGGTGCCGCCCGCGTACGTGGACGCGTCGCCGTCGAACAGCACGAACCAGGGGCGGATCGTCGCGTCCGTGTACCGCCCGCGCGGGTCGCCCGCCTGGGCGCCGAGCACGGCGGGGAAGGCGGCGGCATCGTCCAGGCGTCCGGCGGCCTTGAGGTCGCGCAGATGGGTGGCGTACTCGCGGTCGGTCCACAGGGTGTCCGCCGGGTTGCCCTGCTCCACGGTGCCGGGGATCAGCTCGACGATGAACTTGCCCGCGAGAGCCCCACGCCGGGGCCAGCCGTCATTCCGTACGGCGTCGTCGAGGGTGGCGTGCCCTCCGATGAGCTGGCCGGGGCGGTAGACGGCGTCGCCGAGCTTGCTCTTCAGGAGGGTGTCGAGGGCGGCGGGGCCGCGTCCGTTCCTCCCCTGGAAGCCGTCCTTCAGCTCCACTTTGAGGAGGATGGGCCGGTGACCGGGGTGGGCGTCGTGCCAGCTCCTCATGTCCGTGAGGCACCCGGCGAGGCTCTGGTTGCGGGCCTGGGTGCGCAATTCGGCCGGACTCGCGGCGTTCTCGCAGTTGTTGTCGTTGCCGACCGGGTTGCTGTGCGAGACCCGCCAGCCGCTGCCGAACACATTGGTCCACACGTCGAGTTCGAGCATGCCCGCGCCGGAGTCGAGCGCGTCCGCGAAGTACGGGTACTTCGCCTTCTCGTAGGCGTTGTGGACGCCCACGCCCGTGGTGGACGCGTACGGCGACTGCGGGGCGGGGTCGTCGGCGGCCGAGGTGGCGGTGCCGCTCGCGGAGCCCGCGGTTCCGAACGCCAGTACGCCGGCTGCCGCGACGGCCATGGCGAGGCCCGTCCTCGTACGTGTCCCGGTAGGTATCCCGGTTGGTATCCCGATTCGTGCGCTCATTCCCGCCGTCCCCTCCGCCGCTCCGGTCAAGTCCCCCGCAACGTATGGGGGTTGAGTGGCGCAGGGGAAGACGGCGACTTACGGGTGGGGAGAGATATCCAGCCGTGCGGCCGTACGGGAGGGAGCGCGGAGCGTGGCGTGTCGGCTACCGTCTGCGCCCGTTATGGATCAACGTACGCAGAGATCCACCCGCCCGTAGACCCTGATCTGCCCCCGCCGAAAGGGATCAGCCGCCATGTCCCGCACCCTCTCCCGCGTCTCCCGCACCCGTCTCGCCGTGACAGCGGCCGCCGCAACGGTCCTCGCGGTCGGCGCCCCGGCCGCGTACGCGTCGTTCGACACCGGCACCGACACCGGCACGCGCTCGCCCGGCACGACCACCACGTCGCAGATCTCCCGGGGTGACGCGTACACCGAGACGCGCCTCCTCTTCGGGACCGAGCGCCCCGACGGCGGCCCCGATGTGACCGACAAGCAGTTCATGAGGTTCATCGACGACGAGGTGACGCCGTCGTTCCCCGACGGGCTCACGGTGCAGGACGGCCGCGGCCAGTGGCGGGACTCGAACGGCAAGATCGAGCGTGAGCGCTCGTACGAGCTGATCCTGCTGTATCCGACGTCGCAGGCGCACAAGCGTGACGGTCTGATCGAGGAGATCCGCGAGGACTACGTGAAGAAGTACGCGCAGGACTCTGTGGCGCGGCTCGACGACCGGGTGCGGGTGGACTTCTGAGACCCGCGCTGTCCGTGGCCCGGCGCTCGGGGGTCACGCCACCGCCGTGAGCTCCAGTTCCGCGAGCAGCGCGTCGATGCGCTCCGCGTGCCGCCGCGGCAGGCGTCCCGTGTCGTCGACGTGCACCGCGCAGGCGGTCGTGGTGTCGACGAGGCGTTCGAGGGTGGCCGCCACCTGTTCCGAACCCCGGGAGTGCCGGGCCAGGGCGGGGAGTTCGGCGGCCGCCAGGTCGATCGCGGCGCGGGCCTCGGCCAGCGTCCGGTAGGCCTCGCGCCGTAGGGCCCAGCGGGTGGCGCGGTGGTCGGTGCGGTGGTTGGGATGTGCGCGGTGATCCGCGCCCGTCGGGCCGGCGGTGTGGGCGCCGCTCAGGACGTGGCGCAGGTAAGCGGTCGCGCACGCACGGGCTGCCGCGAGCCGGTCCTGTACGCGACCACCGCGCCGCACGGGCCACGGCAGGCGCAGATGCCCGACGAGCAGGACGATGCCGCAGGCGAGCAGCGTCTCGCCGATCCGCCCCCGGGCGGCCTGCGGCTCCCCGCCCACCATGACCAGGGCGAGGACGAGGACCGTGACGACGGCGGTCTGGGCGGCGAAGTGCCGGGTGGCCACGGGGATCAGAGCACCGCACACGGCGACGACGGCGACGAGTCCGGCCGGGCGTGGCAGCAGGGCGGCGAGCGCCGCGAAGAGGACGGCGCCGATGACGGTGCCGAGGGCGCGGCACAGGACGCGGGACGCCAGCGGCCCGAGGTCGGGCTTGACCAGGAAGACTGCGGTGGCGGGCAGCCAGTACCAGTGCGGGTGCTGCAGGGCCTGCGCGACCGCGGCGCTCGCCCCGAAGCAGAGCGCGACCCGCACGCCGTACTCGCGCCCACCGGGCCCGGCCGCCGTCCGCAGTACGTCGACGGGGCCGCGCCGCCTGCCGTGCGGGGGCCGCGCGGTGCCGCTGTCGAAGGCTTCGGCGGCGTGCAGCAGCGCGTCGTCGAGGGCGCGGAGCCCGGCGCCGGAGCGGGCGGGCGCGGGCAGCGGACCGCTGGGGACGCTGTCGCGGAGGGCGGCGGCGAGGCGGCGCGGACCCTCGCCCGTGCGGGGCGGGAGCGGTTCACCGGCCCAGGCGAGCGCGGTCGCCGCCTCGCCGAGGGGCAGCGCGGCGAAGTACTGCGCGTGCAGTCGCCGCTCGGCGGCCGAGGCGGCGCGCCTGCGCAGACGCGGCCCGGAGAGGGCGTCCTGGGCGTGGTCGAGCGCTGCGGTGAGGGCTGCGCGGCGGGCGGTGGAGTCGGCGGTGCCCGCGGAGTCGAGAAGCGCGGCGACGGCTTCGTAGACCGCGGACACGGCGGCGCGTTCGCCGTCGAGGCGGTAGGGCCGGGCGATTCCCTTGCGGCTGCCGGGCGAGGGCAACAGAAGCCGCAGGGCAATCAGCCACGCGGCTCCGCCCAGGAAGAACAACGCCCGCTGCCACCCGGGTTCGGGCAACGGCATCCCGGCTCCGACGGCGGCGGCGACAAGCAGCTGCGTACCACTGGCGGAGGCAACGGGCCCCACAGCGCTGAAAGCACCGGCGAGGAGTCCCAGCAGGGCGAACACCACGGGAAGCAGATACGGCCCTCCCCCTGCCTCGACGACGCAGGCCCCGAAAACAAGCCCACCCGCACCGGCAACCGCGGGCACGCCGAGCCGCCGCACGGCGACCCGCCGACTCCCGGGCCGGTCGTTGATCCCGGCCAGCATGGCCCCGAGCGCGGCCACGACCCCCACGGAAACCCGCCCGCAGAGCACCCCCGCACCCAGCAACGGCCCCGCCGCCAACGCCCCCCGCACCACGGCATGCCACGGCACGGGCCCCCGCTGCGCACGCAGGGCATGTCCAAGCCACGGCGGAAGGGAAACTGCGGGCGGGATCACCGGACTCACCGTGCTCCTGTGTCGTCATCGGGCGTGCATGGACGGATGGACGCCGCCGGACGACATCGGCCTGGGCTCGTGATCAACCGTAAACGCCGACTCTGGAGAAAGAGGAACGGGCGCGTTGCGTCGATGTGACGGTTAACGAACGCGCGACGGGCGAAGAGGGGCGAAGGAAGAGGGACGAAGACGGGCGAGGAATCACCGGCGGCGGCATCCCGGCGGCGCGCGCGAATTGCGCCCGGAATCTCAACTAAACGGCACCAGAGCCTAGTTGTCCGTCATATTCGTCGGCACCATTGTCTACATGAGCAGCGGCTTCGGACTCATGCCACCGTCACCTCCCCCCTTGCCGCCGGTGAGGCGACGCAACACGGTGCTCAGGCTCTACGACGCCCCGCTGTACCGGGACTGGGCGGCCTGGACGACCGCCTTCATGGTGGTGATGACGGCTTTCGCCATCGGAACGAGCGACGAACCGCGCGGCATGCCCGCATGGCTGGACACTTTGCTGGCCACCATCACGCTCACCGCCTTGTTCGGCGTATTACCGGCGTGGATTCGGCTTTGGATCAGACGGAGAAGATGGCGTACGCACGGCGCATTAACGAACGCGCATCCGAACCGCACGTTCGCACCTCTACCGGTCCAGGGAACGCAGGCCCCCGCGGAGCCCGTGGCCAAGGACGTACGAGCCCCGTCCCACCCCGCTCCCGCGTCCGTATCGCCTCCGCGCAGGGACAACTCCGACCCGGTGAACACGTCCCGGGTACTGACTCGCGCGAGGCAGACCCTGCCGCACCCGGTCGCCCGCTCCGTCCGCGCGCTCCAGCAGGCGGACACCCCCAAGGACCAGTACGAGGCGATGCTCGACGCCGCCGAGAACCTCGCCCTCACCGTGTGCGTCACGGCGGCCGCGCTGTTGCACCAACCGGGCAGGGACGCAGGGTCTGGTGTCCTGTCCGAGCTGAGGAACGCTTATGTCGGACGGGGTGCCATGTTCGGCACGTGGACAGTCGGTCTCCACCGGGTCTGCGACGAGGCCACGGAGCACCCACAGCTGTTGCCCGCGCCATTCTCCTCAGGCGTGGCGGACATGGTCGACGACCTCAGCGCTCTGAAGGCCGAACGGAATCGCACCGCCCACGGCGACAAGCCGCTCAGCCAGCCCGAGTCCGCGCTGCGCGTGGCGGAGTGCAAAGAATTCCTGGAACACGCCCTGCGGGCAGCCCAGTTCCTGGAAGAAATTCCCTGGCTGTGCATCGCGTCGTGTGACTACCGGCAGAGAACGCGGAACTTCCATGTCGTGGCGCGGAACGCGACCGGCGACCACCCTGTCTTCGAACGCCAGACGTACGAGTGGAACGAGCCCGTCGCCGGCGACGCGTTCTACTTGCTCGCCCCGGAAGGCCGGGTGCCCCTCTCCCCCTTCGTCACGTATACGTTCTGCCCCCAATGCAGGCAGACGGAGACCTGCTACGCCTCACGCGTCCCGAAGCGCGAAAGCCACGCAACGGTCAAGAGCTTCAGCCGGGGCCACGAGATCACCGTGCCGGAGCTGGGTGATGAAATCCGCGGGTTGCCGAGCCGAAGGTGAGGCATGCAGCAGAGCAGTTCTGGGCCGGGAGTTTCCGTGTATCAGCGCACCCTGCGCGAGGCGACAAGGCGTTGCCGTCATCCGCCGCCCTGTGGCTCCCCCGAGCACAGCGGGCAGCGGTCCCTGCCGTCCCAGCTGGACCAGCCGAACTCCTCGGGTGAGAGGGACTGGCCGTCGAGTTCCTTGCGTACGGCGACGCGATAGCCCCAGACGCTGCCGATGTACGGGTGGTAGGCGGCGTGGAAGGCGGGTGATGTCTGCGTGGCGCCGGTGGCGACCGCCTTCCTCAGTGCGCGGAGCCGCTCGAACATCACCTGTCCCGCGCCGGCCACCGCGGAGCTCGCGTCGATGAAGAGTCTTTCCCGCACCTCGTAGATCTTGGCTTCCGTCAGTGCCGCGCGCGTGACCGCGTCGAGGTCCCCGCCCTCCCCGGCGTCTTCCCCGGCGCCTCCCGCCGCACCAGGCCCCTGCGCGATCTGCCGCAGCCGCGAGTGACACCCCTCCGCGGCGCTGATGAACTCGATGTAGACCGCTCTCCGCCGCTCGTTGAGGCCGCGGTCCGCCTCGTGGCGATGACGCAAGTGGTCGGCCAGAACCGTGCCGGTGATGGCGATGAAACCACCGCCCACCGCGGCGACCAGCGTCCCCCAGTCCACAGCTCCCCCACCCCCGGTTTCGTCAGCAACAGCAGTTACGACGTCAAGTCGCGGACCACTGTGCCCTACGGTCCCACCATCGCCGTCAGAGCCCCCACCGGATCCGCGTCCGCCTCCCCCTCCGGCCACCAGTCGTCACGGCCCGGCTCGCTCCGGTACGGGTACCAGCGGGCGTCACGGCCGAAGCGGAGCTGCAAGGAGCCCTGTGCGTCCGTGAGTTGGTTGCGGTGGATCGTCATGCGGGGGAGGTCCGCCGCGAGCAACGCGCCCCTCGCCCGGTCGAAGGGGCCCGCCGGAGGGTCCCACGGGGACTCCAGGACCGCCAGGCCCTCCTCGCCGCCCTGGCGCCAGGCCGCCGCCGCGCGGGCGAGGTCCGCCGGGGTGTGGTCCACCGACTGGGCCAGCTCGGCGAACTGGCGGCTGAAGCTGCGGCGGCCCGTGAGGCCGGGGTGGGAGGCCGCGAGGCGGACCGCGTCGTGCCAGGGGTCGGCGGTGGGAAAGGGGTCCGCGCCCGTGGTCAGGTGCGCGTGGGCCCGGTTCGCCGTGTCCGTGGCCAGGAACTCCAGGGAGGTGGGGCTGGGAGCGCCCGGGACCGACGGGAGCAGCGGGGGTTCGCCCGGGTGGGCGGGCGCCGCCGCCGGAGGTGGGAGCGGGGGGCGGTACTGCGTGGCAAGGACGTCCCGGGCCAGGGTGCCGGGGAGCGCTGCGGTGGTCGTACCCCGCGTGCCGGGGGCCTGCTCGCGCGCCGCCTGGTGCGCGTTGCGCTGGGCCAGCTCGTCGAGCAGCTCCTGTTCGTCCCCGCCGCGCAGGAGCAGGAGCACGAAGGGGTCGGCGTCGAGGAGTCGGGCCGTCTGGTAAGTGAGGGCAGCCGCGTGCTTGCAGGGGCGGCCGTGATCCGGGCAGGTGCAGGAGGGTACCAAGTCGCCCGGACCCGGCAGGAGTTGGACCCCGGAGCGTTCGGCCGCGTCCACCAGCGCGTGCGGCATGTCCTTGTCCAGGAGCGCCGCGATGTGCGCGGGTTCCGTGGCCACCGCGTCCAGGAAGCGGTCCCAGTCCTCGGGCGCGAGGGTGCGCATACGGATCTCGGCGCGGTAAGGACGCGGGCGGCTTCCGTGTACGTACGCCACGATGCGGCCCGGCGCCACCGTGATCGTGTCGACGTGCCCCTCGCGGGCGTAGGCCCGGCCACGGGTGAGCCGTCCCGCGTCGAGCGAGGTCCCCTCCAGTGCGCCGATCCACGCGTTCCCCCACCAGGAGGTGGCGAACGGCGCCTGCAGATCGGAGTGTTGGGGCAGCGGAGGAAAGACGCGCCCGCCCGCACGCCCGCCCCTCACAACACCCTCCGCAACGACACCAGGTCCGCCAGGTCCGCGTCCGACAGCTCCGTGAGCGCCGACTCGCCGCCCTCGCCGAGTACCGCGTCCGCCAACACCTGCTTCGCCGCCAGGAGTTCGGCGATGCGGTCCTCCACCGTGCCCTCCGTGATCAGGCGGTGGACCTGGACCGGCTGGGTCTGGCCGATGCGGTAGGCGCGGTCCGTGGCCTGCTCCTCCACCGCCGGGTTCCACCAGCGGTCGTAGTGAATGACGTGGCCCGCACGGGTGAGGTTGAGGCCGGTGCCGGCGGCCTTGAGGGAGAGGAGGAACACGGGGACCTCGCCCGACTGGAAGCGGTCCACCATCTCCTCCCTCCGCTTGACCGGCGTACCCCCGTGCAGGAGCTGGGTGCCGATGCCGCGCCCCGACAGGTGCGACTCGAGGAGGCGGGCCATCTCCACGTACTGCGTGAAGATCAGTACGGAACCGTCCTCCGCCAGGATGGTGTCGAGGAGTTCGTCGAGGAGCTCCAGCTTCCCCGAGCGCGAGCGGCCCGCGCGCGTGGCGATCGCGCCGTCCTTCAGGTACTGCGCCGGGTGGTTGCAGATCTGCTTGAGCGCCATCAGCAGTTTCATGACCAGGCCCCTGCGCGCGATGCCCTCGGACGCCTCGATGCGGGCGAGCGTCTCGCGTACGACCGCCTCGTAAAGCGACGCCTGCTCGCGGGTGAGCGTCACCGGGTGGTCCGTCTCCGTCTTGGGAGGCAGCTCCGGGGCGATGCCCGGATCGGACTTCTTGCGGCGCAGGAGGAAGGGCCGCACCAGGCGGGCGAGGCGGGCCATCGCCTCGTCGTTCTCGGCGAACTCGCCGCCCTCCGCCAGGCGGGCGTGGCGGGCCCGGAACGCCTTGAGCGGGCCGAGCAGGCCCGGCGTCGTCCAGTCAAGGAGGGCCCAGAGCTCGGAGAGGTTGTTCTCGACCGGGGTGCCGGTGAGGGCGACGCGTGCCGCCGAGGGGATCGTGCGCAGCGCCTTCGCCGTCGCCGCGTGCGGGTTCTTGACGTGCTGGGCCTCGTCCGCCACGACCAACCCCCAGGTGTGGGCGGCCAGTTCGGAGGCGCTCGTACGCATCGTTCCGTACGTCGTCAGGACGAAGCCGCCGTCCAGGTCGCCGTCCAGGCTGCGGCCCGCCCCGTGGAAGCGGCGCACGGGGACGCCCGGCGCGAATCGCTCGATCTCCCGCTGCCAGTTGCCGAGGAGCGAGGCCGGGCAGACCACCAGCGTCGGCTCCGGCCTGGCCCGGTGCAGGTGGAGGGCGATCAGCGTGACCGTCTTGCCGAGGCCCATGTCGTCGGCGAGGCAGCCGCCGAGGCCGAGGGACGTCATGCGGTCCAGCCAGGCAAGGCCCCGGAGCTGGTAGTCGCGGAGGGTGGCGGCGAGCGCGGGCGGCGGGGTGACGGTGCGCAGGTCGTCGGTCAGGCGTTCCCGCAGGCGGGCCAGGGCGCCGATGGGCACCGCCTCGACGCGCTCGCCCTCCACCTCCGCCGTCCCCGTCAGCGCGACGGACAGCGCGTCCACCGGGTCCAGGAGACCCAGATCCCGCTTGCGCGCCTTGCGTACGAGTTCGGGGTCGACCAGGACCCATTGGTCACGGAGGCGTACGACGGGGCGGTGCGCCTCCGCGAGGATGTCCATCTCCGCCTCGGTGAGGGGACCCCCGGCGCCGTCGCCCTCGCCGTCGCCGTCCTCCGGACTGAGCGCCAACTGCCATCTGAATTCCAGCAGTTGCTCGGTCTTGAAGAAGTCGAAGTTGTCGGCCGCCGTGCCGGGTGCGGGGCGTACGACCGCGGTCGCCGTCAGGCCGCGCGTCAGCTCGCGGGGCCAGTGCACGGCCACGCCGGCGGCAGCGAGCCTGGTCGCCGCCGTGCCGAGGAGCTCGTACAACTCCCCTTCACTCAGGGGTAGTACGTCGGGCAGTGGCCGTTCGAGGAGGCGGCTCAGCGGCGGCCATACGCGGGCCGCGCGCCGCACCGCGAGGAGTGTGTCCACGCGGGCCCGCGGGCCGAAGTGGTCGGCGCCGGACCAGAGTTGGGACGCGTCCGCCACGAGGGTGGGGTCGGCGAGGCTGTGCACCTGCACGACGGCCGCGGCCGGGCTGGCCATGCTTTCGCCGGCACCCTCCGTCCGCCTGCCGTGAGGAACATCCTCAGGTACGCCCCCAGGTACGCCGCCGGGCCCGTCATCCGTCGCCCCGTCGAACACCTCGTGCGCCTGCAGGTCGAGCCGCAGGGACACCCGTACGCCGGCGTCCATCCCGGCAGCCACCTCCGCGGCCCACTCACGCGCGCCCGGCAACCGCTGCGGCTCGCGCGCGGCGAAGGGCGCGCCGACCGCGTGCGCGGCGGCGGGCGTACGCGGCAGGGTGTCCACCACGGCGTCGACGAAGGCCCTGACCAGGGCGAAGGGCTCGGGAAGCAGGAGGGGCCTGCTGCCGGGCAGCGGTACGGCGTGGGCCTCGGCCGGCATCGCCGCGGCGATGGCCCGCAGCTGCGTGACGTCGGCGGCGTCCAGCGGCCCCGCCCGCCACGCGTCGAGATCATCGCCGGTCAGTCCGGGCAGCAGCCTGCCCCGCGCGGCCAGGTGCAGGGCGTGCCGGGCGGCGGCGGCCCAGCAGGCCACGGCGGGGTGCGGGGACGCGGCGCGCAGTAGGAGCGGGAGGGCTTCCGCCACGGGCAGGGTCCACGCGGGGACGGTGCGCGTACGGACGCCCTTGCCGTGGGGGCGTACGACGGAGATCTCCTCGTCGACGCCACGGACCGGCGGATTCTCCCGGCCGGGCGGCACGCCCCGCCTGACGGCGCCACCAGCGGGAGAGGCCTCAGCCGCGGCTCCGGCCACAGCGACCGCATCAGCCACATCGGTCACACCGGTCACACCGGTCACACCGGCACCAGCTACTCCGCCACCGGCAGAACCGGAAAACCGGGCGTTGCCAACACCAGGCGCACCGCGCCCGGCAGCACCAGACGGCCTCGCCGCGCCGGCCGCAGGCTCCTCGCCCCCGGCAGCACGAGACAGCCTCGCCGCGCCGACTTCAGGCCCCTCACCCCCGGCAGCACCAGACCCCCTCGCCGCACCGGCTCCAAGCTCCTCACCCCCGGCAACACCAGACAGCCTCGCCGCGCCGAATTCAGGCCCCCCGCCCCTGGCAGCACCAGACCCCAACGCCTCCCCGGCTCCAAGCTCCTCACCCCCGGCAGCACCAGCCCCCAACACCTCCCCGGCTCCGGGCCCACTCCCCGCTGAGCCAGCCAGCCCGCCCCCGACAGCACCACGAACCCCGGCCAGGGCCCGTCCAGACGTACCCTCCGGAGCCCAGAACGCGATCCGTCCCTCCCTCGGGACCTCGGCCGGTAGGAACACCGCGGCGCACGACCGCACGAGTTCCGCGAGCAGCCGCTCGGCGTCGGCGGGAGGGCCGGCGTCGGCGGCGTCCGTGTTCGCGGCGTTCCCCGCCCTCACGTGCACCACCTCGCTCACCCTCAGTCACTCATGCGCCATTCCCGCACCTCAGCCTAGGCCAGCCGCCCCGCAGCAGGCGCCGGGCGGCCCGGCCGACGCCACCCGCCCCGGCGGAATTCGGATGCGCCCCCGCACCCCGCTCCCCCAGGATCGGCCCCATGACCACCACGCAGCGCACGGTCGTGCCCACCCTCTTCCCGCCGCCCGGTTACGCCCACGCCGCCCTCGTCGAAGCCGGCACCACGCTTGCCTTCATGGCGGGGTCCGTGCCGCTGGACCCCGAGGGAAACCTCGTCGGACCAGGAGACGTGGCGCGCCAGACCGGCCAGGTCATCGCCAATCTCGACGAGGCCCTGCGCGCGATCGGCAGCGATCTGACGCAGGTGGTGGCCAGCACGGTGTACGTCGTGAGCTCCGAGCCCGGCCCGCTGACCGAGGCATGGGAGGTGATCCGCGCCTCCGACCTGCTCGCGAAGGGCCCGCACACCTCGACGCTGCTCGGTACGACGTGCCTCGGCTACCCCGGCCAGCTGGTCGAGATCACCGCCACGGCCGTGGTCCCGGGCCCGCGCCCCTAACCGACCTGCCGGGCCCTGCTCGCGAGCCCCAGCGCGTACTCCGGCCACCACTGCCCCGCCTTGGGCCCGCCCCGGCACGTCCCGTCGGACTCGCCGGGACGCTTGATCCACAGGTAGGCGTCGAGGGCGGGGTCGCCGGTGGCGGTGGTGGGCGGGGTGCCGAGGGCGCGGCCCGGGGGGTTGCACCAGGGTTCGTCGGTGCTGTCGGTGTAGGGACCGTTTCCGTTGCGGCTGCTGTCCACGACGAAGTGGCTGTTGCCGCCGAGTGCCGCGGCGATGCGGTGCCCGTACTCCGAACTCTCGGCGTTCGTATGATAGTTGGACGTGTTGACGGCGAAGCCGTCGGCTTTGTCGACCCCGGACTGCCGCAGCGGGGCGACCAGGCGCCGCTCGTCGGGGATCCAGCCGGTGTTGCCCGCGTCCAGGTAGACCTTGGTGTGCGGCCGGGCCTTGAGCCGGTCGACGACGTGGGCGAGCAGGCCGTACCGCTCGTCGGCGTCGGCCTTCGCGCAGCCCGCGATCTCCTGCGCGACGGCGTCCGGTTCGACGATGACGTACGCGGCGCGGTCGCCGATGCCCGCGGCGAGTTCGTCGGCCCACGTCCGGTACTCCGCCGCGGTCGTCGCCCCGCCGCTGGAGTAGTCACCGCAGTCGCGGTGCGGGATGAAGTACGCGACGAGTACGGGGGTGCGTCGCGCCTCGGTGGCCGCCAGCGTGACCGCGCGGGCGGTGGGCCCGGGGTCGGCGCCGTACAGCCAGACGGCCTGGGGGCGCCCCGCGATGCGCTGGATGAGCTGGGCGTCGGCGACCCGGCCCTGGCTTCGCCAGGCGGTGACCTGGCGGGCGGCGGCGCTGTTCGGATCGACCCAGAAGTCGGTAGCCGCCGGGACGGCCGCGGGCCCGTCCCCGTCACGCGGGCCGCCGCCGTCGGCCTGAGCGGCGCCGGCCTGAGCGGCGCCGGAGACCACCGCGCTCACCAGGAGCGTGGCGGCGAGGAGTCGGGCGAGGCGGGGGCGGGCTCGGCCGGGTGATCGGAAGGGCGGCTGCGACGGCGACACCGGGCACCTCCAGTTGCTCGGCGCCGGACGGGCCCGGCGCGTTCCCCGGAGTCTGCGGCGGCCACAGCGCCGCCATGCCCCCTGCACCGCCGGACGGGCGACAGATCACCGGAAGAATCACTCCGACGGCGGCCCGAGCACCCACCCCGGGCCCACACCCCAAGTACCCGCCACCCGCGAACGCTTGCCCTGACCACCGACCCGCGCCCCCCAGCCCAGACCCGACAACCACCCACCCACGAGGAGCCGCTCCACTCCCACCTCAAGCCCGCGCCTCAAGTACCTGCCGCCCGCGCACGCTTGGCACGACCGCCGACCCGAGCCCGCCCAACCCCGCCCCGACGCCCGACCACCTACGAAGGGCCGCTCCACCCCCACCCCGAACCTGGCCCTCAAGTACCGGCTGCCCGCGAACGCTTGCCACGACCACCGAACCACACCCGCCCAACCCCAGCCCGGCACTTGCCCCCTACAAAGAACCACCCCACCCCCGCCCCCAAGTCCGCCCCTTGGGAAGGGGTTTGGCGTAGCCGCCCGTTCGGCTTGTGGTCAGGTTCAGGGTGATCAGGGACTCGGCTAGTTTCACCGCTGCCGCGACTCCGTCGACCACCGGCATGTCGAGGGCCGTGCCGACCTTCTCCTGGAGGCCGGTCATCCCCGCGCAGCCGAGGACCAGGACCTCGGCGCCCATGTCGCGGGCCCGTTCGGCGGCGGTCAGGAAGGCTCGGGCGGTGACCTCGGAGTCCCCGAGGTCCAGGACGCCGAGCCCGGTCCCGATCACCGCCGCGCAGTTCTGCGCGACGCCCGCCGCGTGCAGGCTGTCCTCGATCTGGCCGCGCGTCCTGTCGAGGGTGGTGACGACGCCGTACCGCCGCCCGAGCAGGCAGGCGAGATGCGCGGCGGCCTCGGTGATGTCGACGACGGGCACGTCGAGGAGTTCCCGGGCGCCCTCGCGCCCGTGCTCGCCGAACCCGGCCATGACCACGGCGTCGCAGGGTTCTTCGTAGCCGCGCAGGGTGTCCAGGACGGCGGCCGCCGAGAGGTAGCTGTCGAGCCACCCCTCGGCGGACTCGGGGCCCCAGGCGGGGGTGAGTCCCGTGATCGTGGTGCCGGGGGCGGCCGCCGCCGCGGCACCCCGCACGATCTCCTCGGTCATCGCCCGCGTGGTGTTGCAGTTGGTGACGACGATGTGCACTAGGCCTCCTCGTCGCCGGCGACGGATTCGGTGGAAGGCCCCGCAGGCCCCGCAATCCCCGCAGCCCCCGCCGCTCCCGCACCCCCCGCGGCCCGCTCGGCGCGGCACAGCGCCGCGTACAGCAGTGCGGCCGTGGCGGTCCCGATGAACCAGGAGTACGGCGCGACGTAGTCGAAGAACGGCACGAGCGCGCACACCGCGGCGACGCCGGCCGTCGGCACGAAGGCCCCCAGCGCCTTCGGGTTGACGCCCCGCTTGTAGTAATAGGGCGATCCGGGCTCGGCCTTGAAGAGCGCATCGGCGTCGATGCGGCCACGCTTCACCCAGAAGTAGTCGACCGCGATGATCCCGAACAGCGGTCCGAGGAAGGCGCCGAGCCCGCCGAGGAAGTAGTTCACGACGGTCGGGTTGGAGTAGAGGTTCCACGGGGTGACCAGCAGCGCGGCGACCGTCGAGATGATGCCGCCGATCTTGAAGGTGATCTTCTGCGGCCAGACGTTGGCCAGGTCGTAGGCAGGCGAAACGAAGTTGGCCACGATGTTCACGCCCATCGTGGCGACGGCGAAGGTGAGGGCCCCGAAGATCAGCACCCAGGTGTTGCCGATCTCGGCGACCAGTTCGGCGGGGTCGGTGATGGCCTTGCCGAAGACCTCCAGGCTGCCCGCGGTGACGATGACGGAGAGGATCACGAAGGCCGTGGAGTTGATGGGAAGGCCCCAGAAGTTGCCGCGCTTGACGGTGCGGTAGTCGGGGGCGAAGCGCGAGAAGTCGCAGAAGTTGAGCATCAGCGTGCCGTAGGTGGCGAGGATGAGACCGATGGCGCCGAACCACTGCCGCACCTGCTCACCGGTGGAGACCGGGTGGGGGGTGTTGGTGAGCGAGATGGTCCAGCCGGCCTTCCAGAGGATCCACACCGCGAGGGCGATCATCACGACCCAGATGGCGGGCCCGCAGAAGTCCTGGAACTTCCGTACGGATTCCATGCCTTGGGTCATGATCAGCCCCTGCACGAGCCAGAGGGCGACGAACGAACACCAGCCGAGGGCGTGCAGCCCGAGGAAGGAGTGTTCGGTCCACGCGTCGAGACCCGGGAAGGCGGCGATCAGCATGACGTTGACCGCGATGGACGCCAGATAGGTCTGGATTCCGTACCACATGATGGCGATCACGGCCCGGATCAGGGCGGGGATGTTGGCGCCCCAGACGCCGAAGCTGATGCGGCTGACGACAGGGAACGGCACGCCGTGGCGCTGACCGATGCGCCCCATCATGTTCATTCCGACGTAGATGAGCACGAAGCCGACGAGCAGGGAGGTGAAGATCTGCCAGACGTTCAGACCGAGGACCAACAGGCCCGCCGCGAACGTGTAGTTGCCCAGGTTGTGGACGTCCGACATCCACAGGGCGAAGAGGTCGAAGACCTTCCACTTGCGTTCGGCGGAGGGGGCGAGGTCTTCGTTGGTGAGGCGGGGATCGGGGACGAAGCCGGTCGCGGCGCCCGGGGAGTCGGCGCGCTGGGTGGGTGTCACGGGAGTGAGGGACACGGGGCCTCCTTCGAGGGGGACGGAGGTGCGGCACTCTTTGGTATACCAAGTTTTGGTATACCAAAGATTCCGACATGCTCCCGCTCCCGCAGGCGCCCGGCAATGTCCCTGCGGTTACGAATCGGTAAATCGACGCGCGGTTCGGCAATGATGGACCCCATGACGACCGTGGAACAGCCGCTGGCCGCCGTACGCGAACGAGTGCTCGCCGAGCTGCGGCAGGACATCATCGCCGGACGCCTGGGACCGGGCGACCGCCTGGTGGAACGCGAGCTCGCGGAGCGCCTGGGGGTGTCCAGGGTTCCGGTCCGCGAGGCGATCCGGGCGCTGGTCGCGGAGGGCTTCGTCACCTTCGAGACCCCGCGCAGGACCGTGGTCCGCCGGCTGACCCGCACCGACGTGGCCGAACTCTTCGAGCTGCGCGAGGCGTTGGAGGTGTTCGCGACGGGGCGCGCGGCGGAGCGTGCCACCGAAGAGGGCCTCGCGGAGCTCTCCGCGCTCCTCGACAGCGCGGCCGAGGCGACGCGCACGGCGGACGCCGAGTCGATCACGGACATCAACACGCGCTTCCACGACCGCCTGCTCGCGATGGCGGGCAACGGCCTGCTGACCTCGGTCATGGAGCCGGTGGACGGGCGCCTCCGGTGGATGACGCGGCGCAACGAGGAGTGGACGCATCTCCTCGCGGAACACCGGGAGTTGTACGAGGCGGTGGCGTCCGGGGACGCGGAGCGCGCGCGGGGCGTGGCGCTGGCCCACGTGCGGACCAACTACCGCTCCACGGTGCGGCATCTCTTCGGCGAAGAGGAAGAGGGCTAGTCCTCCGCGGAACTCCGCCTCGGACCCCAGCCGGCCGGGCTGGACTCCCAGCCCGGCCCGGCCCGCCCCGTCACGAGGCCCGCAGCCCCCGCATCCGCCCGTACGCGTATACGCAGCCCGCGAGCGCCAGGTCCGAGAGCAGCATGAACCCGATCGAGTACGAGTCCTTGGCGCTGTAGATCGCTCCCATGACCAGCGGTGGCACGAAGCCTCCGAGGCCGCCCATCGCTCCCACGATCCCGGTCACGGAGCCGACCTGCGCCTGTGGTGTCACCTGGGAGACGAGTGCGAAGACGCTGCCACTCGCGGTGCCGAGCCCAGCCGCCATGACCAGGAAGCAGATCGTGCCGCCCGGGTTCAGCGAGGGTTCGAAGGCCTGGGCGATGGCGAAGACGGCGACGACGGCCAGCGCGACCGAGGTGACGGAGGCAGGGTGCATGCGGTCGGACAGCCAGCCGCCGACGGGCCGGAAGATGACCGTGACCAGCGCGAACCCGGCCGCCTTGGTGCCCGCGTCGGTCGGCGAGAGGTCGTACCAGGTCTTCAGGTACGTGGGCAGATAGACCCCGAAGGCGACGATGCCACCGAAGCCGATCGCGTACAGCGCGGAAAGCTCCCACGTCACCCGCAGCCGCCCCGCCTCGCCGAGGCGGGTGGTGAGGGGGCTCGTCGGCACCGGCCGGTCGGGGCGGTCGCTGATGAGCAGCGCCGCGATCACCGCGAACGCCGCGAGGGCGATGGCCACGACCAGGAACGGGAGGTTCTCGCCGTGCTTGGAGATACGGGGCGTGAAGTAGCCGGAGAGCGCCACACCGCCCATGCCCATGCCGAAGACGCCGAGCGCGAAGCCGCGGTGCGCGGGCGGGAACCAGGAGTTGACCAGCGGGATGCCGATCGCGAACGTCGTCCCGCCGAGGCCGAGCAGGAAGCCGACCGCGAGCATCGCGACGTAGTTGTCCTTGGCCGGGATGATCAGCAGCACCGGCACGATGGTGAGCGCCGAGACCAGCGGGAACATCAGCTTGGCGCCGTAGCGGTCGGTGAGCGCGCCGACCGGGACGCGGCCGAGCGAGCCGACGATGACCGGCACGGCGACCAGCAGGGACTGCGCGAAGGAGGAGAGCCCGAGCCGCTCCCCGAAGTCGCTGCCGAGCGGTGCGATCAGGTCCCACGCCCAGAAGGTGAGGGTGAACCCGACGGTGGCCACGAGGAGGTTGCGGTAGGCCGCGGCCGAGGGGCGGGCCGCGGCGGGCGTGGCGGTGGCTGGTGCTTTCGTTGTCATGTGAGAGCCGCTCCAAGCGCCACGAAGGCGCAGATCAGGACGAACAGGATGGCGAGCAGCGGCCACACGAAGCGCAGGTACTTGTCGTAACCGACCTTCGCGAGTGCGACGCCGCCGATGGTCACGGCCGTGGTCGGGACCCAGAGGTTCATCCAGCCGCTCGCCGCCTGCCAGGCCGTGACGACGACGGAGCGCGAGACCCCGGCGAAGTCGGCGAGCGGGGCGAGGATCGGCATGGCGAGGGTCGCGTGGCCCGAGGTGGACGGGATGAGGAAGGCGAGCGGCAGGTTCACGACGAAGACGATGATCGCGAAGAGGCCGGAGGACGTGCCCTTCACCACGCCCTCGATCGAGTGCAGGACGGTGTCCGTGACCTTCGAGTTGTTCATGATCACCGTGACGCCGCGGGCGAGCACGATGACCAGCGCGGGCGAGATGAAGTCGGCCGCGCCCTGGGTGATGGTCGAGCTGAGCTTCTGCTCGCCCATCCGTGCCACGCACCCGACGAGTACGGCCGCGACGAGGAAGAGCGCCGCCAACTGCGGGAAGGACCAGCCCAGTTCGAAGCCGTACGGCTTCGCGTCCGCGTCGCCCGTCAGCGCGCTCGACCAGGGCACCACCGAGAAGATCATGAACGCGAAGACGAGCGCGACCAGGACGAGCACGGCCTTGTGCAGACGGGTCAGCTCCGGCACCTCGCCCGCGTCGGCGGCGGTCTGCTCCCGGTCGCCGGGCAGGAAGCCGGACAGGGAGCGGGCCGGGTTCTTCCGTACGCGCTTCGCGTAGCGGATGACGTAGGCGATGGTGACCGCGGTCAGGACGATCCACATCGCGAACCGCAGGATGATGCCGTCGCCGAGCGAGATGTCGGCGGCGGACGAGGCGACGCCGGTCGCGAACGGGTTGACCGTGGAGCAGAGCACGCCGATCCCGGCGCCCAGGATGATCGCGCCGACCGCGACCATGCGGTCGTAGCCGAGGGCGAGCATCAGCGGCACGATCAGGCCGTAGAAGCCGAGTGTCTCCTCCGCGAAGCCCTCGACGGTGCCGAGGACGGAGAAGACGAGCATCACCCCCGCGATCAGCATCGCGCCGCGCTCGCGCAGCCGGTGGGCGAGGCGGCCGATGCCGCGGTCGAGGGCGCCGGTGGCGAAGACGACGGTGATGAACGCGCCGATGGCGAGCACGAACAGGAAGACGCCCGCGCTGCCGTACAGCTCACCGGCCAGGTCGGGCCCGACCACGCCCGACTTCTCGTCCTGGATGCCGTACAGGCCGTTGACCGGGGCGAGGAAGAGGTCGTTGAGCCGGTCGACGAAGGTCTGGTCCGAGTCGACGCGGTGGTAGCTGCCCTGGACGGGGGCGCCCTTGTCGTCGCGGTCGTAGGCGCCGGACGGGATGAGGAAGGCGAGCAGCCAGACGGCGACGGTGACGATCGCGAGGATGGTCAGGGCGCTGGGGAAGGTGAACTTCGGCTTGTGCCGCGGCTCTTCGGTGCCGGGGTCGGTGACGGTAGTGCTCATGCGCCGCTCTTCCCGTTTTCGGTGACGCCAGCGAAGTCGGCGGCGTACTCACGCACGAAGGCCGCCATGGCGACGACGGTGTTGCGCAGCTCGGAGAGGAGGACGCGTTCGTTCGGGGCGTGCAGATTGCACATGCTGTCCTGGGCGCCGAAGAGCAGGACCTCGGCGCCGGGTGCCGCCTTCGCCAGGCCGTTGACCAGCGGAATGGAGCCGCCGGTCGCCACGAAGGAGGCCTCTTCGCCCCAGGCCTCCCTGAGCGCGGCGCGGGCGGCGCGGTAGGCGGGTCCGCCGGTCGCCGCCTCGTAGCCGGGGCCGGTGTCGCCGGGCGTGACGGTGAGGGGGACGCCGAAGGGGGTGAGCGAACGCAGGTGGTCGACCAGCTTCGCCTGGGCGTCCCGTGCGTCCTGACGGGGGTGGAAGCGGAGGTTCAACTTGGCGCGCGCGTACGGCACGACGGCCGACGCCGCGTGCTCGACGCTGGGGGCGTCCAGCCCGACGACGGTGATCGCGGGGCCGCTCCAGAGGCGTTCGCCGAGGCTGCCGCTACCGACGAGCGGCACCCCGTCCACCACCCCGGCGAGCTCGCGGAACTCCTCGTCGGTGTAGCCCGTGCCGCTCCAGTCCTCGCGCCGCAGCCCCTCCACGGCCACATCGCCGTGTACGTCGTGAAGGGTGGCCAAGGCCTTGAGCAGCACGAGCAGCGCGTCGGGCGCCGCGCCGCCGAACTCCCCGCTGTGGCGCGGCTCGTCGAGGGTGCGTACCTCCACCACGACCTCGGACGCGCCGCGCAGGGCGGTGGTGAGGGTGGGGGTGCCCGGCCGGAGGTTGCCGAGGTCCGCGACGACCATGGCATCACAGGCGAAGCGTTCCGGATCGGTGGGCGGATAGTCGTCGAAGGCGCTGCCGTACTCCTCCTGGCCCTCGATGACGATCTTGATCCCGACGGGCGGGCGGCCGCCGTAGGCCCGCAGCATTCCCAGGTGTGCGATGACGTTGGACTTGTCGTCCGCGATGCCGCGGGCGCGCAGGCCGCCCTCGATCTCGGTCGGCTCGAAGGGCGGCGACCTCCACAGGCTCTCGTCGCCGGGCGGCTGGACGTCGTAGTGGCCGTAGAGCAGGACCGTGGGCGCCTCGGGGGTCGGCGGCGGGATCTCCCCGTAGATCACGGGCGCGGTGTCCGGCAGGTCCAGGCGCTCGACATGGGGCACCCCCGCTTCCCGCAGCAGCTCGGCCAGCAGGTCGTGCGCCTCGTGCACCGGTGCGGCCGGGAAGCCGGGGAAGGCGATCGACGGGATGGCGGCGAGGCGCACGAGGTCGGCCCGCAACGTGTCCATCAGGCCATCGACAGTGGCTTCGAGCTTCATGGGCGGCACCCCTCGGTCTACGTCCCGCTTTGCGGCGAATAGGCCGAATTATCGGACTCCGAGGGGAGGGGTTTCCGCGCGGCTCGCCGGAAGGGCGGGGATGCCGCACTGCTGCCGCACAGCCCGCACCCCGGCCCTGAACCGCCGGGCAGGCATTAAGGTCGGGGCATGGCTTCGCAGAATTCAGGCGGTGCGGGCAGCGGTGACGGGACCGGTGGAGCTCCGACGGGCACGGCCACGGGCAGCGGTCCGGGCGGTGGCGCGGGTGCGGCCGGGGGCTCGGTGCGTGTCGACGCCTGGATCTGGTCCGTACGCCTGGTCAAGACCCGCTCCGCGGGCGCGGCGGCCTGCAAGGGCGGACATGTGCGGGTCAACGGCGAGCGCGTGAAGCCCGCTTACGGCGTCCACGTCGGTGACGAGGTGCGCCTGCGCCACGCGGGCGGCCGCGAACACGTCGTCATCGTCAAGCGCCTCATCCGCAAGCGCGTCGGCGCCCCGGTGGCCGTCGAGTGCTACGTCGACAACAGCCCTCCCCCGCCGCCCCGCGAGGCCGTCGCCCCCGCAGGCATCCGTGACCGGGGAACGGGCCGCCCCACCAAGCGCGACCGCCGCGAATTGGAACGCCTGCGCGGCTTGGAGGGCTGACGACGCGGGGACGGAATTCCGCCCCGGAGCCCCGACCTTCACTCCCCGCGTCGCGCGAGGAGACGCACCAGCTCCCTCGTCTGCCCGCGCCGCGCCCACGCGATCCACGCGAGCGGCAGGATCAGGATGAGCGGCGTGGCGGCGTTCTCCCCGCCGAGCGCGGACACGCTCGCGACGAACGCACCGATCATCAGCCCGATCAGGGCCGTCGCGCTGACCGAACCGAGCACCGGAATCAGCAGCGCGATCCCGCCGAGCACCTCAAGGGCGCCGATCGTGTACATCCCCGGGTCGCCCCACCCGAGTCTCTCGAAGGTCTCGACGGCCGTGGAGTGCGCGATCAGCTTGGGCACGCCGCTGGCGAGAGCGAAGAACAGGCCGAGCACCACCTGGACCGTGCGCAGCGTGATGCGCACGGAGCGGCGGCCCGCGACGGTCGGGGCGGAGGCGGCAGTGGCGGAGGCGGCTGCCGTGGTCATGGTGATCTCCTCGGTGAGCAGGGGGTGTTGTGCTTGCTGTCACCTGGATAGACCGGCCCGCCCCACAGAACTCATCGCCCGTCGGCACACCATCTACGATCCGCGCCGCACTACCGGATCGGCACCGCCCGGACCCAGATCCCGTCCTCCGTCAGGTACGTGTCGACCCTCAGTCCCGCCTCCTCCAGCGCCTGCTCGAACTCTTCCTTCGTGAGCGGACGGGCGCGGAACGTCTGGGTCCACACGGCGTCCGGGAAGACATACTCCGCGCGCACCTCGTTCACGCCGTCGCCGATCGGTTCCGCCGACAGGATCCGTACGGTGTAGCCCGCGGGGTCGACCCGCTCCCTCGGCAGGTTGGTATGATAGTCCGCGCCCTCCCGCTGGATCAGCACGCAGCCGTCGTCCGTCACATGGCTGCGGCAGGCCCGCAGCATCCCGCGCCGGACCGCCGTGTCGCCGTCGTGCACGAGGAACGAGGCGAGCATCACCACCTCGAACCGCTCCCCCAGGTCGAGTTCCTCGATCGGGCTCCGGACCGTGCGCACCCGCCCGTCGAGCGCGGCGACCTTCTCCAGCATCTCGGCGGACTCGTCCACCGCCGTGATCCGGAACCCCCGCTCGAGGAGGGGACGCGTCACGCGCCCCGCGCCGCAGCCCAGCTCCAGGATGTGCGCACCGGCCGGCACCGCGGCGGCGATGACCTCGGGCTCGTCCCCGACGGACAGGCGCGTGTAGAGCTCGACCGCGCAGCCGTCCGGCGTGATCGCCCCGGGTCCCGTCCCCTCGTATCCCTCACGCATCTGAACAGTCATGCCACCTCAACGAAGCGCCCCGGAGGCCCGTTCCCGCCTCACCCGAAGGCCTCGCGGTCTACAGCGGGAACCAGCCATGCTCCACGTACCAGTGCCCGCCTGCCCGCAGATGGTCGCCCACGGCCCGTTCCACCCTTGTCCGCCTGGGGAGTTCGGCCGCGGGCAGGTCGCGGTCACCGAAGACGAAGGCGACAGGGGTCGCGTCGTCCGCCGCCCGCTCATAACCGGCCGCGAGGCGGAAACGCTCCTGGAAGCGGACGATGTTCGAGTCGGCCGACAGATAGTGCCTCAGTTGCGGATCGAGCAGCCAGGAGTGGCACACGGCTGTCTCATAACGCTCCTCCGGATAGTGCCGCGCGAAGAACTCCCGCGCCAGCGCCATCGAACGGTCGCAGGACTCCGGGGACAGGGGCCCATGGAAGTCGGCGATGTGGAGGTTCAGACAGGGATCGCCCCGGCCCGCGGAGTGCCCCGCCGCGGCCACCGCCCCGCCCATCCGCTCCCCCAGCACGGCGCGCTGGAACTGCAGCCGCCCCAGTTGGTAGAGCTCGCCCCGAAAGTGCAGGGCGTTCCAGCCCGGGTGCAGCAACCCGGGACCACCGCGCGCCCGGCGGTGCACCGCCATGTGCCGCCCGAGGTCCGCGAGCGTACGCCGGGAGATGTCGTCCGGGATGCCGCGGCTGCGGTGATACGCGCGTACGTGCGGCACGGTCGCCACGAACACGAACACGTGGAAGAGGGCCCCGAGCGCGCCCAGCTCCGCCGGCAAGGGCGGGTACTGGGGGTCGTCACCGATCTTTCCCATGTCCCGCACCATCGCGTCGACGCTGCGGTCCAGCAGCCGGCGCGCCTCCGGGTCGCCCATCAGCCGCCCGCGCAGGCGTACCAGGTCATTGATGTCCTCATGCGGCACGGCCAGGTCGAGCAGCACGTCCGGCAGCTCGTCGGCTGGGGGCAGCACCGCCTCGCTCTGCGGCTCTGCCGCGTCTTCAAGATCCTTCAGCCACCCGGCGAGCCACTCGTCGGTCGCGGCCCGATTCCTCAGTACGTCCAGCACAGCCATACCCTCGATCGTCGCATCCGCGATCTTGAAGTCGCAGGCCCTTCCGGTCCTCCGCCCACGGGTGGATGCTGGGAGGTGGAGACGTCCGGGGGCAGGGCGGACAGGGAGGAGATGACCTCTCGTGATGCGCACAGGCAGTGAACCGGTGACCGCGCGCAGTCCCCTGCGCATGCGCTTCTGGCTCAGCGTCTGGGGCCTGATCTGGGCCACCTTCGGCACCGTCGCCTTCGCCCTGACCGGCCGCCCCGGGTGGGCCGCGGTGTGCGGGGCGCTCTGGCTGATCGTCACCGCGGACATGGCGATGATCCTGCGCCACATCCACCAGGGCCCGCACTATCAGCCGGGCCGCGACATCCCGCCGTACGAGCCTCCGAGGGCCGGTTAGCCCTCGTCAGCTCTGGGTCAGCCCCGGTCAGCCCCGGTCAGCCCTCGTCGTCGAAGCGCGCCGCCGCCACGTACTCCGGCTGCGGGTCGAGCGCCGCGGCAAGGCGGAAGTGGCGCCGCGCCTGGTCGGGCCGCGCCTCGCGTTCGTAGGTGCGGGCGAGTGCGAAGTGGGCGAACGCGTTGTCCGGCTCCCGCTCCAGGACGATGGTGAACTCCAGCTCGGCGGCGCGCAGTTGGGCGGCGGCGAAGAAGGCGCGGGCCCGCAGCAGGCGCGCTGCCGTGTTCTCTGGGTGGGCCGCGATGACCGTGTCGAGCAGCTTCACGGCGCCTCTGGGGTCCCGCGCGGCAAGGAGCTGCTCCGCCGCACGGAAGTCGATGACATGGGTCTCCGGGGTTATTTCGGGCACGCGTGATTCCTTCCCTCGCTGCACTGTGTCAACGCCCCGCACACCGCCCTCTATTCCACTCCCGCCCGCTTCACCGCCGCTCCCCGCGTCGGCTAGGCGGCCCGCGCCCGGCGCGCGAGATCCGCCCAGACGTCGCCGACCCGCTGCTCCAGGCCCTCCAGCGGGCCGTCGTTGTCGATCACGAGGTCGGCGATCTCCAGGCGCTTCTCGCGCGTGGCCTGGGCGGCCATCCGCGCACGGGCGTCCTCCTCGCTCATGCCGCGCAGCCGCACGAGGCGGTCCAGCTGGGTCTCGGGGCGCGCGTCGACGACGACCACCAGGTCGTACAGGCGTGCCAGGCCGTTCTCCGCGAGCAGCGGCACGTCATGGATGACCACGGCGTCCTCGGGAGCGGCCTCCTCCAGCTCGGCCGAGCGGGCGCCGACCAGGGGGTGCACGATCGCGTTCAGCGCGGTGAGCTTCTCGGGGTCGGCGAAGACGATGGAACCGAGCTTCGGCCGGTCGAGGGTGCCGTCCGGAGCGAGAATCTCTTCGCCGAAGGCCTCAAGGACCTTGGCCAGGCCCGCAGTTCCGGGCTCCACGACTTCCCGCGCGATCTTGTCGGCGTCGATCAGCACGGCTCCCGACGCGACGAGGAGACGCGATACTTCACTCTTGCCGGCGCCGATACCGCCGGTCAGGCCCACCTTCAGCATGACCGGCAGCTTAGGGGGTGGCCCCCTTGGCTATGCGTCGCCCTCCCGCTCGGCGAGGAAGCGCTCGAATTCCTGGCCGATCTCGTCGGCCGACGGAATGTCCATGGGCTCCGCGAGCATGTTCCCGCGCGCGTCGCCGCCCGCCGCCGCGTCGTACTGGTGCTCGAGTCCCTGCACGAGGGCGACCAGTTCCTCGTCGCCCTCCTGGATCTGCCGGTCGATCTCGGTCTGGGTGCGGTGCGCCTCCGTACGCAGGCCGTGCGCGACGCTCGGCAGCACCAGGCCCGTCGCGGCGGTGATCGCCTCGAGGACCGTGAGGGCGGCGTCCGGGTACGCGGAGCGCGCGATGTAGTGCGGGACGTGCGCGGCGACACCGAGCACGTCGTGGCCCGCCTCCAGGAGGCGGTACTCGACGAGCGAGGCGGCGCTGCCGGGCACCTGCGCCTCGTCGAAGGGGCTGCGGTGCCCCGGCACCAGGTCGGTGCGGTTGCCGTGCGGCGTGAGGCCGACGGGGCGGGTGTGCGGCACGCCCATGGGGATGCCGTGGAAGTTCACCGCGAGGCGCACGCCGAGCCGCTCCACGATCTGCTCGACGGCCGCCGCGAAGCGCTCCCACTCGATGTCCGGCTCGGGCCCGGAGAGCAGCAGGAAGGGCGCTCCCGTGGCGTCCTGGAGCAGCCGCACCTCGAGCGCGGGCACCTCGTAGTCCGTCCAGCGGTCGCGCCGGAACGTGAGCAGCGGGCGGCGCGCGCGGTAGTCGACGAGACGGTCGTGGTCGAAGCGTGCGACCACCTGTCCCGGCAGGCTGTCCGTGAGCCGCTCGACGATCTGGTCGCCGGTCTCGCCCGCGTCGATGTAGCCGTCGAAGTGGTAGAGCATGACCAGTCCGGCCGACTCCTGGGCGAGCGCCATGTCGACGACGGCAAGGCCCTTCGGCTCCCATGCGTACAAATCCTGCGGATCAAGCACTGTGACCGCTCCTCGCCCTCTTCGTCGTGACTCGTACACCAGAACGCCCGCGGCGACGCGCGCATTCCCTCCGCCGCCTCTTCACGGCGGCTTCTTGCGTCACGGCGAACCCCCGTGGGGGACGGCCGAGTTCACAGGACGAGTCACAGGACGAGTCCCAGGCCGAGTGCACGACGGCGGCGAGCGAACGCACTGCGGGCCCGCACCTCCGAAGAGGTACGGGCCCGCAGTTCTCAGCTGTTACCGCCTAGGGGCGAGCCTCAGCTCTGGCCACCGGCGAGCTTCTCGCGCAGCGCGGCAAGCGCCTCGTCCGACGCCAGGGCGCCGGAGTTGTCGTCCGACTCCGAGGAGTACGAACCGCCGCCGCCACCGCTGCCACCGGCAGCCGGGGCACCGGTCGAGGACGCGGGAGCAGCAGCACCCTCGGCCTCGGCCTGGGCGTCCGCCTCGCGGGACTTGATGACCTGGGCCTGGTGCTGCTCGAAGCGCGTCTGCGCCTCGGCGTACTGACCCTCCCAAGCCTCACGCTGGGTCTCGAAGCCCTCGAGCCAGTCGTTCGTCTCGGGGTCGAAGCCCTCGGGGTAGATGTAGTTGCCCTGGTCGTCGTAGGACGCGGCCATGCCGTACAGGGTCGGGTCGAACTCGACGGCCGACGGGTCGGCGCCGAAGGACTCGTTGGCCTGCTTCAGCGACAGCGAGATCCGGCGACGCTCGAGGTCGATGTCGATGACCTTGACGAAGATCTCGTCGTTGACCTGGACGACCTGCTCCGGGATCTCCACGTGGCGCTCGGCCAGCTCGGAGATGTGGACCAGGCCCTCGATGCCCTCGTCGACGCGCACGAACGCACCGAAGGGAACGAGCTTGGTGACCTTACCGGGAACAACCTGCCCGATCTGGTGCGTGCGGGCGAACTGCTGCCACGGGTCTTCCTGCGTCGCCTTGAGCGACAGGGACACGCGCTCGCGGTCCATGTCCACGTCGAGAACCTCGACAGTGACTTCCTGGCCGACCTCGACAACCTCGGAGGGGTGGTCGATGTGCTTCCAGGAAAGCTCGGAGACGTGCACGAGACCGTCGACGCCGCCGAGGTCCACGAACGCACCGAAGTTGACGATCGAGGAAACGACGCCGGAGCGGACCTGACCCTTCTGCAGGGTCGTGAGGAACGTCTGGCGCACCTCGGACTGGGTCTGCTCGAGCCAGGCACGGCGGGACAGGACCACGTTGTTGCGGTTCTTGTCCAGCTCGATGATCTTGGCCTCGAGCTCCTTGCCCACGTAAGGCTGGAGGTCGCGGACGCGGCGCATCTCGACGAGGGAGGCCGGCAGGAAGCCACGGAGGCCGATGTCGAGGATGAGACCACCCTTGACGACCTCGATGACGGTACCGGTGACGATGCCGTCTTCTTCCTTGATCTTCTCGATCGTGCCCCAGGCACGCTCGTACTGAGCGCGCTTCTTGGACAGGATCAGACGGCCTTCCTTGTCCTCCTTCTGGAGAACCAGGGCCTCGATCTCGTCACCAACCGCGACGACCTCGTTCGGGTCGACGTCGTGCTTGATGGAGAGCTCGCGGCTCGGGATGACGCCTTCGGTCTTGTAACCGATGTCGAGCAGGACCTCGTCCCGGTCGACCTTCACGATGACGCCGTCGACGATGTCGCCGTCGTTGAAGTACTTGATCGTCTCGTCGATCGCGGCGAGGAAGGCTTCCTCGTTACCGATGTCGTTGACCGCTACCTGCGGAGTGGTGGCGGTGGTCTCGGTGCTGCTCGTCATGTGGGAAAGGGCTCCGGTACGGACAGAAGTCGTAGGTACTGCTAGCGCCGGAGCCGATTTCGCTCTGAAGAAGCCGGACAGCCTGGGAAGCGCCGATTCCTGAGTTTCCGAAGAAACGGAAGGCGCCTCGACAACCGAGGGGACATACAACAGACGCGAGCGCATCCTGCTAGGTCTGAGGACGGCAGGCTCGCAGCGCAACTTGTAGCATACGGGGGCAGCCGGACAGGGTCAATGCGCGAAGGCGCACACCCGGGGCGGAAGGCCGCAAACCCGGCACAAATGCTGTCGCGTGAGGCCACATGGGCCGCACAGCGCCCTGTCGCGACGCCTTCACGGCGTCCCGCGAGCGCCTCATCGCGACGAGCCTCGACGAAGCCAGACGGAAGAGTACGACGATGGAGCCGATCATCCAAGAGTCCGAGCTGCCCGAGACGTCCGAGCCCGAGGCCACCCGCCGTGACGCGGGGGTCACGGAGAGCAGTCGCGCCAATCGTGGCTGGTGGGACAGGAACGCGGACGACTACCAGATCGAGCACGGCACCTTCCTGGGTGACGACCGGTTCGTGTGGGGTCCCGAAGGTCTCGACGAGGTGGAGGCCGAGCTCCTGGGCCCGCCCGAGGAGCTGAAGGGGAAGGACATCCTGGAGATCGGGGCGGGGGCGGCGCAGTGCTCGCGCTGGCTCGCCGCGCAGGGCGCGCGCCCGGTCGCCCTCGACCTCTCCCACCGCCAGCTGCAGCACGCGCTGCGCATCGGCGGGAGCGTTCCGCTGGTCCAGGCCGACGCCGGGGTGCTGCCCTTCAAGGACGGCGCCTTCGACCTCGTCTGCTCCGCCTACGGGGTGATGCCTTTCGTCGCCGACCCCGTGCTGGTACTCAAGGAAGTGCGGCGCGTCCTGCGCCCCGGGGGCCGCTTCGTGTTCTCCGCGACGCACCCGATGCGCTGGGCCTTCCCCGACGAGCCGGGTCCCGAGGGCCTCTCCGTGGCGGCCTCCTACTTCGACCGCACTCCTTATGTGGAGCAGGACGAGCAGGGCAACGCCGTCTACGTGGAGCACCACCGGACGCTCGGCGACCGGGTGCGGGACATCGTGGCCGGCGGTTTCCGCCTCGTCGATCTCGTGGAGCCGGAGTGGCCCGCGTGGAACACCCAGGAGTGGGGCGGCTGGTCCCCGCTGCGCGGGAACCTGATCCCGGGCTCGGCGATCTTCGTGTGCGTACGAGACTGAGTGCGTGACCCGACTGCGTGACGAAGCCCTCGACCTGCCCGTGAGCGGCGCGCTGCCCGCGCTGCGTTCCGCTCTGGAGGGGCCGGGCGGCGCCGTGCTGTGCGCGCCTCCCGGTACGGGCAAGACGACGCTGGTGCCGCTGGCCCTCGCGGGACTTCTCGGGGACGCGCCCGTACGGCGTGTGGTGGTCGCCGAGCCCCGGCGCATCGCCGCCCGCGCCGCCGCGCGGCGGATGGCGTGGCTGCTCGGCGAGAAGGTCGGCGAGAGCGTCGGGTACACGGTGCGCGGTGAGCGTGTCGTGGGCCGCCACGCGCGCGTGGAGGTCGTCACGACAGGCGTCCTGTTGCAGCGGCTGCAGCGCGACCAGGAGTTGGCCGGTGTGGACGTCGTGATCATCGACGAGTGCCACGAGCGGCATCTGGACGCGGACACCGTGGCGGCCTTCCTGGTCGACGTACGGGCGACGCTGCGGCCCGAGCTGAGCCTGGTGGCCGCGTCGGCGACGACGGACGCTCAGGGGTGGGCGCGGATCCTGGGGGACGCTCCCGTGGTGGAGGCGCGGGGCGTCTCGCATCCGGTCGAGGTCCTCTGGGCGCCGCCGGCCCGTCCGGTGCGGCCGCCGCACGGGATGCGGGTGGATCCCGCGCTGCTCACGCATGTGGCGTCGGTGGTGCGGCGGGCGCTCGCCGAGCGGGACGGGGACGTGCTGTGTTTCCTGCCCGGGGTCGGCGAGATCGCGCGGGTCGCGGGACAGCTGGGGGATGTGCCGGCGGAGATCCTTCAGGTGCACGGGCGGGCGCCCGCCGCGGTGCAGGACGCGGTGCTCGCGGGCTCGGACGGCACTCGGCGGGTGGTCCTTGCGACCTCGGTCGCCGAGTCGTCGCTGACGGTGCCCGGGGTGCGGGTCGTCGTGGACTCGGGCCTTGCGCGTGAGCCGCGCGTCGACCACGCGCGGGGGCTGAGCGCGCTGACGACCGTACGGGCTTCGCAGGCGGCGGGCCGGCAGCGGGCGGGCCGTGCGGGACGTGAGGCGCCGGGGGCCGTGTACCGGTGCTGGGCGGAGGCCGAGGACGCGCGTCTGCCGCGGTTTCCGGCGCCGGAGATCAAGCTGGCCGACCTCTCCGCGTTCGCCCTGCAGACGGCCTGCTGGGGCGATCCCGACGCCTCCGGTCTGGCGCTGCTCGATCCCCCGCCGGCCGGCGCGATGGCGGCGGCGCGTTCCGTCCTGACGGCGGTGGGGGCCGTGTCCCCAGGGGCGGGGCGGGTCACGGAGCGGGGCGCGCGGATGGCGCGGGTCGGTCTGCACCCCCGCCTTGCGCGAGCCCTGCTGGACGCGGCTCCCCTGGTGGGTGCGCGCCGCGCGGCCGAGGTGGTGGCCCTCCTGAGCGAGGAGCCGCCGCGTGCGTACGGGGACGACCTCGCGGCGGCCTGGCGAGTGGCCCGGCGGGGCGGCGACGGGTACGCGGCGCGGTGGCGCACGGAGGTGCGGAGGCTGGCCGCTGCCGCTGAGGCTTCGCCGCCGGGAGCTGGGACGCCGCAACCGGCAGCTTCGGAGCCCGCGCCTCCGGCGCGGGATCTCTCCCACCCGCCCACCCGAAACCCCGGAGCCGACGGCGATGCTCCGGAGGTGGCCGAGTTGCCGCTCGAAGCCGGAGAACGGGCGGACGGGCGGGAAGAAGACGGTGCCGGATCATCCCGGGGAAGTGGCGGGCGGGCGGGGCGGGAGCCGCAGGGTCGCTGGAGCGATGAGCGCGTCTCCGGGCTCGTTGCCGCGCTCGCCTTTCCCGAGCGTGTGGCCCAGGGGCGCGGCGACGGAACGTACCTCATGGTCAACGGGACCCGGGCCGAGGTGCGGGCGGGGTCCGCGCTGACCGGTGCGGAGTGGATCGCCGTGGCCGTGGCCGACCGGCCCGTCGGCGCCGGGCACGCGCGCGTGCTGCTCGGCGGGCACATCGACGAGGACGTCGCACGGAGCGCGGCCGCCTCGCTGCACGGCGAGGGGGACGAGGTCGCCTGGGTCGACGGGGATCTCGTCGCGCGGCACGTGGAGCGGCTCGGTGCCGTGGAGCTGGCGGTGCGGCCGCTCAAGAAGCCCGCCCCCGGCCTCGTACGCGAAGGCCTGCTCGCGGGGCTCAGGGAAGAGGGGACCGCCCTCCTGAACTGGTCCCAGGGCGCACGGGAGCTGCGGGAGCGGCTCGCCTTTCTGCACCGGCATCTCGGCCCGTCCTGGCCCGACGTCTCCGAGAGCGCCCTGCACGCGCGCGTGGACGAGTGGCTGGAGCCCGAGCTCTCCAAGGCGCGGCGCCGGGCCGACCTGCGGCGCATCGACGCGGGGCAGGCCCTGGGCCGGCTCCTGCCGTGGGCGACCGGTGAGGCGACCCGCTTCGACGCGCTCGCCCCGGAGCGGGTGGCGGTGCCCAGTGGCTCCAGGATCAGGATCGACTACTCCGACCCCGAACAGCCCGTGCTCGCGGTGAAGTTGCAGGAGATGTTCGGGCTCGCCGAGACCCCGCGGATCGCGGACGGCGGCGTGCCCCTCCTCGTGCATCTGCTCTCCCCCGCGGGGCGCCCCGCCGCCGTCACCGCCGATCTCGCCTCCTTCTGGCGGGACGGCTACCGGGCCGTGCGGGCCGAGCTTCGCGGGCGGTATCCGAAGCATCCGTGGCCCGAGGACCCGGCGGCCGCCGAGGCGACGCGGTTCACCAACGCCCGGCTCAGGCGTTGACCGGTTCCGGCTCGCTCGCCGCCGTGGCCTCCGGGTTGCCGGGCCTGCGGCTGCGGGCCTCCAGCCAGAGGGAGAGGGAGAGCAGAAGCAGTCCGAGGACCAGGAAGCCCCAGGGGAGATAGGACGTCATGAGCAGGACGAGGACGCGCTGGGACTTGACCAGGTCGACCGTGTCCCTGATGTAGTCCTCGCGCATCTTCACGTGGCCCGCGAAGACCGTGACCTTGTCGCGGTCACCGAGGAGCGTGCCGCCGCGCAGCTCGTTCCTCTGGATCTCCTCGCCGTAGACGGGCGCTCCGGTGGTCGGCTCGACCCAGAACTTGCGGACGGTGGTGTACCAGCGCGTGGTGCCGGTCTTGGCGAGGGACTCGGGGGTGATGCCCTTGACCGGCATGGTCTTGGGGAAGGGCACCTTGGTCCAGGGGATGACCTGCTCGAAGTAGTAGACGTCGACGCCACGGAAGGTCTGCGTGCCCTTGTAGTGGATGGGCTTGGTGACGCGGGCCTGGGCGTCGAAGTACTCGTAGTCCCGCTTCTCGGTGAGGAAGGGCCACTTGAACTCGATGCCCTCGCGCTTGACCGGGTCTCCGTCGACCATCTCGCCGGTCGCGTGCACCGGTTCCTGGCTGTGCGCGTCGAAGATGTAGCGCTCGGGGACCTTGGACACCATCTTTCCGTCGCCGTCCTGCACGTAGGACAGGGCGTCCCAGACGACGACGTCACGGGAAGAGCTTCCGTCGGTCTTCTCGATCCTCTCCGAGGCCTCCACGTTGCCCTTGAGCGTCTGCACGATGGTGACCTTGTCGATCTTCTTGGCCTGCATGCTGCCGTAGTCGATGAGGGTCGGGTTCTTCGCCTCGAGCACCGCCTCCTGGTACTGGCTCGGCGGGATCTTGGCGAGGCGCGGGAAGGCGTACCAGCGCGTGAGCGGGGACATCGCCGTGAAGAACACGGCGAAGGCGAGCAGGATCAGGCTGGCCTTGCGGCGCATCGCGGCGGCCCTCCCTACGGAGACGGGCGGTGGACGGTCAGGGACCGGTCGACGGTCACGGGTGCTCGGGGACGGTGGTGAGCAGCGGCTCCGGCGAGGTCTCGCCGGGCGGGGCCCCCATCGCGGTGATCGTCAGGACCAGGGCGAGGGCGACGGCAAGACCGGTCGCGGCGGCGATGAGAGCGCGCATGCGGATCCTCCCGAGGCGGGGCACAGACGGCGTCGAGGGCGCCGACCATGAACTGACAGGTCGTCAGGGCTGGGGCACCGTAGCAACGCGGCGGCCAGATGAGAACACGTTGCACACACAACGACGCCCCCGCGCCGGGAGGGCGCGGGGGCGTCGTGTGCACAGGCGCGCGGGAGCGCGCAGGGAGCCGTCCGGGGCTAGGCCGCGGGCGCCGCCACCTTCAGTTCGACCGTGAGCGTCGCGCCGCCCGCGGTGGTGACGCGCAGCAGATACGTGCCTGCCGCGTCGTCCGCGTACATCTTGGGGAGCTTGAGCACGCCGTTGGCGTCCGTCTTCAGGGCCTTGAGGGTGCGGACCGGCTTGCCGTCCGCGTCCTTGAAGTACGGGCCCTTGTCGTTGGCCGTGGCGTCCGCCGCCGACGTGATCATGGTGGCGGTGGCCGCCACGCGGTCGGCGGCCTCTCCCTTGTACGTCGCCTTGACCTCGAGCTGCTCGGCGAACTCCTTGCCCGGCTCACAGGTCAGGGCCTTGTCGCTGGTCCTGGTCAGGGCGTCGGCCTGGCGGGCGGTGACCGTCGCCGTGTAATTGAGGCCGGGCAGTGACCGGCCCACGACGGTGGCCCGGACCGTGAACTGACCGGTCTTCTCGCCCGACTTGAGGACCGGCGCGGTGGCCTTGCCCGTGGCGCTCGTGGTGACGGTGGCGCTGGTGGCACCGCCGGAGAACCGCGCGTCGGTGTCGCCGACGATCACGAACCGCACCTTGGCCTTGGCCACGCCGGAGCCCGAAGTGGCCTCCGTACGCACCTGGACGCGCTCGGCGAAGGCGTCGCCCGCCGTCGCGGCGAGCTTGCCGGTGCCGGCGTCCTCCAGGCGTGCGACCCGGTCGGTGGGCGTCGGGGTGGGAGAGGGGCTCTCGGAGCCGCCGCCGTTCGACGGCGGCGGCGTGGTCGAGCCGCCGCTGCCTCCGCCGTTGCCGGGCTCCTTGCCGCCGGAGCCGGGCTTGTCGGCGCCGGACTTGGGCGGCTTCGGCGAGGGCGCATGGGATGCCGGGGGCGTGGGCGTGGGGCTCGTGCCCGGGATGCTGCTGTCGCTGCGGTCGCGCGGCAGGTCGCCCGTGCCGTCGGGGATCTCGCTGATGCCCTTGCGGTAGTGCTCCAGCCACCTCAGGACCGTGTTCAGGTAGTCCGTCGAGTGGTTGTAACTGAGGATCGCCTTGCGCAGGTCGGCGTCGACGGACAGATCGCGGTCGTTCGCGCAGAGGTAGCTTCCGGCGGCGAGCGCGGCGTCGTAGATGTTGTTCGGGTCCGACTTGCCGTCCGCGTTGCCGTCCTGCCCCCAGGTCTCCCACGTCGAGGGGATGAACTGCATGGGGCCGACCGCGCGGTCGTGCGTCTTGTCGCCGTCGTACGCGCCGTTGTCGGTGTCGGTGATCTTCGCGAAGCCGTTGCCGTTGAGGGGCGGGCCGAGGATCTCGCCGATCGTCCTGCCGTTGGCGTCCACGCGGCCGCCGCGCGCCTGCCCGGACTCCACCTTGCCTATCGCGGCCAGCAGCTCCCAGGGGAGGTTGCAGCCCGGCTTGGAGGTGGCCAGGGAGGCCTCGGCCTTCTTGTACGCGTCCAGGACGGTGGCCGGGATCTCCGAGTCGGTCTCGGCGTCACCGGTGCCGCCCTCGGGCGCTCCGGTCGGCGGGACGGGACTCTTCAGTTCCGGCAGGTCGGTGTAGTAAGGGGAGTTGCCGGTCGCGGACTCCTCGGCCGGCGGCGTGGCGCCGGATGCCCCCGCCCGCTCGTCGCGGGGGATGTCCGTCACGCCCGGGGCCTGGGAGGCCGCGAGCGCGGCCACCGCCGCCGCGGCCACCGCGGTGGTCACCGCTCCCCTGCGCAACCGCCTGCCGAATACCGCCGCCATGACCGTGAACCCCTCCCCTTGACGACTGTGTGTGTCGCCGCCCCGCCCTGTTGTGCTCCCCGTGTTGCTCCCCAGCGGGCCGACGCAGGCGACACTACGACAACTTCCGGCGCCCAGACACCCGTTCGTGCCCGATTTTCACCGGTTGGCCGCGTCCTGTTCGGACGCGGCCGAACCGTCGGTGTCGGACGCGGTCAGTGCGCGGCCGACTCCCAGTCCGGCCCCACGCCCACCGACACGTCCAGCGGCGCCCGCAGCGACACCGCGCCCGCCATCTCGCGGCGGACGAGCTCCTCCACCTCGGTGCGCTCGCCCGGAGCGATCTCCAGGACGATTTCGTCGTGCACCTGGAGCAGCATCCGGGAGTCGAGCTTCGCCTCCGTCAGGGCGCGGTGCACGTTCAGCATGGCGATCTTGACGATGTCCGCGGCCGTGCCCTGGATCGGGGCGTTCAGAGCCATCCGCTCGGCCATCTCGCGTCGCTGGCGGTTGTCGCTGTTGAGGTCGGGGAGATACCGGCGGCGACCCAGCATCGTCTCCGTGTACCCCGTCGCGCGGGCCTCGTCGACGGCTCGGCGCAGATAGTCGCGTACGCCGCCGAACCGCTCGAAGTAGGTGTCCATCAGGGCGCGGGCCTCGCCCGCCTCGATGTTCAGCTGCTGGGAGAGGCCGAACGCGGAGAGGCCGTACGCCAAG
This sequence comes from Streptomyces sp. NPDC051214, assembly GCF_040682375.1. Classification (NCBI taxonomy): domain Bacteria; kingdom Bacillati; phylum Actinomycetota; class Actinomycetes; order Kitasatosporales; family Streptomycetaceae; genus Streptomyces; species Streptomyces sp. NPDC051214. Next base: position 64,996 of record NZ_JBFBAT010000009.1, read on the forward strand.
CCGTACGACATGGCCTTGATCTTGCGGCGCATCTCGGCGTCGACCGCGGAGCCCTCGACGGAGAAGACCTGGGAGGCGACCGTCGTGTGCAGGTCCTCGCCCGAGCCGAACGCCTCCAGGAGGCCCTCGTCCTCGGAGAGGTGGGCCATCACGCGCAGTTCGATCTGGCTGTAGTCCGCCGTCATCAGGGACTCGAAGCCCTCGCCGACCACGAAACCGCGGCGGATCGCCCGGCCCTCGTCCGTGCGGACGGGGATGTTCTGCAGGTTCGGGTCGGTGGAGGACAGGCGGCCCGTCGCCGCGACGGTCTGGTTGAACGTCGTGTGGATGCGGGTGTCCGCGGCGATCGACTTGATCAGGCCCTCGACCGTGACGCGCAGCTTCGCCTGCTCGCGGTGGCGCAGCATGATGACCGGCAGTTCGTTCTCCGTCTGGGCGGCGAGCCAGGCCAGGGCGTCGGCGTCCGTGGTGTAACCGGTCTTGGTCTTCTTCGTCTTGGGGAGGTTCAGCTCGCCGAAGAGGACCTCCTGGAGCTGCTTGGGCGAGCCGAGGTTGAACTCGTGGCCCGCCGCCGCGTGCGCCTCCTTCACCGCCTGCTGCACCGCGCCCGCGAACTGCTGCTCCATCGCCTCCAGATGGGCGCGGTCGGCCGCGATGCCGTGCCGCTCCAGGCGGGCGAGGAGGATGGACGTGGGCAGTTCGATGTCGGTGAGGAGATTGCCGGCACCGACCTCGGGGAGCTTCTCGCCGAAGGCCGCGCCCAGGTCGAGGATCGTGCGGGCCTGCGACATCAGCGCGTCCGCCTCGGCCTGGTCGTCCTCCTCGGTGCCGAAGGCGAGCTGGCCCTCGGCCGCCGAGGCGGGCGCCAGCTCCCGGCCCAGATATTCGAGCGACAGGGCGTCCAGGGCGAAGGAGCGGCGGCCGGGCTTGACCAGGTACGCGGCGAGCGCCGTGTCCATGCTGACGCCGTCCACCGACCAGCCGTGCTCGGGGAAGACCCGCATCGTGGCCTTGGCGTTGTGCAGGACCTTGGGCTTCTTCGGGTCGGCGATCCAGGCGGCGAAGGCCTTCTCGTCGGCCTCGTCCAGGCGGGAGGGGTCGAACCAGGCCGCCGCCCCGCCGGCCGCGGCGAGGGCGACCTCGGTCACCGAGCCCGTGCCGAGCTGCCAGGTGTCGACCGTGGCCATGCCGAGGACCGCGTTGCCGTGCTCGGCGAGCCACGGGGCGAGCTCGCCCGCGCCGATCACCGTGCCGTCCAGTTCCACGCCGGGCTCGGCCGGGGTCTGGTCGGCCTCCTGCGCGCCCGGGTCGACGGCCAGGAGGCGCTCGCGCAGCGAGGGGTTACGGATCTCCAGGGTGTCCAGGACCATGGCGAGGGCCGTGCGGTCGTACGGAGCGCGCTCCAGCTCGGCGACCGTCTTGGGGAGCTCGACGTCGCGGACCATCTCCGTGAGGAGGCGGTTCAGCTTCACCGCGTCCAGGTGGTCGCGGAAGTTCTGTCCGGCCTTGCCCTTGACCTCTTCTGCGCGCTCGACGAGCTCCGCGAAGGAACCGAACTGGTTGATCCACTTCGCGGCGGTCTTCTCGCCCACCCCGGGGATGCCGGGGAGGTTGTCGGACGGGTCGCCGCGCAGGGCCGCGAAGTCGGGATACTGGCTGGGCGTGAGGCCGTACTTCTCCTCGACCTTCTCCGGGGTGAAGCGCGTCAGCTCCGAGACGCCCTTGGTCGGGTACAGCACGGTCACGTGGTCGGTGATCAGCTGGAAGGAGTCGCGGTCGCCGGTGACGATCAGGACGTCGAAGCCGGCCGCCTCGGCCTGGGTGGCGAGGGTGGCGATGACGTCGTCCGCCTCGAAGCCGTCCACCGCGAACCGCACGGCGTTCATCGCGTCGAGGACCTCGCCGATCAGCTCGACCTGCCCCTTGAACTCGTCCGGGGTCTTGGAGCGGTTCGCCTTGTACTCGGGGAACTCCGTGGAGCGCCACGTCTTGCGCGAGACGTCGAAGGCGACCGCGAAGTGCGTGGGCGCCTCGTCGCGCAGGGTGTTCGCCAGCATCGACGCGAAGCCGTAGATCGCGTTCGTCGGCTGGCCCGTCGCGGTCGTGAAGTTCTCCGCGGGCAGCGCGAAGAACGCCCGGTAGGCCAGGGAGTGCCCGTCCATGAGGAGCAGGCGCGGACGCTGCTCGCCACTCGGCTTCGTCGCGGTCTCGGACTTCTTCTTCGCTGCTTTTTCTGCCACGTCCCCGATCCTGCCACGCCCCACTGACACTCAGGCCCAACCCTCACCCGCGGGGGCTCCGCCGGCGGCGCGTGGGAGGATCGGAGACGTAGCTCACGCACGTGCTCGAAGGGGAGCCGACCATGGCAAGGAAGTCGCCCAAGGGTGATCCGGTCCAGGACGCGCCGCAGGTCGCGCCGGTGCAGCACTCCGCGGCGGGCATTCCCGCCATCGGTCACTCGCTGCGCATGGCCCAGCAGCAGATGGGTGTGCGCCGCACGGCGCTGACGCTGCTCCGGGTCAATCAGAAGGACGGCTTCGACTGCCCCGGCTGCGCCTGGCCCGAGCCCGAGCACCGGCACACGGCGGAGTTCTGCGAGAACGGCGCGAAGGCGGTCGCCGAGGAGGCCACGCTGCGCCGCGTCACCCCGGACTTCTTCGCCGCGCACCCCGTGGCCGACCTCGCCACCCGCAGTGGGTACTGGCTGGGTCAGCAGGGCCGCCTCACCCACCCGATGTATCTGGCGGAGGGCGCCGAGCGCTATGAACCCGTCCCCTGGGAGCGGGCCTTCGACATCATCGGCGAGGAACTGGCGGCGCTGGACAGCCCGGACGAGTCCGTCTACTACACCTCGGGCCGCACCAGCAACGAAGCGGCGTTCCTGTACCAACTGTTCGCCCGTGAGCTGGGCACGAACAATCTGCCCGACTGCTCGAACATGTGCCATGAGTCGTCGGGCTCCGCGCTCACCGAGACGATCGGCGTCGGCAAGGGCAGCGTCCTCCTGGAGGACCTCTACAAGTCGGATCTGATCATCGTCGCGGGGCAGAATCCGGGCACGAACCACCCCCGCATGCTCTCCGCCCTGGAGAAGGCGAAGAACAACGGCGCGAAGATCATCACGGTCAATCCGCTGCCCGAGGCCGGCCTGGAGCGCTTCAAGAACCCGCAGACCCCGCAGGGCATGCTCAAGGGCACCGCCCTCACCGACCTCTTCCTGCAGATCCGCCTCGGTGGCGACCAGGCCCTGTTCCGGCTCCTCAACAAGCTCATCCTGGAGACGGACGGGGCGGTCGACGAGGAGTTCGTCCGCGAGCACACCCATGGGTACGAGGAGTTCACCGAGGCCGCGCGCACGGCCGACTGGGACGAGACCCTCGCCGCGACCGGCCTCACCCGCGAGAACATCGAGGAAGCCCTCGCCATGGTGCTCGCGTCGAAGCGCACGGTCGTGTGCTGGGCGATGGGCCTGACCCAGCACAAGCACGCCGTGCCGACCATCCGCGAGGTCGTCAACTTCCTTCTGCTGCGCGGCAACATCGGCCGTCCTGGCGCGGGCGTCTGCCCGGTGCGCGGGCACTCGAACGTGCAGGGCGACCGCACGATGGGCATCTTCGAGCGGCCCGCGCCGGCCTTCCTCGACGCTTTGGAGAAGGAGTTCGGCTTCGCGCCGCCGCGCGAGCACGGCCTGGACGTCGTCCGCGCGATCGAGGCGCTGCGGGACGGCAAGGCGAAGGTGTTCTTCGCGATGGGCGGCAACTTCGTGGCGGCCTCGCCCGACACGGAGGTGACGGAGGCGGCGATGCGCAAGGCCCGCCTGACCGTCCACGTGTCGACGAAGCTGAACCGTTCGCACGCCGTCACGGGCGCGCGCGCCCTGATCCTGCCGACGCTCGGGCGCACCGAGCGGGACCTGCAGGGGAGCGGCGAGCAGTTCGTGACCGTCGAGGACTCCATGGGCATGGTGCACGCATCGCGCGGCCGCCTGGAGCCCGCGAGCCCGCATCTGCTCTCCGAGCCGGCCATCGTGTGCCGCCTCGCCCGCCGCGTCCTTGGACCCGGATCGGCCACGCCCTGGGAGGAGTTCGAGAAGGACTACGCCACGGTGCGCGACCGCATCGCGCGCGTGATCCCCGGCTTCGAGGACTTCAACGCCCGGGTGGCGGACCCCGCAGGCTTCGCCCTGCCGCACGCCCCGCGTGACGAGCGCCGCTTTCCCACGGCCACCGGCAAGGCGAACTTCACCGCGGCGCCGGTGGAGTTCCCGGCCCTGCCGAAGGGCCGCCTGCTGCTGCAGACGCTGCGCTCGCACGACCAGTACAACACCACGATCTACGGCCTGGACGACCGCTACCGGGGCATCAAGAACGGCCGCCGGGTCGTCCTGGTCAACCCCGACGACGCCCGCGAGCTGAACCTCGCCGACGGGTCGTACGCGGACCTCGTGAGCGAGTGGAGGGACGGCGTCGAGCGGCGCGCGCCGGGCTTCAGGATCGTGCACTATCCGACGGCCCGGGGCTGCGCGGCGGCGTACTACCCGGAGACGAACGTGCTGATCCCGCTGGACGCGACCGCCGACACCAGCAACACCCCCGCCAGCAAGTCCGTCGTCGTGCGCCTGGAACAATCGGGGACCGACTGAGCGTTCGCTCAGTGACGGTGAGGACGACGAACGGAGCCGGGTCCCATGGGCGAGCAGCACAGCGTGAAGTTCCCGCAAGAGGTCATCGACGAGTACGCGGCGCTCGGTGTGGACCTGCCCGCCCTCTTCTCCGCGGGTGACCTGGGCACCAGGATGGGCGTCGAGATCGTCGAGGCCTCCGCCGACCGCGTCGTGGGCACCATGCCGGTCGAGGGCAACACCCAGCCGTACGGCCTGCTGCACGGCGGTGCCTCCGCCGTCCTCGCCGAGACCCTCGGCTCGGTCGGCTCGATGCTGCACGGCGGCAGCAAGAAGCTCGCCGTCGGCGTCGACCTGAACTGCACGCATCACCGCGGCGCGCGTTCGGGCCTGGTCACCGGCGTGGCGACGCCCGTGCACCGGGGCCGCTCCACGGCGACGTACGAGATCGTCATCACCGACGAGCAGGACAAGCGGGTGTGCACCGCGCGGCTGACCTGCCTGCTGCGCGACGTGCAGCCCAACGGCTCCGCCGCATAAGGGGGTTGTGGGCGGGCGCGCCCGACGGAACCTGACCGAGGCAGGCGCGCCCCACGCATTGTCGGGGCGCGTGGCCCCGGTCTAGCGTCGGTGCATGAGGCACCGGAAACAGCTCTGTGCGCTCGCCCTCACCGCCCTCCTCACCACCGCCGGGTGCGAGAACGAACCGTCCGCCGAGACCCCCGCACCCTCCCCCGCCACCACCTCCCCCGAGGACCTCTGCACGGCCCTGATCACCAAGTGGGCGCGGCAGATCTACGACTCGGGCAAGGAGACCTACGGCGACTACCAGTCGATGGGCCTCTCCAACGGTCAGTACATGATCCTGCGGGACACCCTCGACCGGGCCCGTGCCGAGCGTAAGCGCCAAGGAGCCGACGCCGGACGGAAGTTGATCACCCGTCAGGCACATGAGCGCTGCGCCGAGCGCTACCGCCACGGGCAGCCGAGCGGCGGGCCGTGGGTGTGAACGCCATCGGCCCCATCGAGCCCGGCGACGACACCTACGAGACCCGAGCCGCCGGCGCCACCGCCACGGATCCGGCCACCGCCCCCGTCCGGGCCCGATCGCCCTTCACCCGGCGCCGACGCACCGTCCTGGCCCTCGCCGCGGCCGTGATCGTCACCGCGGCCGGTCTCGGCCTCTACCTGACCCGCCCGCGCCCTCCCGCGCCCCCGCCACCGCTCCACCCGTCCCAGACCGTCTCCGTGACCTACAGGGGCGACATGACACACCCGCGGACCGGCGACCGGACGTTCAGCTTCACCATCGCCCTGCGCCAGGACGAGGGACCTCCGGTGTCCGTCCGACGGATCACGCAGCCATCGGCGGCGCTGTCGGTCACCGTCGCCCCCCATACCCCATTCACCGTAAAAACGGGAAGCCCTCGTACGGCACGAATCACGATGCACATTCGCGAATGCGGAAAGGTGCAACGGAATGCCGGACTCCCTTTCCTGGTCGTAACACTGCGTAATGTGCGCGCAATGCAGTTACAGGCCTTCATCCTCGGCGAGAGGTACGCGAAAGATCTTTCTCGGGCCCTGACAGCCGCATGCCCCCCGAACACTGATGTCATGAGTAAAACACCCTGACAGTCCTGCAAGTTCTCAGCATGCGGGATGCGCCGAAGACGGCGTATTCCACCCCAACCACCCCCTGAGTTCCACCGCGGAATACTCCGTGGCATAACAAGAGCGTCACACCTTTGGCCTGACCACTCCACCAGGAACAAAGCGGCCCTTAGAGTCACGGCCAGTCACCGCGCCCACCGGATTCCTGTCAGTTCGGTTCTGCGCTCGACTCGGCCACCCAACAGGGGACGGCCGTGCCAGGGGAAAGGACTGATCGTGCGTCAACGTTCGCTCATAGCCATCACCGCTGCACTCACCGCGGGGGCACTCACCCTCACCGCCTGTGGCTCACGCGACGACAAGGACAAGGGAGACGACGCGGGCGGCGGTACCACCGTGGTCATCGGCGTCGACGCGCCGCTGACCGGCGACCTGTCCGCGCTGGGCCTCGGCATCCGCAACTCGGTGCAGCTCGCCGCCAAGCAGGCCAACGAGAAGAAGGTCGTCGACGGCATCACCTTCAAGGTGGAGTCCGCCGACGACCAGGGGCAGCCCGCCTCGGGCCAGACCAACGCGACCAAGTTCGTCGCGAACAAGGAAATCCTCGGCGCCGTCGGCCCCCTGAACTCCTCCGTCGGCGAGTCGATGCAGAAGGTCTTCGACGACGCGAAGCTCGTCCAGGTCTCCCCCGCCAACACCAACCCGGCCATGACCCAGGGCCAGGACTGGAACGGCGGCAAGAAGGTCCGTCCGTACAAGGCCTACTTCCGTACGGCCACCACGGACGCCGTCCAGGGGCCGTTCGCGGCGCAGTACCTGTACAACGACGCGAAGAAGAAGAAGGTCTTCGTGGTCGACGACAAGAAGACCTACGGTGCCGGCCTGGCCGCCACCTTCACGGACGAGTTCAAGAAGCTCGGCGGCAAGGTCGCCGGCACCGAGCACGTGAACCCGGACACCAAGGACTTCGGCGCCGTCGCCACCAAGATCAAGAACTCGGACGCGGACGTCGTCTACTACGGCGGCGAGTACCCCGCGGCCGGCCCGCTCAGCAAGCAGATGAAGAAGGCCGGGGCCAAGATCCCGCTCGTCGGCGGTGACGGCATCTACAGCGCCGACTTCGTCAAGCTCGCCGGCAAGGAGGGCAAGGGCGACATGGCCACCTCCATCGGCCAGCCCGTCGAGCAGCTGCCGTCCGCCAAGGAGTTCATCGCGAACTACGAGAAGGCCGGCTACAAGGAGGCCTACGAGGCCTACGGCGGCTACTCCTACGACTCGGCCTGGGCGATCATCGAAGCGGTCAAGAAGGTCGTCGAGGACAACGACGGCAAGCTGCCCGACGACGCCCGCGCCAAGATCGTCGAGGCGATGCAGGACGTCTCCTTCGACGGTGTCACCGGCAAGGTCTCCTTCGACGAGTACGGCGACGCGACCAACAAGCAGCTCACCGTGTACGAGGTGAAGTCCACCGAGGACCCGGCCAAGGGCTGGAAGCCGGTCAAGTCCGGCACGTTCACCGGCTGATCCAACCCCGCAGCCAACGACACCACCGCGCGGGGCGCTGCCTCTGCAGCGCCCCGCGCGGCGTCGCATCCGTCACCTAAGCCGTCCGTCCGGCGAGGCCCACCGCCACCGCCCCCCGGCCGAACGACACCGAAAGACTCGGAGGACCTGCGGTGCACGAACTGCCGCAACAGCTGGTCAACGGCCTGCTACTGGGATCCATGTACGGCCTGATCGCCATCGGCTACACAATGGTCTACGGCATCGTCCAGCTCATCAACTTCGCCCACGGCGAGATCTTCATGGTCGGCGGGTTCGGCGCCCTCACCGTCTGGCTGTGGCTGCCCGGCGGCACCAGCATGTGGATCGCCCTGCCGCTCATGCTCATAGGCGCCGTCATCGTCTCCACCCTCATAGCGGTCGGAGCCGAACGCTTCGCCTACCGCCCGCTGCGCGGCGCACCCCGCCTCGCACCGCTCATCACCGCCATCGGCCTCTCGCTCGCGCTGCAGCAGGCCGTCTGGGCCTGGTACCCCAACGCGAAGTCGTCCCGCACCTTCCCCGAGATGCCCGGCGACTCCATCCACCTGGGCTCCGTCACCATCCAGCCCGGCGACATCTTCCTGCTGATCACCGCCCCGATCTGCATGTTCGCCCTCGGCTACTTCGTGATGAAGACCCGCGTCGGACGCGGCATGCAGGCCACCGCGCAGGACCCCGACACCGCCAAACTCATGGGTGTCAACACCGACCGCGTCATCGTCGTGGCCTTCGCGATCGGCGCCGCCTTCGCCGGCATCGCCGCCGTCGCCTACGGCTTCCGCTACGGCGAGGTCCAGTTCCGCATGGGCTTCCTCTGGGGCCTCAAGGCCTTCACCGCGGCCGTGCTCGGCGGCATCGGCAACATCTACGGCGCGATGATCGGCGGCCTCGTCCTCGGCATCGCCGAAGCCATGGCCACCGCCTACATGAACGACATCCCCGGCATGAGCCAGCTCGGCGGGCAGTCCTGGGCCGACGTCTGGGCCTTCGTACTCCTCATCGTCGTACTCCTCGTCAGGCCACAAGGTCTCCTTGGCGAGCGCGTCGCGGACAGGGCGTGAGAACCATGACCACACAGACCACTGCGGCCGACACGCCAAGCCCCAAGCAGGACCACACCGCCACCGGCCTCATCGCCATCCCCGAGGGCCCCGCCCGCGCACTGGCCACCTGCGGCGGCATCCTCACCATCGTCTCCACGTTCATGGCATGGACCTGGACCGCGGCGTTCCCCGGCGACCTCACCGTCTACGGCTACCCCGGCGGCCTCCAGGTGCTCGTCCTGATCGCCGGCATCCTGACCACGCTCTTCGGCCTCGCCTCCTACGGCGTCAAGGGCGTCCGCACGCTGGCCCCCGGCGGCGCCGACGCCGCGCTGAAGTACGCGGCCCTCGCGGCCTTCGCCACCACCTGGTACACGGTCATCTCGATCAGCTATCAGCTCGGCGGCCTCGCCAACCTGGACCCCGGCGGCTGGGTCGCCGCCATCGCCACCCTGGCCGCCTTCGTCGGCGCCCTCGCCCTGCCCTTCGTACGGCCGCACACCTACGCGGTCGACCCCGAGGACAGCGGCGGCGAACAGCTCAAGCACCGCCTGCGCAACGGCATGATCATCTTCAAGGGCGCCTTCGCCGCGGAGGCCCCGCCCACGCCGCGCAAGCTGCCCAGCTACCTCGAGATCCTGATCATCGTCGCCGCCCTCGCCGTCGGCCTCCTGGTCTTCACCTACGGCATCGGCACCGAGTACGACGAACTCTTCATCGGCTTCCTGATCACCGTCGCGTTCAGCTTCGCCGCACTCTCCAAGGCGGGCCTTGTCGCCCAGGTCTCCACGTACACCGCACGGCACCGCAACATCACGCTCATCGGCGCCTTCGTGGCCGCCGCCGCCTTCCCGTTCACCCAGAGCGACGACCAGTACGCCACCATCGGCGTCTACATCCTCATCTTCGCCACCGTCGCCCTCGGCCTGAACATCGTCGTCGGCCTCGCGGGCCTCCTCGACCTCGGATACGTCGCCTTCCTCGGCGTCGGCGCCTACGCGGCATCCATGGTCTCCGGATCGCCCTCCTCGCCCTTCGACGTCCACCTGCCGTTCTGGGGCGCCATCCTGGTCGGCGCCGGCGCCTCACTGGTCTTCGGCGTACTCATCGGCGCCCCGACCCTGCGGCTGCGCGGCGACTACCTCGCCATCGTCACCCTCGGCTTCGGTGAGATCTTCCGGCTCGTCGCCATGAACTCCGACGGCACGTCCGGCCCGGACATCACCAACGGCTCGAACGGCATCTCCTCGATCCCGAACCTGAAGATCCTCGGCTTCGACTTCGGCATCGAGCACACCATCTTCGGCGTCACCATCGGCCGCTTCGCGAACTACTTCTTCCTGATGCTGCTCATCACCCTCGTCGTCGTGCTGGTCTTCCGGCGCAGCGGCGACTCCCGCATCGGGCGCGCCTGGGTCGCCATCCGCGAGGACGAGACCGCGGCGCTCGCCATGGGCATCAACGGCTTCCGCGTGAAGCTCATCGCCTTCGCCCTCGGCGCCTCGCTCGCCGGACTCGCGGGCACGGTGCAGGCACACGTCACCTACACCGTCACCCCCGAGCAGTACCAGTTCGCCAACACCGTCCCGCCCAACTCGGCGTTCCTGCTCGCCGCGGTCGTCCTCGGCGGCATGGGCACCATCAGCGGACCCCTCGTCGGCGCGGCACTGCTCTACCTCATCCCGAGCAAGCTCTCGTTCCTGGGCGACTACCAGCTCTTCGCCTTCGGCCTCGCGCTCGTACTCCTCATGCGCTTCCGCCCCGAGGGCCTCATCCCCAACCGCCGCCGCCAGCTCGAATTCCACGAGGCCGACCTGGCACCCGGCGACACGCCGCCACCCACAGTCCTCAGCAAGACAGGGGCCTGAGCCATGACCACCGACACCACCACCAGCAAGGACAGCCCCGCCGCCACGCCGGCCGGGCAGACCGTCCTGGACGCCCGAGGCGTCACCATGCGGTTCGGCGGCCTCACCGCCGTGCGCTCCGTCGACCTCACCGTCAACAGCGGCGAGATCGTCGGCCTCATCGGACCCAACGGCGCGGGCAAGACGACCTTCTTCAACTGCCTCACCGGCCTCTACATCCCCACCGAGGGCGAAGTCCGGTACAAGGACAAGGTCCTGCCCAGCAAGTCCTTCAAGGTCACCGCGGCCGGCGTGGCCCGCACCTTCCAGAACATCCGTCTCTTCGCGAACATGACGGTCCTGGAGAACGTCCTCGTCGGACGCCACACGCGTACGAAGGAAGGCCTCTGGTCGGCCCTCCTGCGCGGGCCGGGCTTCCACAAGGCGGAGGCCAAGTCCAGGGAACGCGCCATGGAGCTGCTCGAATTCGTCGGCCTCGCCGAGAAGGCGGAGCACCTCTCCCGCAACCTGCCCTACGGCGAACAGCGCAAGCTGGAGATCGCCCGCGCGCTGGCGAGCGAGCCCGGCCTGCTCCTCCTGGATGAGCCGACCGCCGGCATGAACCCCCAGGAGACCCGCGCCACCGAGGAACTCGTCCTCGCCATCCGGGACATGGGCATCGCCGTCCTCGTCATCGAGCACGACATGCGCTTCATCTTCAACCTGTGCGACCGCGTGGCCGTACTCGTCCAGGGCGAGAAACTCGTCGAGGGCGACAGTGAGACCGTCCAGCAGGACGACCGCGTCATCGCCGCCTACCTGGGCGAGCCCTTCGAAGGAGCCCCCGGCAGCACAGAAGCCGACGCCACGGGCAACGAGGAGACCAGCTGATGACCGCACTGCTCGAAGTCGAGGACCTCAAGGTCGCCTACGGCAAGATCGAGGCCGTCAAGGGCATCTCTTTCAAGGTCGAGGCCGGCGAGGTCGTCACGCTGATCGGCACCAACGGCGCAGGCAAGACCACCACGCTGCGCACGCTGTCCGGACTGCTCAAGCCGGTCGGCGGCTCCATCAAATTCAACGGAAAAGCACTGCGGAAATACCGCGCCGACCAGATCGTCTCGCTCGGACTTGCCCACTCCCCCGAGGGCCGGCACATCTTCCCGCGCATGACGATCGAGAACAATCTGCGGCTCGGCGCATATCTGCGCAACGACAAGGGCGGCATCGAAAAGGACATCGCGCGCGCCTACGACCTCTTCCCCATTCTCGGGGAACGCAGAAAGCAGGCGGCGGGCACGCTCTCCGGCGGCGAGCAGCAAATGCTCGCCATGGGGCGCGCCCTGATGTCCCAGCCGAAACTGCTCATGCTCGACGAACCCTCCATGGGACTTTCGCCGATCATGATGCAGAAGATCATGGCGACGATCGCCGAGCTCAAGTCCCAGGGCACGACGATTCTCCTCGTCGAGCAGAATGCCCAGGCGGCGCTCTCGCTCGCCGACCACGGTCACGTCATGGAGGTCGGCAAGATCGTCCTGTCCGGAACGGGGAACGACCTGCTGCACGACGAGTCCGTGCGCAAGGCGTACCTGGGCGAGGACTAGGACTCCGTCCCGGCATACGTACGAGGAAGGCCCGCACCCCGGCTTCGGGGTGCGGGCCTTCCTCGTACGTCCGCGCGGGCTACTGCCCCTTGGCGGCCTTCTTCTCGTCGGCGTCCTCGATGACCGCCTCCGCGACCTGCTGCATCGAAAGGCGCCGGTCCATCGACGTCTTCTGGATCCAGCGGAAGGCGGCGGGCTCGGTCAAGCCATACTCGGTCTGCAGGATCGACTTCGCGCGGTCCACCAGCTTCCGCGTCTCCAGACGCAGGGTGAGGTCGGCGACCTCGCTCTCCAGCGTCTTGAGCTCCGTGTAGCGCGAGACGGCCATCTCGATGGCCGGCACCACGTCGGTCTTGCTGAAGGGCTTCACGAGGTACGCCATCGCGCCGGCGTCCCTGGCCCGCTCGACGAGGTCACGCTGCGAGAAGGCGGTCAACATGAGCACCGGGGCGATGCTCTCCTCGGCGATCTTCTCGGCCGCCGAGATGCCGTCCATGACGGGCATCTTCACGTCAAGGATCACCAGGTCCGGCTTGTGCTCGCGGGCCAGCTCGACGGCTTTCGCACCGTCACCGGCCTCACCGACGACGGTGTAGCCCTCCTCCTCGAGCATCTCCTTGAGGTCGAGCCGAATGAGAGCCTCGTCCTCGGCGATGACGACACGGGTCGTCAGCGGAGGCACATGCGACTTGTCGTCGTCATCGGCTACGGGCTGGGGCGACTCGGGGGAAGTCACGGGGGCTCCTTGTTACGGGCCGGGCAGGTACTGCTGCCTCGCCAGCCTACCTAGCTGCAGCGTCCGGCGGTGACCCGGTATAGTTCCGGCAGTGCCTGCCGGGTTGGTGGAACGGTATACACGGAGGTCTCAAACACCTCTGCCTGAAAGGGCTTGCGGGTTCGAATCCCGCACCCGGCACATCGCAGGAAAAAGCGGGCGCCCACGATTTCGTGGGCGCCCGCTTTTTTTCTGGTGCGCGCCCCCCGGCTTCATCACAGACAGTAGCCGTACAACCGCGCGACCGGCCCGCGCACCCATCGCACGCCGTCCAGGCAATAGGACGCGTCACTCCCCTCCCCCGCCCTCCCTGGGAGCTGACCCAAATCCCCCGGAAACCCTTGCCCCGTCCCGGGGCCCGCTGCGATCTTCGGCCGCATGACTCCCTTGAACCGGCGTACCTTCGTTGCCGCCGCCGCGGGTGCCGCCGCGGCGGCCGTGGCCATGAATCCTCAGACCGCCTTCGCGATCGACCGCGAGGGCAGCAGCAAGGGCGGGGACGACTTCGCCGATGCCGACAAGGGGTTCATCGCCGCCCTCACCCCGGGGGTAGTTAAGAACGCCAAGGGGCAGGTCGTCTGGGACGCCGACGCGTATGACTTCCTGGAGAAGGGCGCGCCCAAGACCGCGCACAAGAGTCTGTGGCGGCAGTCGCAGCTTGTGTCGAAGCAGGGGCTCTACAAGGTCACTGACCGTGTTTATCAGGTGCGTGGGCTTGATCTGTCGAACATGACGATCATCGAGGGTGACCGTGGGGTCGTCGTCATCGATCCGCTGATCTCGGCGGAGACCGCTGCCGCCGCGCTCAAGCTGTATCGCGCGCACCGCGGCCCCAAGAAGGTCACCGGGCTCATCTACACCCATCCCCACGTCGATCACTTCGGCGGTTGTCGTGGTGTGCTGCCGGACGGGGCCGGTGATGTGCCCATCCTCGCTCCCGACGGTTTTATGGAGCATGCCGTCTCGGAGAACGTCTACGCCGGGACCGCCATGCAGCGGCGCTCCGGGTACATGTACGGCGCGTTGCTGCCCAAGTCGCCCGCCGGGCAGATCGGTTGTGGGCTCGGGCAGACCGTGTCCCTGGGGTCGATCGGGTTGATTCCGCCGACCAGGGACATCACCGAGACCGGTCAGGTCGAGACCGTGGACGGGGTGCGGTTCGAGTTTCAGATGACGCCGGGGACCGAGGCCCCTGCCGAGATGAACTTCGTGCTGCCGGACCTGCGTGCCGTCTGTATGGCGGAGAACGCGACGCACACGATGCACAACATCATCACGTTGCGTGGCGCGCAGGTGCGGGACGCCCGGCAGTGGGCCCATTACCTGGGCGAGTCTGTGGTGCTTTTCGATGGGCGCGTCGATGTCGCGTTCGCTTCGCATCACTGGCCCACGTGGGGTGGCGACACCATCGTGGAGCTGCTTGAGCAGCAGCGGGACCTGTACGCGTACATGCATGATCAGACGCTGCGGATGATCAATGCGGGGATGACGGGGCGGGAGATCGCCGAGGAGATCGAGTTGCCGCCCGCGCTCGCCGGCGTGTGGGCGAATCGTGGGTACTACGGGTCGCTGAGCCATAACGTGAAGGGCATTTATCAGCGGTACATGGGGTGGTTCGACGGCAATCCGGCCCACCTGTGGGAGCACCCTCCCGTCGAGGAGGCCAAGCGGTACGTCAAGGCGATGGGGGGTCGTACGGCGACGGTCGCGAAGGCCAGGTCGTTCGCGAAGAGCGGCGATCTGCGGTTCGCCGTGACGCTGCTCAATCATGTGGTGTTCGCGGACCCGGGGCATAAGACGGCGAAGGCTGAACTCGCCAAGCTGTACGTGAAGTTGGGGCAGGCCTCCGAGAACGCCGTGTGGCGGAACTTCTATCTGTCGGGTGCGCAGGAGCTGCGTGAGGGTGTACGGGACTCCCCCACGACGGTGGCCAGCGCGGACATGCTGATGGCGCTCTCCGTGGATCAGTTGATCGACTCCGTGGCGATCCGGGTGAACGGTCCGAAGGCGTGGGATCTGAGGCTGCGGATGGACTGGAGTCTGCCTGCGCTGGGCAAGGTGTGGCATCTGACCTTGCGGCATGGTGTGTTGACGTATCGCAGCGACACGAAGAGGGACGCGGAGGCGGGTGTCACGCTGACGATGGCCAAGCCTCAGTTGCTCGCGATGCTGGGCGGCAAGGGGCTCGGGGACATCAAGGTGGAGGGTGACGCGTCGCTGCTCACGGATCTGCTCGGTGTGGTGGACAAGCCTGATCCGAGGTTCGCCATCGTCACGCCCTAGGCGCGCCCGTACGAGCAAGGGGCCGATCCCCCCGGATCGGCCCCTCGTCCCACGTACACCGTCCGCCTACTTGGGGCTGTCGTCCTCGCCGATGTGGTGGATGCGTACGAGGTTGGTGGAGCCGGCGACTCCGGGCGGGGAGCCCGCGGTGATGACGACCACGTCGCCCTTCTCGCAGCGCCCGTACTTCAGGAGCAGTTCGTCGACCTGGCGGACCATGGCGTCGGTGGACTCGACGTGCGGGCCGAGGAAGGTCTCGACGCCCCAGGTGAGGTTCAGCTGCGAGCGCGTGGCCCGGTCCGGGGTGAAGGCGAGCAGGGGGATCGGGGAGCGGTAGCGCGAGAGGCGGCGGACGGTGTCGCCGGACTGCGTGAAGGCGACGAGGCACTTGGCGCCGAGGAAGTCGCCCATCTCGGCGGCGGCGCGGGCCACGGCGCCGCCCTGGGTGCGGGGCTTGTTCCGTTCGGTCAGCGGTGGCAGGCCCTTGGCGAGGATGTCCTCCTCGGCGGCCTCGACGATGCGGCCCATCGTGCGGACGGTCTCGATGGGGTATTTGCCGACGCTGGTCTCGCCGGAGAGCATCACGGCGTCCGTGCCGTCGATGACGGCGTTGGCGACGTCGGAGGCTTCGGCGCGTGTGGGGCGGGAGTTGTCGATCATCGAGTCGAGCATCTGGGTGGCGACGATGACCGGCTTGGCGTTCCGCTTGGCGAGCTTGATGGCGCGCTTCTGCACGATCGGCACCTGTTCGAGGGGCATCTCGACGCCGAGGTCGCCGCGCGCGACCATGATCGCGTCGAAGGCGGCGACGATGTCGTCGATGTTCTCGACGGCCTGCGGCTTCTCCACCTTGGCGATGACGGGGAGGCGGCGGCCTTCCTCGTCCATGATGCGGTGCACGTCCTCGATGTCGCGGCCGCTGCGGACGAAGGACAGGGCGATGACGTCGAATCCCGAACGCAGGGCCCAGCGCAGGTCCGCCTCGTCCTTGTCGGAGAGGGCGGGGACGGAGACGGCGACGCCGGGGAGGTTGAGTCCCTTGTGGTCGGAGACCATGCCGCCTTCGACGACGGTGGTGGTGACTCGGGGCCCGTCGACCGCGGTGACCTCCAGGGTCACTTTGCCGTCGTCCACGAGGATGCGTTCGCCGGGGGTGACGTCGTCGGCGAGGCCGCCGTAGGTCGTGCCGCAGGTCTGGCGGTCGCCTTCGACGCCTTCCTCGACGGTGATGGTGAACTCGTCGCCCCGTTCAAGGAGTACGGGTCCTTCGCTGAAGCGGCCGAGGCGGATCTTCGGGCCTTGAAGGTCGGCGAGGATGCCGACGCTGCGGCCCGTCTCGTCGGACGCCTTCCGTACGCGCTGGTAGCGCTCCTCGTGCTCGGCGTAGGTGCCGTGGCTGAGGTTGAAGCGGGCGACGTCCATTCCGGCTTCGACCAGTGCCTTGATCTGGTCGTACGAGTCGGTGGCGGGGCCCAGGGTGCAGACGATTTTCGCTCGGCGCATGGTTCGAGCCTAGGGCTTACCGGCCGGTAGAGAATTGGCTGGGCATGACTACTCAACAACCTTTGCGTGAAAGGTTATTGACAAGTGTTGAATTGTGCGGGGCGCTGCTCTGATGAGCGATTTACCGGGCGCCCCGCCACGTAAAGCCACTCCGTGACTACAGCCGCGGGGGTGTCATCGTGAAGCGCGCGTTGACTTGTGCGTAGACGTGTTGCCGTTGGGGTTCGAGGTCGAGGGGGGCCGCTTCCTGGACCATGTCGGCGGCGCCTCCGTAGGCGACGGTGCGCATGGCGGGCGTGGGGCCGCCGTAGCCGAACGGCTGGGCGTTCTCGGCGCCGATGTCGGCGAGCTCGACGAGGGCGGCGAGCGTGGTCCCCAGCGCCTCGGCGTACTCCCTGCCGCGCTGCACCGCTTCCCTGACCGCCTGCTGCCGGGCCTGGCGGTGGGTGGGTGAGTCGGGGCGCAGCGCCCAGTAGGGGCCGTCGACGCGGGTCAGTTCGAGGTCGGCGAGGCGGGTGGTGAGCTCGCCGAGCGCGGTGAAGTCGGTGAGTTCGGCGGTGACGTGGACCCGGCCGTGGTAGGCGCGGATGCGCTCGCCGCGGCCGTGCTTGGTCAGTTCGGGGCTGATGGAGAAGGCGCCGGTCTCCAGGGTCTCGACGGATTCGCCGTACGTCTTCACCAGGTCGATGACGGTGGCGTTGCGGCGTGTCAGGTCGTTCAGGGCCTCGCGGCGGTCGGTGCCGCGTGCGCTGACGGTGATGCCGATGCGGGCGATCTCGGGGTCGACTTCGAGGTGTGCCTCGCCCTTGACGGCCAGGCGGGGGGCGCCGGGGGTGCCGTAGGGGGCCGGGGTGGGGGTGGTCTCGTCCATGCGGTCACTCTCGCACTGGGGGGAGGCGGCGGACAGGGAAAGGACACGGCACCGGACAGTGCACCGGACAGTCATCGGATCGAAACCTGCGGGGTCTGTTGCCGGCGGGCCGGTCGGGGTCAGAATCTACGCGCGTTATCTACGCGCGTTACACCGATCGACCATGGGTCCAAGGGGAGTACGAAATGCCGCTGAACCGCCGGAAGTTCCTGGGCAGGTCCGCCGCCGTCACGGGCGTGGCGCTCGCGGGCGGGGCGGCCACCGCCCCCTCCGCGTCCGCGCAGGCGCCCGGGAAGCCCGCCCAGCGGAAGAAGCGCTATTCGTTCACCGTGATGGGCACGACGGATCTGCACGGCAATGTCTTCAACTGGGATTACTTCACGGACAAGGAATTCGACGACAAGGACCACAACGACGTGGGCCTGGCGAAGATCTCCACCCTCGTGAACGAGATCCGCGAGGAGAGAGGGCGCCGCAACACGCTCCTCATCGACGCGGGCGACACCATTCAGGGCACGCAGCTCTCGTACTACTACGCCAAGATCGACCCGATCACGGCCAAGCACGGCCCGGTCCACCCGATGGCGCAGGCGATGAACAGCATCGGCTACGACGCCGCGGCGCTCGGAAATCACGAGTTCAATTACGGCATTCCCGTGTTGCGGAAGTTCGAGGAGCAGTGCGACTTCCCGCTGCTCGGTGCCAACGCCCTGGACGCGAAGACGCAGCGGCCCGCTTTCCCGCCGTACTTCATGAGGCGCCTGCGCACCCCGCACGGCCGTGACGTGAAGGTGGCGGTGCTCGGTCTGACCAACCCCGGCATCGCGATCTGGGACAAGGCGAACGTGCAGGGCAAGATGACGTTCCCGGGTCTTGAGGAGCAGGCGGCGAAGTGGGTGCCGAAGCTGCGCTCCATGGGCGCCGACGTCGTGATCGTCTCGGCGCACTCCGGTTCCAGCGGCACGTCCTCGTACGGCGACCAGCTCCCGCACATCGAGAACGCGGCCGGTCTGGTGGCCGAGCAGGTGCCCGGCATCGACGCGATCCTGGTCGGGCACGCGCACACGGAGATCCCCGAGTACTTCGTCCAGAACAAGGAGACCGGCAAGAAGGTCGTCCTGTCCGAGCCGCTGAAGTGGGGCCAGCGCCTCACCCTCTTCGACTTCGACCTGGTGTGGGCCAAGGGCCGCTGGACGGTGGAGAAGGTCGGGGCGCAGGTCCTGAACTCCAACACGGCGGCGGAGGACAGGAAAATCACCCGGCTCCTCGCGGACGAGCACAAGAAGGTCGTCGCGTACGTCAACCAGGTCATCGGTACGTCGACGCAGGCCATGAGCACGGCCGAGGGCCCGTACAAGGATGTCGCGATCATCGACCTGATCAGCCATGTCCAGGCGGAGACGGTCAAGGAGGCCCTCAAGGGCGGCCAGTACGCGGCGCTTCCCGTGCTCTCGCAGGCCTCGTGCTTCTCG
The DNA here is from genome assembly GCF_040682375.1 of Streptomyces sp. NPDC051214. NCBI lineage: Bacteria > Bacillati > Actinomycetota > Actinomycetes > Kitasatosporales > Streptomycetaceae > Streptomyces > Streptomyces sp. NPDC051214. Next base: position 84,177 of record NZ_JBFBAT010000009.1, read on the forward strand.
CGTACGGCGGGCATCCCGGCGGGCGAGGTGACGATCAAGGACGCGGCGGGGCTCTACCCGTTCGAGAACACCCTCGAGGCGCGGCTCGTCACGGGCGCCCAGCTCAAGGAGTACCTGGAGTTCTCGGCGCGCTACTACGTGCAGACGGCGGCCGGCGGCCCGGTGGACCCGGCGAAGCTGACGAACGCGGACAACATCCCGGACTACAACTACGACGCGCTGTACGGCGTGACGTACGAGATCGACATCGCCAAGCCGGTGGGTTCCCGCATCGCGAAGCTGAGCTTCGAGGGCAAGGAGATCGACCCGAAGGCCGAGTTCGTGCTCGCGGTCAACAACTACCGTGCCAGCGGCGGCGGCAACTTCCCGCATGTGGCCGGTGCCAAGCAGCTGTGGGCGAACTCCGACGAGATCCGCAACACGATCATCCAGTGGGTGCAGGCCAAGGGGACGGTCGACCCGGCCCAGTTCGCGTCGGTGGACTGGAAGCTGACCCGGGACGGCACTCCGGTGTTCTGACCCCCGTCAGTTCTTGAGGCGTACGAGGTTGCCGCGCTGCTCGCCGATCAGGCCGGTGGCGCGGCGGACCTGGGTGTCCTGAAGGCCGAAGCTGGTGAAGGCGGTGCGCTGCGGGAGCGGGTAAGGGGGATCCCCCATCAGGTCGTTGAGGATGGTGGCGCTGCGCCAGGCGGCGAGACCCAGGTCGGGGGCGCCGACGCCGTGGGTGTGGCGTTCGGCGTTCTGTACGTAGACGTTGCTGCCGGTGCCGGTGACGGAGGGGTCGAGGACGAGGCGGTACTGCTCGTCGATGCGGGGGCGCTCGGCGGAGTCCCGGCGCATGTACGGGTCGAGGCCGGCGAGGAGCTGGTCCAGGGGGCGCTCGCGGTAGCCGGTGGCGAGGACGACCGCGTCCGTGGTGAGGCGGGAGCGGGTGCCCTGCTGGAGGTGTTCCAGGTGGAGTTCCACGCGGGTGGTGGCGACGCGGCCCGCGGTGCGCACGGAGACGCCCGGGGTGAGTACGGCGTCGGGCCAGCCGCCGTGCAGGGTGCGCCGGTAGAGCTCGTCGTGGATGGCGGCGATGGTGTCGGCGTCGATGCCCTTGTGGAGCTGCCACTGCTGGGGGACGAGTCCGTCGCGCACGGCTTCGGGCAGGGAGTGGAAGTAGCGGGTGTAGTCCGGGGTGAAGTGTTCCAGGCCGAGCTTGGAGTACTCCATGGGCGCGAAGGCCTCGGTGCGGGCGAGCCAGTGGATCTTCTCGGCGCCCACCGGCCGGTGCTTGAGCAGGTCGAGGAAGACCTCCGCGCCGGACTGGCCCGAACCGATGACGGTGATGTGGTCGGCGGCGAGCAGCCGGTCGCGGTGCAGGAGATAGTCCGCGGAGTGGATCACGGGCACGGCGGGGGCGTCGGCCAGCGGCTTCAGGGGTTCGGGGATGTAGGGCGCGGTGCCGACGCCGACGGCGATGTTCTTCGTGTACGTCCGGCCGAGCGCCTCGGCCTCCCCCTCGGCGTCGAGCTGCGTGAAGTCGACCTCGAAGAGGTCCCGTTCGGCGTTCCAGCGCACCGCGTCGACCTGGTGCCCGAAGTGCAGCGCGGTGAGGTTCTCGCTGACCCAGCGGCAGTACGCGTCGTACTCGGCGCGCTGGATGTGGAACCGCTCGGCGAAGTAGAAGGGGAAGAGCCGCTCGCGGGTCTTGAGGTAGCTGAGGAAGGACCAGGGGCTGGCCGGGTCGGCGAGGGTCACCAGGTCGGCGAGGAACGGCACTTGGAGGCTGGCGCCGTCGATGAGGAGCCCCGGGTGCCAGTGGAAGCCGGGCCGCTGTTCGTAGAAGGCGGCGTCGAGTCCGGCGAGGGGCTGGGCGAGGGCGGCGAGGGAGAGGTTGCAGGGGCCGATGCCGATGCCGACCAGGTCCCGGGGTTCCTCGGGGGTGGTGAGCGGCGGGGCGGGCTTGTCGTTCTGGCCGGTCATCGGGGGGTGGTTCCTTCCACGAGCTTCAGGAGCTCGGCGAGGTCGCCGGGCCGGGTGTACGGGTTGAGCAGGGTGGCCTTGAGCCAGCGGCGTCCGTCGATGCCGGCCCGCCCGAGCACGGCCCGGCCCTGGCCGAGGAGTTCGCGCCGGATGTACGCGATGTGGTCGTCGTCGGCGCCGACGGGCCGGAAGAGGACCGTGCTGATGACGGGCCGGTCGTACAGCTCGAAGCCGGGATGTGCGGCGACGAGTCCGGCGAACTCCTGCGCCTGAAGGCAGACTTGATCGACGAGCGCGCCGATGCCCTCCCGTCCGAGGGCCTTGAGGGTGACGGCGAGTTTGAGGACGTCGGGCCGGCGCGTGGTGCGCAGGGAGCGGCCGAGGAGGTCGGGCAGGCCCGCTTCGGTGTCGTCATCGGCGTTGAGGTAGTCGGCGTGGTGGCCGAGTGCCGTGAGGTCGCGGCCGTCACGGACCAGGAGCAGCCCGGCCGCGACGGGCTGCCAGCCGAGTTTGTGCAGGTCGAAGGTGATGCTGTCGGCGCGCTCCATGCCGTGCAGGAGTCCTCTTCGTACGTCGCTGAAGAGGAGCGGGCCGCCGTACGCGGCGTCGATGTGCAGGCGGGCGCCGTGGTCCGCGCAGAGGGCGGCGATCTGGTCGAGGGGGTCGATGAGCCCCGCGTCGGTGGTGCCCGCGGTGGCGGCGACGAGGAACGAGTCCGGCGGGCCTGTGAGCCCGGACAGCGCCTCGTCGAGCGCGGCCGGGTCGAGGACTCCGGCGGGCGCGGGGACGGTGACCGGTTCGGGCATGCCGAGCAGCCAGGCTGCGCGGGCGAGCGAGTGGTGGGCGTTCTCGCCGACGACCAGTTGGACGGGGCCGTGCGTGGCGGTGCGTTCGCGGGCCAGGAGCAGGGCGAGCTGGTTGGCTTCGGTGCCGCCGGTGGTGACGAGGGCGTCTCCCCCGCCGGTGCCGTAGACCTCCGTGGTGAGGGCGCGGGTGACCAGGGCTTCGATCTCGGAGGCGGCGGGGGCCTGGTCCCAGGAGTCCATCGAGGGGTTGAGCGCGGACGCGGCCAGGTCGGCGGCGACGGCCACCGCGAGGGGCGGGCAGTGCAGGTGGGCGGCGCAGAGGGCGTCCGCGGGGTCGGCGGCGCCTTCGGCCAGTGCGTGGACGAGCGTGCGCAGGGCCGCTTCTTCGCCCTCGCCGCGGGCGGGCAGGATCTCGCCCGCGGCCTCGCGCACCCTGGCTGCCACCGCGGTGGGGCCGCCTGCCGGGAGCGGGCCCCCGCGGGCGGTCGCCCCGGTGCGCAGGGCGTCCAGGGCGGCGGTGAGCAAGGGGCGAAGCGCGTCCGGGCCACGGGCTCCTCCGGCGAGGGGCGGCGGAGTGCTCATGGGGCGACGTCCTTCGGGTGCGCGCGGGCGGGGACAACCAGCCTGTCCGCCGAGCGGACGGCACGCCCGAAGAGCTCAACGATCCGAACCCGAAAGTGGTACTGCTGCGTGGAGAGGGCGTGTTGGCGGGGGCGGGGGTGCTAGGCGCTTCGCGGGTTGGCGGTGTACTGCCCCTGCGGGGCAGCGGCCGCCGCGGGGGCAGCGGTGCTCTGTCCCTGCGGGTGCGTGGGGGCTTGCCGCGCCGTTCCTCGCGCCCCTGACGGGGCCGCGGCGCTCTGTCCCTGCGGGTGCGTGGGGGCTTATCGCGCCGTTCCCCGCGCCCCTGACGGGGCCCGGGTGCTGCTCAGCCCTGCGGGAGCGTCGTGGCTTGGCGCGCCGTTCCCCGCGCCCCTGACGGGGCCCGGGTGCTGCTTCAACCCTGCGGGTGCGTCCTGGCTTGGCGCGCCATTCCCCGCGCCCCTGACGGGGCCCGGGTGCTGCTTCAACCCTGCGGGTGCGTCCTGGCTTGGCGCGCCGTTCCTCGCGCCCCTGACGGGGCGCGAGTGCGTTGTGGCTTGGTGCGCCGTTGTCCGCGCCTCTAGCGGGGCGCCTGGTTCGATCCCCGTACTCGCAGCGCCCTTGCCAGGTCGTCCAGTTGGTCGGTGAGTTTGCGGCGTAGGGCGGGGATGGGGGCGGCGTCGCGTAGGCATTCCTTGCCCAGGCGGAGTGTTTCGGGGGTTACCGCGGAGGCGGGGAAGGCCCAGCGGCCCGCTACGTCGGCGATGGCGGGGCCGCGGCGGGACGCGACGGCGACCGCGTCCGTGAAGTAGCGGGGGATGTACTCCCGTACGAGATCGGCCTGTTCGGGTTGCCAGAAGCCCTGCGCGGTGGCGGTGAGGAGGTAGTTGGAGAGGTCGTCGGAGGCGAACATCGCCTCCCACGCGCGGCGCTTGGCCTCCGGGTCGGGCAGCGCGGCACGGCAGCGGGCCGCGCCCTCCTGCCCGGTGGCGCTGGGGTCACGCTCCAGCTCGGCGGCGATCGCGGACTCGTCGGCGGCGCCGAGGACGGCGAGGCGGGTCAGGACGCGCCAACGCAACTCGGGGTCGAGTTCGGGGCCGCCGGGGACGGTGCCCTCGGTGAGCCACTCCTGGAGCGGGTCGGGCCGCGACGCCACGTCGATGAGGCCGCGCACGGCGGTGAGCCGCAGGCCCGCGTGGGAGCCGTCCTCCGTGCGCCGGATCAGGTCGCGGCACAGCTCGGTGAGGGTGGTGAGGGCGACCGGCCGCAGCGCCGGGGGCAGGAAGCGGTCCGCGACGTAGGTGGAGGCGAAGGCGAGGACGCCCTGGACGAGGGCAAGGTCGGTCTCGTCGGGCAGATGCGCGCGGGCAGTCTCCAGGTAGGCCATGCCTTCGAGCTCGCCGTCGCGGACCATGTCGCGCAGGCTGTTCCACAGGACGGCGCGGGTGAGCGCGTCCGGGACGCGGGAGAGGCTGCGCAGGGCCGTCTCCATGGAGTTCTCGTCGAGGCGGATCTTGGCGTACGTGAGGTCCTGGTCGTTCGGGACGATCAGGGCGGGGCGCCCGCCGTCACGCGGCGCGGTGGTCCCGGCGTGGGGCACGTCCCGTTCGTACCGCTCGCGCAGCACCAGGCCCTGGGGGTCGGTGAGGTCGCGGTCGTACACGCCGACGGCGACGCGGTGGGGGCGGCTGCCGTCGCGGTCGACGGACAGGCTCCACTCCCGGGCGTCGTGCGTGACCGTCGAGGTGAGCGTGTCGACGCCGGTGGTGCGCAGCCAGGCGTCGGCCCAGCCGTGCACGTCGCGGTCGGTGTGGTGCGCGAGGGACTCGATGAAGTCGGCGAGGGTGGCGTTGGCGAACTTGTGCCGGGCGATGTGGGTGTTGATGCCGGCGAGGAAGTCCTTCTCGCCGAGCCAGGCGACGAGTTGGCGCAGGGCGGAGGCGCCCTTGGCGTACGAGATGCCGTCGAAGTTGAGCATCGCGGACGCGGTGTCGGGCACGGCGTCCGGGTCGGGGGCGACGGGGTGCGTGGAGGGGCGCTGGTCGGCGTCGTACCCCCAGGCCTTGCGGGCGACCCCGAAGTCCGTCCAGGTGTCCGCGAAGCGCGTGGCTTCGGCGGTGGTCTGGAAGCCCATGTACTCGGCGAAGGACTCGTTCAGCCAGATGTCGTCCCACCAGCGCAGGGTGACGAGGTCGCCGAACCACATGTGGGCCATCTCGTGGGCGATGACCATGGCGCGGGTCTGCCGCTCGGTCTCGGTGACGGCGGAGCGGTAGATGAACTCGTCGCGGAAGGTGACGAGTCCGGGGTTCTCCATCGCGCCCGCGTTGAACTCGGGGACGAACGCCTGGTCGTACGAGTCGAAGGGGTAGGGCTCCTCGAACTTCTCGTGGTACCGGTCGTAGCACGCGCGCGTGACGTCGAGGATCTCGTCCGCGTCGGCCTCCAGGAAGGGGGCGAGCGAGCGGCGGCAGTGGATGCCGAAGGGCAGCCCGCGGTGCTCGGTGCGGATGGAGTGCCAGGGTCCCGCGGCGACGGCGACGAGGTACGTGGAGATCAGCGGGGTGGCCGCCGCGCGCCACGTCCCGTCGCCGAGGTGCTCGGTGACGCCGTTCGCGAGGACCGTCCAGCCTTCGGGGGCGGTGACGGTCAGCTCGAAGACGGACTTCAGGTCGGGCTGGTCGAAGGCGGCGAAGACCCGCTGCACGTCCTCCATGAACAGCTGCGTGTACGTGTACGTCTCGCCGTCCGTGGGGTCGGTGAAGCGGTGCATGCCCTCGCCCGTGTGCGAGTAGCGCATGGCCGCGTCGACCCGCAGCTCGTGCTCGCCCGGGGTGAGCCCGGTGAGCGCGAGCCGGTTCTCGACGAGGCCCCCGGGGTCGAGGGCCCGCCCGTCCAGGGTCACGGAGCGCAGCTCGGCCGGCTTCAGCTCGACGAAGGTGTCCACCGTGGCCGCGGGCTCGCCGAGCGCCGTGAACCGGATGACGGTGCGGGAGTCGAAGGTCTCGGCCCCCTGGGTCAGGTCGAGCTCGACCGTGTACCGCTGGACGTCGATGAGCCGGGCTCGGGTCTGCGCTTCGTCGCGCGTCAGTACGGGCATGGGTCCATGCTGCCTGATGTCACCGACAAGCAGTCCCGGTGGTCCGCTTCACGACGACTTGGCGATGGTCTCGTGGTGGCGGATGACCTCCGCGATGATGAAGTTGAGCAGCTTCTCGGCGAACGCCGGATCCAGCTTCGCGCTCTCCGCGAGCTGGCGGAGCCGGGCGATCTGCCGCGCCTCGCGGTCCGGGTCGGCGGGCGGGAGGTGGTGGTTGGCCTTCAGGTGGCCGACCTGCTGGGTGCACTTGAAGCGCTCGGCGAGCATGTGGACGACGGCGGCGTCGATGTTGTCGATGCTGTCGCGCAGGCGGGACAGCTCGGCGCGCACGGCTGCGTCCGTGGCGGACGCGGCGTCGGCGCCGTTCGCGTCACTTGTGTGGCTGGTGGTCATGGTCCACGAGCCTACGTTGCCGGTCCTTCGCCGCCGACGGCGGAAGAGCGCAGAATCGGCGGGTGGTCCGGGTCGGGAATCTGCTGCGACCAGCCGCCGGGGACCGCGCGTCCCTGCTGCTCACGGAAGCGGACGGGTGCCATGCCCACGCGGCGCGTGAAGAGCCGCGAGAAGTACGCGGGGTCGTCGTAGCCGACACGGCGCGCGACGGCCGCGACCGGGAGCTCCGTGGCCGCGAGGAGTTCCTTGGCACGTCCCAGGCGGATGCCGAGAAGGTAGTCCTTGGGGCTGCAGCCCGCGCCCCTGCGCACCGCCGTGCGCAGCTCCGCGGGCGTCATGCCGTGCCGTGCCGCGTGCCCCGCGACGGAAAGTGGCTGGAAGGCGTCGCGGGCAAGCGCCTGGAGGACCGGGTCGCCGTCGGGGGCGATGTCGGCGCGGGCCCTGCGCAGCGCGACGAGCAGTTCGTGGACGGCGGCGCCCGTCTCGACCTCCAGGAGCGGATTGCCGCGCCGTGCCGCGCGCGCGATGCGCCCTACGGCGGCCCGCGCCCCGGTGGCGTCGGAGAGCGGCACCACGGGCCGGTCGGGTTCGATGTAGCCGAGTTCGGTGTACGTCGTCGTGGCGGGCCCGGTGAAGTCGACGAAGCATTCGTCCCAGCCGGTCTCCGGGTCGGGCCCGTAGTGGTGGCGCACCCCGGGGGTGAGCCAGATCAGGGCGGGCGCCGTCACCGTCGAACGCCTGCCGTCGGGGTTCTGGAACCAGCCGCCGCCGGCGCTGATGACGACGGCCACGTGGTGGTCGAGGGTGCGCGGGCCCACGGTCGGCAGGAGGCCGTGCTGCAGTCCGACCCCGAGGCAGGCGAGGCCGAGGCGGTGGTGGGCCGGGCTCGGCGTGAAATACCGCATCCACGTGTGGTACATCCGCTGGTGCCCCCTTCGTCCGTTTCCGTCCGGGCCGTGGCCTGCTCGCTGCGTCCAACCCGCCTAGATCTTTGTCCATGGACCCTGCCACCCGCCAGAGGTGATCGTGGTGGAGGGGTCATGTGAGCGAGAGGGACACAGGGAAAAGATGAACGGCTTCAGGGTGGGCGAGGACGATTTCGAACTGGACGGGCGGCCCGTACGGCTGCTCTCCGGTGCGCTGCACTACTTCCGGGTGCACGAGGCGCAGTGGGGCCACCGCCTGGCGATGCTGCGCGCCATGGGGCTCAACTGTGTGGAGACGTACGTCCCGTGGAACCTGCACGAGCCGCGTCCCGGGGAGTTCAGCGACGTCGAGGCGCTCGGCCGCTTCCTGGACGCCGCCCGGGACGCGGGCCTGTGGGCGATCGTGCGGCCCGGCCCGTACATTTGCGCCGAGTGGGAGAACGGCGGGCTTCCGCACTGGCTGACGGGCGCGGTGGGCCGGCGCGCGCGGACCCGCGACGCGGAGTATCTGGGGCATGTGGAGCGCTGGTTCGGCCGTCTCCTGACGCAGGTCGTCCCGCGTCAGCACGACCGGGGCGGCCCCGTGATCATGGTGCAGGTGGAGAACGAGTACGGCAGTTTCGGCTCGGACCAGGTCTACCTCCGCCATCTCGCCGATCTGCTGCGGGCCGAGGGTGTGACCGTGCCCCTGTTCACCTCCGACGGCCCCGAGGACCACATGCTGACCGGCGGCTCCCTTCCCGGTGTCCTGGCGACGGCCAACTTCGGCTCGCAGGCCCGCGCGGGCTTCGAGACGCTGCGCGGGCACCGTCCGAAGGGGCCGTTGATGTGCATGGAGTTCTGGTGCGGCTGGTTCGACCACTGGGGCGCCGAGCATGTCGTGCGGGACGCGGCCGACGCCGCGGACGCGCTGCGGGAGATCCTGGAGTGCGGGGCCTCGGTCAACCTCTACATGGCGCACGGCGGCACGAACTTCGCCGGGTGGGCGGGGGCGAACCGCGGTGGCGGCGCCCTGCACGACGGCGCCTTGGAGCCGGACGTCACCTCGTACGACTATGACGCGCCCATCGACGAGTTCGGGCGCCCCACGGAGAAGTTCTGGCTCTTCCGTGAGGTGCTCGCCCCGTACGCGGAGGGTCCGCTGCCGGAGCCGCCCGCGCCGCTGCCCGTACTCGGGGAGCGCGCTTCGGTCGGCCTGCCGCGGTGGGCGCCGCTGTCGGCCGTCATGGACGCGCTCGGCGGCCCGTTCGCGGAGTACGCCGTACCGCCCACCTTCGAAGAGCTCGACGTGGACCGCGGCCTCGTCCAGTACGCGCTGACCGTGCCGGGCCCGCGGCGGCCCTACCCGCTGCGGGTGCGGGGGCTGCGGGACCTGGCCGTGGTGTACGTGGACGGGGTGCGGGCCGGGGTCCTGACCGAGGAGGAACCGGCGCTGGCCGAGCCTGTCGCGGGGCACGCGCGCGTGGATCTCTGGGTGGAGTCCCTGGGGAGGGTCAACTACGGGCCGCGGACCGGCGAGGCCAAGGGCATCACCGGCGGGGTGCTGCATGAGCGGCAGTATCTGCACGGAGTGCGGGCCCGGGGGCTGCGGCTCGACGCGTTCTGCTCGGCGGAGGCCGTCAGGGGGGTGCCCGCCACCGGGGCCGAGGCCGGGCGCCCGGGGCTCTACCGGGGCTCGGCGGTGGTCCGTGGCGCCGGGGACGCGGTCCTTGAACTGCCGGGCTGGACGCGGGGGTTCGTGTGGGTGAACGGCTTCAACCTGGGCCGGTACTGGGCTGTGGGTCCGCAGACCTCGCTGTACGTCCCCGGAGCGGTGCTCCGGGAGGGGGAGAACGAGGTGTGGGTGCTCGAGCTTGAGGGGGCGGCCGAGGCAGGGACGGCCGAGGCGGGGGCGGCCGAGGCGGGGACGGTCTCCCTTTCCCCCCTCCCGCCCCTTCCCGAGGTCGGTTACGCCGGACGGTGAGCAGCGGCCTCGACGCCGGGCGGGCCGGGAGATCGGCCCGCCCGGCGGAGCATCAGGCCTCCCCCACCTCTCGCACCTCGAAGGCGTCCAGCGCGAACTCGGCGGTCCCGTCGTCGCCGCTCTTGCGCAGCCCGACCCACGCCTCACCCTGCGCGGGGGCCGTGAACTCGTAGGTCAAGGCGGTGGGTCCGGTCGCGACGGGCAGCTCCTTGCGGTCGAGCTCACGGGCTCCGGGCTCGTCGACGGCGGTGATCCACGCGTACTGCCCCGCCTTCTCGTTCTCGTACCGGAACGAGACGCGGTAGCGCTTGCCCGCCTCGAAGCGGACGGTGTGCGGGACGGTGCGGTAGACGAGCCCGGCGTTCTCACCGCGTGACTTGAGGGACTGCGAGCCGTCGATGACGTCATCGATGACCTTGCCGTTCCAGCCCCGCTGCGTGTAGGGGGCGTGGCGTTGCGCGATGTGCGTGCGCGGGTCGGTGACGTTCCCCGCGTCGCCCTTCACGAACGGCCCCCACCCCTGCGGCACGTGCTCGAAGTCCTCGGAGACGAGGCTGCCCTCTCCGGGGGCGCCGGCTCGCGTGGTGGCGACGATCCGTACGTTGTCGAAGCGCACGCGTGCGTGGCCCGCGTCGGCCCGCAGCGTCAGCTCGGCGGGGCCGCCGCCCTCGGGGACGGTGAAGGGGACGGACATCCGCTGGAAGCGGGTGCCGTGCTTGCGGTCGGCCGCCACGTAGTTGCCCGCCGTGGAGGTCCGCGTCCAGTTGGCGGCGGTGACGCCGTCGGCGGTGCGCACCTCGAGGACGGCCTTGCGCTCGTCGCCCGCCTTCTCCCCGACCTCGACCTGCACGGAGGCCACGTACGCTCCCGCCTTCAGACGGCGCAGCCGCTGCCCGACGGCCGCCTTGCCGCCCGGACCGATGACGAGTTCGTGGTCACCGAGCTTGCTGAGTTCCACCGAGGCGGGCCCGGAGACCTTCCACCCCCGCAGGGACCCGGAGTTGAAGCCGGGGTCGTGCAGAGGGGTGGCCTGCCCCCAGCCGGGGTCGGGCAGCGCGGCGGCGCGCCGGCGGTAGAGGACGTAGGGCTGCTTGGCCTTGGCGTCCAGAGTGACCTTGCCGCCGCGCACCGGAACATCGGCGACGAAGACCCGCCCCTGGTCGGTGAGCCGGTACAGCGCGACTTTCGAGAGCCCGGCCCAGCCGCGGGGCAGGCGCCAACTCCCCTTACCGCCTTGGGGGTTGTAGTGGTAGAGCTTGCCGGGGTCGGTGGCCTTGCGGGGTTCCCAGGGCAGCAGATAGCTGCCCCCGTCGTAGACGACACGGCCGTCGGTCACGATCCGGCGGGTGCCGTCCGCGTCGGAAACCGTCGTCCCGCTCTCCCCGAAGAAACTGATCTCGTGCTCGCCCCAGGACTTGATGGGATAAGCCTGGAGATACTTCGCGGGCAGCGAATCCGTCCAGATCAGATCGTAGAAATACGACCAGTCCGTCTTACCGACCCACCCTTCGAAATTGCCCATGCGGGCAATTCCCAGAAGGGTCGGCCATTTGTCGGCGAACACGTCCTTCTGATGGTTCCGGATGAAGCGGATGAGCCGCGAGTTGATGCCCCGGGAGGTGTCGGGGCCGTAATCCGGTTCCGTCGCCCAATGCGACCAGACGGACGAGCGCTCGAAGCCGTGCCCCCATTCGCTGGTGACGATCCAGCCCTGCTCGCGCAGTGCGCGCTGCAGCCGGTCGGACGTCCAGCCCGACTCGCGGAACACGTCGATGTAGAGGGCGTTGAGTCCGCCGTCGACCTCGTCCCGCAGATCGGCGAACCGCTTGACGATGTCACCGGAGACCAGGTCCCTGCGCTGGTCGATGCGGTAGCTCTGATCCAGCCAGTCCCACTGCTCGTTCGCCTTGTCGACGAGCTTCTCGGAGAAGGCGTTCGCGACGGGATAGGACTCCGTGGCGTTCACATGCACACTGAAGTCGCTGTTCCACTTCTTGCCTTCCCTGACGAGGGTGTTGAGGTCGTCGAGGCCGCCCGCACGCGTGTTGTAGTTGCCCGCGTAATCGGGGTGCGCGGAGTCGTGCCCCTCGGACTGATAGCCCTTGAGCAGCGTGTACTGGCGCAGCCCGTCCGTCGCCAGATGGATACGCTTGACGTTGTCGAGCGTCGTCAGGAACGGATTCGTCGCCTGCGAGGCGAAGTTGAACGGAATGTGCGGGACGACGCGCAGATGCTGCTCGTCCGCGCCGAGCGGCTTCACCATGATGTCGCGGAACGCGATCGCGGCGTCCTGCCAGTCGACCTTGCCGTCGCCGTTGCGGTCGCCGGTGATGACGACGGTGGCATACGGGAGGGGCTCGGTGTCGCCGACGGCGGCGGTGGCCGCGCGGTGCGTCCACTGGCCGGGGGTCAGCCTGGCCTCCACGTACCCGCTCTTCCTGACGGTCTCCCGCCAGAGGCGGCCGTTGTCCCAGGTCGTCCCGGCCTCGCCGGTGGGCTTGTCGTAGACGGTGTTGGTCTCGACGGCGCCGCCCAGCGTGTCGTGCGCGACGACGGCGTACGCGCATCCGGTGGCCGCTTCGGCGGCGGTGCCCGACGACAGCTTGACCTCGGTGTCCCCGCTCTTGGCCTTGTCGAGCTGGACCTTGGCGGCCAGCAGGGTGGCGCCCGGCTGATCGCTGCGTACGGCGAGGAGGGCGAGGCCGGGGATGCGCAGCGTGCCCACGCGCAGCGCGTCGGTGTCGTCGATCTCCGTCACCCGCCACCGCACCTGGCGCCCCACGACGACGATCTCCACGGTGAGGGTGGTCCCGCCGCCGAGCGCGAGGACGTACTCGGCCCGGCCGCCCCCGTCGTCCTTGAAGGTCACCTTCGGGGTGTGCGTCACGTCGTCCACCAGGAGCGTGGTGACGGCCTCCGACTGCGCGTGCAGGACCGCCTTCGACGCGCGGTCCGTGTACGAGACGACGCGGGGGAAGTCGGTGGCGACGCGTACCTCGAGCTCGGCGGAGCGAAGGACGACCTCGCCTGCCGCGGCGGTCGCGGCGCCCCCGAGGCCGATGGCGGCACCGACCCCGGCCAGCGCGCCCGTGGCGACTACGGCTCTGCGGCTCGGTCCGGACGTGTCTGACGGCTGCATGGCACCCCTCCGTGGGACGGAATTCGGTGCGGTCACCCTGCGCCGGAAGGGACTGGCGCGCCCATGGACAAAGGGGAGGCAGGTCTTGGACTAACGGGGTCCCTCAGGCCCCGGCGGCCGGGAGCGCCCATACGAACGCGGGGCCCGACCAGCACTGGTCGGACCCCGCGTCCAGCGGAACCTCAGAGTTCCGACGCCGCCTTCTCTATGTCACCGGCGAACGTCGACACCTCGGTGTAGACGCCGGGGAACTTGGGCTGCGCGCACCCGTTGCCCCAGCTGACGATGCCCACCTGGATGTACTCGCCGGCCTCGTCCTTGCGGAACATGGGGCCGCCGGAGTCACCCTGGCAGGTGTCCACGCCGCCCTCCGCCAGCTTCCCGGCGCAGAGCTCCTCACCGGGGGTGAGGTCGGCGCCGTACGCGGCCTCGCAGTCCGCGTCGCTCACGAAGGGGACCTTCGCCTTGAGGAGGTGACGCTGCTGCTCGCCGCCCTCCTTGTCGGCACCCCAGCCGGCGATGTCGAACTCGCCCTCGTTGTACTTGGTGTCCTTGGCGATCTTCAGCGTGGGCTGGTCGATCGGCTTCGCCAGCTTGATGAGCGCCCAGTCCTTGCCCTTGCCGTCGTAACCCGGCGCCTGCAGGACCTTCGTGGACTTCACCTTGATGGCGTCCGGGCTCTCCAGGTCCACGACTCCACCGGTGGCGGTGATGCTCGTGTTGTCGCCGGAGCCGTCCACGCAGTGGGCGGCGGTCAGCACGACGTCCTGGGCGTACAGCGCGCCGCCGCAGCCCATCGACAGGCGGACCATGAACGGGAATTCACCCTGCTCGGCGGGGGTGCCGCCGACCACGCGCTCACCCGGGGTGGGGCCCGGGTGCGGGGCCGCGGAGGCGGCGAAGGGCTGAAGACTGACGGCGGCGAGGGCGATGGCACCGAGGGTGGCGGCTCTCTTGACTCCACGCAGCTTGGTGTTCAACGGGTACTCCTTCGTGGGGGGTTCGTGGGGGGTCTCGTGGGGGGTTGCACGCGACGGCGGAAATGGCATGAGCCCGCCAAAGCGTTGTTGCGGATTATGGAGATCGGTGTCCGCATAGAGCAAGGGGCGGTTTTCGGCCAGCACCGTCCGCGCCGTCTGGTTCCGCCGACGGTGACCCGCCTTACAGTGGAGGCGAGTTGAGGACGTCTCCAGGGGGTGCCGGCATGACGGACGGCGGGCCGGTGGTGCACGGCTACCCCCACCTGGACACGGTGCGCTCCGCGATCACCGCGCTCTACAAACGCCTGTCGTACGACACCGTGCACACCTTCGGCACCAGCGTCGCCCCCGCCGACGTCGCCTTCTCCGACCAGGACGACCTGCATCTGGGCGTGCAGCGCGTGGCCCGCGAGATGGTGCGTCACCTGCGGCTCCCGGACGCCCGCGTGATCGTCAGCTTCCGCGGGATGGAGCACGCGGCGAACGTCGAACTCACCGCCGGGCCCGAGTACTTCATCGAACTCAACGACCGGTTCCGCACGCACCGCAGGGACATCGGCGCGGCGCTCGCCCACGAGATCATGCACGTGTATCTGCACCGGCTTGATCTGGCGTTCCCCGGCACCCGTGACAACGAGATCCTCACGGACACCGCCACCACGTATCTGGGGGCGGGCTGGCTCCTTCTGGACGCCTACCGCGAGGACGGCGCCTCGTCCCAGAAGCTCGGCTATCTCACGCCGGAGGAGTTCGGGTACGTCCTGGCCAAGCGGGCCATCGCCTTCGGTGAGGCACCGGAGACGTGGTTCACCAGCGCGCAGGCGTACACCGCCTACACGAAGGGCCTCGAGCAGGCCCGGCGCGACGAACAGCAGCCACCGCTGACGGCGGCGGGATGGGCGGGCCGGCGGCGGTACGCGAAGGACCGGCGGCATGCGCTCGGCTCCGGTGGACCGGGGACTCCCGCCGGGGGCGGAACGTACTCCTTCTCCCGCGGGTCAGGCGGAGCCGCCGAGCCGCTGCGGGTGTCGTTCCCCTGCCCCACGTGTCACCAGCGGATCCGGTTGCCCGCCCGGGGACGGATGCGGGCGCGGTGCACCTTGTGCCGGACGGTCCTCGAGTGCGACACGTGAAGCCCTGAGCGCAGGCCGGGGTTCGGCCTAACCCCAGTGCGCGGGGCGGGCCAGGGCCGGCGGGAGCTTCGTCTCCGCGTCGCCCTTCGCCGCGTTCACCTGCGACTGCGTCAGGAAGATGCTGCCGGTGAGGTCCGCGCCCCGCAGGTCCGCGTCCCGGAAGTCCGCGCCGATCAGGTCGCTCTCCCGCAGGTCGGCGCCGCTGAGGTCGGCGGCGATGAGGCAGGCGCCGCGGAGGGTGACACCGCGGAGGTCGGCGCCGCGCAGACGGGCGCCGAAGAGGTCGGCTCCCCTGCGGTCCTTCTTCTTCCTGCGGATGTCCGCGCGCACCAGGTCACTGGTGCGCAGGAGCAGGACGTTGACGTCCGCACGGTGTGCGGCCACGTCCGTCCCGGCCACTTCGGCCGGGGTGCCCTGGGTGAGGTGCTCGGTCTGCTCCAGCGCACTCCGCAGCTCCGCCCTGATCGGGCGGGTCCGGGGCAGGGCGATCGCCTCGGTCAAGTACCAGAGCAGTTCGTGCAGTTGGCGCATCACCGGGAGGACGTCGAACATCTGGCGGGCGGTGGAAGGGTCCTGCCGCCAGTCGACGCCGCCGTACGTGGCCTGGGAGACCTTCTGCCCGGCACCGAAGCAGTCGTAGACCGTGCAGCCCGCATAGCCCTTCGGGCGCAGCTTCTCGTGGATGCCGCAGCGGAAGTCCTGCCGGAGGTTGGTGCAGGGGGTGCCGGCCGCCTTGTCGACGGGAAAGTCCGACGACTTGGAGAAGGTGAGGGCCACACAGCAGAGCCCGAAGCAACTCCCGCAGTCGGCGCGCAGATCCCGCCGGCCGTCGCCCTCCACGACGGGCAGGAGCTGACGCCGGGGATGCTTCTCGTTGTCAGTCATCAGATCCTCCCTTGCGAGCGCCCGCCCCGGCAGGGGGCCAAGCCCCCCGCCAGGGTCACGCACTACGCCGCCTTGCGCCCCGCGCCACCGGAGGGGCGACCACCACGCCGGGCACGGCCGCCACCGGCGCCGCCACCGGCGGAGGGGCGGCCCCCACCGGCGGACGGCCTGCCGCCCTGGGCCGGGGGCTGGGACCGCGACGCGGACTGGGACCGGGGCTGACCCTGGCCGCCCTGGGACTGCGACTGCCCCTGGGGACGCGAGCGGCGCTGACCGCCACCCTGCCCGGCAGGGCGACGCCGCCCCCGCTGCGGCGAGGCCTGCTGCTGCTGCGGAACCTCGATCACCACGGGCACCCCGGAAGGCTCACGCGCCCCGGTGATACGGGAGAGCTCCTCGTCCGTGGACTTCACCCGCGCCGTCTTCGGGCTGATCTCCGCGTCGGACATCAGACGCGTCATCTCCCGCTTCTCGTCCGGCAGGACGAGCGTGACGACGCTGCCGGACTCACCGGCACGCGCCGTACGCCCACCGCGGTGGAGGTAGTCCTTGTGGTCGGTGGGCGGGTCGACGTTCACGACGAGGTCGAGGTCGTCGACGTGGATGCCACGGGCCGCCACGTTCGTGGCGACGAGCGCGGTGACCTGCCCGGTCTTGAACTGGTCCAGGGTCCGATTGCGCTGCGGCTGCGAGCGGCCGCCGTGCAGCCCGGAGGCCCGTACACCGTTGGCGAGCAGCCGCTTGGTGAAGCGGTCCACCGCGCGCTTGGTGTCCAGGAACATGATCACGCGGCCCTCACGGGCGGCGATGCGCAGGGCGACGGCCTTCTTGTCGGTCTCGTCCTGCACGTACAGGACGTGGTGTTCCATCGTCGTGACCGCGCCCGCGGACGGGTCGACCGAGTGCACGACGGGGTCCGTGAGGAACATCCGCACCAGGCGGTCGATGTTCTTGTCGAGCGTCGCGGAGAAGAGCATCGTCTGACCGCCCTGCTCCACCTGCTTCAGAAGCGCGGTGACCTGCGGCATGAAGCCCATGTCGGCCATCTGGTCGGCCTCGTCGAGGACCGTCGTGCGCACCTGCGAGAGATCGGCGTCGCCGCGCTCGATGAGGTCCTTGAGACGGCCGGGCGTCGCCACCATGATCTCGGCGCCGCGGCGCAGCGTCCCCGCCTGCTTGGTGATGGACAGGCCGCCGACGACCGTCGACATGCGCAGGTTCACGGACGTCGCGTACGGCGTCAGCGCGTCGGTCACCTGCTGGGCGAGCTCACGCGTGGGGACCAGGACCAGGGCGAGGGGCGAGCGCGGCTCGGCGCGGCGGCCCGCGGTGCGGGCCAGGAGCGCGAGGCCGAAGGCGAGGGTCTTGCCGGAGCCGGTGCGGCCACGGCCCAGGATGTCGCGGCCCGCGAGGGAGTTGGGGAGCGTGGCTGCCTGGATCGGGAAGGGCTCGGTCACGCCCTGCGCGGCCAGCGTCTTCAG
This sequence comes from Streptomyces sp. NPDC051214, assembly GCF_040682375.1. Lineage (NCBI taxonomy): Bacteria > Bacillati > Actinomycetota > Actinomycetes > Kitasatosporales > Streptomycetaceae > Streptomyces > Streptomyces sp. NPDC051214. The sequence continues at coordinate 101,530 of NZ_JBFBAT010000009.1, forward strand.
GAGGGCCTCGGGCATGTCCAGGTCGGCGAACGCCTCGACCGCGGGCAGCGCGGGCTCAATGCTCTCGGGCAGCGCGAATTCACCGCCGACGGGCCTCGGCTTGGCGCGGCCCGGCTTCTTCGCGGCGCCCTTCGCCTGGCCGCCGCCGGCCACCGGGGCCTTTCCGCGTGCGTTCGTGGAGCGCCTGCGGGCAGGACGCGCAGGGCGTTCGGAGCGATTCATACGGAAATGCCTTCCTGGACCTGGTGACAGCACAAGCCGGGACCCGCACCTTTCTGGTGCGGGCCCCGGCTATGAGGTTCGCGTGCTACGACGTTCAGGCGGGAACGATGTTCTCGGCCTGCAGGCCCTTCTGGCCCTGCGTGACGTCGAAGGAGACCTTCTGGCCCTCGAGGAGCTCACGGAAGCCCGAGGACGCGATGTTCGAGTAGTGGGCGAAGACGTCGGGGCCGCCGCCGTCCTGCTCGATGAAGCCGAAGCCCTTTTCCGAGTTGAACCACTTAACGGTGCCGGTTGCCATGTCAATCTCCTCAACAGGGGCAGAGTAAGGAAAGCCACGGAATTGTGGTTTCCAAGCGCTGCAATGACCCCCATCCCGGAGAGAACCGGAAAAAAACAATAGTGCGCCTTCGGAGCATTCCCGTCAGGCGCACATAAAGTTCATGGGTACCAAAACTGCGACGCATAAGCCTAACACGGACGAGGGACCCCCCGTCCGCCCCGGTCCGCGAGATACCTGCCGCACGCACCTTCCTCCTGCAAGATCACCCCGCTACCTTCAACCAAACAATCGCTTGGTTGAGCGACGTGTGGCCATGGCGACCGCTACCGAGGAAGGCGGCCCGATGCGCATCTCCCGAACCCGTACGGCAGTCGGAGTCGCGGTCTCCGCGCTCACGCTGAGCACCCTGCCCGCCTGGGCGGCCCACGCCGGTCCTGCCGCGCCCGAGCGCGGCACGGCCCGGCACGCCCCGCACCACCCCGGGCCCGCGTACGACGGCGTACGCCACATCCCCCTCCAGGGCGCCGTCAACGTACGAGACCTCGGTGGCTACCGCACCTATGACGGCGAGCAGGTGCGTTACGGCCAGGTCTTCCGCGCCGACGCCCTCACCAAGCTCACCGATGCCGATGTCGCCACCCTCGCCGGGCTCCGCCTGAAGAAGGTCGTCGACTTCCGGGTGCCCGCCGAGGTCCAGTACGACGGGCCCGACCGGCTGCCCGCCGGACTCGCCCCCACGGCCCGCCCCGTCAGCGACAACGGCCTCTTCACGACCCTGATGACCGTGATCGGCTCGCGGGACCCCGTCAAGCAGGAGGAGATGCTGGGCAACGGCAGGGCGGACGCCTTCATGCGCGACGTCTACCGCACCTTCGTCACCGACGGCCCCAACCGCGCGCAGTTCGCGGCGACCCTGCGCGACATCGCGCACGGCGGCAAGGCGTCACCGCTGCTCTACCACTGCACGGCCGGCAAGGACCGCACCGGCTGGAGCAGCTATCTGCTGCTGCGCGCCGTCGGCGTCCCCGAGCACACCGTCGTACGCGACTTCCTGGCGTCCAACACCTACCGCGCCGCGTACGACGCGAAGGTGCGCGAGGGCCTGAAGCAGGGCGGTCTGATGCAGAACCCCGATCTGCTCATCCCGCTCCAGGAGGTCCGCACCGGCTACCTGGAGGCGGCCCTGACCGAGGTGCAGAAGGAGTACGGCAGCCTCAACGGCTATCTGAGGAAGGGACTCGGGCTTGATACGCGGACGATGCTCGCGCTGCGGCAGCGCATGGTCGGCTAGACACACCGGCGGGCGGGCGCCGCGGGGATCAGGTGGTCACGATCCCCTGCGCCCGCGCCGCCGCGAGCCAGGCCGGGAACTCCGCCACCAACTGGTCGTACAGCCGGTCGTCCGGGACGCTGCGCGGGTCGTGCCCCGCGTGGAAGAAGCCCGCGTTGTCGACGGCGCGCTTGGCGGGGACGGCGAGTTCGTCGAGCTTGCGGAGGTAGTCGAACTGCTTGCTCTTCGCGTCCCCGAAGCCGATGAACTGCCAGAACAGCGGCAGCTTCGACGCCTTGCACAGATACCGCTCGGCGGCGAGCTTGTTGATGGGGCCGCCGTCGGTCTGGAAGACGACCAGGGCGGGCGCCGTGGAACCGCTGTCGACGTAGTGGTCGATCACGGCGTCCATCGCCAGGTGGTAGCTGGTCTTGCCCATGTGTCCGAGCCCGGCGACGATCTCGTCGACGCGCCCGTGGTGACGGTCGAGGGCGATCACCGTGACGGCGTCGACGTCCGTGGAGAAGAACACCGTGGGCACGGTGCCGTCGTCGTCGAAGTGCGCGGACAGGCCGAGGACGCGGTCGGCGAGGGCCTGGACGGTGCCGTCCTTGTAGTACGGCTTCATGGAGCCGGAGTAGTCGACGACGAGGTAGACGGCGGCGCGTTCGCCGTGCAGTCCGTGTTTGTCGAGGCTGGCCCCGGCGGTCTTGTAGAGGTTCACGAGGGCGGGCGCCGCCTCTTCCACCTTGCTCAGGCTGATCGCCGGTCCCATGTGCGGCCCCATTCTCTCGGCTCCGGTCCGCTCTTGGCGGTCACGTGATCTCATACGGGCTTGCGGGCAAGACGGTACTCATCACGGGCGCGGGCCGCGGGCAGGGGGCCGCGGAGGCGCGGCTCTTCGCGGAGGCGGGGGCGCGGGTCGTGGTGACGGACGTCCGGGAGGAGGAGGGCCGGGACGTCGCCAAGTCCCTTGGCTCGCAGGGCCTCTTCGTACGCCATGACGTCACGGACGCGGCGAGCTGGGCGTCGGCCGTGACGGCCGGCCTCGAGGCCTTCGGCCGCCTGGACACGCTGGTGAACAACGCGGCGCTGTGGCGGACGGCTTCCGTGGAGGAGGAGACGTACGAGAACTTCGACGCGTTGATCCGGGTCAATCTCCTCGGCCCGTTCCTGGGCATCCAGGCGGTGCTGCCTGCGCTGCGGGAGGTGGGGGGCGGGGCGATCGTGAACGTGTCCTCGACGGCGGGGCTGGTGGGAATTCGGGGGCATGCGGCGTACGGGTCCACGAAGTTCGGGCTTCGGGGGCTTACGCGGAGTGCGGCGCTGGACCTCGCGGAGTATGGGGTACGGGTCAACTCCGTTCACCCCGGGGCGATCGACACTCCGATGATCTCCTCGGCGTCCGCGGGGCGGGACTGGTCCCATCTACCGCTGGGGCGGATGGGACGCCCCGAGGAGGTGGGGGAGCTGATCCTCTTCCTCGCGTCGGAGGCGTCCTCGTACGTCACGGGGGCGGAGTTCGCGGTGGACGGGGGGTCCACGGCGGGGTAGGGGCGTTCCCTGCGGGGCTTTCCCCAATCCCACCCCTTCCCGATACTGGGGCTCCGCCCCAGACCCCGCTCCTCAAACGCCGGAGGGGCTATATTTCCCGCCCACCCACCCGATTGCCCCGCAGCTGAATCTCCAGCCCGTCCGGCGTTTGAGGACGAACTCGGCGAAGCCGGTGATTGGCGCCACCAAGGCCCTCGCGCCAGAGCGAGTTTTCGGGAAGGGGCGGGGTTGGGGAAGGAAAAAGGTCCTTACCCCACCTGCCCCTGAAACGCCGGCAACTCAAAGATCCGCACCTTCGCGTCGTCGTCCATCAGCTCCACCAGCGGCATCACCAGCTCCCACAGATCCCGCTTGTCCACCTCCAGGGCAAGCGCATCCAAGTCAGCCACAGGCAACGCCCCCGCCGCATCGGCGACAACCTTCCGGGACTCCTCCGGCAGCACCCCCACCAACGGCAAGAACTCCGCCCAGAGCCCCGTCGCCACCACCGCCCGCACCACCCCACCCAGCACCCCCGCGTCCCGCAGGGAAGGAAGCCCCGCGACCACCCGCCGCTCCCCCTCCCCCAGCAACGCGACCAGCGGCAGCAGCGACTCCCACAGGTCCTGTTCGCTCACCGTCACGACCAGGGAGTCCAGCTCATCCTGGGGACGCGCCGCGGCGAGCGAGGCAATACGGCCCCGCTGCTCCCCCGTCACCATCCCGGCCACGGCCAGCGCCTCCGGCCACAGCCCCTCCCCGGACGCCGAGGCGATGACCGACGCGAGCCGTTCCGTGCCCATCAGGTCGATGATCTGGCCGAGCCGCTCGGGCACGTCGATCGCGAAGCCGGTCCGCAGGACGGCCGCGTCGTCCACCTGCGGCAGGATCCGGCGCAGCACGGGGTCCGACAGGTGGCCGACGAAGCGGCCCATCGTCAGGTGGTCGCCGCGCTCGGCGAGCGCCACCGCGATCCGCACCATCAGGCCCTCGTCGAGCCGGTCGACGATGCCCTTGATCCTGCGCGGGTCGAGATGCCCGCACGACTCCGCGGTGAACGGCACCGGCAGCTTCTCGATGATGTCCGCGGCCCGTGCCGGTTCGAGGCGCCCGGCGACCCCGGCGGCGAGCCGCGGGCCGAGCGCCTTCTGCGAGATCGCGGCCGCGACCCCGGACGGCACCAGCTTCGTCGCCGACGCGATCCGGTCCAGCATCTCGGGCGTACGGTCGAAGAGCGCCGCGACGCAGCTTTCGCGGAAGCGGCGTACGTCCTCGACGGGGAGTGCCGCGACGAAGGCGAGCTCGTCCGGCTCCACGTTCAGCAGTCGCGCGATCTTCAGGGTCTCCGCCCTGCTCCGCAGCTTGTCCATGGCCTGCCCCTCCCTGTCCGATCTATCGGCTTCGACGGATCTACCGGAACAAGATCCGGCGAACGGGACCTCGGGCCAGCGCCGGCACCAGCTTCAGCGCCTCCTCCGCGGCCTCGTTCAGGCCTGACGCCCGGCTCTCGCGTTCGCGCCGCAAGGCGTCGGCCAGCAGGGTCAGCTGCTCCGGGCTCATTTGGTCGAAGGATTTCGGTGGTGCGTCCCGCAGCTCCTTGCCGAGCCGCTCCCGCGCTTCGGTGCTCATCGGGCCTCCCATGGCCGGCCGGGTAGGGCCACTGAGACTGATGCGAAATTGACTAATAGTCAATAGAGTCGGATGCGGAAGGCGCGCTACCGCGAAACCGCACGTACTCTTGTGCGAATGAAACGTGCAGGCCTCCTCCTTCTCGCCGTCGCCCCGGTCGCCACGGTCGCCGTCTATCTCCTGGGCGGGGACTCGGACAGCGATGCCGCCGCCGGTCCGCACGGGCCCGGCACCCAGCGTCCCTACGACAAGGACAAGTCGGCGGACGAGATCAAGGCCGACGACAAGCTGATCGCGAGCCTGCCCCCTGGCCTCGCGACGCCGGCCAAGAAGGAACTGGCCCAGAAGCTGGTGACGAGCGCGGAGAACTCCACGCTGAACTGGCGCGGCCAGTACGGCTACATCGAGGACATAGGCGACGGGAACGGCTACACCGCCGGCATCATCGGTTTCTGCACCGGCACCAACGACCTGCTGACCCTCGTCGAGCGCTACACGAAGGACCACCCGGACAACGGCCTGGCCCGCTATCTGCCCGCCCTGCGCAAGGTGGACGGCAGCGACTCGCACGAGGGCCTGGACCCAGGCTTCACCAAGGCGTGGAAGGCGGAGGCCCAGAAGCCCGCGTTCCAGAAGGCCCAGGACAGGACGCGCGACCGCGTCTACTTCGATCCGGCGGTGCGCCTGGCCAAGCTCGACGGGCTCGGCACGCTGGGCCAGTTCATCTATTACGACGCGATGGTCCTGCACGGCCCCGGCACCGGGCCGCGCGGCTTCTACGGCCTGCGCGAGGCGGCGCTGAAGGAGGCGAACACGCCCGCGCAGGGCGGCAAGGAGAAGGCCTACCTGGACATCTTCCTCGACGTCCGCACCAAGGCGATGAAGGAGAAGAAGGCCCACCGCGACACGACCCGCGTCGAGACCGCCCAGCGGCAGTTCCTCTACGACGGCAATCTGGCCCTGAAGACGCCGCTGACCTGGAAGGTGTACGGGGAGACGTTCAAGGTCCCGTAACCCTGAACGTCCCCCGGTCGCCCAGCCGCTCAGCCCTTCACGGCACCCGCCGCCAGGCCCGAGCCCAGCTTCCGGTGCACGATCACGAAGAAGATCATCACCGGCACGGTGACCAGCGTGGAGCTGGCCATGACGGGGCCCCAGGCCGTGGAGTTCTCGCCGAAGAACTGGTAGATGCCCACGGCGGCCGTGTACTTGTCGCTGCCCTTCATGAACGTGTACGCGAAGACGAACTCGTTCCACGCCGTGATGAAGGCGAAGATCGAGGTCGCGACGAGTCCGGGCGCCACCAGCGGAAGCAGCACCGACCGGAACATCCGGAACCAGGACGCCCCGTCGATGTACGCGGCCTCCTCGACCTCCTTGGGCACGGTCTGGACGAAGCCGCGCAGGGTCCAGATCGCGAAGGGCAGCGAGAGCGCGACGTAGACGATCGTCAGGCCGAGCAGCGAGTTGAGCATGTCGTAGTCCCGCATCTGGATGAAGAGCGGGATGACGAGCGCCTCGAGCGGCACCATCTGCACTATCAGGACCATGATCAGCACAGAGGTGCGGAACCGGAACTTGAAGCGGGCCACGGCGATGGCCGCGAAGAGCGAGAGCACCCCGGCGGCAAGGATCGTGCCGAAGCCGACGAGCGCCGAGTTCAGCAGGTAGGTGCCGAAGTTGCCCTTCTCGAACACGTAGGTGAAGTGCTCGAAGCTGAGGCCGCTGGGCAGCACGTCCGAACCGCGGGTGACCGCCTTCGGGTCGAGTGCCGTGGAGATCATCCAGTACACGGGGAAGAGCGTGAAGAGCAACAGCGCGGCGACCGCGACGGGCAGGCCGATACGTGCGGCGGGTGTGGTGCGGCGCGTACTCACAGGTCCTCCTCCCCCTGCCGGAACAGCGTGCGGATGTAGACGATCGTGATGGCGAGGAGCAGGAGGGTCAGCAGGACCGCTGCCGCCGCGCCCGTGCCGTAGTCGTTCTTGGCGAACGCCTGGATGTAGGAGAAGACGCCCAGGTTGTAGACCTCTTCGTTGGCGCCGTCGCCTCCCGGCATCAGATAGATCTGGGTGAAGACCTTGAAGTCCCAGATGGTGGAGAGGATGGTCACCACGAGGAAGACGGGCTTGATCGTCGGCACCGTGATCTTCCAGAACCGCTGCCAGGCGTTGGCGCCGTCCAGCTCCCCCGCCTCGTAGAGCTCCTTGGGGATCGTCATCAGGCCCGCGAGGACGGTGATGGCGACGAACGGGAAGCCGTGGTGCACGACGTTCAAGGTCGCGATCGCGTAGAACGGCCCGCGTTCGGTGAACCAGTTGGTGGTCTCGGGGTCGATGAGTCCGATCGAGCCCGCGATCTGGCTGACCATGCCGTCTTGCGGCTGGAAGAGCCAGATCCAGACGTACGTCCCGGTGACGGCGGGCATGGCCCACGCCGCCAGGATCGCGATGGAGCAGATCAGCCGCCAGGCGGGTCCCAGGCGGTTGAGCAGCAGCGCGACGAGCGTGCCGAGCGCGACGGTGAGGCCGACGCAGGCGATCGCGAAGAACGCCGTGTTGGGCAGGACCGTCTTCCACAGGAGTCCGCTGCCGAGCAGGTCGGTGTAGTGGTCGAATCCGGTGAAGGCCCCCACTCCGCCGCCGAACTTGACGGCGTAGTCCTGCATGGAGAGCTTGCCGACCTGGATCAGCGGCCAGAGCAGCAGGCCCGCGAGGACCAGGAGGGAGGGCGCGAGGAGCAGCCACGGCCGGGCGAGACCGACCAGCCTCTTCTTGCGGAGGGCCGCTTCGTGTTCCGGTCGGGGGGAGGAGGGGGGACGGATCTCGGTCACCTTCGGCCCGTCCCCCACCAGCGTGTCTTTCATGGCGTCGACTCGCCCTTGCCTACTTGTCCTTGGCGAAGATCGCGTCCATGTCCTTGGCGGCCTTGTCCGCCGCTTCCTGGACGGAGGACTTGCCGGTCAGGATCGACTGCACCATGCCGGGGATGACCTTCGACGCCTGGATCTCGCCGTACGCCTTGGTCTTGGGGACGGTCGCGCCGGCCTCCAGCATCTGCTTCGCGAACGGCTCGACCAGCGGGTCCTTCTTCGCCTCGATCTTCTTCAGCTCGGAGTTCTGGCCGGGGAAGTAGTTGGTCTCGGCCGCCCACTTGGCCGCGAAGTCACCGGTGGTGAGCATCTTCACGAACTCCCAGGCGAGGTCCTTCTTGTCCGTGTTGAACGTGGACAGGTAGGAGCCACCGAGGAAGGACTTGCTCATGCCGCCGGTCTGGCCGGGGATCGGCACGGCGCCGAGCTTGCCCTTGAGGTCCGGGTTGGCCTCGACGATCGCCTTCGGGGTCCAGTTGCCGTTGACCGACATCGCGACCTGGCCCTTGCCCCAGGCGTCGCCGACCTCCTTCTCCGTCCAGGTGTTCACCTTGGCCGGGGAGACCTTGTCCTTGGTGGCGAGGCCCGTGTAGAACTCGATGCCCTTGACGGCCTCGGGCGAGTTGATGCCGGACTTCCACGTGCCGCCCTGTTCGGTGGCGAGTTCGCCTCCGGCGCCCCAGATGAAGGGGGTGGCGAACATCTCGGCGCCGCCCGCGACCGGGAAGGGGATCATCCCGGGCTCCTTGTCCTTCAGCGTCTTGGCCGCGGACTGAAGCTCCTTCCAGGTGGTCGGCGCCTTCAGCTTGTGCTTCTCGAAGACGTCCTTGCGGTAGACGATGCTGCGTACGCCCGCGTACCACGGCATGCCGTACTGCTTGCCGTCGAGCGTGCCCGCGTCCGCGAGGCCCTCGACGAGGTCGTCGTTCAGGCCCGACTTCTTTACGTCGTCGGTCACGTCGACGAGGGCGCCGGTCTCGGCGAACTGCGGCACCCAGGTCGTGCCGACCTCGGCCACGTCGGGGACCTGGTCCTCGCCGCCCTCGATGGCGGTGGTGAACTTCTTCTGGGCGGTGGCCCACTGCTGGTACTCGACGTGGATCTTGGCGCCGGTCTTCTTCTGGAACGCCTTCTCGGCCTCCTTGAAGAAGGGCCTGGCGTCGGGGTTGGTCCCCTCCATGATCCAGACGGTGAGCGTCTTGCCCTTGCCGTCCGTCGCCTTGCCGCCGCTGTCGCTCCCGTCATCGCCGCCGCATGCCGTCGCGGTCAGTCCGAGCGTCATGGCGATACCTGCCGCGATGACCCGTCGCTTCATACCGGCCCCCTCATGGGTACGTGCTGTCACTGCGCCGATCCGTTTGTGGGAGCGATTGTGGACACAGGCCCAGGGCGCGGTCTAGACCCATTCGGCTAAGGGGTCCGAAACGTGATTTGCGTTGCAAGCAATGCACGTTGCACTGGCTGCAACGGATTCCCCCGGGGGTCGCGGCCTGAAACGCCACGACGCCCGCCCAAGTCCGGTCGGGGACGAGGCGGGCGTCGCTCAGTTCCGTACGCCGTTGTACGGGACGTATAGGGGTGCGTACTAGACCATAAGGGAACGGTCCGTCGGGCGGATCGGTGACGGCAGGTCACTCGCACCGGTCAGGAAGCGGTCCACGCCCCGCGCGGCGGAACGGCCCTCGGCGATCGCCCAGACGATGAGCGACTGGCCGCGACCCGCGTCACCGGCGACGAAGACGCCGGGCACGTTCGTCTGGAACTCGGCGTCACGGGCGACGTTCCCGCGCTCGTCGAGGTCAAGGGAGAACTGGTCCACCAGACCGTTCTCACGGTCCGTGCCCGTGAAGCCCATGGCGAGGGTGACCAGCTGGGCGGGGATCTTGCGCTCCGTGCCCGGCTTCGGGGTCAGCTTGCCGTCGATGAACTCCACCTCGGTGAGGTGCAGGAACTGGACGTTGCCGTCCTCGTCGCCCTCGAAGTGGGTGGTCGAGACGGAGTAGACCCGCTCGCCGCCCTCCTCGTGCGCGGAGGTCACCTTGTAGAGCATGGGGAAGGTCGGCCACGGCTGGTTGGCGCTGCGGTCCTCGCCCGGACGCGGCATGATCTCCAGCTGCGTGACCGAGGCCGCGCCCTGGCGGTGGGCGGTGCCCACGCAGTCCGCGCCGGTGTCGCCGCCGCCGATGACGACGACGTGCTTGCCCTCGGCCGAGACCGGGGTGGTGACGTAGTCGCCCTCCTGGACCTTGTTGGCCAGGGGCAGGTACTCCATCGCCTGGTAGACGCCCTTGAGCTCACGGCCGGGGACCGGGAGGTCGCGTGCCATCGTGGCGCCCGCGGCGATGACCACCGCGTCGTACCGCTTGCGCAGCTTGACCGCGTCTATGTCACGGCCGATCTCCACGCCCGTACGGAACTTGGTGCCCTCCGCGCGCATCTGCTCGATGCGGCGGTTGATGTGGCGCTTCTCCATCTTGAACTCGGGGATGCCGTAGCGCAGGAGGCCGCCGATGCGGTCGGCGCGCTCGTACACGGCGACCGTGTGACCGGCCCGCGTCAGCTGCTGGGCGGCGGCGAGGCCCGCCGGGCCCGAGCCGATGACCGCGACGGTCTTGCCGGAGAGCCGGTCGGGCGCCTGGGGCAGCACGTCGCCGGTGTCCCACGCCTTGTCGATGATGGAGACCTCGACGTTCTTGATCGTGACGGCCGGCTGGTTGATGCCGAGCACGCACGCCGACTCACAGGGCGCCGGGCACAGGCGCCCGGTGAACTCCGGGAAGTTGTTCGTGGCGTGCAGCCGCTCGGAGGCGGCCGACCAGTCCTCGCGGTACGCGAAGTCGTTCCACTCCGGGATCAGGTTGCCCAGCGGACAGCCCTGGTGGCAGAACGGGATACCGCAGTCCATGCAGCGCGACGCCTGCTTGGAGATGATCGGGAGGAGGGAGCCGGGAACGTAGACCTCGTTCCAGTCCCGGACGCGCTCGCCGACCGGGCGGGTCTGCGCGACCTCGCGGCCATGGTTCAAAAAGCCCTTGGGATCAGCCATTGGTCGCCGCCTCCATCATCTTCTCGGTGATCTCGGTCTCGGAGAGACCGGCTCGCTCGGCGGCGTCCTTGGCGGCGAGCACTGCCTTGTACGTGCTGGGGATGATCCTGCTGAAGCGCTCCACGGCGGAGTCCCACTCGGCGAGCAGCTTCTCGGCGACGGTCGAGCCCGTCTCCTCCTGGTGGCGGCGCACGACGTCGTGCAGCCACTTCTTGTCGGAGTCGTCCAGGGCCTCGACGGCGCCCAGGTTACCGGCGTTGACGTTGTCCCGGTCGAGGTCGATGACGTACGCGATGCCGCCCGACATGCCGGCCGCGAAGTTGCGGCCCGTCTCGCCGAGGACCACCGCGTGGCCACCGGTCATGTACTCGCAGCCGTGGTCGCCCACGCCCTCGGACACGACGGTCGCACCGGAGTTGCGGACGCAGAACCGCTCGCCCGTGCGGCCGCGGAGGAACAGCTCACCGCCGGTCGCGCCGTACGCGATGGTGTTGCCCGCGATCGTCGAGTACTCGGCGAGGTGGTCGGCGCCGCGGTCCGGGCGGACGATGATCCGGCCGCCGGAGAGGCCCTTGCCGACGTAGTCGTTGGCGTCGCCCTCCAGGCGCAGGGTCACGCCGCGCGGCACGAACGCGCCGAACGACTGGCCCGCCGAGCCGGTGAAGGTGATGTCGATGGTGTCGTCGGGCAGGCCCGCGCCACCGAACTTCTTCGTCACCTCGTGGCCGAGCATGGTGCCGACCGTGCGGTTGATGTTGCGGATCGCGACCTGCGCGCGGACCGGCTGGGCGTCACTCGCGCCGGAGGCGGAGAGCGCGTCGGCGGCGAGCTTGATCAGCTCGTTGTCGAGCGCCTTCTCCAGGCCGTGGTCCTGGACCGCGATCTGGTGGCGCACGGCGCCGCCGGGCAGCGACGGCACGTGGAAGAGCGGCTCCAGGTCGAGGCCCTGCGCCTTCCAGTGCTTGACGGCGCGCTCGGTGTCGAGGAGCTCGGCGTGGCCGACGGCCTCCTCGATGGTGCGGAAGCCGAGCTCGGCGAGGATCTCGCGGACCTCTTCGGCGATGAACTCGAAGAAGTTGACGATGTACTCGGCCTTGCCGGAGAACCGCTCGCGCAGCGCCGGGTTCTGCGTGGCGATACCGACCGGGCAGGTGTCCAGGTGGCAGACGCGCATCATGACGCAGCCGGAGACGACGAGCGGCGCGGTCGCGAAACCGAACTCCTCGGCACCGAGCAGCGCGGCGATGACGACGTCACGGCCGGTCTTGAGCTGACCGTCCGTCTGGACCACGATGCGGTCACGCAGGCCGTTGAGCAGCAGCGTCTGCTGGGTCTCGGCGAGGCCGAGCTCCCAGGGACCGCCCGCGTGCTTGAGCGAGGTGAGCGGCGATGCGCCCGTGCCGCCGTCGTGGCCGGAGATGAGGACGACGTCCGCGTGCGCCTTGGAGACACCCGCGGCGACCGTGCCGACGCCGACCTCGGAGACCAGCTTCACGTGAATCCGCGCCTGCGGGTTCGCGTTCTTCAGGTCGTGGATCAGCTGGGCCAGGTCCTCGATGGAGTAGATGTCGTGGTGCGGCGGCGGGGAGATCAGGCCCACGCCCGGCGTCGAGTGCCGCGTCTTGGCGACCCACGGGTAGACCTTGTGGCCGGGCAGCTGGCCGCCCTCGCCGGGCTTGGCGCCCTGCGCCATCTTGATCTGGATGTCGTCCGCGTTGACCAGGTACTCCGAGGTCACACCGAAGCGGCCGGAGGCGACCTGCTTGATGGACGAGCGGCGCGCCGGGTCGTACAGGCGGTCCGGGTCCTCGCCGCCCTCACCGGTGTTGGACTTGCCGCCCAGCTGGTTCATGGCGATGGCGAGGGTCTCGTGCGCCTCGCGGGAGATCGAGCCGTACGACATGGCGCCGGTCGAGAACCGCTTGACGATGTCGGCGGCCGACTCGACCTCGTCGAGGGGGATCGAGGGGCGGTCCGACTTCAGGTTGAACAGGCCGCGCAGCGTCATGAGGCGCTCGGACTGCTCGTTCACGCGGTCCGTGTACTTCTTGAAGATGTCGTAGCGGCGGTTGCGCGTGGAGTGCTGCAGGCGGAAGACCGTCTCCGGGTCGAAGAGGTGCGGCTCGCCCTCGCGGCGCCACTGGTACTCGCCGCCTATGTCGAGCGCGCGGTGCGCGGAGGAGACGCCCGAACCCGGGTACGCCTTGGCGTGCCGGGCGGCGACCTCCTGCGCGACGACGTCGATGCCGACCCCGCCGATCTTGGACGTCGTACCGACGAAGTACTTCGCGACGAAGTCCTCCTGGAGGCCGACGGCCTCGAAGACCTGCGCGCCGCGGTAGGAGGCGACGGTCGAGATGCCCATCTTGGACATGACCTTCAGGACGCCCTTGCCGAGCGCGTAGATCAGGTTCCGGATGGCCGTCTCGGCGCCGCCCTCTTCGTCGGCCTCGAGGAACGTGCCGGCGCGGACGAGGTCCTCGACGGACTCCATCGCGAGGTACGGGTTGACGGCCGCGGCGCCGTAGCCGATGAGGAGGGCCACGTGGTGGACCTCGCGGACGTCGCCCGCCTCGACGAGCAGACCCACCTGGGTGCGCTGCTTCGTGCGGATGAGGTGGTGGTGGACGGCCGCGGTGAGCAGGAGCGAGGGGATCGGCGCGTGCTCGGCGTCGGAGTGCCGGTCGGAGAGCACGATCAGGCGGGCGCCGGCCTCTATGGCGGCGTCGGCCTCGGCGCAGATCTCCTCGATGCGGGCGGCGAGGGCGTCGCCGCCGCCGCTGACGCGGTAGAGACCGGAGAGGGTCGCGGCCGTCATGCCGGGCATGTCGCCGTCGGCGTTGATGTGGATGAGCTTGGCGAGCTCGTCGTTGTCGATCACCGGGAAGGGCAGCGTGACGCTGCGGCACGTCGCGGCGGTCGGCTCCAGGATGTTGCCCTGCGGGCCGAGCGAGGAGTGCAGCGAGGTGACGAGCTCTTCACGGATGGCGTCCAGGGGCGGGTTCGTGACCTGCGCGAACAGCTGCGTGAAGTAGTCGAAGATCAGCCGCGGGCGCTCGGAGAGTGCCGCGATGGGGGTGTCCGTGCCCATGGAGCCGAGCGGCTCGCCGCCGGTCTTGGCCATCGGCGCGAGGATGATGCGCAGCTCTTCCTCGGTGTAGCCGAAGGTCTGCTGGCGGCGCGTGACGGAGGCGTGCGTGTGCACGATGTGCTCGCGCTCGGGCAGGTCGGAGAGCTCGATCTCGCCGGCTTCCAGCCACTCCTGGTACGGGTTCTCGGCGGCGAGGGCGGCCTTGATCTCGTCGTCCTCGACGATGCGGTGCTCGGCGGTGTCGACGAGGAACATCTTGCCGGGCTGCAGGCGGCCCTTGCGGACGACCTTGGCGGGGTCGATGTCCAGGACGCCGACCTCGGAGCCGAGGACGACGAGGCCGTCGTCGGTGACCCAGTAGCGGCCGGGGCGCAGACCGTTGCGGTCGAGAACGGCGCCGACCTGGGTGCCGTCGGTGAAGGTGACACAGGCCGGACCGTCCCAGGGCTCCATCATCGTGGAGTGGTACTGGTAGAAGGCGCGGCGGGCGGGGTCCATCGAGCGATGGTTCTCCCACGCCTCGGGGATCATCATCAGGACCGAGTGCGGAAGCGAACGGCCGCCGAGGTGGAGAAGTTCGAGCACCTCGTCGAAGGACGCGGAGTCGGAGGCGTCCGGCGTACAGATCGGGAAGACGCGATCGAGCTTCTCGGTGCTGTGCTCGCCGGCCGAGGCGAACAGACCGGAGGCGAGCTGCGACTCACGTGCCCGCATCCAGTTCCGGTTGCCCTTGACCGTGTTGATCTCGCCGTTGTGCGCGACGAAGCGGTAGGGGTGTGCGAGCGGCCAGCTCGGGAACGTGTTCGTGGAGAAGCGCGAGTGGACGAGCGCGACGGCCGTGGCGAAACGGCGGTCCGACAGGTCGGGGAAGAACGGCTCCAGCTGGCCGGTGGTCAGCATGCCCTTGTAGACGATGGTCCGGGCGGAGAGCGAGGGGAAGTACGTCCCGGCCTCACGCTCGGCGCGCTTGCGCAGGACGAAGGCCTTGCGGTCGAGCGCCACGCCGGTGCTCTCGCCGTCGGCCACGAAGATCTGCCGGAAGACCGGCATCGTCGAGCGGGCGGTGGACCCGAGCAGCTCGGGGGCGACGGGGACGTCGCGCCAGCCGAGGACCGTCAGGCCCTCCTCCGAGGCAATCGTCTCGATCTGTGAGACGGCGCCGTCGGTGGTGCCCGCGGTGTCGACGGGCAGGAAGGCGATGCCGACGGCGTACGCACCGGCATCGGGGAGCGCGAAGCCGGCGACCTCGCGCAGGAACGCGTCCGGCACCTGAAGCAGGATTCCGGCGCCGTCACCGGAGTCGGGCTCGGAGCCGGTGGCACCACGGTGTTCGAGATTGCGCAGTACGGTCAGCGCCTGTTCGACAAGCTCATGGCTGGCTACACCGGTGAGGGTGGCCACGAACCCGACACCACAGGCGTCGTGCTCGTTACGGGGGTCGTACATGCCCTGGGGGGCGGGGCGACCGTCCATGGGCGACCAGGCGTGCGTACGCATTGGCTCTCCCGTCGTCGTCGTGGCATAGGCAAAAAGGCGAGGGACGACGTTGGCCCAGGCAAAATTTCGTGCAGGTTACATGATGGAACGCTTCTCGAAAAGCGGATAGCTCATTCCACCATGTGGACACCGCCCAGAGGCGTGGGGAGCGGTGTGGGGCCTCCGCGGACAGATCGATGACCGTAGGCCCGAGCGCGGCACAGGCCTCATTGCCCGCAGCGCTTACGGCTCATGCCCGGTGGTTAAGGATTCGAAACCGCCGAGTAACGGCTAGTTATGCAGGGCCCCGCATAGGACTGCAAGGGTTCATCCTACGGCGGTACCGAACAAGCTGCCCAGGGCGTAGGTCACACCCGCCGCCGCCCCGCCGAGCGCGAGCTGCCGCAGACCGCTGAACCACCAGGAGCGCGCGGTCACCTTCGCCACGACGGCTCCGCAGGCGAAGAGGCCGATCAGCGCGAGCAGCAGCGCGGGCCAGAACGTGTCGGCGCCGAGCAGATACGGCAGCACGGGGAGCAGGGCGCCGAGCGCGAAGGCGCCGAAGGAGGAGACCGCGGCGACGAGCGGCGAGGGCAGATCGCCGGGGTCGATGCCCAGCTCCTCGCGCGCGTGGATCTCCAGGGCCTGCTCGGGGTCCTTGGACAGCTGCTTGGCGACCTCACGGGCGAGGCCCGGCTCGACGCCACGCGACGCGTACAGCTCGGCGAGCTCCCGCTCCTCGTCCGCCGGGTGCTTGCGCAACTCCCGCCGCTCCACGTCGAGTTCGGCCTGGACGAGCTCTCGCTGCGAGGCGACGGAGGTGTACTCACCGGCCGCCATGGAAAAGGCGCCCGCGGCGAGACCGACGAGCCCCGTCACGACGATGGTCTGCTGCGAGACGGCTCCGCCGGCGACACCGGTCATCAGGGCCAGGTTGGACACCAGGCCGTCCATCGCGCCGAAGACGGCGGGGCGCAGCCAGCCGCCGTTGACGTCGCGGTGGGTGTGGTTGTCGCGGTGTGCCTCGTGCAGTGCCGCTTCGGTCTCGATGATCGCCATGGTGGGCCCCCTCAGTGCTTGGACGATCTCGAAAGTACGCGCGAAAAATCGCTCTCGCCAGCAAGGAAGGCCGTACTTACCTGCGCTTGCGCGCAGGTGAACGGGGGTTCCTCGAACCGGTGAGCGCATGCGTCGGAGGGGTGATGTCAGGGGCGCGGATGCTCGCCTCGGGGGCGCCGCGTGGCAGGGATACCCGCAACGTCTTCGCACCATGGAGGCACGGCATGACGAGCTCGACCGGTGTGACAGGAGCGATCGGCCTGGGAGAGCGGGCGCGCGGCGCCCTTCTCGGCCTCGCGGTCGGCGACGCGCTGGGCGCGCCCGCCGAGAACATGAAGCCGTCGGAGATCCGCCGCCGTTGGGGACGCATCACCGGGTACGTCGCCGAGCATCCCGCCGGCACGGACGACACCGAGTACGCGATCTTCTCCGGGCTCCTCCTGGCCCGGCACGGCTCCGCCCTCACCGTCGCGCATGTCGAGGCGGCCTGGCACGAGTGGATCGCGGACCTCGACGAAGGGCCTTTCCGGGGCGCGGGCTTCAGCGAGCGGGGCACGCTGGAGAACCTGCGGCGGGGGCTCGCGGCGCCGATCTCCGCCCAGCACCGGCACGCCTGGAGCGACGGCCTCGCGATGCGGGCCGCCCCGTTCGGGGTCTTCGCCGCGGGGCACCCCGCCGAAGCGGCCCGGCTCGTGGCGATCGACGGCTCCGTCAGCCATGACGGCGAGGGCATCTACGGCGGGCAGGCCGTGGCCGCGGGGGTCGCGGCGGCGATGGGCGGCGAGCCGGTGGACTCCGTGGTGGCCGCGGCCCTGTCCGTCATCCCGGAGGACTGCTGGACGTCCCGCTCGCTGCGACGGGCGGTGGCGGTGGCCCACCGGGGCGAGCGCGCGGTCCGCTCCGCGGTGGTGATCGGCGGCTACCCCTGGACCGACCTCGCCCCCGAGGCGGTGGGGCTCGCCTTCGGGGCGTACGCGGCTGCCGCCGGGGAGTTCTCCGGTGCGGTGCTCACCGCCGTGAACATGGGGCGGGACGCGGATACGACTGCCGCGGTGGCGGGGGCGTTGGCCGGGGCGTTCTGCGGGGCCTCGGCGATTCCCCCGGCGTGGGGGGCGGCGATCGGCCCTGTGCGGGGCAGCTGTCTCCCCTCGATGCGGGGGCATCACGTGCTGGACGTGGCGGAGTTGCTTGTCTCTGACCTGGGGGTCTCATGACGGAGGACAAGCCCGCCGCTTCGCGGCGGATTTCTCCCACCCACCCACCCGTTTACCCCGCAGCAGTCTCCGCCGCGAAGATCGAGGGGCTGCTGCTCGGCCTCGCCGCGGGCGACGCCGCCGGTTGGCCCGCCGCCAGGCACCGCGCCGCCCGCATGCCCGAGTGGACCCGCAGGCTGACCCGCGAACTGGACACCTTCGCCGAGCAGAACGCCACCACCACACTCCCCGTCCCCATCGCGCTCAACCAGCCCCCGGAACCCCTCCGCCTCGGCCCCTCCGACGACGCCGAATGGGCCGCCTTCGCCGCCGAGTCACTGCTCCGCGCGGCGGACGGGACGCTCGACCCCCGGCTGTCCCCGGACCGCCGGGTCCGCGCGGCGCTCGACCTCGCCTGGAACACCCTCGCCAGCGAGATCGCCGCCGCTTCGGCCCGCGCCCCCGAGGTCGAGTCGGCCGTACTCCCCCTGCGCGCCCGCATCTCCGTACGCGCGGGCCTCGGCAACCTCGCCACCGGCCTGCGCCCGCCCGCCACCGGCCACGACAACCCCCACTTCTTCGACGACGCCGCCTGCGTACGCGCCTGCGTCCTCGCCCTCGTCCACCCCGGCGCGCCCGAACAGGCCGCCGCCCTGGCCGAGTTCGACGCCCGCTACTCCCAGGACGGCGACGGCGTGCACGGCGCCCGCGCCATGGCCGCCGCCATCGCCGCGGCACTCGGCGGCGCGGACGTCGACGCCACCGTGGACGCCGCTCTCGCCCAGCTCCCGGAGCACACCGAGATCGGCCGCAACGCCTGGCACGCCGTCAAGCTCGCCCGCAGCCAGCCCGATGACGGCGCGTTCGGTCTCGTCCCGCTCCTGGAGCACCAGATCGTCGACCACGTCTACAGCTACGGCATCGCCGCCGCCGAGACCGTCCCGGTCGCCCTCGCCCTGACCACCGCGGCCCGCGGCCGCATCCGTGACGCGGTCCCTGCCGCCGCCTGCCTCTCCCGCGTCGCCGACTCCGCCCCCGCCCTGGCCGGCGCCCTGACCGGGGTACTCGGCACCGCCACCGCCATCCCCGAGTCCTGGCGCGACGCCTGCCGCACCCTCTCCGGCTGCGCGCTCCCCCGCCTCGCGGGCACCGACCTGGTGGAACTCGCCGGGCACATCGCAGCCACGGAACTGACCATCCCGGGAGGACAATTCCGACATGACGTCACCAACGCCCCGAACACTCCGGACCCCGGCCACTGAGCTGCACCCCACCGACCTGCCCCTGTCCGAGCGGATCACCGCCTGCCTGGTCGGTGCGGCAGTGGGCGACGCCCTCGGCGGCCCCGTCGAGGGGTACTCCCCCGAACAGATCGTCGAACGGCACGGCGGCCGCGTCCACGGCATCGTCGGCCCCTGGAACGGCGACCAGTGGCGCACCGCCCGCCCCGTCGCGCCGTACCACAAGGGCGACGGGCACGTCACCGACGACACCTTGATGACGCACGCGCTCATCCGCGTGTACGCCGCCGTCCGCGACCACTTGGACGCCTACGCGGTCGCCGACCACCTGGTCCCCGACCTCATGACGCACCCG
This sequence comes from Streptomyces sp. NPDC051214, assembly GCF_040682375.1. Classification (NCBI taxonomy): domain Bacteria; kingdom Bacillati; phylum Actinomycetota; class Actinomycetes; order Kitasatosporales; family Streptomycetaceae; genus Streptomyces; species Streptomyces sp. NPDC051214. The sequence continues at coordinate 120,797 of NZ_JBFBAT010000009.1, forward strand.
CGCTGGATCCCGGAACTCGAGACGGAGGCCATCCCCCTGCACCGCCTGTTCCTCGCCGAGAAGTGGATCGTCGCCCGCATCCACTACGGGCACGTCGACCCACGCGAGGCGGGCACGGGAAACATCGTCAACTGCGGCGCCGCGATGTACATGGCCCCGGTCGGCCTGGTCAACGCGGCGAACCCGGCGGGTGCGTACGCCGAGGCCCTCGATGTCGCGGGCGCCCATCAGTCCTCGTACGGACGCGAGGCAGCCGCGGTCTTCGCGGCGGCGGTGGCGGCGGCCTGCGCGCCCGGCGCGACCCCGACCTCAGTGATCGACACCGCGCTCTCCCTCGCGAAGGACGGCACGCGGGCCGCGATCGAATCGGCGGTCGAAGTCGCCGCCCACCACACGGACTTCGAGTCGGCACTCGTCCCCCTCCGCACCGCCGTCACCCCCTTCGACACGGTCGGCCCGGACTACCGCGCCCCCTCGCTCGGGGCCCGCCGCCCCTCCCGCCTGCACGCCATCGAGGAACTCCCCGTCGCACTCGGCATGCTCCTGGTGGGCGACGCCGACTACCGCCACACGGTGCTCGGCTCGGTCAACTACGGCCGTGACTGCGACTCCATCGCCACCATGAGCGGCGCGCTCGCCGGCGCGCTCGGCTCGGAGGCACCGGCCGAGTGGTCGAAGACGGTCGCGGAGGCGAGCCGCCTGGACCTGCACGCCCCCGCGGCGACGCTCGCGGAGGTCACCCAGGAGATCTTCACCCGCGACGTACGCCGCCGCCGAGCCCACGAGTCGGCGTACGCGGCCCTGACGGCCACCCCATGATCCGCCTCACCTGGGTCCAGCCGGAGGACTTGATCGGCCACGAACTCCGCCAGTCGGAGGAGGAGGGCAAGGACGTCCGTTCCGTACGTTCTCGCTGGCTGACGGCAGGCGGCCACTTGGCCCCTGCCAGAGCAGGGGCGTCCCCCACACCACCCACACCCGAGCTACGGGCCTTCGCGGAAGAGCTACTGACCGAACTGTCGCAGCCGCCCGTGTTGTGGGCAGGCGTTCCGCAGGGCGGAGCGGCGGTTTCGGGAAGGGGCGCCCGCGCGCGGAGCGCGCTGATGGGACACAGCGGGGAAAACGAAGCCCTCCGCCCCCGCCTCCACGCCGCCTGGCTAGGCAGAGCCGCAGGCTGCCTCCTGGGCAAACCGGTGGAGAAACTCCCCCTCACCGCCATCCGCAGCCTCGCCAAAGCAACAGGCAACTGGCCCCTCACCACCTGGTTCACGGAGAAAGGCCTCCCCCCGGAGCTAAAAGAAGCCCACCCCTGGAACAAACGCTCCGCCCCAACCTCCCTCGCCGAGAACATCGACGGCATGCCCGAGGACGACGACCTCAACTACCCCCTCCTCAACCTCCGTCTCCTCCAACGCCACGGCAGGAACTTCACCACCACGGACGTGGCGAAGCTCTGGCTGGACGAGCTCCCCGCGGCCCGCACCTTCACCGCCGAACGCGTCGCCTACCGCAACCTCCTCAACGGCATCGAGCCCCCGCACACCGCCACCCACCACAACCCGTTCCGCGAGTGGATCGGCGCCCTGATCCGCGCCGACGTCCACGGCTGGACCAACGCGGGCGCACCCGAGGCCGCCGCCGACCAGGCCCGCCGCGACGCCACCCTCACGCACACCGCCAACGGCGTGTACGGCGCGATGTTCGCCGCGGCCACCATCGCCGAGGCGGCGGCAGGCACCGGAGACGTCCACCACTGCCTGCGCACGGGCCTCACCGTCGTACCGCAGGACTCACGCCTGTCCCGCGCGATCCGCCACGGCATCCAACTGGCCCGCGACACACGACACTTCGACCACGTCGTGGACACCCTGCACGCCACCCACGCCCACCTCCACTGGGTCCACGTCATCCCCAACGCCGCCCTCCTGGCCGCCGCCCTCACCCACGCCGACGGCGACTTCACCGGCTCCATCACGCGCGCGGTGTCCGGCGGCTGGGACACCGACTCCAACGGCGCCACCGCGGGCTCGATCGCGGGCCTGCTCGCGGGCCACCCGGACGCGCTCCCGGACCGCTGGACCGCCCCGCTCAAGAACCGCCTGGCCAGCTCCGTCCACGGCTTCGACGGCATCGGTTTCGACACCCTCGCCGACCTCACCACCGAACTCGCCCACGAGACCCAGGAGAGGCCCCACCCATGACCCACATCGCCGTGCTCGGCAGCACGAACATGGACCTCGTCGCGTACGTCGCCAAGGCACCGCAGCGCGGGGAGACCGTCACCGGGCGCGAGTTCCGCACGCTGCCCGGCGGCAAGGGCGCCAACCAGGCCGTCGCCGCGGCCCGCGCGGGCGCCGACGCCGTGTCGATGATCGGCGCGGTCGGCGCCGACGCGTTCGGCACCCAGCTGCGCAGCGCGCTCGAACACTCCGGCGTCGACACCGACCTGCTGCGCACCGTGGACACCGCGGCCACCGGCACCGCGCACATCGTGGTCGACGACGAGGGCGGCAACGCGATCGTCGTCATCCCCGGCGCCAACGCCACGCTCACCGCGCTCGCCCCCGGTGACGAGGGCCTGATCACCTCCGCCGACACCCTCCTGCTCCAGCTGGAGATCCCCGTGGAGGGGGTGCTCGCCGCCGCGCGGGCCGCCCGCAGGCACGGCGTGCGCACCATCCTCACCCCGGCACCCGCCCAGCCCCTGCCCCCCGAACTCCTGGACTCCATCGACCTGTTGGTGCCGAACGAATACGAGGTCGCCACCCTCACCGGACTGACCGATCCGCACGACGCCGCCCGTTCGCTCCTCTCCCAGGTCCCCGAGGTCGTCGTCACGCTCGGTTCGCGCGGCAGCCTGTACGCGGCCAGGGGCGCCGAGCCGGTCATGGTCGAGGCCCCGCACGTCACCGCCGTGGACACGACCGGCGCGGGCGACACCTTCGTCGGCACCCTCGCGGTGGCGCTCGCCGAGGGCGGCTCCGTGCGGGATGCGCTCACCTGGGCGTCGTCGGCCGCCGCGCTCTCCGTCCAGCGCCCGGGGGCGTCGTCGTCCATGCCGTTCCGTGCCGAGATCGACACCCAGGCGAACGGCACCGCCTCATGACCGCGCCCCTCGCCGGGCTCCGCGTCCTCGACCTGGCGACGCTCTTCGCGGGCCCCCTCGCCGCCACGATGCTCGGCGACTTCGGCGCGGAGGTCATCAAGGTCGAGCACCCGCGCAAGCCCGACCCGTCCCGTGGGCACGGCCCGTCAAAGGACGGCGTCGGTCTCTGGTGGAAGATCCTGGGCCGCAACAAGCGCACGATGACCCTCGACCTCTCCACGCCCGGCGGCCGCGCGACCCTTCTGCGCCTTGCCGCCACCGCGGACGTGGTCGTCGAGAACTTCCGTCCGGGAACCCTGGAGAAGTGGGACCTGGGCTGGGAGGAGCTGAGCGCGGCCAACCCCCGCCTCGTCCTGACCCGCGTCACGGGCTTCGGCCAGTTCGGCCCGTACTCCCGCCGCCCCGGCTTCGGCACCCTCGCCGAGGCGATGAGCGGTTTCGCCGCGATCACCGGCGAGCCCGACGGGCCGCCGACCCTGCCGCCCTTCGGCCTCGCCGACTCGATCGCGGGCCTCGCGACGGCGTACGCGGTGATGACGGCACTCGCGGCCCGCGACCGTACGGGCAAGGGCCAGGTGGTCGACATGGCGATCATCGAGCCGATCCTCACGGTCCTCGGCCCGCAGCCGCTCTGGTACGACCAGCTCGGCCACGTACAGGCCCGCACCGGCAACCGCTCCACCAACAACGCGCCCCGCAACACCTACCGCACGGCGGACGGCCGTTGGGTCGCCGTCTCCACCTCCGCCCAGTCGATCGCGGAGCGCGTGATGCGCCTGGTGGGCCGCCCGGAACTGATCGCCGAACCCTGGTTCGCGACGGGAGCGGACCGCGCGGCCCACGCGGACGAGCTCGACGGTGCGGTCGGCGGCTGGATCGCCCTGCACACCCGCGACGAGGTGATCGAGGCCTTCGAGAAGGCGGAGGCCGCGGTCGCCCCCATCCAGGACGTACGCGACGTGATGACCGATCCCCAGTACGCGGCCCTGGACACCGTCACCACGGTCGACGACCCGGAGCTCGGCCCGCTGCGCATGCAGAACGTCCTCTTCCGCCTCTCCGAGACCCCCGGCTCGATCGGCTGGGCGGGCCGCCCGCACGGAGCGGACACCGAGGCTGTCCTGACCGAACTGGGCCTGACGGAAGGGGAGATCGCCGGGCTGCGCAAGGAGGGCGCCCTGTGAGAGGAGCGGCGAGGGACACGGCGCGGGGCACCCCCCTGACCTGGCTCTACGCACCGGGAGACCGGCCCTCCGTCGTGGCGAAGGCGCTGCTCGCGGGCGCCGACGTCGTCATCGTCGACCTGGAGGACGCGGTCGCCCCCGACCGCAAGGAGTACGCGCGGGCGGCGACGGCCGAGCTGCTCTCCGAGCCTCCCGCCGTCCCGGTCCACGTCCGCGTGAACGCCCTGGACGGCCCGCTCGCCGAGGCCGACCTCCGCGCGCTCGCGCACCTGCCCGGCGTCTCCGGTCTCCGCCTGCCGAAGGTGACCTGCCCCGCCGACGTCGTGCGCGTCGCCGAGCGGTCGGCTCCGGCGGACGGCGGCGCCCCCGCCCTGCACGCCCTGATCGAGTCGGCCGTCGGCCTGGAGCACGCCTTCGCCATCGCCACCGCGCACCCGGCCCTGCACGGCCTCTCCCTCGGCGAGGCCGACCTCCGCGCGGACCTGGGAGTACGCGAGGAGGCGGGCCTCGACTGGCCTCGCTCGCGCGTGGTGGTGGCCGCCAGGGCCGCGGGCCTCGCACCGCCCGCGCAGTCGGTGTACGCCGACATCCGTGACATCCAGGGCCTGGCGGCGTCCTGCGCGCACGGCCGTGCCCTGGGGTTCCTCGGCCGCGCCGCGATCCATCCCCGCCAGCTCCCGGCCATCGAACGCGCCTACCTCCCCACCCCAGAGGAGATCGACCACGCCGAGCAGATCGTCAAGGCGTCGACGACGGAGGCGGGCGCCCTGGCGCTGCCGGACGGCACGTTCGTGGACAAGGCCGTGGTGGACGGGGCGCGGCGGGTCCTGGACCTGGCTCGGCGGCGGCCGTAGGCGTTCATGCGGACGGGCCGCCGGATCAGTGATCAGGCGGCCCCGTCGACGTACGAGAGAGGAAAGCCTCGTCAGCCCTTCTTGGCGGACTCGGCTCCGGCTCCGTCCTTGTCCCCGTCTTCGGCCTTGCCCTTGTCCTCGTCCTCGTCCTCGTCCACGGCCTTGTCGGTGTCCGTGACCGTGTCCTCGGTCTTGGGCGACGCGTCGTCCGAGGCCACCTCGTCCTCGGGCACGGGCTCGACGATCTCCTCGCGGCCGGGGCGCTTCTTCGCGGAGAGCACGAAGTACACGACGGCGAGCACGAACACCGCGATGGCGGTCCAGACGTTCAGCCGCAGGCCGAGCACGTGGTGTGCGTCGTCGACGCGCATGTACTCGATCCAGCCGCGCCCGGCGCAGTACGAGGCGACGTACAGGGCGAACGCCCGGCCGTGGCCCAGCTTGAAGCGGCGGTCGGCCCAGATGACCAGGAAGCCGACGCCGATGCACCAGAGGGATTCGTAGAGGAACGTCGGGTGGTACGTGCCGGGGACCCGGCCGTCCTCCGCCGACGTGATCTTCAGGGCCCACGGCAGATCCGTGGCCTTGCCGTACAGCTCCTGGTTGAACCAGTTGCCCCAGCGGCCGATCGCCTGGGCGAAGGCGATGCCGGGGGCGAGGGCGTCGGCCCAGGCCGGCAGCGGGATGCCGCGCCGGCGACAGCCGATCCAGGCACCGACCGCGCCGAACGCGATCGCGCCCCAGATACCGAGGCCGCCCTCCCAGATCTTGAAGGCGTCCACCCAGTCACGGCCCTCGCTGAAGTACAGCTGGTAGTCCGTGATCACGTGGTAGAGACGCCCGCCGACGAGGCCGAAGGGCACGGCCCAGACGGAGATGTCGGCCACGGTGCCTGGGCGGCCCCCGCGAGCGATCCACCGTTTGTTGCCGAGCCAGACGGCGACGAAGACGCCGATGATGATGCAGAACGCGTAGGCGCGCAGCGGAATGGGTCCGAGATCGACCACTCCGCGTGACGGGCTGGGAATGAAGGCAAGGTCCATGGCAGGTCCGACGCTACCGTGCCGGGTGGTGCCCGGGGCAACCAGCCCGGCTACGTCTCCATAACAGGACCGGCGGGCGGGGCCCCGGAAGAGCCCCGCGCCGGGAGGCGGTCAGCCCCTGTTGGCTTCCTCGACCTTCGCCTTCAGCTTCGCCGGGGTCAGCGGGTTCTTCTGGTCGCCGAAGATGTTCTTGCCGTCGAGCAGCACGCTGGGCGTGCCCTGCAGGCCCGCTTCCTGGAAGGCCTTGTTCGACTTCTGGGCCCAGCTGTCGTGCTTGCCGTCGTCCACGCACTTCTTGAAGGTGTCGTTCACGAGGCCGTCCACCTTGCCCGCGAGCTCGATCAGCTTGCTGTTCTTGCTGAACGCGTCGTCCGTCTCCGGCGGTTGGTTCGTGAACAGCACGTCGTGGTACGGGGTGAACTTCCCGGCGTCCTGGGCGCAGGCGGCCGCGTTGGCCGCGCGCAGGGAGCCGCTGCCGCCCATGTTCCCGTCGATGATCGTCGCCAGGTGGTACTCGACCTTGAGCTGGCCCTTGTCGGTGAGTTCGTGGATGGTCTTGCGGTACATGTCCTCGAACTGCTTGCAGGCGGGGCAGCGGAAGTCCTCCCAGATGGTGAGGGTGGACTTGGCGCTGTCCTTGCCGACGGGGATCGCGAGCTGATTCTCGCCGACCGCCCCCTTGGGGACCGACAGCGGACCCGAAGTGTCCTTGTCGTCACCTGAGTTGGCGGCGACCAGACCCGCCACGGCGGCGAGCGCGAGGACGCCCACGACGGCGGCACTCACGATCAACACCCTGCGCTGCTTGTCCCGCGACTTCTGCCGCTCTCGCTCTTCCGCCAGCCGGTCGCGGGCCGCGCGCTTTCCCTCACGGTTCTTCTCGCTCACACCCCGCCAACGAACCGGGGAGGCACGAGCGTGCCTCCCCGGTCCCAGGTCCACCCGTACGAGTTACGCGTTGCCGCGAACTCCTTGGGCGAGGTCACGGGCGAGCGCACGGACGGCGTCCAGTCCGGCGGCTCTGTCGTTGGCGTTCTCGGCGTCCAGCATCCGCTGCACGAAGGCCGACCCGACGATCACGCCGTCGGCGAAGCCGGCGACCTCTGCCGCCTGGTCGGCGTTGGAGACCCCGAGGCCGACGCAGACCGGCAGCTCGGTGGTGGCCTTGGTGCGCCGCACCAGTTCCTGCGCCTGCTCGCCCACGGAGGCGCGGGTGCCGGTGACGCCCATCAGCGACGCCGCGTAGACGAAGCCCGAGCCGGCCGCCGTGATGGTGGCGAGCCGCTCGTCCTTGCTGCTCGGCGCGACGACGAAGACCGTGGCGAGTCCGTGCTTCTCGGCGTGCTCCCTCCACAGGCCCGACTCCTGGACGGGCAGGTCGGGCAGGATGCAGCCCGCGCCGCCCGCGTCGGCGAGCTCGGCGGTGAAGCGCTCGACGCCGTAGCGGTCGATCGGATTCCAGTACGTCATGACCAGCACCGGCTTGCCCGTGGCCTCGTGGGCCTCGCGCACCGTGCGCATCACGTCGGCGATCTTCAGGCCCGCCTTGAGCGCGATGTCGTCGGCGGTCTGGATGACGGGACCGTCGAGGACCGGGTCGCTGTGCGGGAGGCCGACCTCCACGACGTCGGCGCCACCGTCGAAGACGGCCTTGATGGCCGCGATGCCGCCGTCCACGGTCGGGAATCCGGCCGGGAGGTAGGCGATGAGGGCGGAGCGCCCCTCGGCCTTGGCGGCCGCGAGGGTGTCGTCCAGCAGTTGGATGTTGCCGCTCACTTGGCGTCCCCCTCGATCTCCGCGGCGCCGTCGCCCGCGTCCGCCTCGACGGCGGCGTCCGTGTCGTACAGGCCGAAGTAGCGGGCGGCCGTGTCCATGTCCTTGTCGCCGCGCCCGGACAGGTTGATGATGATCAGCCCGTCCTTGCCGAGCTCCTTGCCCACCTCAAGGGCCCCGGCGAGCGCGTGGGCGCTCTCGATGGCCGGGATGATGCCCTCGGTGCGCGACAGGAGACGCAGCGCCTGCATGGCCGCGTCGTCGGTGACCGCGCGGTACTCGCCGCGTCCGCTGTCCTTGAGGTAGGCGTGCTCGGGGCCGATGCCCGGGTAGTCGAGTCCGGCGGAGATCGAGTAGGGCTCGGTGATCTGCCCTTCCTCATCCTGGAGGACGTACGACCTGGAGCCGTGCAGGATGCCCGGCTCCCCGGCGGTCAGCGTGGCCGCGTGCTCGCCGGTCTCGACGCCGTGGCCCGCGGGCTCGCACCCGATGAGCCGGACACCGGCGTCCGGGATGAAGGCGTGGAAGAGGCCGATGGCGTTCGAGCCGCCGCCCACGCACGCGACGGCGGCGTCGGGAAGACGGCCCGCGCGCTCGATGATCTGGCGCCGCGCCTCCACCCCGATGACGCGGTGGAAGTCACGCACCATGGCGGGGAAGGGGTGCGGACCCGCCACGGTCCCGAAGAGGTAGTGAGTGCGGTCGACGTTGGCGACCCAGTCGCGGAACGCCTCGTTGATGGCGTCCTTCAGGGTGCGGCTGCCGGACTTCACGGCGATGACCTCGGCGCCGAGCATGCGCATGCGGGCCACGTTCAGGGCCTGGCGCTCGGTGTCGATCTCGCCCATGTAGATGGTGCACTCGAGGCCGAAGAGGGCGCAGGCGGTGGCCGTCGCCACGCCGTGCTGGCCCGCGCCGGTCTCCGCGATGACGCGGGTCTTGCCCATGCGCTTGGTGAGCAGGGCCTGGCCGAGCACGTTGTTGATCTTGTGCGAGCCGGTGTGGTTCAGGTCCTCGCGCTTGAGGAAGACGCGGGCGCCGCCGGCGTGCTCGGCGAACCGGGGCACCTCGGTGAGGCTGCTCGGGCGGCCGGTGTAGTTGACCAGGAGGTCGTCGAGCTCGCGGGCGAACTCGGGGTCGTTCTTGGCCTTGTCGTACTCGACGGCGACTTCATCGACGGCGGCGACGAGGGCCTCCGGGATGAACTTGCCGCCGAAGGCGCCGAAGTAGCCTTCGGCGCTGGGGACTTGACCCTCCGGGTCCGGGATGAAGAACTGGCTGGGCATGCGAAACCTCGCTAAGGCTGGCGTTGGCATCGGGCATGAGTGTGCCTTGGCGCCGTTGCTGTTCAGGGATTCCTCGCGACTGCGGCCCGTCCTGGGCTTGTCGCGCAGTTCCCCGCGCCCCTTACGGGGCGCTTCAGCTCGCGGCGGCGTTCAAGGCGCCGCCCTGCCATCGCATCCCAGGGATCTGTCCCGGCTCCGCCCCGATGTGGTACCGCACCCGCCTGCCCCGTACACGCCGCGCCGGCGCCCGGCAGCCGCGAGGGCGGCAGCCGGGTGCGAGGCGGACGGCGATGGACATGGCGGGGTCAGCTCCGCCCGTGCCGCAGGGCCGGGTGCGCGCCCGCGGCGACCAGGTCGGAGACCGCGCCCTTCGGGTCGCGGCCGGTCACCAGGGACTCCCCGACAAGGACCGCGTCGGCGCCCGCGTTGGCGAACGCGATGAGGTCGTGCGGCCCGCGCACACCGGACTCGGCGATCTTGACGACGTCGTCCGGCAGCTCGGGCGCGACACGCTCGAAGGTGGAGCGGTCGACCTTCAGGGTCTTGAGGTCGCGGTTGTTGACGCCGATGATGCGCGCGCCCGCGTCCACGGCCCGCTCGGCCTCGTCCTCGTCGTGCACCTCGACGATCGGCGACAGGCCGATCGAATGGGCGCGCTCGATGAGCGACTCGAGGGCGGGCTGCTCCAGGGCGGCCACGATCAGCAGGGCGAGGTCGGCGCCGTACGCCCGCGCCTCCCACAGCTGGTACGAGGTGACGATGAAGTCCTTGCGGAGCACCGGGATGTCGACCTTGGCGCGGACGGCCTCCAGATCGGCGAGCGAACCGCCGAAGCGGCGCTCCTCGGTGAGCACGGAGATGACGGCCGCGCCGCCCGCCTCGTAGTCGGCGGCGAGCCCGGCCGGGTCGGCGATCGCGGCGAGCGCGCCCTTGGACGGGCTGGAGCGCTTGACCTCACAGATGACCTTGACGCCGTCGCCACGCAGCGCGGCGACCCCGTCCTTGGCCGCAGGAGCCTTCGCCGCGCGCTCCTTGAGCTCGTCGAGGCTGACGCGCGCCTGCCGTTCCGCGAGGTCGGCACGGACTCCGTCGATGATCTCGTCGAGCACACTCACGCGAGCGGCCCCCTTCCCTGACGGTGAAGCTGCTGTTTGCACCTCAAGCTGTTCGGCTGCCTCATCCGGCATTCCGATGGTCACTGCGATGGTATCCGCAGGAGGGCGAAGGCCCCGCATCCGGTTGACGCCAGTCCCACGTCCTGGACACCCGCCGGCCCCGCTGCCTGGGCTTTCTCGGCATTCAGGGATGCAGCCATGCCCCGAACGGCAGATTGCGCACCAGGGTGAAAACGGCGATCAGCACCCCGAGCCCGTACAGCTGCGCAGGCCCCAACTCGATCCGCAGGGGCCGTCCGCGCACCGCGCGGGCCGCCCAGAGGGTCCACAGGACCGCGAAGACGCCGTACCCGACGACGGCGAGCGCGTTGGCGCCGAGCGCCGTGACGAGGTCGCCGTGGACGAAGGCGTGCGCACTGCGCAGACCGCCGCAGCCGGGGCAGAAGACGCCGGTGAGCTGCAGCAGCGGGCAGGCGGGATAGTGACCGGGGTCGTTCGGGTCGACCGTCCCGACGTAGGCGAAGGCGGCGATCACCGAGCCGAGCACGCCGACGGGCACGGCGAGGCGCCGCAGTGCGGGGCCGGCGGGTGGCGCCGCGCTCTCGGGTTCAGCGTTCACCCGATGCATTGTGCCCTTCGGCGGCGGCCTGCGCCCGACGGGAAACGCGAGAGGAGGCGGCCTCGGCACCTGCCGCGACCGCCTCCTCGTACGCCGTGGAGATCAGCTTTCGGAGTGCGCGAGCTGGCCCGTCTTCGGCTGCGGGCTGCGCTTGGCCTGGCCCAGGCCCGCGGCACGCATGGCCATGCCCACGACGCCGCCGACGGCGATGATGACCATGCCGGCCCAGAAGCCCAGCGGATTGGCCATCACCATGAAGGCACCCGAAACGCAGAAACCGATGAAGGCGATGATGACACCGGTCCAGGCGGCCGGGGTGTGTCCGTGGCTCGTGCCCGCCATGACTTGCTCCTCGTTGCTGTATGCGTGGTGGTGATGCGTGGGGTGAGCCGAACGCTCACCGCTCCATTGTCCCGTACTCGCGCACGTGCCGTGAGCGCGGGGTCATGCCTCGCGCGTCGGGTCCTCGCCGCGGTCGAGGGCCTTCCACAGGTCCTCGGGGCGGTCCGGGTCGACCTTGGGCGCCTTGCGCGGGCGCGGGGCGCCGTCGCGTTCGTAGCGTCCCGACATCGCGGGCCAGTTGCGGCCGTACGTCAGGGCGAGCAGCCCGGCGATCATGATGAGCGCGCCCGCGGCGGCCGCCGCGTACGGCCAGGCCGTGTGGCTGAGGTCACCGATCGTGGCGGCGGCGTCGCCGGAGGCCTCGGCGGCCTTCTCGTCGAGGGCGCCGCTGTCGTCCGCGGCGAGGAGGGCGGCGGCCACGGTGCCCGCGCCGCTCAGCGCGAGGAGCAGCGAGACGAGCATCCGCCCGGCCCTGCGGACGGCGAAGACGGCGACGAGCGCGGCGAGGCCCACTATCGCCAGGGCCGCGGGCACGCCCGTGACATCGCTGCCCGTGGCGCTCAGCGGCAGGTCGCCACCCGCCACCGAAGCGGTGCCGTTGGCCCAGGTCTGGCGGGACGCGAGCAGGGCGAGGGCCGCGCCGACCGCGCCGGACAGCAGGGCGACGGCGATGCTGCGCCGGCCGCTGCGCTGGGCCCGGGTCTCGGGCTCGGCGTCGGCATCGGCGGCGTCGGCGGCCTGGGTGCGGGGCGGAGGTACGGCAGAAGTCACCCCTCCACTATCCCTCACGCCCGTCGGGGCGCTGCAGCCGGTTCGCCGTGTGGATGGCCCGCAGAACCGCCGCCGCCTTGTTGCGGCACTCGGTGTCCTCGGCCACCGGGTCGGAGTCGGCGACGACCCCGGCTCCGGCCTGGACGTATGCCGTGCCGTCGCGCAGGAGCGCGGTCCGGATGGCGATGGCGGTGTCGGAGTCGCCCGCGAAGTCGAGATATCCGACACAGCCGCCGTACAGGCCGCGCCGGGAGGGTTCGAGCTCGTCGATGATCTGCATCGCGCGCGGCTTGGGGGCGCCGGAGAGGGTGCCCGCGGGGAAGCAGGCGGTGAGGACGTCGAAGGCGGTGCGGCCCTCGGCGACCTGTCCGGTGACCGTCGACACGATGTGCATGACGTGGGAGTACCGCTCGATGGACATGAAGTCGACGACCTCGACCGAGCCGGGCTCGCAGACGCGCCCCAGGTCGTTGCGGCCCAGGTCGACGAGCATCAGGTGCTCGGCCCGCTCCTTGGGGTCGGCCAGCAGCTCGTCGGCGAGGGCCTGGTCCTCCTGCGGGGTCGCGCCGCGCGGCCGGGTGCCCGCGATGGGGTGCACCATGGCGCGGCCGTCCTCGACCTTGACGAGGGCTTCGGGGGACGAGCCGACCACGTCGAAGCCGTCGAAGCGGAAGAGATACATGTACGGCGACGGGTTGGTGGCCCGGAGCACGCGGTAGACGTCCAACGCGCTTGCTTCACAAGGGGTTTCGAAGCGCTGCGAGGGGACGACCTGGAAGGCCTCGCCCGCGCGGATGCGCTCCTTGATGTCCTCGACGGCTTCCTGGTACTGCTCGCCGCCCCACAGCGCGGTGTACTCGGGGAGCTCGGAAGGCGGCAGGGCCGCCGGGGGCTGGGAGACGGCCCGCGACAGGTCGGCCTCCATCGCGTCGAGCCGCGCCACCGCGTCGGCGTACGCCTCGTCGACGCCCGTCTCGAGGTCGTTGTGGTTGATCGCGTTGGCGATCAGGAGCACGGACCCGTCCCAGTGGTCGAGGACGGCGAGGTCGCTGGTGAGCAGCATGGTCAGCTCGGGCAGCCTGAGGTCGTCGCGCTCGCCGGGGCCGATCTTCTCCAGGCGCCGCACGATGTCGTAGCCGAGGTATCCGACCATCCCGCCGGTGAAGGGCGGCATCCCGGACGCCAGGTCGCGCGGGGTGTGCAGGGCCTCGACGGTGGCGCGCAGGGCGTCGAGCGGGTCACCGGAGGTGGGGACGCCGACGGGCGGGGTGCCGAGCCAGTGGGCCTCGCCGTCGCGGCTGGTGAGGGTGGCGGCGCTGCGGACTCCGACGAAGGAGTAGCGAGACCAGGACCGGCCGTTCTCCGCGGACTCCAGGAGGAACGTGCCGGGCCGCTCTGCGGCGAGCTTGCGGTAGAGCCCGACGGGAGTGTCGCCGTCCGCGAGGAGCCTGCGGCTGACGGGGATCACTCGGCGGTCGCTCGCGAGCTTGCGGAAGGTCTCGAGATCCATGGGAGGAGCTTACGGCCGTGCGGGTGGCCGACGGTGTCGCGGGCCGACGGGCGGGGCCCGTGCCACTAGAACGGGACGATGACCGACCGACGTATGCTGCCCGCCTTCGCCCTCCTCCTCGCATCGACCGCGTTCGCGGCCGCCGCCGCTCCCGAGCCGGTGGTGTGGCCCGCCCCCGAGAACGTGCCCGAGCGGGTCCGCGCCGCCGGCCTGGAGATGCTCGACTCCGAGGCGATGGACATGCACATCCACACCACCCTGAAGGTGTACTCGGGGGCCAGTCCCGTCACGGTCCCCGCGGACATCGGCATCGACCGCTCGGGCCCGAAGCCCCGCTACAGCCCGCTGCACACGCACGACACCAGCGGCACCCTGCACGTGGAGTCGGAGGAGTGGCGCGACTTCACCCTGGGTCAGTTCATGACCCAGTGGGGCGTGAGCGGCGTACGCGAGAAGTGCCGCGCGGATGTCGCCGGGCGCTCCGTCGCCGGCGACCCGTCCCGCATCGTGCTGCGGGACGGCGAGACGATCACGCTTCGGTGCCGGTGAAGGTGACCGGGAGGGAGTCGGCGTCGAAGCACGTGCGGGTGCCGGTGTGACAGGCGGCGCCGATCTGGTCGACCTGGACCAGGACGGTGTCGGCGTCGCAGTCCAGGGCCACGGACTTCACGTACTGGAAGTGGCCGGACGTGTCGCCCTTGACCCAGTACTCCTGACGGCTGCGCGACCAGTACGTGCAGCGGCCCGTGGTGAGCGTGCGGTGCAGTGCCTCGTCGTCCATCCAGCCCAGCATCAGCACCTCGCCGGTGTCGTACTGCTGGGCGACGGCGGGGACGAGGCCGTCGGCGCCGCGCTTGAGGCGGGCGGCGATCTCGGGGTCGAGGCTGCTGGGCGGAGGTGTGACGGTCATGGGGCCATTGTGCCGCGCCCGCACGCATCGGCCTGGCCGTGTCCACTGGGCGGGCCGGATGCCGAGTCGTAGGCTGGACGGTATGTCGACCCATGCCAAGCGTGAACGACTTCTCCTCGCCGATCTGTTGGAGGCGGAGGGCCCAGAGGCCCCCACGCTCTGCGACGGCTGGAACACCCGTGATCTCGCGGCCCATGTGGTGGTCCGCGAGCGCCGCGCGGACGCCGCGGGCGGGCTTCTCATCAAGCAGCTGGCCTCGCGCCTGGAGCGGGTGCAGGCCGAGTTCGCCGCGAAGCCGTACGAGGAACTGATCCAGCTGATCAGGACGGGACCGCCCCGCTTCTCCCCCTTCTCCCTCAAGCAGATCGACGAGGCGTCGAACGCCGTCGAGTTCTACGTCCACACCGAGGACGTGCGGCGCGCCCGGCCCGACTGGACGCCCCGCGAGATCGACCCGGTGTTCTCGGACGCCCTGTGGTCCCGCCTGGAGCGGATGGCCCGCCTGGTGGGCCGCAAGGCACCGGTGGGCGTGGTCCTGCGGCGCCCCGACGGCCAGACGGTGGTGGCGCACCGCGGCACTCCCGTGGTGACGGTGACCGGCGAGCCCTCCGAGCTGCTGATGTTCGTGCACGGACGGCAGGACGTGGCCGACGTCGAGCTGGACGGCGACAAGGACGCGATCGCCAGGCTGCACGAGACGAAGCAACTGGGCATCTGATGATCCGGGTCGCGATGACCGGGGTGTACGTGGACGACGTGGCCAGGGCCCACGCGTTCTACACGGACGTCCTGGGCTTCGAGACCCGCCATCACGTGTGGCCGGGCGGTGGCACACCCTTCGTCACGGTCGGGGCGGCGGGCGGTCACAACGACGTGGAGCTGCTCCTGGAGCCGGGCGAGGGACCCATCGCCGAGCCCTACCGCAAGGCGCTGCACGCGGCGGGGATCCCGTGCATCGTCCTCGGGGTCGACGACGTGCGGGCCGAGCACCAACGGCTCGTCGGCCTGGGCGTGCGGTTCGCCCACGGCCCCGAGAAGCAGGGCCCGGTGATCACCGCGGTGCTCGACGACACGGTGGGGAATCTGGTGCAGCTGATGCAGGGCAGGGCGTAGACGGTCTTCGGTACGCGGGTTCAGCGGGGCAGTTCCGCTTCCCGCAGTCCGCGGGAGCACAGCCCGAAGAGGCCGGCGAGCCCGCACGCCGCCGCGCTCACGGTGAACACCGGCGCCGTGCCCCACGCCCCCACGGCCACACCCGTGAGCGGATACGTCAGCGGGGCCACCCCCAGGCTGACCAGGCTGCCCACCGAGGTCACCCGCCCCACATAGGTCGGGTCGGCCTCCGTCTGCGCCAGCGCCGCGCACACCGCCCCCGTCAGCCCGATCAGGAGTCCCACCAGCAGCGCCACCCCCGCGGCGGCCCAGACGACGGGCACGTACGCCACGGCGCCCACCCCCACCGCTCCGGCGAGGCACGTCACCGACAGCACGAGACCGGCCCTCGGCACCCTTCCGCGCACCGTCAGGAAGAGCGCGGAGATCCCGGCGCCCGCCCCGAACCCGGCAAGGACGAGACCGACCCCCGAGGCTCCCCACCCGCGCTCGTCGGCCAGCAGGGTGAGCCCTATGTTCAGCGGCCCGACGAAGCCCAGGTCGGCCAGGGCGACGAGCACCATCAGGGGTGCGAGAACGCGGTGGCCGCGGATGTACCGCAGCCCGTCGCCCAGTTCGCCCCACGCGGTCCGCTCGCCCGCCCCGCCGTCGTCCGGCAGCTCCCTCACCCGCAGGGAGATCAGCAGCGGCAGCGACACCGCGAACAGCGCCCCCGCGATGCCGAAGGCCGCCGCGGAGCCGCCGAGCGCGACCCCGAGGCCGCCGAGCGGGGCGCCCACGACGTTGGCGAGACGGACCACCAGGCCCCGCATCCCCTGCACGCGCGCCAGCTGGTCCCGTCCCGTGACGCGGGCCGGCAGCGCTCCGACGGCGGGCATGAACAGGGCGTCGACCGTCCCGAAGACAAGCCCCAACGCGCCGAGCAGCCACACCCCGGGGCTCGCCACGAGCAGCAGCCCCGCCACCGCGAACACCGCCGCGCACCGCACCGCGTCACTGCCGATGACGACCCTGCGCGGCCCGAAGCGGTCGGCGACCACTCCCCCGCCCAGCATCAGGAGCGCCCGCGGCACGGCGCTCACGGCCATCACCAGGCCGGCCTGCGCGGCGCCCCCGGACCGGACGGCGGCCCAGGACAGGGCCAGGTAGTAGACGTTGTCGCCGACCGCGGACGCGCTGTAGGCACCGAGCCAGCGCAGGACGTTGCCGTCCTTGTGCGCGGGCCTCTGCGGGGCGGGAGCCGTACGTAAAACAGTGGTGGTCATGTGGGGCAGCCCTCTCAGATCCGGAAGGGGAAGCTGGCCAGGTGTACGGCGACGTTCTCGCGCCCCTCGGTGTCGCCCGCCGCCTCGGCGGCCTTGCCCTGCTCCTCGTACGTCCTGACCAGGGCGTGGATCTCGGCGTTGAGGCGGGTGAGTTCGGCGGGGTTGAGCCGAGCGAGGAAGTCCGACTGGTCGGCCGCGATGCGCCAGTCGGCGCCCCATGCCTCCTGCTGGTCGAGGTAGGTCTCGTACTGCTCCCGGCGGTACGAGATCAGGCTGCGCACGACGGCCGCGTGCGTGGCTGCCCCCTCGGGTGAGTCCCTGAAGTCCTCGTGCCGGAAGCTCAGGGTGTCCTGGGCCGCCTGCCACCACCTCTCCCGCGCATCACCGCTCTGCACCTCGGCCTCCTTGATGAGGCCGTGCTCCGCGAGCTTGCGCAGGTGGTAGCTGACGAGGGAGACCGCCTCGTCGACCTGCGAGGCGAGCTGGGACGCCGTCGACGGGCCGGACACCCGCAGCGCGCCGTACACCCGCAGGCGCAACGGATGCCCCAGTGCCTTGAGCGTGCCGAGGTCGGTGATGCGGCGAGGCCCGCCTGACTTCTGCTGGTCGTCGTCCATGCCCCGACCGTAGATGCGAAACAAAACTTGCGCAATATAAATTGCGCAACTTTCCTTTCGCATCAGGGCGGCGAAAAGCCCTGGCCACCCGGTGACCAGGGCTCGACGCACAGCGGTACGCCTCAGCGCACGGGATGTCCCGCTTCCCGCAGCGTGTCCTTCACCTCGCCGATCCGCAGATCCCCGAAGTGGAAGACCGAAGCCGCGAGGACCGCGTCCGCGCCCGCCTCGATCGCGGGCGGGAAGTGGTCGAGGCGGCCGGCGCCGCCGGACGCGATGACGGGCACGGTGACGTGACGGCGGACCGCCGCGATCATCTCGATGTCGTAGCCGTCCTTGGTGCCGTCCGCGTCCATCGAGTTGAGCAGGATCTCCCCCGCACCGAGCTCGGCGGCCTGGTGGGCCCATTCGACGGCGTCGATCCCGGCGGACTTGCGGCCGCCGTGGGTCGTCACCTCGAAGCCGCCTGACGCGGTGCGCCGGGCGTCCACCGAGAGGACGAGCACCTGGCGGCCGAACCGCTCCGCGATCTCGCGGATCAGCTCCGGGCGGGCGATGGCGGCCGTGTTCACGCCCACCTTGTCCGCACCGGCCCGCAGAAGCTTGTCGACGTCCTCGGCCGTGCGGACACCGCCGCCCACCGTGAGCGGGATGAAGACCTGCTCGGCGGTGCGCCGGACCACGTCGTACGTGGTCTCGCGGTTGCCGGACGAGGCCGTGATGTCCAGGAAGGTGAGCTCGTCGGCGCCCTCGGCGTCGTACACCTTGGCCATCTCGACGGGGTCGCCCGCGTCGCGCAGGTTCTGGAAGTTGACGCCCTTGACGACCCGGCCGTTGTCCACGTCCAGGCAGGGGATGACGCGTACGGAGAGGGTCATTCGCCACCTGCCCCTGCACGCGGACCGTACGCCTCGACCTCGACCTCGACGACCAGACTCGGGTCGATGAAGCCGGAGACGATGAGCATCGTCGCGGCCGGGCGGACGTCGTCGAAGAGCTCCTTGTGGGCCCGGCCGACCTCCTCCACGTCCCGCGCGTGGGTCAGATACATGCGGGTGCGTACGACGTGCTCCCGACCGAGGCCCAGCTTCTTCAGGGCCTCGACGGCGACGTGGAAGGCGTTGGCGGCCTGCTCGTAGGGGGTCCCGGCGTCTATGACGCCGTCCACCACCGACGTGCAGCCCGACACCAGGACGAGGCCGTTGGGGAGCTCGACCGCGCGGGAGTAGCCGATGGCTTCCTCCCACGGTCCGCCCGAGCTCACCCGGCGGACGAGGTGGTTACTCATGACGTCGCCACCGCGGCGAGGGCCTCTTCGAGCGTGAAGGCCTTCGCGTACAGCGCCTTGCCGACGATGGAGCCCTCGACGCCCTGCGGGACGAGCTCGGCGATCGCGCGCAGGTCGTCGAGCGAGGACACGCCGCCGGAGGCGACGACCGGGCGGTCGGTGGCCGCGCAGACGTTGCGCAGGAGCTCCAGGTTCGGGCCCTGCAGCGTGCCGTCCTTGGCGATGTCGGTGACGACATAGCGGGCGCAGCCCTCGGAGTTGAGGCGCTCCAGGGTCTCGTACAGGTCGCCGCCGTCGCGGGTCCAGCCGCGGCCGCGCAGGGTCGTGCCGCGCACGTCGAGGCCGACCGCGATCTTGTCGCCGTGCTCGGCGATGACCTTGGCGACCCACTCCGGGGTCTCCAGGGCCGCGGTGCCGAGGTTCACGCGGGTGCAGCCGGTGGCGAGGGCGGCGGCGAGCGTGTCGTCGTCGCGGATGCCGCCGGACAGCTCGACCTTGATGTCCATGGCGCCCGCGACCTCGGCGATGAGCGCGCGGTTGTCGCCGGTGCCGAACGCGGCGTCCAGGTCGACCAGGTGCAGCCACTCGGCGCCCGACCGCTGCCAGGAGAGGGCGGCCTCCAGCGGGGAGCCGTAGGAGGTCTCAGAGCCGGACTCGCCATGGACGAGGCGTACGGCCTGGCCGTCGCGGACGTCGACGGCGGGAAGGAGTTCGAGCTTGCTCACAGAGGTCCCTGACATTCTTAAAGGGTTCCGATCCAGTTGGTGAGGAGCTGGGCGCCGGCGTCGCCGGACTTCTCGGGGTGGAACTGCGTGGCCCACAGCGCGCCGTTCTCGACGGCGGCCACGAAGGGCTCGCCGTGCGTGGTCCAGGCGACCTTGGGCGCGCGGAAGGCGGGGTTGCCGGCCTCGAAGTCCCAGTGGTGCACGGCGTACGAGTGCACGAAGTAGTAGCGGGCTTCGGCGTCGAGGCCCGCGAACAGCTGGGAGTCGTCCGGCGCCTGGACGGTGTTCCAGCCCATGTGCGGGACGATGTCGGCCTTCAGCGGCTCGACGGTGCCGGGCCACTCGTCGAGGCCCTCGGCCTCCACGTCGTGCTCGATGCCGCGCGCGAAGAGGATCTGCATGCCGACGCAGATGCCCATCACCGGGCGGCCGCCCGCGAGCCTGCGGCCCACGATCCAGTCGCCGCGCGCCTCCTTGAGGCCCTGCATGCAGGCGGCGAAGGCGCCGACGCCGGGGACCAGGAGGCCGTCGGCGGCCATGGCCTTGTCGTAGTCGCCGGTGATCTCGACGTCCGCGCCGGCCCGCGCGAGGGCGCGCTCGGCGGAGCGGACGTTCCCGAAGCCGTAGTCGAAGACGACGACCTTCTTGCGGGGGTTCTGGGGAGTGCTCATGTCGCGTACGCCCCTCAGTTCCAGTAGTCGAGCCGCATGATCCCCGCCGTCAGGCACATCGCCGCGGCGATGGAGAGCAGCGTGATCAGACCCTTGGGCATCCCCTGCTTGACGAAGGAGATGATGCCGCCGATCAGGAAGAGACCGACGACGATCAGGATGGTGGTCAGACCGGTCATGGCTTTACAGCGCGCCCTTCGTGGAGGGAAGAATGCCGGCGGCGCGCGGGTCACGCTCAGAGGCGTAACGCAGCGCGCGGGCCAGGGCCTTGAACTGGCACTCCACGATGTGGTGCGCGTTGCGGCCGTAGGGCACGTGGACGTGCAGGGCGATCTGGGCCTGCGCGACGAAGGACTCCAGGATGTGCCGGGTCATCGTCGTGTCGTACGTGCCGATCATCGGCGCCATCGTCTCGGGCTCGCTGTGCACGAGGTACGGGCGGCCGCTGAGGTCGACGGTCACCTGGGCGAGCGACTCGTCGAGCGGGACCGTGCAGTTGCCGAAGCGGTAGATGCCCACCTTGTCGCCGAGCGCCTGCTTGAAGGCGGCGCCAAGCGCGAGGGCGGTGTCCTCGATGGTGTGGTGGGTGTCGATGTGCAGGTCGCCCTCGGTCTTGACCGTGAGGTCGAAGAGGCCGTGGCGGCCGAGCTGGTCGAGCATGTGGTCGTAGAAACCGACCCCTGTGGATACCGCCACCTCGCCCTTGCCGTCGAGATCGATCTCGACGAGGACCGACGTCTCCTTCGTGGTCCGTTCGACCCGTCCAACCCGGCTCATGCCTGCTGCTCCTTCTTCAGTTCGCGTACCGCATCGAGGAACGCGTCGTTCTCTTCGGGGGTTCCCGCGCTCACGCGCAGCCGCCCCGGCACTCCGTTGTCCCGGACCAGGACGCCCCGGTCGAGGATCCGCTGCCAGACCGCGTGAGCGTCTTCGAATCGCCCGAACTGCACGAAGTTGGCGTCGGAGTCGGTCACCTCATAGCCGATCGCACGCAGCTCGCTCACCACGCGGTCGCGCTCCCGCTTCAGCTGCTCGACGTACTTCAGGAGCGTGTCGGTGTGCTCGAGGGCGGCAAGCGCGGTGGCCTGCGTGACGGCCGACAGGTGGTACGGCAGCCGTACGAGCTGTACGGCGTCGACCACCGCGGGGTCAGCGGCGAGGTAGCCCAGGCGCAGCCCGGCCGCGCCGAAGGCCTTCGACATCGTGCGGGAGACGACCAGGTTCGGGCGCCCCGCGAGCAGCGGGAGCAGCGAGTCGCCGTGGCTGAACTCCACGTACGCCTCGTCGATCACCACCATCGACGGCTTGGCGGCCTGCGCGGCTTCGTACAGCGCGAGGACCGTCTCGGCCGGGACGGCGTTGCCCGTGGGGTTGTTGGGCGTGGTCACGAAGACGACGTCGGGCTGGTTCTCGGCGATGGCCTTGGTGGCCGCCTCGACGTCGATCGTGAAGTCGTCGCCGCGGGGGCCCGAGATCCAGCCCGTGCCGGTGCCGCGCGCGATGAGGCCGTGCATCGAGTACGAGGGCTCGAAGCCGATGGCGGTGCGGCCGGGCCCGCCGAAGGTCTGCAGGAGCTGCTGGATGACTTCGTTCGAGCCGTTGGCCGCCCAGACGTTGGCGAGGGTGACCTCGTGGCCGCCGGTCTTCGTGAGGTAGCGGGCGAGCTCGGTGCGCAGCTCGACCGCGTCGCGGTCGGGGTAGCGGTTGAGGTCGCGGGCCGCCTCGCGGACACGCTCGGCGATGCGCTCGACGAGCGGCTCGGGGAGCGGGTAGGGGTTCTCGTTCGTGTTCAGGCGTACGGGTACGTCGAGCTGGGGCGCCCCGTAGGGGGACTTGCCGCGCAGTTCGTCGCGTACGGGGAGGTCGTCGATGTCGGTCACTTGCTCTGAGGCACCTTCCATCCGAACCGCGCCTTGACCGCCGCGCCGTGCGCGGGCAGGTCCTCGGCCTCGGCGAGCGTCACCACGTGCTGGGCCACGTCGGCGAGGGCGTCGCGCGTGTAGTCGACGATGTGGATGCCGCGCAGGAACGACTGGACGGACAGGCCCGAGGAGTGGCAGGCGCAGCCGCCGGTCGGCAGGACGTGGTTGGAGCCCGCGCAGTAGTCGCCGAGCGAGACGGGGGCCCAGGGGCCCACGAAGATCGCGCCCGCGTTCTTGACGCGGTCCGCGACGGCGGCGGCGTCCGCGGTCTGGATCTCCAGGTGCTCGGCGCCGTACGCGTCGACGACGCGCAGGCCCTCCTCCAGGCCGTCGACCAGGACGATCGCGGACTGCCTGCCCTCCAGGGCGGGGACGATCCGGTCCTGGATGTGCTTGGTCGCCGCGACCTGCGGCTCCAGCTCCTTGACGACCGCGTCGGCCAGGGCGAGCGAGTCGGTGACGAGGACGGCGGCCGCGAGCGGGTCGTGCTCGGCCTGGCTGATCAGGTCGGACGCGACGTGCACGGCGTCGGCCGTGTCGTCGGCGAGGACCGCGATCTCGGTCGGTCCTGCTTCGGTGTCGATGCCGATGCGGCCGGTGAAGTAGCGCTTGGCCGCGGCCACCCAGATGTTGCCGGGGCCCGTGACCATGTTGGCCGGGGCGCAGGTCTCGGTGCCGTACGCGAACATCGCGACGGCCTGGGCGCCGCCGACCGCGTACACCTCGTCGATGCCGAGGAGGGCGCAGGCGGCCAGGATCGTCGGGTGCGGAAGGCCGTCAAAGTCGCTCTGCGGCGGGGACGCGAGGGCCATCGACTCGACGCCCGCCTCCTGCGCCGGGACCGCGTTCATGATCACGGAGGAGGGGTATACGGACCGGCCGCCCGGGGCGTAGAGCCCCACGCGCTCGACCGGCACCCACTTCTCGGTGACCGAGCCGCCGGGCACGACCTGGGTGGTGTGCGGGGCGCGGCGCTGCTCGCGGTGGACGATGCGGGCGCGGCGGATCGACTCCTCCAGGGCCTCGCGCACCACCGGGTCGAGGCCGGCCAGGGCCTCGGCGATGGCGGTCGCGGGGACACGGACCTGCGTCAGCCGTACTCCGTCGAACTTCTCCGCGTATTCGATCAGCGCCGCGTCGCCACGATGATGCACGTCCTCGCAGATGGGCCGCACCTTCTCCAGGGCGGCCGCGACGTCGAAGTCGGCACGGGGCAGCAGGGCGCGCAGGGCGGGGCCCTCGGGGAGGGCGTCGCCGCGCAGATCGATTCGGGAGATCACATGGCCAATTCTCTCAGACCCTGATTCGGGGCCGGACGCCGTATCACTGGCTGATATGGATCCCGGAAGACCTCGTTCACCACTAGCGTTCAGCCCGTCACTGAGCGGGCATGAAACAGGTGTACGAGACCAGGGCGCACCGCACGATCGAAAACGCAGCACATCGCAGTACGGGGAGGACAACAGCAGTGGTCGACGACACCGGTGATCCGCCGGACGGGCTGACCGCCGCCGAGATCGGCATGTGGCAGGCCTTTCGCAACGGCAGCGTCTACGACCTCCGGTCGGGGGACGCGATGGCGGACGATCCGCACGGCGGCCACCCCTGGGGTCCGGAACGCAGTGTGCGCGCCCGCATCGTGTGCTGGCTGCTCCTGGAGGGGCCACCGGCGCTTTCCGGCCGGGTCTCCTCGCTCAAGCTCTCGGGCCTCCAGATCACGGACGTGCTCGATCTGGCGGGCGGCGAGATCCTTCCCTACGCCGAGCTGAAGCACTGCCGCTTCGAGAAGGAGATCCTGGTCCCCGAGGCCAAGTTCACCACCCTGCGGCTCGTCAACTGCTCGATCCCGCGCGTGGAGGCGGCCCGCCTGCACACGGAGGGCGACCTGCATCTGCCGCGCTGCCGGATCCACAACGGCATGCGGCTCACGGACGCCCAGATCGGCACCGACCTGCTGATCAACCAGGCCGTGATCTACCGCGACCGGCGCGGCAACTCGATCATGGGCGACGGGCTCTCGGTCGGGCAGGACCTGCAGGCCGAGATGATGGAGTCGCACGGCCAGCTGAGCCTGCGCGGCGCGAAGGTCGGGGTCTCCTTCAGCCTGCGCGGCAGCAAGCTCGCCAATCCGTACGGCCAGCGGGCGCTCAACGCCCCGCAGATGACGGTGGAACGCACCCTCTACATGACGCCGGCCGCGCTCGGCGATCCCCCCATGACCAGCGGCACCACTCCCCCGCGCGGCACCCGTGTCCAGCGCTTCGAGTGCCAGGGCGGTGTCCGGCTCGACGACGGGCGCTTCGGCGACGCCGTCGACCTGGCCCAGGCGCGCTTCACCCTGGAGAACGACCAGGAGGTGTCGCTGCGCCGCGTCCAGACCCCCGAGCTGCGCTTCCTCGGCGAGGCCCCGCAGCGCGGCAAGATCATTCTGTCCGGCGCCAAGGTCGTCAACCTCATCGACAAGTCGACCAGCTGGCCGGGCCCCGGCGGCCTCCAGATGGGCGGCTTCAGCTACGAGAACCTCGTGCCGCAGGGCAGCTTCCCGCTCGCCCGGCGCCTGGCCTGGGTGGCGGCGGCGACCGCCGAGTACAACCCCGAGCCGTACGAGAAGCTGGCCGCCGTCCTGCGCAACGGCGGCGAGGACGCCGACGCCCGCGAGGTCCTGCTCGCCAAGCAGCGCAGACGCCGCGAGACCCTGCCGCTCGCGGCGAAGCTCTGGGGCTTCGCCCAGGACTGGACGGTGGCCTACGGCTACCGTCCCGGCCGCGCCGCCCTGTGGATGGCGGTGCTCTGGGCGGTGAGCGCGGTGGCCTTCGCCCGCGCCGACCACCCGGCGATCAAACCGGGCGAGCACCCGAACTGGAACCCCGCGCTCTTCTCCCTCGACCTGCTGCTCCCGGTGATCAACCTCGGCCAGGACAGCTACTGGCAGTTGCGCGGCGGCTGGCAGTGGTTCGCGGCCATCCTCATCCTGCTCGGCTGGGTGCTCGCGACGACGGTCGCGGCGGGGGCGACCAGGCTGCTGCGGAGGAACTGAGGAGCCTGCCGGGCCGCCCGGGAGCAGAGATTTTGCCAGCCCTTGACCATGTGTCAGGCAACCTAACGACTGATGCCAAAGCTTCACCGGCCACCCTCTGGCACTGCCCCGACCTGCGGATTTCAATACCCACACGATGGCACTCCTGCGCGCCCTGATCCGCACCGCACGAATGGTCAGGAACACCCCGCTCCTCGCCTCCGGTCTGACCCCCGACGACGAGGTGCTCCTCGACGCGCCCGACGACCGGCTCGGCCCGGCGCTCGTCGCCGCCGGCCGAGGCGATTACGGCCCCGCCGCCAAACTGCTCGCCATGACGCGCGAGGGCAACGAATGGGAGAACCGCGACCGCTACACGACGCGTCTCGCCGCCTTCGCCCGCTCCCGCCCCGAGTGGTTCGACGACTGGCAGGTCGCGTCGCCGCACGACCCGGACGCGCTGCTCGTCAAGGCCGAGCTCGCGGTCGTCCGCGGCTGGGAATCGCCCGCCCGCGTCGAGCTGCTTCGCGAGACGGCGCCCCTGATCACCGCCGCAGCCGAGGCCGACCCGCGCGACCCCGTGCCGTGGCGGATCGCCCTGGACCACGCGCGCGGCACCCATGCCCCGCACTCGGTCTTCGACGAGATCCGGGCCGAGGCGGTGCACCGCTCCTCGCACCACTACGGCTGCCACGCCTCGGCGCTCCAGTACCTCTCCGCGTCCTGGTACGGCTCGCACGGCCAGTGCTTCGACTTCGCCGAGCGGGCCGCCCGCGACGCGCTGCCCGGCTCGCTGATCCAGGCGCTGCCCGCGCGGGCCGCCTTCGCGTACCTCACCAGCGCATCGGGGAGCGTGCCGCGCGAGCGCCTGGACGCGGCGGCCGACCTGGGGATCGCGGTGTCCGGGGAGTACGAGGCCGGGGACCCCTGGCCCGCGGAGGTCCGCAACGTCCTCGCGTTCGTCCTCGTACGCCTGGAGCGGTGGAGCGACGCCCTGGAACAGATGCGCCTCATCGGGCCCCATGCGACGTCCTTCCCCTGGGACCGCATGTCCGACGATCCGCTCGGCCAGTTCCTGGAACTGCGCGACGGCATACGCATCGAGGTGGCCTCCGGGACCCCGCTGCGCACCGGCGGCGGACGAGCGGGCTCCGGCGACCATTAGGCTTGCAGCTCGTGACCACCGTCCGGCTTCCGCTCTTCCCGCTCAACTCGGTGCTGTTCCCGGGACTCGTGCTCCCGCTGAACGTGTTCGAGGAGCGTTATCGCGCCATGATGCGCGATTTGCTCAAGACTCCCGACGAGGAGCAGCGCCTCTTCGCGGTCGTCGCCATCCGGGACGGCCTCGAGGTCGCCCCGAGCGCCCCGGGCCTCCCGGACCCCACCGCACAGCCCGAGCAGGGCCCGACCGCCGGCTTCGGCGAGGACCCGCTCAAGGCCTTCCACGCGGTGGGCTGCATCGCGGACGCGGCGACGATCAGGGAGCGCGCCGACGGCGGCTTCGAGGTCCTCGCCACCGGCACCACCCGCGTACGCCTGCACTCGGTGGACGCCTCGGGCGCCTTCTTGACCGCGGAGGTCGAGGAGCTGCCCGAGGACCCGGGCGAGGAGGCGGGCGCCCTCGCCGAGGGCGTCCTGCGGGCGTTCCGCGCCTACCAGAAGCGGCTCGCGGGGGCGCGCGAGCGGTCCCTGTCCACGGGCGCCGAACTGCCGGACGACCCGTCCGTGGTGTCGTATCTGGTCGCGGCCGCAGCCGTCCTCGACACCCCCACGAAGCAGCGGCTCCTGGAGGCGCCGGACACCGCTTCGCGCCTGCACGAGGAGCTGAAAGTCCTGCGCGCCGAGACCGCGATCATCCGTAATCTGCCGTCGTTGCCCGCGACGGACCTCACGCGCGGCACCACGAGCCTCAACTGACACGAGCCTCAACCGACGTAAGGCGCGAGCGCTTTGGCGAAGAAGCAGAAGAAACAGCAGAAGCAGTCGGGCGCGGGCGGCACCCCGGCGACGGTGGCCCTGACCGCGGCGGGCGCGGACCACACGGTGCACGCCTACGAACACGACCCCGCGCACCCCTCGTACGGCGAGGAGGCGGCCCAGGCCATGGGCGTCTCCCCCGACCGGGTCTTCAAGACCCTGGTCGCGGAGGTCGACGGCGAGCTGACGGTGGCCGTGGTCCCGGTGGCGGGCACCCTGAACCTCAAGGCCCTGGCCGCGGCGGTCTCCGGCAAGCGCGCGGTGATGGCGGACCCCGCAGCCGCCGAACGCACCACGGGGTACGTACGCGGCGGCATCTCACCCCTCGGCCAGCGCAAGAAGCTCCGCACGGTCCTGGACGACTCGGCCTCCTCGCACGCCACGATCTGCGTGTCGGCGGGCCGCCGGGGCCTGGAGGTCGAACTGGCCCCCGGTGACCTGGCGCGTCTCACGGGCGCGGTACTCGCCCCGATCGGGCGTGAATAGGCCCTCGACGGGGGCCACGGGCTCGACTAGTACCACCCTCATGTCGAAGAAGACGCGCAAGAGGAAGTGGCGGGTACGCAAGGGCAAGGCGAACCACGGAAAGCGGCCCGCCTGACCCGTCCGACCCGTCCGGCCCGCCTGACGTCCACGAGCGGCCCGAGGGGCGGTCTCACGCCCCGGTCGCGTCCGAGCTGCCCTCTGCCCGCCCGGGGTCCCCGTAGGGCAGGGGGTACGGCTCGGGGTCCCGCGGTCCGAAGAGCCCGGTAAGACCCAGGTGCACGAGCAGCGCGGCCACCGGCCAGGCGAGCAGCGCGCCCTTGGCCTTGAGCTCCATCGGGGCGTCGAACGCCACGCCCTTGCCCACGGACTTCGCATGGGCGACGACATCCGTCTCGGGCCCGAGGAAGATCCCGAGCCGCCAGGCGAGCACGGCCCCCAGCAGGCTCCCTGCCGTCAGCCCGACGACCAGCGGAATGCCGCCCCGCCTGTGCAGCAGGAACACCACGGCGCCGCTCACCGCGCCGAACGCCAGCGCGAGCAGGGTGAACGTTCCGTCCACGCCGATCGCCTGCTCCCCCTCGGTGTCCTTGAGGTACACCGTCTCGCTGTCGGCGATCAACGGCACACGGGGCGCGAGCCACAGCCACAGCAGGCCGAGCACCACGCCGCAGACAGCCACCACGACCGCGATCACCGCGGCCTGCCGCACTTCGGTCTTCATGCCAGGACCGTCCTCCTCGTCCGCCTGCGGGGGAACGGCTCCGGACGGCTGAGCGGCTTGCTGCCAGGGGTCGTGCGGGGGCCGGTCGTGGGGCGGCTGGGAGGGCGTCAGCGGTGCAGTCACCCACACATGGTGCCAGTACTACCTGAGGACCGCTTCACCGCACGGCGAGGACCGCGTCATCGCACGGCTGCACGGCGGTACGCCCAAGTGGCGATCGCGAGCGAGGCGACGCCGACCCCCGCGCAGACGGCGAGATCGAGGACGACGGTCGCCCAGTCCGGATGCGGCCCGAAGGTACGGGCGAACGCCTCGACCCCGTACGTCGAGGGCAGCAGGTCACGCGCGTACTGCAGGAACCCGGGCATCCGCTCGGCCGGGAGCACACCCAGGAGCAGCGCCGCCGACATGCCCAACTGGCCCAGCAGCGTGGCCAGTTCGGGGCGGGGCGCGAGCAGCCCGAGGGCGGCGCCGAGCCCGGCGAGCGCGGCACCGGCCAACGGGATCACCGCGAGGAGCACCCAGAGGTTCGCCATCGGGAGCCCGAAGAGGCCGCACCCGACGACCGCGGTGACGAGCGTGCCCGGCACGGTGAACGAGGCGTAGGCGGCCGCGGCGCCCAGGACCACCGCGGCGGGCGGCACGGGCAGCGTGGCGTAGTGGTCGAGGCCACCGTCGGCCCGCAGCTGCCCGAAGTACTGCGCGAGCAGGTTGAGCGCGACGAACGCGACGACGAGCACGGAGGACCCGGCGACGACGGCACGCGCCTCGCCGCCCCCGTCCACGACGCCCCGCATCAGGATCATGATTCCGACGGACTGGAAGGTGGCCACGAAGAGCAGCGGGATGCGGGCGACGCGGGCCCGGGACAGCTGCGCCCGGTAGACGGCCGCGAGCGCGGGGAACAGCCGCGCTCGGGGGCCCAGGGGCTCGGCGGCCTCGGCCTGCCACTCTCGGTCGTCGGCCCGTACGGCCGCTTCCAGGGGAACGGCACTCACCGAACGGCCCTCCTGCTGTCGCTGTTCATCCGTCCGGCGAAGGTCACGCCTTCACCAGCCCTTCCCCGTTCCCGCCCAGGGCGAGATACACGTCCTCCAGACTCGGTGTGGCCAAGGTGAAGTCGTCGAGCGCGGCGAAGGCGGCCCCGCCGGTGACCGCCGCGACGGCGGCCCGCGCCTCGTCGGGGGCCAGCCGCAGCGACCAGCGCCGGCCGGACTCCACCGCGGACGAGCGCAGCGCGGCGACCTCGGGGACGTCGAGCGGCGCCCGCTCCCGCCAGACGAGCTCGACCCGCACCTCACCGGCGACCTGCTCCTTAAGACCCACGGGGCTGTCGCAGGCGATGACCTTGCCGTGGTCGAGGACGGCGACACGGTCGAGGACCGTCTCGGCCTCGATGACGTTGTGCGTGACGAGCAGCACGGTGGTGCCGTGCTCGGCCCTGCGCCGGTCGACCGCACCCCAGACGGCGCGCCGCGCGATGGGGTCCATGCCGGTCGTCGGCTCGTCGAGGACGAGCAGCGGCCGCTGCCCCACCAGGGCGGTGGCGAAGCAGGCGAGCCTGCGCTGCCCGCCGGAGAGCTTCTTCAGCGGCCGTGTGGCGAGGGGGGTGAGCGCGAGCTCTTCGAGGACGCCGTCCCGCTCGGCCCGCGCCGCGCGGACCTCGAGGCCGCGCAGCCGCGCGGTCGTCTCGACGGCGAGCGAGACGGTCAGCTCGTCGAGCGCGGTGGACTCCTGCCCCAGGTACGCGAGGATCCGCGCGGCCCGCTCGGGATGGCGCAGGATGTCGTGCCCGAGGATCTCGACGCTCCCGCTGTCGGGCCGCATCAGGCCGGTCAGCTGCCGTACGAGGGTGGACTTGCCCGCGCCGTTGGGCCCGAGCAGGCCGAAGATCTCGCCGCGCCGCACCTCGAGGCTGATGCCGTCGGTGGCGCGCACCTCGGGCGTCGCGGGCCTGCCGCGCCTGCCGCGGGCGGCGGGATAGGTCTTGACGAGGTCGCGCACCGCGCAGACGGCATCACTGCCGTGACCCTGTCGGAGCCCCTGTCGGACTGCCTGTGCCGAGCGCGTACTCACGAAGGACGAGGGTACGGGGTCCCGCGCCCGGCACATCGCCCGGGGCGCCCCGTACGCCCCGTATCAGTCATCTGCGGACGTGTTCCGTCACTCGTTCGCGTGCCTGTTCGGTCACTCGCCGGAGCGGTCGCCCACCGGTGCGTGCTCGACCGCCGTGTGCACGTCGATCTCGCGCCAGAAGCCGGCCCGGATCGCGTACCGGTCGTGTTCGTCGATCTGGTCGTCCTTGTGGGCGAGCAGGCCGAAGCGGGCCGCGTACCGCAGGAGCTCGCCGTCGACGCGGTGCGGGATGCGCGGGTACATCGTCGAGAGCTTCTGCAGGTTGTGCTGTTCGGGCAGGCGGGCCATCCAGCGGCGCGCGAACACCTGCCCGACCTCGAAGGGGTCACCGCCGACGGTGGTGATGTCCTCCTCGCGGTCCGCCCAGCGCTGCTCGGCCGTCGTCAGCTGGGCGAGCGTCGGCAGGGCCGCGGCCTCCGGGCTCTCCGCGGCGCCGCCGGGGCGCTCGACCCAGCCCTTGTCGGAGGACCAGCGCAGCGTGGCGTTGGTGGGGTGCTGGGCCGCCTGGGTGCCGGGGCCGCGCAGGGCGGCCAGGTCCTTGGGGGTGGGCACGCCCTTGCCCGGCGGAATGTGGTGGGCGCCGCCACTGTCGCCGTTGGCCCCTGCTTCGGCGTGCTGGGCGTGTGAGGGGTGCTCGCCGTGCTGGGCGTGCCGGGCGACTGCGGCGGCCTCCTCGGCGGCCCGCTGGGCGCCGGCCGCGAGCGCGGACTCCGGCAGCGGGGCGGAGAGGATGGCGGCGATCTCGGGGCGCGGGACGGGAGAAGGCGCGCAGACGCCGGTGAGTTCCTTGGGGCGTACGGCCTTGGTGATCCAGGCCCGGTCCAGGACGCGCCGCTCGTCGGCCTCGGCCACCAGGTCCTCGGACTGGTTGTAGTCCCCGTCGGCGGCCTGGACGGCCCACAGGTGGACGGCGACGCCGTGCTCCTTGGCGGCCATCATGCCGGGCAGCAGATCCCCGTCGCCGGTGACGAGCACGATGTCCGAGCAGGCGCGGTTGCGGGCCAGCTCCGTGAGCTCGGCGTGCATGGCGGCGTCGACGCCCTTCTGGGCCCACCGTCCGTCGCTGCGGGTCAGGGCGCCGAGCCGGACCGTCACGCGGGGCATGACGCGCAGCCTGCGGTGATCGGGCTGGGGCACGCGGTCGGGGGCTCCGTCGAACCAGTAGATCCGGAGCAGGGGGCGCTCGGTGTCGGATTCGGCGCGCTCACGGATGCCCTGGATGAGGGCGGTGTGATCGACGGTGATCCGGGACCGGGAGGGCTCGCCGGCGAGGAGACTCGCGGCGGCGCCCAGCAGATACCCGGCGTCCACCAGGACGATGCAGCGGTCCACGCGATCCACCCTCTTTCCCTGGAGATTCCCTGGAAGTAATGGTTCGGGTTTCCTTCGAGTCTGCCCGACCCGGCGGAGGTTAACGGCCGGAACTCGATCTTCGGCGTGGCGTATCGCGACTTCACTCCCCGACAGGGCTTATTACGCACGGTAATTCTCTGAAATGCGCAGCTTGTCGCCGTATGTGAATCTGGTCGCGTCCTGGCCCCCAGATCCCCCTCAGGAGGAAGATCACCATGGCCAAGAACAAGAACCGCAAGCAGGGTGGCGACCAGAACCGCGCCTCGGCCGCCGAGCAGGCCCAGGAGCAGGCCAAGTCGTCCGCGGAGCAGGCCGAGCAGCGCGTGCAGTCCAACGTGCAGGCACAGGGCAGCCCGTCCGAGGTCGCGCGCAAGCACCAGCGCCGCTTCGGCCACAACTGACGCCTGACCGACGCCTGACTGACGCCTGACTGACGCCCACACAGGCGGATAAGCGTGAAGGGGCGCACCCGGAATTCCGGGTGCGCCCCTTCACATGAATCTGCCCCTCACCCGGCCAGGCAGGACGGGCCGAGCAACACCTTCAGGTCGCCGAAAAGGGCGGGATCCGGTTGTACCCGGTGGCGGTCGAGCCGCAGCACCGTCGTCTTCTGGGCGCCCTGGAGCTTGATCCGCACCTCGCTGTTGCCGCGGTGGTGGCTGAGGATCTCACCGAGGCGGCTGACCATCGGCGGGGTCACCTTCACCGTGGGGATGGTGATCAGGACGGGCGCGTTGGTGCCCGCGTTCGACAGGTCGGGGACCTGCATCTCCATCGCGACCAGGCGCGGCACGTCCTCGCGCTTGTCGAGGCGGCCCTTGACGAACACCACGGCGTCCTCGACGAGTTGGGTCGACACCAGCTGGTAGGTCGCCGGGAAGAACATGCACTCGATGGAGCCCGCGAGGTCCTCGACGGTCGCGATCGCCCAGGCGTTGCCCTGCTTGGTCATCTTGCGCTGGAGGCCGGAGATGATGCCGCCGATGGTGACGATCGAGCCGTCCGAGTAGTCACCGCCGGTGAGCTGTCCGATGCCCGCGTCGGCCTTGTCGGAAAGGACGTGCTCCAGGCCGAACAGCGGGTGGTCGGAGACGTACAGACCGAGCATCTCCCGCTCCTGGGCGAGCAGATACGTCTTCTCCCACTCGTCGGTGGAGAACTCCACGTCGAGCCCGAAGCCCGGCTCGCCGCCGGTCTCCTCGCCCCCTCCGAAGAGGTCGAACTGCCCTTCCGCCTCCTTGCGCTTGACCTGCACCACGTTGTCGATCATGGGTTCGTACTGCGCGGTGAGGCCCTTGCGGGTGTGCCCCATGGTGTCGAAGGCGCCCGCCTTGATCAGTGACTCCGTGGTCCGCTTGTTGCAGGCGGCGGCCTCGACCTTGTCGAGGTAGTCGGGGAACGAGGCGAACTTCCCCTTCGCCTTGCGCGACCTGACGATCGACTCGACGACGTTCGTGCCGACGTTGCGGACGGCCTCCAGGCCGAAGAGGATCACGTCGTCGCCCTGGGCGGCGAAGTTGTGCACGGACTCGTTCACGTTGGGCGGCAGGACCTTGATGCCCATACGCCGGCACTCGTTCAGGTAGATGGCCGACTTGTCCTTGTCGTCCTTCACCGAGGTGAGCAGCGCGGCCATGTACTCGGCGGGGTAGTTCGCCTTGAGGTAGGCGGTCCAGTACGTGACGAGGCCGTACGCGGAGGAGTGCGCCTTGTTGAACGCGTATCCGGCGAAGGGGACCAGGACGTCCCACAGGGCCTGGATCGCGGCGTCGGAGTAGCCGTTCTTCTTCGCACCCTCCTGGAACAGGACGAAGTTCTTCGCCAGCTCGTCGGGCTTCTTCTTGCCCATCACGCGGCGCAGGATGTCGGCTTCGCCGAGGGAGTAGCCGGCGATGATCTGCGCGGCCTTCTGCACCTGCTCCTGGTACACGATGAGGCCGTAGGTCAGACCGAGCGTCTCCTTCAGGGGCTCTTCGAGCTCCGGGTGGATCGGCGTGATCTCCTGGCGGCCGTTCTTGCGCTCCGCGTAGTTGATGTGCGAGTTCATGCCCATCGGGCCCGGCCGGTAGAGGGCCGAGACGGCGGAAATGTCCTCGAAGTTGTCGGGCTGCATCTGGCGGAGCAGCGAGCGCATCGGGCCGCCGTCGAACTGGAAGACGCCGAGCGTGTCACCGCGGCAGAGCAGTTCGAAGGTCTTCGGGTCGTCGAGCGGGAGCGAGAGCATCTCCAGGTCGATGCCCTTGTCGTTGCGCACCATCTTGACGGCGTCGTCCATGATGGTGAGGTTGCGCAGGCCGAGGAAGTCCATCTTGAGCAGGCCGAGCGACTCGCACTGGGGGTAGTCCCACTGTGTGATCGTCACGCCGTCCGTGTGCCGCACCCAGATCGGCGCGTGGTCCACGATGGGCTCGCTGGACATGATCACGCCGGCCGCGTGCACGCCCATCTGCCGGACCAGGCCCTCCACACCCTTGGCTGTGTCGATGACCTTCTTCACGTCCGGTTCGTTCTCGTACATCCCCCGGATCTCGCCCGCCTCGCTGTAGCGCGGGTGCTTGGGGTCGGTGATGCCGGAGAGGTCGATGCCCTTGCCGAGGACGTCGGCGGGCATCGCCTTGGTGAGGCGGTCGCCCATCGCGTACGGATATCCGAGCACGCGCGCGGAGTCCTTGATGGCGTTCTTCGCCTTGATCTTTCCGTACGTGCCGATCATGGCGACCTTGTCGGCGCCGTACTTCTCGGTCACGTACCGGATCACCTCGACGCGCCTGCGCTCGTCGAAGTCGATGTCGACATCGGGCATGGACACGCGCTCGGGGTTGAGGAACCGCTCGAAGATCAGCCCGTGCGTGATGGGGTCGAGGTCGGTGATGCCCATGGCGTACGCGACGATCGAACCGGCCGCGGAGCCACGCCCCGGACCCACCGCGATGCCGTTGTTCTTGGCCCACATGATGAAGTCGGCGACCACGAGGAAGTACCCCGGGAACCCCATCTGGATGATGATGTCCATCTCGTACTCGGCCTGCTGCTGCCGGTCCGCGGGGACACCGCTCGGGTAGCGGCGCTGCATGCCGCGGCGGACCTCCTCCTGGAACCAGGTGACCTCGGTGAAGCCCTCCGGGATGTCGAACTTCGGCATGAGGTCGCGCTTTTCGAACATGCCGGTGGTGTCGATCTGCTCGGCCACCAGGAGCGTGTTGCGGCAGCCCTCCTGCCAGGCGTCCGAGGAGTCGATGGCGTACATCTCGTCCGTGGACTTCAGGTAGTAGCCGGTGCCGTCGAAGCGGAAGCGGTCCGGGTCCGAGAGGTTCTTGCCGGTCTGGATGCACAGCAGGGCGTCGTGCGCGACGGACTCGTGCGCGTACGTGTAGTGCGAGTCGTTCGTCACCAGGGGCGGGATGCCGAGCTTCTTGCCGACCCGGAGCAGGTCGTCGCGGACCCGGCGCTCGATGTCGATGCCGTGGTCCATCAGCTCGAGGAAGTACCGGTCCTTGCCGAAGATGTCCTGGTACTCGGCGGCGGCCTTCACGGCCTCGTCGAACTGGCCGAGGCGCAGCCGGGTCTGGAGCTCTCCCGAGGGGCAGCCGGTGGAGGCGATCAGGCCCTCCGACCACTGGGAGATCGTCTCCTTGTCCATGCGCGGCCACTTCTGCAGCCAGCCCTCTGCGTACGCGTCCGACGACAGCCGGAAGAGGTTGTGCAGGCCGGTGTTGTTCGCCGCCCAGATCGTCTTGTGGGTGTAACCACCCGAACCGGACACGTCGTCGCGCTTCTGGTGCGGCTGGCCCCACTTGATCTTCCGCTTGTTGCGGCGGGACTCGGGCGCCACGTACGCCTCGATGCCGATGATCGGCGTGACGCCCGCCTTCTGCGCCGAGTGGAAGAAGTCGTACGCCCCGTGGAGGTTGCCGTGGTCGGACATGGCGACGTGCGTCATGCCCATCTCATTACAGGCGTCGAACATGTCCTTGAGCCGCGCGGCACCGTCCAGCAGCGAGTACTGGGTGTGGACGTGGAGGTGCGTAAAGGGCGGCTTGGTCACGGCGGGAGGCCTCCGGGAAACTATCGGCGACGGACTGCGGGCAGTCTGGGGGGACAGCGTGGAAGTCTAATCCGGAGCACTGACAAGCGGCGGGCACTCGGGGGTACCGTCGTGCGTTGGACAGGTCGGAGCACCTGTCCAAAATGTCATGCACCACCTGGCACCACCTGTTACCTGGAGGCACCCCGCGATGTCGGAACCGCAGCCCACCGCTGAGCAGCGCGGCGAGCAGATCCTCTCCGTCTTCGACACCGCGTTCGGCGAGCTGCTCGCCGCGGACCCCGCCGCGTTCCGGGTGAAGTTCCGGAAGATGGCCGGTTCCGCCTTCGCGTTCTACCGCGGCACGGCCTGCCTCTTCTACGGGGACCTGGAGCGCGAGCAGCACGGCGGCCCCTACCTGGACGAGCGCACGGGGCGGGTGTGGATCCACGGCGACCTGCACGCGGAGAACTTCGGCACGTACATGGACGCCCAGGGCCGCCTGATCTTCAACGTGAACGACTTCGACGAGGCGTATGTGGGCCCCTTCACCTGGGACCTGAAGCGCTTCGCCGCCTCCGTGGCCCTGATCGGGTACACCAAGGCGCTCAGCGACGAGCAGATCACCGACCTGGTCCGGATCTACGCGGCGGCGTACCGCGAGCGGATCCACGACCTGGCGACCGGCGCCAAGAGCGACGAGGTGCCGCCCTTCACCCTGGACACCGCCCAGGGCCCGCTCCTGGACGCGCTGCGCGACGCCCGCTCGCTGACCCGCTTCGGCCTCCTGGACTCCATGACGGAGATCCGCGACTTCGAGCGCCGCTTCGCGCCGGGCGGCGGCTCCATCGAGCTCGACGCGGCCACGCGGTACAAGGTGCTCGCCGCCTTCGACGGCTATCTGGAGACGCTGCCCGAGTCCTCGCTCACCCGCCCCGACTCGTACCGCGTCAAGGACGTCGTCGGCCGGCGCGGCATCGGCATCGGCTCCGCGGGGCTGCCCTCGTACAACATCCTGCTCGAGGGCAACAGCGACGCCCTGGAGAACGACGTCGTGATCTACCTCAAGCAGGCGCAGACCCCGGCCGTCTCGCGGCACATCACCGACGGCGCGGCCCGTGACTACTTCCGGCACGAGGGCCACCGCACGGTCATCTCGCAGCGCGCGCTGCAGGCGCACGCCGACCCGTGGCTCGGCTGGACCGAGCTGGACGGTGCCGGCCAGCTGGTCGCCGAGGTCTCTCCGTACGCGGTGGACCTGGACTGGTCGGACATCGACGACTGGGAGGAGATCGCCGCGGTCATCGCCGACCTGGGCCGCGCCACCGCCACGATGCACTCCGCGGCGGACGACGAGAGCGGGCACTCGGACCTGGTGCCGTTCTCCACGGAGCGCGCGATCGACGCCGCCATCGCGGCGGACGAGGAGGGCTTCGGCGACCTGCTCGTGGACTTCGCGCACGAGTACGGCGCGCGGGCCCGCAGGGACCACCAGATCTTCGTCGACCTGTTCCGCAACGGCCGGATCCCGGGTCTGTAGGCACCAGGACGACGCCGTGCGACTCATAGGCACCCTTTAGGGCTGCCTTACGCGAGCGCATGGCACACTCGCTTGCGCGATGGACATATCCGGGACCCAGCTCAGAGCCGTGCGTGCGGCGCTCTTCACGGCGCTCGTCGTGACGCTCTCCGCCGCGTCGCACGTGCTGCTGTCCCGCGCCCCGCTCCCGCTGACCACCGTC
The DNA here is from genome assembly GCF_040682375.1 of Streptomyces sp. NPDC051214. Classification (NCBI taxonomy): domain Bacteria; kingdom Bacillati; phylum Actinomycetota; class Actinomycetes; order Kitasatosporales; family Streptomycetaceae; genus Streptomyces; species Streptomyces sp. NPDC051214. The sequence continues at coordinate 158,366 of NZ_JBFBAT010000009.1, forward strand.
GCGGTGATCTCCGGCGCGGTCTTCGTCATCGCGTACGCGCTCGCGGGGCGCGAGCGTGGCTACGGCCGCATCGCCGCCCTGCTCATCCCCCTCGAGCTGGCCGCCGACACGGTGTTCACCGCGGGGCAGCACGTCTGTTACGGCCAGGCGGGCGGCCCCGTCGCGGGCCCGCTGCGCTCCGTCGGCTTCGACGTGCTGTGCGGCGGCGCCGGCGTCGGCACCCCGCTGGCCCAGATGACCGGCGGCGACGGACACCGTGCCACCGTGCTGCTCGCCGACGCCGATCCGGGCGCCGCCTGGCTGCTGCTCGGCGCGCACATCGCGGTCGGCCTGCTCGCGGCCGCCTGGCTGCGGCGCGGGGAACGCGCCCTGGCCCAGGTCCTGCGCGCGGTGACCGCCTCCACCTTCCGGCCGCTGCTCGTCGCGGTCGCCGCGGCGGGCATCCGCCCGCGGCCCGTCCTGCGGGCCCCGCGTCCCGCGCGCCGGGTGCGCACCGCGCGTACGCGGCTGCTCGTGCACTGCGTGGGACGGCGTGGACCGCCGTGCTCGGCCGTCTTCGCCTGAGCACCACCGTCCCCACGTACGTCACCCCTACGGAGAACACCATCATGAGCAAGCGCAACAGCCAGGCGGCCAAGTCGGCGGCCCGCGAGCGGATCCGCGCCCAGCAGGAAGCCGAGCGCAAGCGGCAGAAGCGGAAGCGGTCGATGATCGTCGGCGTCTCCGTCGTCGCGGTCCTGGCGATCGCGGGCGGCGTCGGTTACGCCGTCATGCAGGCCAACAAGCCCGACCACTGGGACGCCGCCAAGGACGAGAAGCTGGTCAAGCCGGCCAACTCCACGGGCACGGACGGCACGACCGTCGTCATCGGCAAGGACAGCGCCAAGAAGACCCTCAAGGTCTACGAGGACCCGCGCTGCCCGGTCTGCGCCAGCTTCGAGCAGACCGTGGGCCCGACGGTCGAGAAGGACCTGAAGGACGGCAAGTACAAGATCCAGTTCATCGGCGCCTCGTTCCTGGACCGCAACCTCACGGGTGAGGGCTCCAAGAACGCGCTCAGCGCGATGGGTGCCGCCCTGAACGTGAGCGACCAGGCCTTCCTCGACTACAAGAAGGCGCTGTTCTCCAAGGAGAACCACCCCGAGGAGACCACCGACAAGTTCAAGGACGACGCGTACCTGACCAAGATCGCGAATCAGGTCCCGGAGCTCAAGAAGAGCAAGACCTTCGCGAAGGACGTCAAGGACGGCACGTACGACCGCTGGGCCCTGGAGATGTCGAAGAAGTTCGACGACAACAAGGACGGCGTCGACGGCACTCCCTCCTTCGTCATGGACGGCAAGAAGCTGACCGGCTCCGACAAGAAGAACGCGCCCTCGACGGTCGAGGAGTACAAGACGGCCATCGACGCGGCGCTCAAGGCCTGAGCGGACAGCCGGCCGCTCGCTGAGCGGCGCACGGCGGAAGAGCGGGCGAACGTTTCGTTGTTCGCCCGCTCTTGGCGATTACCGATCAGTAAGGTGATCGCTCGTGACCAGTCGAAACAGCGCACACAGACCGCTCAACTCCCCTGCCCCGAGCCGCCGTACGGTCGTCAAGGCCGCTGCCGCCACCGCGGCCCTCGCGCCGCTCGTCGCCGCTCCCCTCGCCCACGCCGCCGCGGGCCCCGCGTTCCACCACGGCGTCGCGTCGGGCGACCCGCTGCCCGACGGCGTCCTGCTGTGGACCCGCGTGACGCCGACACCCGAGGCCACGCCGGGCTCCGGCAAAGGGCCCGACACGGAAGTGCGCTGGGAGATCGCCAAGGACAAGGGCTTCACCCAGGTCGTCGGCCAGGGCAGCACGACCGCGCGGCCCACGGCCGACCACACGGTCAAGGCCGACGTAAGGGGCTTGAGCCCTGCCACCACCTATTACTTCCGCTTCTCCGTGGGCGGCTCCGGGTCCGACGGGACCCCGGTGCACTCCCCCGTGGGCCGCACCCGCACCACCCCCGCGCACGAGTCGGCGGCCCCCGGTGTCCGGTTCGGCGTGGTGTCCTGCGCCAACTGGGAGGCGGGGTACTTCTCCGCCTACCGCCATCTCGCGGCCCGCACCGAGCTCGACGCGGTGCTGCACATCGGCGACTACATCTACGAGTACAAGAGCGGCGAGTACCCGGCCGCCGAGTACGGGGTGCGGCAGCACGAGCCGCGGCACGAGATCGTCAGCCTCGCCGATTACCGCACCCGGCACGGCGCCCACAAGACCGACCCGGACGCCCAAGCGATGCACGCCACGCACCCGCTGATCGCGATATGGGACGACCACGAGTTCGCCGACAACACCTGGTCGGGCGGCGCGGTGAACCACTCCCCGGAGTCCGAGGGCGGCTGGGCCCGGCGCATGGCGGCCGCCAAGCAGGCGTACTTCGAGTGGATGCCCGTACGCCCTTCCACCGAAGGCACCGTCTACCGCCGCCTGCGCTTCGGCAAGCTGGCCGATCTGCACCTGCTCGACCTGCGCTCCTTCCGCTCCGAGCAGGCGGGATTCGGCAGCGGCGACGTGGACGACCCGGACCGTACGATCACCGGACGCGCCCAGCTCGACTGGCTGAAGGCGGGCCTGGCCTCGTCCGACGCCTCCTGGAAGCTGGTCGGCACCTCGGTGATGATCTCGCCGGTGGCCTTCGGCTCCGTGCCCGCCCATCTCCTGGAGCCCATCGCGGAGTTGCTCGGGCTGCCCAAGGAGGGCCTCGCCGTCAACGGCGACCAGTGGGACGGCTACACCGACGACCGCAAGGAGCTCATCTCCCACCTGGTCGACCAGGCGATCCGGAACACGGTCTTCCTCACCGGGGACATCCACATGGCGTGGGCGAACGACGTACCGGTCAGGGCCGCCACGTACCCCGGATCGCCCTCCGCGGCCACGGAGTTCGTGGTCACCTCCGTGACCTCCGACAACGTGGACGACATGCTGCACGTCGCCCCGCACACCCTCTCGCTGGTCGCGGTCGGCGCGGTGAAGGCGGCCAACCGCCATGTGAAGTGGCTGGACATGGACTCGCACGGCTACGGCGTCCTCGACGTCACCGCCGAACGCTCGCAGATGGACTACTACGTCCTCTCCGACCGCAAGGACCCCGAGGCGACGTCCAAGTGGGCCCGTTCGTACCGCGCCCTCAGCGGCACCCAGCGGGTCGAGCGGGCGTACGCGCCGGTGCGCTGACCGGGTCACGTGCGTCACTGCCGAAGCCGCCCCTTACTCTGACGGCATGAGTGACCCGGGGGATGTGGTGGACGGTCGTTTCGAGCTCATCGAGCGGCTCGGCAGCGGAGGCATGGGCACGGTGTGGCGGGCGCGCGACACCGTGCTGCACCGGGAGGTGGCCGTCAAGGAAGTGCGCCCCGCGCTGCACGAGCTGACGGACGAGCAGTCGCGCGTCCTGCGGGAGCGGGTGCTGCGCGAGGCCAGGGCGCTGGCCCGCCTCAACCACCCCCATGTGGTGATGATCCACCACATCGTGGACACCGGCCCGCACCCCTGGCTCGTGATGGAGCTGCTGCCGGGGCGCACGCTCCAAGACCTCCTGGAGCAGGGCACCTTGCCGCCCCGGGAGGCGGCCCGCATCGGCCGCCAGCTGCTCTCGGCGCTGCGCGTCGCCCACGCGGCGGGCATCCTGCACCGGGACGTGAAGCCCGCGAACATCCTGCTGCGGGAGGAGGCCCCCGGCACCGGCGTCTCCGTGGTCCTCACCGACTTCGGCATCGCCTCGCTCCAGGGCTCCACGCAGCTCACCGCGACCGGCGACCTGATCGGCTCGCCGGAGTACATCGCGCCCGAGCGCATCCGCGGCACGGACCGGGGCCCGGCGGGCGACCTCTGGTCACTCGGCGTCGTGCTGTACGTCGCCGTGGAGGGCGTCAGCCCGCTGCGCCGCGCCACGACCCTCGCCACGCTCGCCGCCGTGCTCGACGAACCGGTGCCGCCGCCGGTGCGCTCGGAGGCGCTCACCCCGGTCCTGACCGCCCTTCTGGTGCGGGACCCGGCACTGCGCCCGGACGCGGAGCGCCTCGACGCGCTGCTCGCCGACGTGGCGAACGGCGTCACCCGGCAGCCGACGCTGGTCGCGCCCCGGGACTCGCCCCAGGCGCTGCCCCGACGACGTATGCCGATGCTCGTCGCGGCGGCCTCGGTGGCGCTCGCCCTGGTGGCCGGCGCCGCACTGGTGCTGGCGCTCCAGGACGGGACCAAGACGGACAGGGCGCAGGGCAAGGGCGGTGCGCGCGCCTCCGGGGAGGCTTCGCCCGAGGCGTCCCCGAAGCCCGGCAGGACACCCGGACGCGCGGAGTCCTCTCCCGGCGTCCCGCCCGCGGCGGGCAGCTGGATCGCCCAGCTCCACTCCGAGCCCGTCGGCTCCAGTACGGAGGACCGCGACCGCCGGCTCGCGGCCGTGCGCGAGGACGTGCCGGAGGCGCGCTATCTGCGCAGCGACGACTACGCCTCGCTGCGGCCGGGCTTCTGGGTGATCTACGCCCCCGGGCCCTTCGCGGACGGCCGGGCCGCGCTGCGGTTCTGCGCCGAGCGCGGCAGGACCACCGACAAGGACTGCGCGGGGCGCTACCTCAGCTCGAGCGACGCCGACTTCGGCATCATGTGCAAGCCGCCCGCCAGCGCCCCGGTGGGACGCTGCACGCGCGCGTGAAGGGCCCGGGGGCTGCCGGCTAGAGCGTCTCCAAGAAGCCGATCGCCGTGCGCCACGTCGCCTCCGCGGCCTCGGCGTCGTAGTCGTCCAGGTCGGGGTCGGTGAAGATGTGGCCCGCTCCCGCATAGCGGTAGACCTCGACGTCGGCGCCCGTGCGGCCCATCTGGAGGTACCACGCGCTCAGCCAGTCGTCCGTCTCGAACGGGTCGGGCTCGGCGACGTGCAGCTGCACCGGCAGCTCGTCCACCGACGTGTTCTCGGCGATGTCGGACGTGCCGTGCAGGAGCAGCAGGCCCCGCGCCTTGTCGTCGCCGAGGGCCAGGGTCTGCGCGGTGGCGGCGCCGAACGAGAACCCGGCGTAGACGAGACCCCGCTCGGAGTAGGGCGCGGCGGCCAGGATCGCCCTCTTCAGGAGCTCGTCCTTGCCGAGCTCGTCCTTGAAGGCCATGCCCTGCTCGACGGTGTCGAAGGTGCGCCCGTCGAACAGATCGGGCGTCCACACCTCGTGTCCCTCCGCGCGCAGCCGGTCGGCCGCCGCGTGCACCGCGGGCCGCAGCCCGTACGTCGAGTGGAAAAGCATGATGTTCATGAGGCCATCGTGCCACCTACCCTCGGGGGCATGGAGAACGTACTGCGTCCGTTGATCGTGGTCGGCGGCTCGGTCGTGCTCACGCTGGCCGTGGTTTGGCTGGCCGATGTACTGCTGCGCCGGGCCGACGACCGCCACCCCGAAAACCCACTGTGGGGTCTGCTGCGCCGCTGCCGACTGCCACTGCAACTGTCCCTGTGTGCCGCCCTGCTGCGCGGCTCATTCGAACAAGCGGAGATCGCCAAGGACCATGCCGCGGGGATCGCGCAGACCCTGACCCTGGTGCTCATCGGGTCGGTGGCCTGGCTCCTCGTCCGTATCGCGACCGCCATCGTCGAGGCCACCTACGCCCAGTACGCCAACGCGCACCGCGATCCCGCCCGCGTCCGGCGTGTGCGTACGCAGGTCACGCTCATCCAGCGGGTGGTCAGCGCGATCGTCGGCGTCGTGGCCGTCGGTGCGATGCTGCTCACCTTCCCCGCCATGCAGGCGGCCGGGACGTCGCTGCTCGCGTCGGCCGGTGTGCTGGGCATCGTCGCGGGCGTCGCCGCCCAGTCCACGCTGTCGAATCTCTTCGCGGGGCTGCAGATCGCCTTCGGCGACATGGTGCGGATCGGCGACACGGTCGTCGTGGACGGCGAGTGGGGCACGATCGACGAGATCACCCTGACCTTCCTGGCCGTACGGACCTGGGACGAGCGCCGGATCACGATGCCGGTGTCCTACTTCGTCTCGAAGCCCTTCGAGAACTGGTCGCGCGGCGGCTCCCAGATGACCGGCACGGTCTTCTTCCAGCTGGACCACACCGCGCCCATCACCGAGATGCGCGAGAAGCTCCAGGACATCCTGCGCGAGTGCGCCGCCTGGGACGGCAGGGACTGGGGCCTCGCGGTCACGGACACGACGCCGAACACGATCCAGGTCCGCGCCCTGGTCACCGCCAAGGACGCGGACGACATCTGGACGGTGCGGGTCACCGTGCGCGAGCACCTGGTCCGCTGGCTGACCGAACACCACGCGTACGCGCTGCCCAAGGTCAGCACGGCCTGGGCCGAACTGCCGCCGGAAGACGACGGTCCGCATCCGCCGCCGCCGATAGTGCCCCGCACGGGCCGGGGCTGACTCCCGGGCCTCCCTCAGGACCGCAGGCTGCGTACGTCGAGCTGGTGCAGGACCCGGTCGACGATCTCCGGATCGGCGCCGGGTTCACTGCGGGCGGCGAGGATCTCGTGGCGCGCGGCCGACATCATGTCGCGCTGGATGCGCTGGACCGCCTTGAGGCGGTCGGCGCGCTTGGAGTACCGCTCGCGGCGCTCGTCGTCGACGATGTCGGGGCTGATCCTGGCCCCGATGTCGAAGGCGCCGCGCAGCAGCCGCTCCGAGAGGTCCTCCGGCAGCTCCTCGACCTCCTCGATCTCCTTCAGGCGGCGCTTGGCCGCCTTGGCCGCCCGGACGGCGAGGTCACGCTCGACGGCCCGCTCGGCGTCCGTGTCCGCGCGCACCCCGAGCTTCCGCACCAGCCAGGGCAGGGTGAGCCCCTGCACGACGAGCGTGGCCATGATCACGCAGAAGGCGATGAAGATGATCTCGTCGCGGGCCGGGAAGGGGTCGCCATTCTCCGTCTTGAGCGGAATGGCCAGGGCGAGGGCGACGGACGCCACGCCGCGCATCCCGGACCACCACATGACGACGGTCTCGCGCCAGGTCGTGGGGATGTCCTCGTCGTAGTCCCGCAGCTTGTGCAGCCGCTTGGCCAGCCAGGTCGCGGGCAGCAGCCACAGCAGCCGTACGCCGATGACGACGGCGACGACCGCCGCGCCCCAGCCGATCATCTGCAGCTCGCGGCCGTTGGCCGTGCCGAAGACGTTGTGCAGTTCGAGCCCGATGAGCCCGAAGGCGACGCCGGTGACCAGGGTGTCGACGATCTGCCAGAACGTCTGCCCGGTGATCCGGCCGAGCACGTCGTCCGCGTCGGCGCCGTGCTCCGCCAGATAGAGCGCGGTGGTCAGCACGGCGAGCACGCCGGAGCCGAGGAGCTCCTCGGCGAGCACGTAGCTCACGAAGGGCACGAGCAGCGTCAGGCCGGTCTGCAGGGTGGCCTCGCCGAGCACCCCCATGAGCTTGTTGGTCAGCCAGCCGAGCGCGACGCCCACGGCGACGGCGACCACTCCGGAGAGCACCAACTGCCCCACCGCCGACGGCCAGGAGAACGTCCCGCTGATCGCCGCCGCGATGGCCACGTGGTAGAGCACGATCGCCGTGACGTCGTTGAAGAGACCCTCGCCCTCCAGGATCGACACGAGCCGCCGCGGCAGCCCGAGCGACCCGGCGACGGCGGTCGCGGCGACCGGGTCGGGCGGCGCCACGAGCGCGCCGAGGGCCACCGCCGCGGCGATCGGGAGCCCGGGGACCACCGAGTTGGCGATGGCGGCGACCGCGGCGGTCGTCACGAAGACGAGGGCCACGGCGAGCAGGAAGATGGGGCGTCTGTTGGCCGCGAACTGCCGCCAGGAGGTGCGCTGGACGGCCGCGTACAGCAGGGGCGGGAGGACCAGCGGCAGGATGTAGTCGGGCGGGATCTCGACGTTCGGGACCCAGCTGACGAAGGCGAGCACGATCCCGGCCAGCGTCATGAGGACGGGCGCGGGCAGTCCGAGCCGCTCCCCCAGCGGCACCGTCACGACGGCACCGAGCAACAGAATGAGCAGCAGCGCCAGTTGGTCCACGGTGCGCCCTCCGGCGGTTCGAGACGGTTCGAGGCAGCTCGCCGGTCCGGGACGGTCCGGGACTCAGACGATCAAGACCTCAACCCTGCCACGCGTTCCCCGCGAACCGGCCGATGCCCCTCCGGGCGCCCGCCCCGCTCGCTAGACCAGCGCCTTGCGCATCGCCCGGTGCGGGATCCCGGCGTCCGGGAACTCGGGGCCGTAGACCTCGTACCCCAGGCGCTCGTAGAACCCGAGGGCGTGCGTCTGCGCGTGCAGGTCGACGGCGCCGAGGTCACGCGCGCGTGCCGCGTCCTCTATCGCGCGCACCAGGGCCGCGCCCACGCCGAGGCCGCGCGCCGCCTTGGTCACCGCGAGCCGGCCGAGCGCGCCCACCCCGGCGTCCCCGCCGTTCTTCGCGGCGGCCGCAGCTCCGGTGAGCAGGCGGCCCGTGCCCAGCGGAAGACCGTCGTCGCGGACCGCTATGACGTGCACCGCGTCGGCGTCGTACGCGTCGTACTCAAGGTCCTCGGGGACCCGCTGCTCCACGACGAAGACTTCCTTGCGGACCGCGAAGCAGGCCTCCAGGTCGTCGGTCCCGACCGCGACCCGGCAGGTGACCGCGGAGCTCACGAGCTCTCCGCCCGGACGCGGTCAAGCGCCTGCTGGAGGTCGTCCGGGTAGGTGCTCTCGAACTCCACCCACTGCCCGTCCCCGGGGTGCTCGAAGCCGAGGCGCACCGCGTGCAGCCACTGGCGGGTCAGACCGAGCCGCTTGCCGAGCGTCGGGTCGGCTCCGTACGTCAGGTCGCCCACGCACGGGTGGCGGTGGGCCGCCATGTGCACGCGGATCTGGTGCGTGCGGCCCGTCTCCAGCTTGATGTCGAGCAGCGAGGCCGCGCGGAACGCCTCGATGAGGTCGTAGTGCGTGACGGAGGGCTTGCCCTCGGCGGTGACGGCCCACTTGTAGTCGTGGTTCGGGTGGCGGCCGATGGGGGCGTCGATCGTGCCGCTCATCGGGTCGGGGTGGCCCTGCACGAGCGCGTTGTACCGCTTGTCGACCGTGCGCTCCTTGAACTGCCGCTTCAGGGAGGTGTACGCGCGCTCCGACTTGGCGACCACCATCAGGCCGGAGGTGCCCACGTCCAGGCGGTGCACGATGCCCTGGCGCTCGGCGGCACCGGAGGTCGAGATGCGGTACCCGGCGGCCGCGAGGCCGCCGATCACCGTGGTGCCGGTCCAGCCGGGGCTCGGGTGCGCGGCCACGCCCACCGGCTTGACGATCACGAGGATGTCGTCGTCGTCATGGATGATCTCCATGCCCTCGACGGGCTCGGCGACGACCTGCACCGGAGCGGGCGCCTGCGGCATCTCCACCTCCAGCCAGGCGCCGCCGTGCACACGCTCGGACTTGCCGACCACGCTGCCGTCGACCATCACCTTGCCTGCCGCCGCCAGCTCGGCGGCCTTCGTGCGGGAAAAACCGAACATGCGGGAGATGGCGGCGTCGACGCGCTCGCCCTCCAGGCCGTCCGGCACGGGCAGGGTACGGATCTCGGGAATCGTGCTCACCCATTGAGTATGCAGGAGGCGGCTGACACTCCCGCACCGCGAGCCCCTCGCCGGGAGCGCTCAGTCCTTGTGGACGGTGCCGTCCGGGTCCAGGCCGCGGAAGGACAGGATCACGATCAGGAAGCCGCCGCACACGATCGCCGAGTCGGCGAGATTGAACACCGCGAAGCCCTTGGGCGCGATGAAGTCGACCACCGCTCCCTCGAACACACCGGGGGCACGGAAGATCCGGTCGGTGAGGTTGCCCAGGGCGCCGCCCAGCAGCATGCCGAGCGCGATGGCCCACGGCAGGCTGTAGAGCTTGCGGGCCAGGCGGGCGATGACCACGATCACCGCCGTAGCGATGAAGGTGAAGATCACGGTGAACGCCTCGCCCATGCCGAAGGCCGCGCCCGCGTTCCGGATGGCGTTGAACTGCAGCCAGTCCCCGATGATCGCGATCGGCTCGTGGTGCTCGAGCTTCGCGACGACGATCATCTTGCTGACGAGGTCCAGGGCGTACGCGATCACGGCCACCGCGAACAGGACCAGGAGCTTGCGCTTCCCCTTGCCCTCGGGGCCCTGGGGGCCCTGCTCGTCCGGCGACGCCGGCTCGTCCTGCCCCTTCGCCGCGCCGGAGCCCGAGGCGGACTGCTCCGGCTCGGCCCCGTCGGCCTCAGGGATATCCGGCGTACCGATGATGCGCTCCGCCTCTGCCACGTGAGTCCCTCAACCTAGGTACCTGACTGGGGACGAGGGTACGGCACACACGTACGGCACCAGGTGGTCAGGCCGCCTTCAGTAGCGCCGTTCCTGCTTCTGCTTGCAGTCCATGCACAGGGTCGCGCGGGGGAAGGCCTGCATCCGCGCCTTGCCGATGGGACTACCGCAGTTCTCGCAGATGCCGTACGTCCCCGCGTCAAGACGCTCCAGGGCGCGCTCCGTCTGTTCGAGCATCTCGCGCGCGTTGGCGGCCAGCGACATCTCATGTTCCCGCGTGATGTTCTTCGTGCCGGTGTCCGCGTCGTCGTCGCCCGCGCCGTCCCCGGAGTCACGCATCAGACCCGCGAGGGCGTCCTCGGACGAGGCGATCTCGCTGCCGAGCCGCAGCGCCTCGCTCTGGAGCTCCGCGCGGGCCTCCTCGACCTCCTCGGGGGTCCAGGGGTCCTCGCCGGGCCGCACCGCGAGCTCACCGGGCTCCGCGGCGGCGACGCGCGCCTTGGGCACCGCCGTCGGCTTCTTGGCTGCCGTCGCCGTGCCCGGAGTCTTCTTCGTGACCACTGTCGTGGCTCCCGTCGTCTCCGCGGCCTGAGCCGCACCCTCGGCCGCTGTCGCGGCCGTCTTCTTGGCCGTGCTCTTCCTGGCAGCTGTCTTCTTGGCCGCGGGGGCCTTCTTTGCTGCGGCCTTCGCCGTGGTCTTCGCCGTGGCGGCCTTCTTCGAAGCGGGCTCCTTGGCCGCGCCCTCGTCGGCGGCCGTCTTCTTGCCGATGTCGGCGACCTTGGCGACCGCCTTCTTGGCGACGGCCTTCTTGACGGCCGCCTTCTTCGCCACGGCTTCCTTGGCCGCGGTCTTCTTCGTGGCGGTCTTCTTCGCGGCTGTCTTCGTGGCGGCGGTCTTCTTCGTCGCCGCGCCCGTGGATCTGCCCGACGCCGGATGCTGTACGGCGGTCTTCTTCGCCACCATGGCCGCGGCCCCTTCACATATTGTGATCTTGCTCGCGATTCGTGCTGGGACGATAAATCGACTCAGAGCCCGCGGCAACGGGGCACGCCGCCTGATGCGCCCGCCCCACGGGTGCCGCGCGGCGAGCATGCAAGCGTTGTGCCCAGCTCCCGGCCCGGTAATCCGCCCGGCGGGACGGGCCAGGAACCGGGCTTCCGGCGTGTCGCCATTCGGGTCAGTCCGGGCGGGCCCGACGGCATCGGGCCGCAGCTCGTATCGACGGCGGAAAAAGGCCGGAACGGGAATAAAATGGTGCATAACCGAAGAAGGTGCGCCATGCGGAAAACAGCCGACTGCAGAGAATTCCCGAGCGAGACCAACTGCACCCTCGCCATCTCCGGCGAGGAGGAGGAAGTGGTCCGCGCCGCCAGTGAGCACGCCGTGTCGGTGCACGGCCACACCGACAGCGCGGAGCTGCGCAGGATGGTCCGCGAATCCCTCAGGGACGAAGTCCCCCAGCACGCCTGAAGCCCCCGCCCCGCCCAGGAGCCCCCGCGAAAACCGGTCGGCCGCGTTCGCCCGGGGCCCGTACACTGGGCGGAGCGAGAAGCGTGGATGGGGACGAGTAGCGGCGTACGCGGCCATGAGCGACCCGGGGACGGTGTGAGCCCGGGGGCAGGCGCGACGCGAAGATCACCCCGGAGCCGCCGGAAGAACCGCCGGCAGTGGACCCCCGGGTCCGCCGCAGGCCAGTAGACCCGGCATCGCGACCCCAATGAGGGGGCTTTTCCGTGCGCCACCCGCGCAGGGAAGGCCAAGGAGGGTGGTACCGCGGGAGCACGACAAGGGCTCTCGTCCCTCCGACGGAACGGAATCGTCCGCCGGAGGAAGCGCGTTGAACACGCAGCCGTTGCATTCGCAGCCGCAGTACCGCCAGGTGCCCGCCCAGGTCGACCTGCCCGCCCTCGAGCACGCCGTGCTCGACTTCTGGCGCGAGCAGAAGATCTTCGCCAAGAGCCTGGAGCAGTCCGAGGGCCGCCCCGAGTGGGTGTTCTACGAAGGACCGCCCACCGCCAACGGCATGCCGGGCGCCCACCACATCGAGGCCCGCGTCTTCAAGGACGTCTTCCCGCGCTTCCGCACCATGCGGGGCTATCACGTCGCCCGCAAGGCCGGCTGGGACTGCCACGGCCTCCCGGTCGAGCTCGCGGTCGAGAAGGAGCTCGGGTTCAACGGCAAGAAGGACATCGAGGCGTACGGCATCGCCGAGTTCAACGCCAAGTGCCGCGAGTCCGTGACCCGGCACACCGACGCCTTCGCCGACCTCACGACCCGCATGGGCTACTGGGTCGACCTGGACGACGCGTACCGGACGATGAACCCCGAGTACGTCGACTCCGTCTGGTGGTCCCTGAAGGAGATCTTCAACAAGGACCTCCTGGTCCAGGACCACCGCGTCGCCCCCTGGTGCCCGCGCTGCGGCACGGGCCTCTCCGACCACGAGCTGGCGCAGGGGTACGAGACGGTCGTCGACCCCTCCGTCTTCGTCCGCTTCCCGCTCACCGGCGGCCCGCTGGCGGGCGAGGCGGCCCTCCTGGTGTGGACGACCACTCCGTGGACCCTCGTCTCCAACACCGCGGTCGCCGCGCACCCCGACGTCACGTACGTCGTGGCGACGAACGGCGAGGAGAAGCTCGTCGTCGCCGAGCCGCTCGTCGAGAAGGCCCTCGGCGAGGGCTGGGAGACCACGGGCCAGACCTTCACCGGCGCCGAGATGGAGCGCTGGACCTACCAGCGCCCCTTCGAGCTGGTCGAGTTCCCGGCGCCCGCGCACTTCGTGGTCAACGCCGACTACGTGACCACCGAGGACGGCACGGGTCTGGTCCACCAGTCCCCCGCCTTCGGTGAGGACGACCTCAAGGTCTGCCGCGCGTACGGCCTCCCGGTCGTGAACCCGGTGCGCCCCGACGGCACCTTCGAGGAGGACGTCCCGCTCGTGGGCGGCGTCTTCTTCAAGAAGGCCGACGAAAAGCTCACCGCGGACCTCCAGGACCGCGGCCTGCTCTTCCGGCACATCCCGTACGAGCACAGCTATCCGCACTGCTGGCGCTGCCACACCGCGCTCCTCTACTACGCGCAGCCGTCCTGGTACATCCGCACCACGGCCATCAAGGACCGTCTCCTCCAGGAGAACGAGAAGACCAACTGGTTCCCCGACTCGGTCAAGCACGGCCGCTTCGGCGACTGGCTGAACAACAACGTCGACTGGGCACTGTCCCGCAACCGCTACTGGGGCACCCCGCTGCCCATCTGGCGCTGCGAGGAAGGCCACTTGACGTGCGTGGGCTCGCGCGCCGAGCTCTCCGACCTGACGGGCACCGACCAGTCGGAGCTCGACCCGCACCGCCCGTACATCGACGCGGTCACCTTCCCCTGCCCGACCTGCCAGGAGACCGCGACGCGCGTCCCCGAGGTCATCGACGCCTGGTACGACTCGGGTTCGATGCCCTTCGCGCAGTGGGGATACCCGTACAAGAACAAGGAGCTCTTCGAGAGCCGGTACCCGGCGCAGTTCATCTCGGAGGCCATCGACCAGACGCGCGGCTGGTTCTACACGCTGATGGCGGTGGGCACGCTCGTCTTCGACAAGTCGAGTTACGAGAACGTGGTCTGCCTGGGCCACATCCTGGCCGAGGACGGCCGCAAGATGTCCAAGCACCTGGGCAACATCCTCCAGCCGATCCCGCTCATGGACCAGCACGGCGCCGACGCCGTGCGCTGGTTCATGGCGGCCGGCGGCTCCCCGTGGGCGGCCCGTCGCGTGGGCCACGGCACCATCCAGGAGGTCGTCCGCAAGACGCTCCTCACGTACTGGAACACGGTCGCCTTCCAGGCCCTGTACGCCCGTACGTCGAAGTGGGCCCCCAGCGACGCCGACCCGGCGCCCGCGCAGCGCCCGCTCCTGGACCGCTGGCTGCTCAGCGAGCTGCACGCGCTCACCGACCAGGTCACGCAGGCCCTTGAGGGCTACGACACCCAGCGCGCGGGCAAGCTCCTGTCCACGTTCGTCGACAACCTCTCGAACTGGTACGTACGCCGTTCCCGCCGCCGCTTCTGGCAGGGCGACAAGGCGGCCCTGCGCACCCTGCACGAGGTCCTGGAGACGGTCACGCGCCTGATGGCCCCGCTGACGCCGTTCATCACCGAGCGGGTCTGGCAGGACCTGGTGGTGCCGGTCACTCCGGACGCCCCGGAGTCGGTCCACCTGACGTCCTGGCCCGAGGCCGACCTGTCGGCGATCGACCCGGAGCTGTCGAAGCAGATGGTGCTCGTGCGCCGCCTGGTGGAGCTGGGCCGCGCCACGCGCGCGGAGTCGGGCGTCAAGACCCGTCAGCCGCTCTCCCGCGCCCTGGTGGCGGCCACGGGCTTCGACTCGCTCAACCCGGAGCTGCACGCCCAGATCACCGAGGAGCTCAACGTCTCCTCGCTCGCGTCGCTCTCCGAGGTCGGCGGCTCACTGGTCGACACGACCGCGAAGGCCAACTTCCGCGCCCTCGGCAAGCGCTTCGGCAAGGGCGTCCAGGCGGTCGCCAAGGCCGTCGCCGACGCCGACGCGGCCGCGCTGTCCCTGGCCCTGCGCGAGGGCACGGCGTCGGTCGAGGTGGACGGCGAGAAGATCACGCTGGCCCCGGACGAGGTCATCATCACGGAGACCCCGCGCGAGGGCTGGTCGGTGGCGTCCGACTCCGGCGCCACGGTCGCCCTCGACCTGGAGATCACGGAGGAGCTGCGCAGGGCCGGCCTGGCCCGTGACGCGATCCGCCTGATCCAGGAGGCCCGCAAGAACAGCGGCCTGGACGTCGCGGACCGGATCGCCCTGCGCTGGACCTCCACGGACCCGGTCGTGCTCACGGCCCTGGCCGACCACGCCGAGCTCATCGCGGACGAGGTCCTCGCCACGGCCTTCTTGAATGAGCACAGCGCGCAGGGCGAGGCCGACGAGGCGTACGGCGAGACGTTCACGGACGAGTCACTGTCGCTCACGTTCCGCCTGCGCAAGGCGTAGTCTCACCGAGGAGCAGCGAAGGCCCGGTCCCGCCAGTGACGGCGGGACCGGGCCTTCGGCGTTGTGTGCTCACGTACGCGCGTACGCAAAGGCACACGCAAAAGGGCGAGGCCCCCAGAAGAACTGGGGGCCTCGCCCTGAACGCTGCCGACGCCTAAGGCGCGGAAACGGCCGTCAGTTGTCGTCCTCGTCGATGAGGAAGCCACGCATCGGCGACGGAGCCTGCTGCATGGGCTGCGGGGCCTGCGGCCGTACCGGCGCCATCGGCTGGGTCATCGCCGGCGACATCTGCTGCTGGCCGCCGTAGGACGGACCGGCGGTGGGCTGGTTGCCGCCCATCGACTGGTTGCCGCCGTACGACGGGGCGCCCGCGCCGGCCGGTGCCATGGAAGGCGCCGGGGACGGCGGAAGGGAAGCCGTCGCCGGGGTCCGCGGCGGGGCCAGCGAGTCGTCGGCCTGGGTCTCCAGCTGACGGAGCTGCGACTCCAGGTAGGACTTCAGACGCGTGCGGTACTCGCGCTCGAAGCCGCGCAGGTCCTCGACCTTGCGCTCCAGCGTGGCGCGGGCGGACTCCAGGGAGCCCATCGCGACGCGGTGCTTCTCCTGCGCGTCCCGCTCCAGGGCGTCAGCCTTGGCACGGGCGTCACGCTCGAGGCCCTCGGCGCGCGAACGAGCCTCGCCGACGATCTTGTTGGCCTCGGAACGGGCCTCCGCGATCGCCTGGTCAGCGGTCTGCTGGGCGAGGGAGAGCACGCGCGCGGCACTGTCGCCGCCGGGGCCCTGACCGGGCTGGGGCATCTGCGGACCGTGGCCGCCCATGGGACCACCCATGGGGCCGCCCATCGGACCCTGACCCATCGGGCCGGGACCCTGCGGACCGCCCTGCGGGCCGTGCCCACTGGGACCGGCGGGCAGCTGCGGCGCACCACCGGGCAGCTGCGGCGGGCCGCCCATCTGCTGGTGCTGCGGGTGCTGCTGCTGCGGCGGCACCGGCTGCGGTCCTGATATTGCGGCGGGCACCGGGGCGCCCGGACCGCGCTGGTCCTGCGGTTCCGGAGGCTTGCGCATGCCGCCCTGCTGCTGGTTCTGCGCAGCGGCGCGGGTGGCAGCGGCCAGTTTGGCGCGCAAGTCCTCGTTCTCGCGGAGCAAGCGAGTCAGTTCGGCTTCGACCTCATCGAGGAAGGCATCGACCTCGTCCTCGTCATAGCCTTCTCGGAGGCGGACGGTCGTGAACTGCTTGTTCCGCACGTCCTCGGGGGTCAACGGCATCTCTTCACCTCAACGTAGTCGTCGGCATTCGGCAAGACCGTATCGTTCACACAGACACCGACCTGACGACGGTGATCAGGATGTAGACGATGATCATCAGTACGAAGAAGGACAGGTCGAGCGCCACGCCCCCGAGACGCAGCGGCGGGATGAACCGCCGCAGAAGCTTGAGCGGTGGATCAGTGACAGTGTAGGTGGCCTCCAAAATGACCACCATCGCCTTGCCGGGTTGCCATGAGCGGGCGAACTGGAAGACGTAGTCCATGACCAACCGGAAGATCAGCACGATGAGGAAGCACATCAGCGCGATGTAAAGCACTTGCCAGACCACGCCCATGTTCGCGGTTCCCTCTCCCCTGTTACTCGTACTGCGTTCGCCGGTTCTGCGTTACTGCTTCACTTACGTCTCAGCTCTGGTTGAAGAACCCGCCCTCTGCGATGCGAGCCTTGTCCTCCGCCGTTACATCGACGTTAGCAGGCGACAACAGGAACACCTTCTGCGTCACCCGCTCAATGCTGCCATGGAGACCGAACACCAGACCGGCGGCAAAGTCGACAAGTCGCTTCGCATCCGTGTCGTCCATCTCGGTCAGATTCATGATCACCGGAGTGCCCTCGCGGAAGTGTTCCCCGATGGTACGGGCCTCGTTGTAGGTCCGCGGGTGCAGCGTGGTGATGCGGTAGGGCTCCCGCTCGGACACGACCTTGGGCATGATCACCGGTGCGTTCTTCTCCAGGCTCTGACGTTCAGGTGTGATGGATGCCACGGGGGCGATACGTGCCGGACGTCCGGATTCCGCGACTGACGAAGCGGAATGGGCGACCGGCTCACGCTGTGCGGGGGGCTGCACCACTCGTACCGATTCGTCCCTTTCGGGCACGTGTGCCTGACGGGACTGATGGGACTGGTGCGGCGGCTCGTGCCGCCTGCGGTCCCGCTCGGGCTCCGGCTCGGGTTCGAACTCGTCATCGGGGTCGAACCCCGGACCGTCGTACCCATCGTCCTCCACGAGGCCGAGGTAGACCGCCATCTTGCGCATCGCGCCGGCCATGCTCTGAGTCCTCCGCTCTGTGGTGGATCGGCTGTCGTCACCAACTGCCCGCGATCCACGAGGCCTCCCCGCCCAACAGCGAGAATGACCATATTTTCTGCTGTGGTCCGACTTCTTGGCGACGTTACCCGAGCCCGGGTCGGACTCCGAGTACCGCCGTACCGACGCGCACATGTGTCGCTCCGGCCGCCACGGCCTGTTCGAGGTCCGCACTCATCCCTGCCGACACCATGTTCGCAGCCGGATGAGTCGCGCGCATGAGGGTTGAGAATTCCATCAGCCGCTCGAACGCCGCCTGTTGCCGCCCCGCGTACGGACCGGTGAGCGGCGCCACGGTCATCAGACCGTCGAGCCGCAGCCCCGGCGCCTCGGCCACGAGCCCGGCCAACTCCTCGATCCCGCCGGGGCCCACGCCCCCGCGCTCGCCCCGGCCGTTCTCCTCGGCGTCGAGGGCGACCTGGATCAGACAGCCGATCTCGCGCCCGGCCCGCACGGCACCGGCCGACAGGGCGGTGACGAGCTTGGGGCGGTCCACGGACTGGACCACATCGGCATAACCGACCACAGAACGGACCTTGTTGGTCTGCAATTGACCCACGAAGTGCCAGTCGAGGGGCAGATCCGAGCAGTCGGCGGCCTTGGGGGCCGCGTCCTGGTCACGGTTCTCGGCGACATGACGCACGCCGAGTTCCGAGAGGATCCGCACATCGCTCGCGGGATAGGTCTTGGTGACCACGATCAGGGTCACCTCCTCCCGCTTGCGCCCCGCCGCCGCGCACGCCGCGGCGATGCGCTCCTCGACCTGCGCCAGATTTGCGGTGAGTTGAGTCTTACGGTCCGTCATGCCCTATCAGTCCAGCCAGACATAGCCCGCGAGACGACCGGTGGTCCGGTCGCGGCGGTACGAGAAGTGGTCACCGGATTCCAGGGTGCACACCGGCGACTGCTCCCGGTCGCGCACCCCGAGCCGCTCCAGCTGGGCGTGCACCCCCGCGGTCACGTCGACCGCGGGCGTGCCCCAGCTCGTCTCGGCGTACGCCGCGGGCTCGATCGCGGCGACATCGGCGCGCATCTCCTTCGGCACCTCGTAGCAGCGGCCGCAGACGGCGGGTCCGGTGCGGGCGACCACGCGGGCCGGGTCCGCGCCGAGCTTCATCATCGCCTCGAGGGCCGCGGGCACGACCCCGGCGATCATGCCGGGCCTGCCCGCGTGCGCCGCCGCGGCCACCTTGGCCACCGGGTCGGCGAGCAGGACGGGCGTGCAGTCCGCGGTGAGGACGGCCAGGGCCAGGCCCCGGCGGGCGGTCACCACGGCGTCGACCGCCGGGATCTCGGCGTCGGAGCCCCAGGGCCCGTCGACCACGACGACGTCGGGGCCGTGCACCTGGTTCATCCAGACCACGCGCCCCGGCTCGATGCCCAGCGACGTGGCGGCCAGCGCACGGTTCGTGCGCACGGCCTCGGGGTCGTCGCCGACCGCGCCGCCGAGATTGAGCTCTTCGTACGGAACGGCGCTCACCCCGCCCCACCTGTCGGTGAAGGCGAAGTGCGCGCCGCTCACGGTGCTGTGCCGGCTTATCACTTCAGGAAGTCCGGCACGTCCAGCTCTTCGGCCTGGCTGTCCGAGTAGGGACGGGCCGGCGGCACCTGCGGCGGGGCCACGGGCGCGGACGGGGTTTCGTTGACCGGGGTCACCTCGACCGGCTCCGGGGCCGAGGGCTCCTCGTGCGACGTGACGCTGCCCAGGCCGCCGTACGGCGAACGGGACTCGGCCGGACGGCTCGTGGCCGCCGGCTGCTCGTCACGCTGCTTGCCCGACGAGGACGCCGAGCCGAGGACGGTGTCGCGCTTGGACGGCGGCTGCCCGCCGTCGAAGCCCGCCGCGATGACGGTGACCCGGACCTCGTCGCCCAGGGCGTCGTCGATGACGGCGCCGAAGATGATGTTGGCCTCGGGGTGGGCCGCCTCGCTGACCAGTTGGGCCGCTTCGTTGATCTCGAAGAGGCCGAGGTCGGAGCCGCCGGAGATGGAGAGCAGGACGCCCCGCGCTCCG
Source organism: Streptomyces sp. NPDC051214 (assembly GCF_040682375.1). Lineage (NCBI taxonomy): Bacteria > Bacillati > Actinomycetota > Actinomycetes > Kitasatosporales > Streptomycetaceae > Streptomyces > Streptomyces sp. NPDC051214. Next base: position 177,999 of record NZ_JBFBAT010000009.1, read on the forward strand.
TCGATGGACGCCTCCAGGAGTGGCGAGGAGATCGCCATCTCGGCGGCGGCCACCGCGCGGTCGTCGCCGCGGGCCGAGCCGATGCCCATGAGGGCCGAACCGGCCTCGGACATGACCGACTTGACGTCGGCGAAGTCGAGGTTGATCAGACCCGGGGTCGTGATGAGGTCGGTGATGCCCTGGACACCGGAGAGCAGGACCTGGTCCGCCGACTTGAAGGCGTCCAGAACGCTGACCTGGCGGTCCGAGATGGACAGGAGCCGGTCGTTGGGGATGACGATGAGGGTGTCGACCTCTTCGCGCAGCTCCGCGATCCCGTCCTCGGCCTGGTTGGCGCGACGACGGCCCTCGAAGGTGAACGGCCGGGTCACGACGCCGATGGTCAGGGCGCCCAGGGAGCGAGCGATGTTGGCGACGACAGGTGCGCCGCCGGTGCCGGTGCCACCGCCTTCGCCGGCGGTGACGAAGACCATGTCGGCCCCCTTGAGGACCTCCTCGATCTCCTCGCGGTGGTCCTCGGCCGCCTTGCGGCCGACTGCCGGGTTGGCTCCGGCGCCGAGGCCACGGGTGAGTTCCCGGCCTACGTCGAGCTTGACGTCGGCGTCGCTCATCAACAGGGCTTGCGCGTCGGTGTTGATGGCGATGAACTCGACGCCCTTGAGACCGACCTCGATCATCCGGTTGATGGCATTGACACCACCGCCGCCGACACCGATGACTTTGATGACTGCGAGGTAGTTCTGCGGTGCTGCCACGTCGAAGGCCTCTCGCCTCGAGTTACGTGTCGCCGCCTCGCGGTCAAGCGCCGCGACGACTGATGCCGAATGGGACGGTCCGAACGCCGACCCGAACCCTAACGCTGAAGTTTAGGGTTACCAGTGTGTCTGTTCCTTGGACTCTTCCGAACAGGACACTAAGTCGACAAGTGGCGCACGTTCAACGAACACGCCGAACCTCCCGTTTTTCTTTTCACCCTATGTGATCAGCCGTAGCGCTGCCGAACCAGGGTGCTGGCCTGCGACGATATGCGTCAACTCGCCGACGAGGCGGGGGCGGTGGGGACACTCACATCGAAGTGCCCTGCCTTGGGGGCGGCTTTCATCAGGGCGGAGAGTGTGCTTGCCTTCGTCCGTCCCTTCTCGCTGCTGCCCCATTCCACGGTGCGTCCGCCGCTCAACTCCAACGAGATGGAGTCGTACGAACGGACCTTGACGGCCCGTGTGTCGCGGGCGACCGGGGCGGGCAGCGCACCCGCGACCCGCACCGCCTCTCGCCGCAGCCGGTGCGAGTCAAAACGGCGCAGACTCGCCTCCGCGTTCTCCTGATCCGGCCTCAATTCCAGGAGCGGAACTCCCTTGGGCGCTCGTCCGCTCGTGGCGAATCGCACTCCCTTGGCGTCCACTTCGACGAACTTTCCGCCCTTTTCGATCAGCAGAACCGGCTTGCGTTCGGTCACTTTCAGACCGATTGTGTGCGGCCAGGATCGGTCGACCTCGACCGAGTCGATACGCGGAAGTCTCTTCCGCAGCCGGTCCTCGATGGTCTCGGTGTCGACCGAGATCAGGGGTGACCCGACCGGGGCCGCGGCCGCGTCCAGCACCTCCTGGGGCGTCAGGACCCGGGTCCCCGACGTCGTCACGCGCTCCACGCGCAGCCACTGCGAGCCGTAGAACAGCCAGACTCCTCCCGCCCCGACCAGCACGAGTGCGATCAGCGAGAGGATCAGGGTGCGCGGCCGCGGCATGCGTACGCGAGGCCTCCGGGAGCGCGGAGGGCGGGGCGGGCGGGACCCACCAGAAGCGGGCTTCTGCCGTTCGGCGGTGGTCGGTCCGGCCACGGTCCCCTGCCTTCTCGTGCTGCTAGTGCCGTCTCACCCGTTGCGGCGTGAGGCGATCGCCTCGTACACCATGCCGACGAGGAGGTCGTCGGCGTCCCTGCGGCCGAACTCCGAGGCCGCACGGGACATCTCGTACAGCCGGTGCGGATCGGCGAGCACCGGGAGCACGTTGCCCTGCACCCACTCGGGCGTCAGTTCGGCGTCGTCCACGAGGAGTCCACCGCCCGCCTTGACCACCGGCTGGGCGTTCAGCCGCTGTTCGCCGTTGCCGATGGGCAGCGGGACGTAGGCGGCCGGAAGCCCGACGGCGGAGAGTTCGGCGACGGTCATCGCGCCCGCACGGCAGAGCATCATGTCCGCCGCGGCGTACGCGAGGTCCATCCGGTCCACGTACGGTACCGGGATGTAGGGCGGCATACCGGGCATGTTCTCGACGTACGGCATTTCGTTCTTCGGGCCGACCGCGTGCAGGATCTGGATTCCGGCGCGCTGAAGCACCGGAGCGACCTGCTGGACGACCTCGTTGAGCCGCCGTGCGCCCTGCGAGCCACCGGAGACGAGCAGCGTCGGCAGGTTCGGGTCGAGGCCGAAGGCGGCGCGCGCCTCCGGGCGGACCCGGGCCCGGTCGAGCGTGGCGATGGTGTGGCGCAGCGGGATGCCGATGTAGCGGGAGTTGCGCAGCTTGCTGTCGGGCGTGGCGACGGCCACCCCGGCGGCGTACCGCGATCCGATCTTGTTGGCGAGGCCGGGGCGCGCGTTGGCCTCGTGCACGACGATCGGCGTGCCGGTCCGCTTGGCCGCGAGGTACCCCGGCAGCGCGACGTAGCCGCCGAAGCCGACGACGCAGTCCGCCTTCGTGCGTTCCAGGATCTGCTCGGCCGCCTTGATCGTGCCGCGCAGCCGTCCCGGGACGGTGATCAGCTCAGGAGTGGGCTTGCGCGGCAGCGGAACGGCCGGGATCAGCGCGAGTTCGTAGCCCCGCTCGGGTACGAGTCGGGTCTCGAGTCCACGCTCCGTGCCCAGGGCCGTGATGCCCACGGTCGGGTCCTGCCTCCGCAGGGCGTCCGCGAGGGCGAGCGCGGGCTCGATGTGGCCGGCGGTCCCCCCACCGGCGAGTACGACATGCACCGAAATTCACCGCTCTCCGGACGAACGCGCCTTGACGCGCCGTCTCATCGTGTTCCATCTCACCCGAGGTTGCCGCATGGCCAGGGCCGCCTTTGCCGCCGGGTCCTCCCGCGCGAAGGCGATGAGGAGTCCGATGGCGAACATGGTCGGCAGCAGGGCCGAACCCCCGTAGGAGAACAGCGGGAGCGGGACACCGGCGATCGGCAGCAGACCGAGCACCGCACCGACGTTGATCACGGCCTGCGCCGTGATCCAGGTGGTCACGCCTCCCGCGGCATACCGTACGAAGGGGTCCTCCGTGCGTCCGGCCACGCGGATACCCGCATAGCCTAGAGCCGCGAACAGGGCGAGCACCGACAGCGTCCCCGCAAGGCCGAGTTCCTCCCCGGTGATGGCGAAGATGAAGTCGGTGTGCGGTTCCGGCAGTTGACCCCATTTTTCCACACTCGCGCCGAGGCCGGAACCGAAGAATCCGCCGGAGGCCAGGGCGTAGATCCCGTGCACGGCCTGCCAGCACTGGTCGCCGGGGCCCGGATCGGTGGCGCCGATGCAGGCGAGCCTCGCCATGCGGTTGGGGCTGGTCTTGATGAGGATCACGCCGAGCAGGGCCGCGATCGAGAGCACTCCCGCGAAGAGCCGTGTGGGCGCCCCCGCGAGCCAGAGCAGGCCGAAAAGGATCGCCGTGAGGATGATCGCGGTGCCCATGTCGCCGCCCAGCATGATCAGACCGAGCAGCATGAAGGCGACCGGGACGAGCGGCACCAGCATGTGTTTCCACTGGGTGAGCAGGCGCTTGTCGTGTTTGCGGGCGAGCAGATCGGCGCCCCACAGGACGAGGGCGAGCTTGGCGAACTCACTGGGCTGGAGCTGGAAGGGGCCGCCCAGATAGATCCAGTTCTGGTTTCCGTTGACGCTGCGCCCTATCCCGGGGACCTGCACGAGCACCATCAGGAAGACGGTCACGGCGAGGATGGGATAGGCGAGCGCCCGGTGCAGCTTGACGGGCATCCGCATGGCCACGAGCAGCAGGATCGAGCCCAGTACGGCGGCGACGAACTGCTTGCGGAAGAAGTACGCGGCGGGCAGGTCGAGCTGCAGCGCCTGGATCATCGACGCCGAGTAGACCATCACCAGGCCCAGCACGGTGATCAGCAGGCTGCTGCCGAAGATGAGGTAGTAGGCCGTCAGCGGCCGGTCCCAGGCGCGCTTGACCCGGGTGACGAACCGCCGCACCGCGTTCTCGCTCGGCGGGCGCGGAGCCCGCGGGGAGCGGACCGGCGCGGGCCGCCTGGCAAGGCGCGTGGGCGCGCGCCCGCTACTGCCGGCCATCAGGACCCCCGCCCCGCCGCCAAGACGCTGCCACGTGCCCTCCTCAGGGTGCCGGGCGCCCCGGACCACGGGGCCCGCGTCAGGCGCTCGCGCCGAGTTCGCGGACCGCGTCCGCGAACGCGTCACCACGCTTGTTGTAATTGGTGAACATGTCCATCGACGCACAGGCCGGAGCCATCAGTACGGTGTCCCCCGGCTCGGCGAGCCGTGCCGCCTGCCGTACCGCCTCGGACATCGCCCCAGTGTCGGTCCGGTCGAGGTCGACGACCGGGACCTCGGGCGCGTGTCGCGCGAGGGCTTCGCGGATCAGCGCGCGGTCCGCGCCGATCAGGACGACACCGCGAAGCCGCTTGGCCGACTTGGTGACCAGCTCGTCGAAGGTGGCGCCCTTGGCGAGCCCGCCCGCGATCCAGACGATCGATTCGTACGCCGCCAACGAGGCTTCCGCGGCGTGGGTGTTGGTGGCCTTGGAGTCGTCGACGTACGCCACCTCGGCCACGTCGGCGACGTGTTCGATGCGGTGGGCGTCGGGACGGAAGGCGCGCAGACCGTCGCGCACGGCCGTCGCGGGCACGCCGTAGGCGCGCGCGAGTGCCGCCGCGGCCAGGGCGTTGGCGATGTTGTGCGGCGCGGGCGGCTGCACGTCGGAGATCTCGGCGAGCTCCTGCGCCTGCTTCTGACGGTCCGGCACGAACGCACGGTCGACCAGAATGCCGTCCACGACGCCCAGTTGCGAGGGCGCGGGCGCATTCAGCGTGAAACCGATGGCGCGGCAGCCCTCTTCGACGTCGGCCTCGCGCACGAGGTCCTCCGTCGCTTTGTCGGCGACGTTGTAGACGCAGGCGACCTGATTGCCCTCGTACACACGGCCCTTGTCGGCGGCGTACGCCTCCATGGAGCCGTGCCAGTCCAGGTGGTCGGGCGCGAGGTTCAGGACGGCCGCGGAGTGGGCGCGCAGCGAGGGCGCCCAGTGCAGCTGGTAGCTGGAGAGCTCGACGGCGAGGACGTCGTAGGTGTCCTCGCCGGTGACGACGTCGAGGAGCGAGACCCCGATGTTGCCGACGGCGGCGGTGCGCAGACCGGCCGCCTCCAGGATCGAGGCCAGCATCCGTACGGTCGTGGTCTTGCCGTTCGTGCCGGTGACCGCGAGCCAGGGAGCGGCGTCGGGGCCACGCAGGCGCCAGGCGAGCTCGACGTCGCCCCACACCTCGACACCGGCGGCGGCCGCTGCCGCGAAGAGCGGCTTGTCCGGCTGCCAGCCGGGCGTGGTGACGACGAGTTCGGTGCCTTCGGGCAGGGTGGCCCCGTCGCCGAGGCGGACGGAGATGCCCTCGGCCCTCAGCTCGTCGGCCTGCGTACGGGAGCGCTCGTCGTCGCCGTCGTTGACGACCGTGACGAGGGCGCCCAGGCCGTGCAGCACGCGGGCCGCCGGGATCCCGGAGACGCCGAGCCCGGCGACGGTGACGTTCTTCCCCTGCCAGCTGGTCACTTCTTGGCTGCCCATCCTGCGTAGAAGAGGCCGAGTCCGACGATCACGCACATGCCCTGGATGATCCAGAAGCGGACCACCACAAGGACCTCGGACCACCCCTTGAGTTCGAAGTGGTGCTGCAGTGGCGCCATGCGGAAGACGCGCTTGCCGGTCATGCGGAAGGAGCCGACCTGGATGACGACCGACATCGTGATCAGCACGAAGAGGCCGCCGAGCAGGGCGAGGAGCATCTCGGTGCGCGAGCAGATCGCGAGTCCGGCGAGCGCGCCGCCGAGGGCGAGCGAGCCGGTGTCACCCATGAAGATCTTGGCGGGCGAGGTGTTCCACCACAGGAAGCCGAAGCAGGCACCCATCAGGGCGGAGGCCACCACGGCCAGGTCGAGTGGGTCTCTGACCTCGAAGCACGCCTGTGGGTTGGTCAGCGTGACCGCGTTGGCGCAGGACTCCTGGTACTGCCAGACACCGATGAAGGTGTACGCGCCGAAGACCATCACCGAGGCGCCCGTGGCGAGGCCGTCGAGGCCGTCGGTGAGGTTCACGCCGTTCGACATCGCGAGGATCATGAACAGCGCCCAGACCACGAAGAGCACCGGGCCGATCGACCAGCCGAAGTCCGTGACGAACGACAGCTTGGTGGAGGCCGGGGTCTGGTTGCGGTTGTCCGGCCAGTTCAGCGCGAGCACGGCGAAGCCGATGCCGACGATCAGCTGTCCGGCCATCTTCGCCTTGGCGCGCAGGCCGAGCGAGCGCTGCTTGACGATCTTGATGTAGTCGTCGAGGAAGCCGACGAGGCCCATGCCCGCCATCAGGAAGAGCACGAGGAGACCGGAGAGCGTGGTCTCCGTACCCGTGATGATCTTCGTGAGGAAGTACGCGATGAGCGTCGCGAGGATGAAGGCGATGCCACCCATGGTCGGCGTACCGCGCTTGCTGTGGTGCTCGCGCGGGCCGTCGTCCCGGATGAACTGCCCATAGCCCTTGCGGGCCAGGAACTTGATAAGGAGCGGGGTTCCGACCAGGGTCAGGAAGAGCCCGATCACACCCGCGAAGAGGATCTGCCTCATCGGCCGGCGACCTGCCCCTCGGACGACGCGGAGTCATCGAGCAGCGCCATGGCGACCCGCTCGAGACCGACCGATCTGGAAGCCTTCACCAGCACGACGTCTCCCGGGCGCAGCTCGCTGCGCAGCAGGTCGATCGCCGCCTGTGCGTCGGACACGTGCACCGACTCCTCACCCCACGAACCCTCGTTGTATGCGCCCAGTTGGAGCCAGGACGCTTCCCTGCCCCCGACTGCCACGAGCTTGCTCACGTTCAGCCGGACAGCGAGCCGTCCGACCGCGTCGTGTTCGGCGAGCCCCTCGTCACCGAGCTCGGCCATATGACCGAGCACCGCCCACGTACGACGTCCCTTGGCCATGGACGCGAGCGCGCGCAGGGCGGCTCGCATGGACTCGGGGTTCGCGTTGTAGGCGTCGTTGACGACCGTCACGCCGTCCGGGCGCTCGGTGACCTCCATCCGCCAGCGGGACAGCGTGCCCGCCTCGGAGAGCGCGCGGGCGATCTCGTCTGCGGACATGCCCAGCTCATGGGCGACGGCGGCCGCGGCAAGCGCGTTCGACACGTGGTGCTCACCGTACAGCCGCAAGGTCACGTCGCTGCACCCGGAGGGTGTGTGCAGCGTGAAGGCGGGCTGCCCGATCTCCGTGAGCCGGACATTCTCGGCACGTACGTCGGCGTCGGCGGCCTCTCCGAAGAGCAGGACGCGCGCCTTCGTGCGCGAAGCCATGGCGCGCACCAGCGGGTCGTCGGCGTTGAGGACGGCGGTGCCGTCGGCGGGCAGGCTCTCGACGAGTTCACCCTTCGCCACTGCGATCTGCTCGCGTCCGCCGAACTCTCCGATGTGGGCGGTGCCGACGTTGAGCACGAGGCCGATCTTCGGCGGGGTGAGGCCGGTGAGGTAGCGGATGTGGCCGATGCCGCGGGCGCCCATCTCCAGGACGAGGAACCGCGTCTCGTCGGTGGCGCTGAGGGCGGTGAGCGGCAGGCCGATCTCGTTGTTGAGCGAGCCCGGCGTGAAGACCGTGGGTGCCTTGCTCCGCAGGACCTGGGCGAGCAGGTCCTTGGAGCTCGTCTTGCCGACGGAGCCGGTGAGCGCCACGAGCGTGGCGCCGAGCCGCTCCACGACGTGCCGCGCGAGGGCGCCGATCGCCACCTGCACGTCGTCCACGACGATGGCGGGTACGCCGACGGGGCGCGCCGCCAGGACGGCGGCGGCGCCCGCCTCGATCACCGCGGAGGCGTAGTCGTGGCCGTCGACGCGCTCGCCCGCGAAGGCGACGAAGAGGCTGCCGGGCTCCACTTCACGGGAGTCCCTGACGACCGGTCCGGTGACCTGGACGGACGGATCCGGTATGTCGTACGTCTGCCCGCCGACGACATTGGCGATCTCGGCGAGGGAGAGGGCGATCACAGATTCATCCCTGGGTTTGCTGGATTGCTTCGCGAAGTACCTGGCGGTCGTCGAAGGGACGCACCACCCCGGCGATGTCCTGTCCCTGCTCGTGGCCCTTGCCCGCGACGAGCACCGTGTCGCCCGGCTCGGCCCGTGCGACGGCCGCGCGGATGGCGGCGGCGCGGTCCTCGAAGACGGCGACGTCACCGCGTTCGTGGGACGGCACGTCGGCGGCGCCGGCGAGCATCGTGGCCAGGATCGCGAGGGGGTCCTCGCCACGGGGGTTGTCGGAGGTCAGTACGGCGGTGTCGGCGAGCCGGGCCGCCGCGGCGCCCATCGGCATCCGCTTGGTCTTGTCCCGGTCGCCGCCGCAGCCGAGCACGATGTGCAGCTTGTTCTCGGTGACCTTGCGCAGGGCGCGCAAAACCGATTCGACGGCGTCCGTCTTGTGGGCGTAGTCGACGACCGCGAGGTAGGGCTGGCCCGCGTCGATGCGCTCCAGGCGGCCCGGGACGCCGGCCACGGCGCCGATGCCGTCGGCGGCCTGCTGCGGGTCGATCCCGGCGACGGCCAGCGAGACGATCGCGGAGAGCGTGTTGGCGACGTTGAAGGGCCCGGCCAGCGGGGACTTGGCGGTGATCCGCTCGCCCTGCGGGCCGACCACGACGAACGTGGAGTCGAACGGCGTGACCTCGACGCCTTCCGCGCGCCAGTCGGCGTCGGGGTGGCCCTCGGCGGAGAACGTGGTGACGGGCACCTCGGACTCGTCGATGAGCCGACGCCCGTACTCGTCGTCGAAGTTGACCACGCCGACCTTGGAACGCAGCTTGGTGAACAGCTGCGCCTTGGCCTGGAAGTAGTCCTCCATGTCGGAGTGGAACTCCATGTGCTCCGGGCTGAGGTTGTTGAAGACCGCGACGTCGAAGACGCAGCCGTCCACCCGGCCGAGCACGAGGGCGTGACTGGAGACCTCCATGGCGACGGCCTCGACGCCGCGCTCGCGCATCACCGCGAACAGCGCCTGGAGGTCGGTCGCCTCAGGGGTGGTGCGTTCGGACTTGATCCGCTCGTCGCCGATGCGCATCTCGACCGTGCCGATGAGGCCGGTCGACTTCACGCCCTTGAGACCGCCTTCGACGAGGTACGCCGTGGTGGTCTTGCCGGACGTGCCGGTGATGCCGATCTGCAGCAGATCGCGGCCCGGGTGGCCGTAGACCGTGGCCGCGAGCTCCCCCATGGAGCCGCGCGGATTCTCCACGACCAGGACCGGCAGGCCCGTGACGGCGGCGCGCTCGGCGCCCGTCGGGTCGGTGAGGATCGCGGCGGCGCCGAGGTCGGCGGCCTGGGCGACGAAGTCGGCGCCGTGCAGCCGGGCGCCGGGCAGCGCGGCGTAGATGTCGCCGGGGCGGACCGCGCGGGAGTCGTGCGTGATGCCGCTGACCTCCCCGGTGCCCGGGGCGGCGACGCCCAGCTGATCGGCGATCCTGGCGAGCGGCGTCGCGGAGACCTGGACCGGCCGCGGCGGTCCCGGATATGTCACGGGAACGCCCTTCTGGGTGGTTTGGGACTGATCAGCGTGTGGCACGGCGGTGAGCGTACCGGGCGCACCGGGCTCAGGGCGAAGCGGGCGGTGTGGCGGGGGCTGGTTCCCCGGCCGCGGGGTGATCGTTGTCACGGGTTTGTCCTGGTGGGGCTCAGGGTTCGAAGGTGACGGGGAGCCGGGCCGCGCTCTTGCCGGTGGGCGGGACCTGGAGCGTCTTGAGGGCGAACTGCATGACTTCCTTGTAGATGGGACCGCAGATCTGGCCGCCGAAGTAGCTGCCCTTGGTGGCGTTCTGGATCGCGCAGTAGACGGTGACGCGCGGCTTGTCGGCGGGCGCGAACCCGGCGAACGACGAGGTGTAGCCCTTGTACTTGCCGGTCTCGGGGTCGACCCGGTTGGCCGTACCCGTCTTGCCCGCGACCCGGTAGCCGGGGATGCGGGCCTTGGTTCCTGTGCCCTCTTCGTCGTCGACGACGGATTCGAGCATCCGCGACACCGTCTTGGCGGTCTTCGCGCTCACCACGCGGGTCTTCTTGGGCTTGGGCGCGGGCGTGAAGCGGCCGTCGGGCCCCTTGGTGCCGCGCACCAGCGAGGGCTCGATGCGTACGCCGTCGTTGGCGATGGTCGAGTAGACGGAGGCCGCCTGCATCGCGTTGATGGAGAAGCCCTGGCCGAACGGGATCGTGTACTGCTGCGAGGTGGACCACTTGTCGGCGGGCGCGAAGATGCCGGACGTCTCGCCCGGGAAACCGAGCCCGGTCTCCCTGCCGATGCCGAACTTGCGCAGGTAGGAGTAGAGCGACCGGTTGGCTTCCTTCTGGGTCTTGCCCAGCTCGCCGGTGGCCAGGATCGTGCCGATGTTGCTGGACTTGGCGAGCACGCCGTTGAGCGTGAGGTGCCAGGTCGGGTGGTCGATGTCGTCCTGGAAGAGCCGGTCGCCGCGGTGCAGCCGGTTGGGCACCGTCACATGGGTGGCGGGCGTGGCCGCTTCCTCCTCCAGGACGGCCGCCATCGACATGACCTTGGCGGTGGAGCCCGGCTCGAAGGCGTCCTGGAGCGAGGCGTTGCCCAGGGCCGTCCCGTCGGCCTGCGAGAGGTCGTTCGGGTCGAAGCCCGGGGAGTTGGCCATCGCGAGGATCTCGCCGGTCTTGTTGTCCTGCACTATCACGTAGCCGCGGTCCGCCCGGGACTTCTCCACCTGCCTGGTGATGGCGCTCTGCGCGGCCCACTGGATGTCGCGGTCGATGGTGAGCTCGACGTCCGAGCCGGGCACGGCGGGCGTCTCGGTGCTGCCCGCGGTGGGCACCTGGTGGCCGCCGGACTGGGCGTACCTGATCTTGCCGTCCTTGCCCGCGAGCTCCTTGTTGAGCTGCTGCTCGAGGCCGCCCGCGCCCTTGCCCTCGGCGTTGACCCAGCCCAGTATCCCGGCGCCCAGACTGGCGTTCGGGTACACGCGCTTGCTGCTGGGGTCCTGGAAGACGCCCGCCAGGATGTTGGCGCTCTTCTTGTCGGCGCTCGCCTTGTCGGCGAGCGCGCTGCGCAGGTCCTTGATCTGCTTCCAGACCTGCGGGGTCTGCCGGCGGGCGAGCAGGACGTAGCGCGTCTTGGGGGTCTTCAGCTGTTCGGTGAGCCGGTCGACGTCCTTGTCCAGGATCGGCGCGAGGAGCGCGGCGGCCTGCTCGGGCGCGTCCTTGATGCCCATTTCTTTGGCGGTGAACATCGTGGGGTCGGCCGTGATGTCGTACGCGTCCACGCTGGCGGCCAGTTCGACGCCGCGGCGGTCGGTGATGCCGCCGCGCTCGGCGGTCAGGACATGGCTGAAGTAGCGGTTCTTCTCGGCCTTGGCGGTGTAGACGCTCGCATCGACCGCCTGCACCTGCAGGAGGCGTACGACGAAGGCCAGCATCACCAGGGACAGACCGAGGCTCACCATGCGCAGGCGGGGCCGCGGGCTGCCGAGGCGGATGGTGCGGGGCGGCTGCCTGGGGGTGGCGGGGCGCGGGCGGCGGGCGGCGGGGCGGGCCCCGCCTGCCGGGCGGCGCTGTTCGCCGGGGCGGGCGGGGCGCGAGGGCCGCGCGGGTCCCGGGACCCTGCGTCGCGGGGGTTGGCGGTCCGTCACTTACGTCACCTGCCGGAGGTCGTGGGGCCGGGCGTCGCGGAGGGGTCGGGCGTGGGCGAGGCGTCCGGGGCCGGGGCGGAGGGCGCCGGGGACGCCTGGGGCGGTGTGGGTGACGGAACCACCGGGACGGAGACCGAGGGCGCCGGGGACGCCACCTCCTGCGGGCGCGGGTCCGGGTTCAGCGCGGAGGACCGCTCGGCGGCTCCGGGGACACCGCGCACGGTGCCGTCCGGGTTCAGGAAGGCCGGGTCGCCGCCCGGCACCATGCCGAGCTCACTGGCGCGGCGCTGAAGGGCCTCGGGGGCGGCGTAGGCGTCCACGTCCCGCTGGAGCTCCTGCTCCTGGTCGGTGAGCTCCGTCGTCTCCTTCTTGAGCTCGCTCAGCTGGAACGAGCCTTCGTTGAGCGAGGAGTTCAGGATAAGGAGCGTGATCAGACCGCCGCCGAGCAGCAGCACGACGAGCAGCACGAACGGCGTGCGCGCGGCCTGGCTCGGCCCCGACGGCAGCAGCCGCGCGAGGCGGGCGGCCCTCCCCCGCAGCTGGGGCTTCTTGCTCATGGGGCCTCCTCAGGGACGCCGTTCACGGGTCCTCCCGGCGGGCGCGCTTCACGGGGCCTCCTCGCGGATGCGCTGCGCACCCCGCAGCCGTGCCGGGGCCGCCCGGCGGTTCTCGGCGACCTCTTCCTCGGTGGGGAGTTCGGCGCCGCGCGTGAGCAGCTTGAGCCGGGGCTGGTAGCGCTCGGGGACGATGGGCAGGCCGGGCGGCGCGGTCGTCGCGGCGCCGGCCGCGAACACCTGCTTGACCAGCCGGTCCTCCAGCGAGTGGTACGACAGGACGGCGATGCGGCCGCCGACGGCGAGGGCCTTCACGGCCGCCGGGATGGCCGCCTCCAGGACGCTCAGCTCGCCGTTGACCTCGATGCGCAGGGCCTGGAAGGTGCGCTTGGCGGGGTTGCCGCCGGTGCGCTTGGCGGCCTGCGGCAGGGAGTCACGGATCAGCTCGACGAGCCGCGCGCTGTTGCTGAACGGCTCCTTCTCGCGCTCGCGGACGACCGCGCTCACGATCCGCTTGGCCTGCTTCTCCTCGCCGTACTGGCGCAGGATCCGCACCAGTTCGCCCGGTGCGTACGTGTTGAGGACCTCGGCGGCGCTCATGCCGGTCGTCTGGTCCATGCGCATGTCCAGCGGTGCGTCCTGGGCGTAGGCGAAGCCCCGGTCGGCCTCGTCGAGTTGCATCGAGGAGACGCCGAGGTCGAACAGGACGCCCTGGACCTTCGCGATGCCGAGGCGGTCGAGCACCTCGGGCAGTTCGTCGTAGACGGCGTGCACCAGCTCGGCCCGGTCACCGAAGGGGGCGAGCCGCTCTCCGGAGAGCCGCAGCGCTTCCTTGTCCCGGTCGAGGCCGATCAGGCGGGCCGACGGGAAGGTGGAAAGCAGCGCCTCGCTGTGGCCGCCGAGTCCGAGGGTGCAGTCGACGACGACCGCGCCCGGCTCGGCCAGCGCGGGGGCCAACAGGTCCAGGCATCGCTGGAGCATCACCGGGACGTGTCGGGTATGGCTCAAAGGGCCCTCTCAGGTCCGGCGCGAAGCGCGGTGACGCACGGCCGGGTCCCCGCCCGCTCCAGAAGGGGAATGGCCTGCTGGCGCCGGGGAAGTGGCGTCAGCCGACCGGGAGCGGGAGGAGGCCGAGCCGTACGTACGCGCGGCGCACGTGGGGGGATTCAGGAAATCTCCGGGTGAACAGTCCAGCTGGGAGCAGGGTCACGGCTCCCACTTCGCGTCACTTTAGTCCACCGTGTCGCCCGGTCAATCAACTGGCCTGCGCGTCGCGGACGGGTCGTCGGCGGGCCTCGGAAGACGCCTCGTCACCCGTTCGGGCGTAGGCGGCACACCCCTGTGGGTTAGCTCACAACAAGACTCATTGACGTTCTTTGTCCCTTCTCACAGCGGGCCCCGGCGATCAGTGACGACTACCGTCATAGCCATGTCGACTTCCGCATCGCCCACGGGCTTCCCCGCAGAGCCGACCGGCGGCATAACCGCCGGTGACACCGTCACGGACCGCCTCGTCGAGGCGAACAAGCGGTACGCATCCGACTTCACGGACCCCGGCATGGACGCACGACCCGTCCTCGGTGTGGCCGTCGTCTCCTGCATGGACGCCCGCATCGACCTGCACGCCGCGCTCGGCCTCGAACTGGGCGACTGCCACACCATCCGCAACGCGGGCGGCGTGGTCACCGACGACGTCATGCGCTCCCTGACGATCAGCCAGCGCGCGCTCGGCACCCGCAGCGTCGTGCTGATCCACCACACCAGCTGCGGTCTGGAGAGCCTCACCGAGGAGTTCCGGCACGAGCTGGAGCTCGAGGTCGGCCAGCGGCCCGCCTGGGCGGTGGAGTCCTTCCGCGACGTCGATCAGGACGTACGCCAGTCGATGGAGCGGGTGCGGACCTCGCCGTTCCTCCTGCACACCGACGATGTGCGGGGATTCGTCTTCGATGTGACCACCGGTCTGCTGCGGGAGATCGACCCTGCGTGACCGGGTCCGGAGGGGATCTTTCCGGAACACCTCGGCAGGCAAAAGGCCGTAAGAGCTGACATATCGTCGCCAGTTATCCGCGGGCGAGTGACACAACCCGGTATGCCCAACAAGAATGCGGGGTGGGCACCACGCTGAACGTTTCGTGCGTGGTGTCCGTGATTCGGGGTGGGCCGGGCCGCACACACATGCGTCGGCCCGGGAGAACGTGTCCGAGGAGGGCCGGGTGACGACCTATGACGATCGAGCGAGCCTCACAGATCTGACCGCCACAGCGGAGCGTGTCCGCGGGTCGGTCGAGGGTGTGATCGAGGGCAAGCCAGAGGTCGTACGGCTTTCGCTGACCGTGCTCCTCGCCGAGGGGCATCTGCTGATCGAGGATGTGCCGGGCGTGGGCAAGACCATGCTCGCCAAGGCGCTGGCGCGGTCGATCGACTGCTCCGTGCGGCGCATCCAGTTCACGCCCGACCTGCTGCCGTCGGACATCACCGGTGTGTCGATCTTCGACCAGCAGCGCAGGGACTTCGAGTTCAAGCCCGGCGCGATCTTCGCGCAGATCGTGATCGGCGACGAGATCAACCGCGCGTCCCCCAAGACGCAGTCGGCGCTCCTGGAGTCCATGGAGGAGCGCCAGGTCACCATCGACGGGCAGACCTACGAACTGCCGAGCCCCTTCATGGTGGTGGCGACGCAGAACCCCGTCGAGATGGAGGGGACCTATCCCCTCCCCGAGGCGCAGCGCGACCGCTTCATGGCGCGCGTCTCGATCGGCTATCCGAACGCGGAGGCCGAGCTGCAGATGCTGGACGTGCACGGCGGTGTCTCGCCGCTCGACGACCTCCAGCCGGTGGCGCACGCGCACGACATCGTCAAGCTCATCGACGCGGTCCGCACGGTCCACGTCGCCGAGGCCGTACGGCGGTACGCCGTGGACCTGGTGGCGGCCACCCGCAACCACCCGGACCTGAGACTCGGGGCGTCGCCGCGCGCGACGCTGCACCTGCTGCGGGCGGCCAAGGCCTCCGCGGCGCTCAGCGGCCGCGACTTCGCCCTGCCGGACGACGTCCAGGCCCTCGCCGTGGCGGTGCTCGCGCACCGGCTGCTGCCCACGGCCCAGGCCCAGTTGAACCGGCGTACGGCTGAGTCCGTCGTCCTGGAGATCCTCCAGCGCACGCCCGTGCCCGCCGCCGTCCAGCCGAACAGCGGCTACTTCAACCAGCAGCCGCCCGGCGCGCGGAGGCTGTGATGGCGGCCGGGGGGCCGCAGCCGGCGCAGGACGAGGAGGGCAAGGGCGGACTGCGGACCGCGCTCGCGGGGCTGACCACGCGCGGGCGTTCGTTCCTCGCCGCCGGGGTCGCCGCGGCCATCTGCGCCTACGTCCTGGGGCAGAGCGATCTGCTCCGGGTCGGGCTGCTGCTCGCCGTGCTCCCGCTGGTGTGCGCGACGGTGCTCTACCGCACCCGTTACCGCGTCGCGGGCAGCCGCAGGCTCTCCCCCGCGCGCGTGCCGGCCAGTTCGGAGGCGCGGGTCCACCTGCGGATGGACAACGTCTCGCGGCTGCCCACGGGACTGCTCATGCTCCAGGACCGGGTGCCCTACGTCCTGGGGCCGCGGCCCCGGTTCGTGCTCGACCGGGTGGAGGCGGGCGGCCGCCGTGAGGTGTCCTACCGCGTCCGCTCGGACCTGCGGGGGCGCTATCCGCTGGGGCCGCTGCAACTGCGCCTGACGGACCCGTTCGGGATGTGCGAACTGACCCGCTCCTTCTCCACGTACGACACCCTGACGGTCATCCCGCGGGTGGAGGCCCTGCCGCCTGTACGGCTCACCGGCGAGGCCAAGGGGTACGGCGACGGGCGCAACCGCTCGCTGGCCCTCGCGGGCGAGGACGACGTGATCCCGCGGGGCTACCGCCACGGCGACGACCTGCGCCGCGTCCACTGGCGCTCCACGGCCCGCTACGGGGAGCTCATGGTGCGCCGCGAGGAGCAGCCGCAGCGGGCCCGCTGCACGGTGCTGCTCGATACCCGGGCACGCGCCTTCCGGGGCGCCGGGCCCGACTCGGCCTTCGAGTGGGCGGTCTCGGGCACGGCGTCCGCCCTGGTCCACATGCTCGAACGGGGCTTCTCCGTACGACTGTTGACGGACACCGGCAATTCCGTGCCCGGCGAGGGCTCGGACGGCTTCGCGGGCGCGAGCCAGGAGTCCGCGGACGCGGCGGGACTGATGATGGACACCCTCGCGGTGATCGACCACTCGGACGGCACGGGACTCTCCCCGGCGTACGACGTGCTGCGCGGGGGCAACGAAGGCCTGCTGATCGCCTTCTTCGGCGACCTCGACGAGGAACAGGCGACGGTGGCCGCCAAGATGCGCCAGCGCAGCGGCGCCGCGGTCGCCTTCGTCCTGGACGCCACGGTCTGGGCGCAGGGCACCGGCGGCGTTCCCGAGGGCCCCGGCGACGAGCGGGTCCGGATGCTGCGCGAGGCGGGCTGGACGGCCGTGGCGGTGCCTCCCGGGGTCGCCCTGGTGGACCTGTGGCGCCAGGCGGACCATCTGCGGGCGGGCGCGGGCCCGGCTCCCACGGCGGGCACGACGACCGGGGGCTGGGCATGAGGCGGGGGCCGCGGACCGGCGGCGGCCCGGCAGACGGGACCAAGGGCACGACAACAGGGGGACGTTCATGAGTGGGCGCGCGCGACTCGCGCTCTGTGCCACGGCGGCCACGCTGATGGCCTCGGGGGCGCTGCTGCCGCTCGTCGATCCGGCGACGTGGTTCGTCCAGGCGGCGATCCTCCTCGCGCTGCAGAGCGGCGTGGGGGCGCTCACCCGGCGGGTCCCGCTGGCCCGGCCGGTCACGGTCGCGGTGCAGGCCCTGGTGACGCTGCTGATGCTGACGCTGGTATTCGCCCGCGAGCAGGCGATCGGCGGCGTGATCCCGGGCCCCGACGTGTTCCGGAAGTTCGGACTGCTCCTGGAGGCAGGCGGCAACGACGTCGGGCAGTACGCGATCCCGGCGCCGCTCAGTGACGGCATCCGGCTGATGCTGGTCGGCGGCGTCCTGGTGATCGGCCTCGCGGTGGACGCCCTCGCGGTGACGTTCCGTACGGCGGCGCCCGCGGGTCTTCCGCTGCTCGCGCTGTACTCGGTCGCGGCGGGGCTCTCCGGGGACGGGGCCGGGTGGCTGTGGTTCCTGCTCGCCGCCGCCGGATATCTGCTGCTGCTCCTGGCCGAGGGCCGGGACCGGCTCTCCCAGTGGGGGCGGGTCTTCGGGGGCGCGGCGCGCGCGCCCGGCCGGATCTCCGGGGGCCTGGAGACCGACAGCGGTGCGATCGCGCCGGTCCGCACGGGCCGGCGCATCGGCGCGGTGGCCCTGGGCATCGCCCTGGTGGTGCCGCTCGCACTGCCCGCCCTGGACGGCGGGCTCCTCGACGGTTCCGGCGGCGCCGGAGGCTCGGGTTCCGGTGGTGGCGGCACGATCTCCGCGGTGAACCCGCTGGTCGCGCTCCAGGACAGCCTGAACGAACCGGACGACCGCGAGGTCATCTCGTACAAGACGAACGCCAAGGAGACGGAGAACCTCTACCTGCGGATCGTCTCCCTCGACCAGTTCGACGGCACGACCTGGAAGACCACCGTCCGCAGCATCGAGGACGTGCCCCCGCGCCTGGAGGACCCGCCGGGGCTCTATCCCGACGTCCGCAGGAGCGAGATCCAGACGAACATCTCCGCCGCCGACAGCTACGCGCAGAACTGGCTGCCGATGCCCTACCCGGCGAGCGAGGTGAAGATCAACGGCCGCTGGCGGTACGAGCCGGTGGGACGCGCCCTGGTGGGTGACCGCGGGCAGACGACACGCGGCGCGCAGTACGAGGTCAAGAGCCTCATCGTGCAGCCCACGGCCGAGCAGCTGGCCAACGCCGCCGAGCCGCCGCGGCAGATCGCGCGGGAGTTCACCAAGGTCCCCGAGACCTTGCCGTCCGTGGTGGCGTCCGAGGCCCGCAAGATCACCAAGGGCTCGTCGAACGACTACGAGAAAGCGGTCAAGCTCCAGGACTACTTCGCCTCGGAGGGCGGCTTCACCTACAACACGCAGGTGCGCGCGGGCAGCGGCCCGGCGGCGATCGCCCGCTTCCTGGAGCAGAAGGAAGGCTTCTGCGTCCACTTCTCGTTCGCGATGGCCTCGATGGCGCGGACGCTGGACATCCCCGCGCGCGTGGCGGTGGGCTTCACGCCCGGCGCCGCGCAGGCGGACGGCTCCATGTCGGTCGGCCTGCGGGACGCGCACGCCTGGCCCGAGCTGTACTTCGAGGGCGTGGGCTGGACCCGCTTCGAGCCCACCCCGAACCGCGGCACGGTGCCGGAGTACACCCGCCCGGACACCCCGTCCGACGGCTCGAGCGACCCGGCGGCGCCCGAGCCGACCTCGTCGTCGGCGCCGTCCGACGAGCCCTCCGCCTCCGCGAGCTGCCCGCCCGACCAGCAGAGGCAGGGCGGCTGCGCGAGCACGGCCCCGGCGATCGCGGGCGGTTCGGGTGGGGACGGACCGCCGATCGACACGATCGTGGCGGTGACCCTGGGGGCGCTTGTGGTCCTCGGTTTGCCCTTGCTGCCGATGGTGTGGCGCCGACGCGTCCGCGCGGTGCGTCTGGGCTCGACGGGCCGTACGGAGGCGGACGCGGCCGCGCGGACCCTGGCCGCCTGGCTGGAGGTGACCGACACGGCCTGGGACCACGGGATCACGCCGGACGAGTCACAGACCCCGCGCAAGGCGGCGGCCCGGATCGTACGGATCGGTCAGCTCACCGCGGCACCCGCGGATTCCGTCCACCGGCTGGCCGCCGCGGTCGAGCAGGTGCTGTACGCGCCTCGGCCGCAGCTGACGGCGGGCCTGGCCGACGACGTGCACCGCGTCTCGGCCGGTCTGCTGGCCACGTCGAACCGCTCGGCACGGCTGCGGGCGACACTTGCCCCGCGTTCGGCCGCACGGGTGGTGTGGGCGGCCTCGGACCGCTGGACGGCGGTCAAGGCGCGGTGGTCCGAGCGGATCGCCAGGCGGTGGACGGCGCTGCGGAAGCCTTCGCAGCAGGAGAGCTAGAGAGCATGCGTAAGGGGTGACCGCCTGGGCGGTCACCCCTTACGCACTGCTGAAGAACTAAGAACTCATTGGCCCTGTTCGTCGCGGCGGCGCTGCCAACGCTGCTCGATCCGGTCCATCATCGACCGGCGCTGCCTGGTCTGCCGACGGGCCGGGGTGCTGCCCGGGGCCGCTGGCGCGCCGGCGGCGGGCTGTTCACCTGGCTTGGGCGCCTTGCGCCATCCGGTGACGGCGAGCACCGCACAGCCCAGCATGACGAGGAAACCGACCACACTCACCCAGATCTGCTGGGCGACCATTCCCGCCATGAGAAGGGCAATACCCACAAGGAAGCCCGCGACCGCTTGGTAGACCCGTCGCCGGGTGTACGTACGCAGCCCGCTTCCCTCGAGCGCTGTCGCGAACTTGGGATCTTCGGCGTACAGCGCTCGCTCCATCTGCTCGAGCATGCGCTGCTCGTGCTCCGAGAGCGGCACGGAGTCCTCCTCATCGTGCAGTCGCCGGGGCGACCGGGGGTCCCCTTCAGGATAGGCAGGGAATCGCCCCCGTGAAACCCGCCCCTCTGCGCCAACTTCGCCAAACCGGACCACCCTGCCGCTCCGGCCTACTGAAGCGTTCATTCCCCAGCGGCCGATCCGGCATGCCGGACGGTCTGCCTCGATCATACGGCGCCCGTAGCCCGTTCGGGGGGTGTGTGCCGTACTCCATGTGCGGCTGCGCCGCTGATCAGCGGGTGGGCCATGGCGGACATCAGGCCTCGGCGGCATCCCGGGTCTCACCGAGCACATGCAACTGGGTGGCCACGGAGTGGAAGGCGGCGAGCTCCGCGGCGGCCGCCTCCAGCTTGAGCAGGGCCTCGAGCGCACCGGGCTCGGTGTCCACGAGGACGCCGGGAACCAGGTCGGCGAAGACCCGCACACCGTGCACGGCATCCACCCTGACGCCTGCGGCCTCGACCAGACCGGTGAGCTGTTCGGCGGTGAAGCGCCGCGGCACGGGGTCGCCCTCGCCCCAGCGGCCCGCCGGGTCGTCGAGCGCCTGCCTGGCCTCGGTGAAGTGCCCGGCGAGCGCCCTGGCGAGCACGGCTCCGCCGAGGCCGGCGGCGAGCAGGCTCAGAATGCCGGAGGGCCGCAGGGCGCTGACCGCGTTGCGCACGCCCTCGGCGGGGTCGTCCACGTACTCCAGGACGCCGTGGCACAGGACGGCGTCGAACCCGGCCCGCTCCACGACGTCGAAGAGGCCGAGCACGTCGCCCTGGACGCCGCGCACGCGGTCGGCGACACCCGCCTCGGCGGCCCGGCGCTCGAGGGCGAAGAGGGCGTTCGGGCTGGGGTCGACGACGGTGACGCGGTGGCCGAGGCGGGCGACGGGCACGGCGAAGTTCCCGCTGCCGCCTCCGGTGTCGAGCACGTCGAGGGAGTGTGACTCCCGGCCCGTGGCCTTGACCCGGCGGTCGAGGGCGTCCTTGAGGACCTCCCAGACCACGGCGGTACGGAGAGAAGCGCGGGGGCGCATCGGGTCCGACACGGCAGTTGACTCCTCGGCGCGTCCACCGCACGTCCGCGGCGGAGCTAGGGGGTTCCTCCGCCTGCTCTTGCGGCAGTCAGGAGGGTGCGGGCGCTCCCACCTTATTGCCTTCGGACGACTGCCCCGTCACCCGTCCCGGCTCGCGTCCGGCGGCTCCCGCCTGGGCTGGGGCAGCACGGGCTGCAGGCCCAGCATCCGCTCGACGAGGCGTAAGAACATCCCGACGTCACGCAGCAGATCGTCCGCGTCCCGGACGGTGGCCGCGCCCTGTATGCCGGCCTCCGCGCGGGCCCTGCGCGGCGCTCCGGAGGCGAACAGGGCGCTCCACTCGGCCAGTTCGGGCGCTATCTCGGGGAGCACCTCCCAGGCGCTGCGGATGCGCTGCCTGCGGCGCGGGGTCGCCTCGGGCCTGCCGCGGGCGGCGAGGACGGCGGCCGCGGTGCGCAGGGCCGCGAGGTGGGCCGTGGCATAGCGCTCGTTCGGGGGCTGCAGGTGCGCGGCCTCGTCGATGCCGGCGCGGGCCTGGGCGAGCAGTTCGAGTGCGGCGGGCGGGGCCGTGGCCCGGCGCAGGACGGGGTGCACGTCGCTCGCGGGGCCGGTCAGTGAGGGGGCAGGGCCGACGGGGCGGTGCCGACGTGCGGCTGCTGCGGAAGTGCTGGCCATGACGAACCTCCTGTCGTCGCGTAACGGCTATGTGGCCGTATGTGCACATCGTGTAGTACGCCACTGACAATCGGCTCTGACCTGCGCTTTTGCCTCGATCGGCGGTTCGCGTTAGTTTTTGCACTGACCAGTCAGTTCAAAAAGAGGGCGCGAGGGGGAACTGTGGACGGGCCGAACGACGGCGAGCGGGGAGCCGCCGTCACAGCACGGGAGTTCGGGCTCAAGGGACCGCGGGGCTGGGCGTTCCGCGGGGTCGGCGTCGAGGCCGCACCCGGGTCGCTCATCGCGATCCAGGGGGCTTCGGGGTCGGGCCGCACCTGTCTGCTGCTCGCGCTCACCGGGCGGATGCGCCCCACCGAGGGTGAGGCCTCGGTGGGGGGCTTCCGGCTGCCCAAGCAGCTCGCGGCGGTCCGCCGCATCAGCGCGCTCGGGCCCGTGCCCGGCGTGACGGACCTCGATCCGGCGCTGACCGTCGCCGAGCATCTGCACGAACGGGCGCTGCTGCAGCGGCGGTTCGGCGGCTCCCTGCGGGGCCTGCTGAGGCCGCGCGCCGAGCGGAGGGCCGAGGCGCGGCTGCGGGTCGACTCGGCGCTGACCGCCGCGGGGCTCGACATGGAGTCGCTGCCCAAGGGGCGGCGGACCTCCGTACGCGACCTGGAGCGCCTGGAGATCCTGCGGCTCTCCGTGGCCCTCGCATTGATCGGGCGGCCCCGGCTGCTCGGCGTCGACGACGTCGACCTCAAGCTGTCGGACGCCGAACGGCGCGAGGCCTGGGACCTGTTGAGGTCCCTCACGCAGAGCGGCATCACCGTCGTGGCCGTGTGCAACGAAGCCCCCGACGACGCGATCGCCGTGTGCACGGACCGCGCCGACGACAACGACGCCAACGACGACGACAAGGAGACGGCGGATGCGCTCGCCGAAGCTGGCCTCGCTTGAGCTCAGGCGCTTCGGCAGGGGGAAGCTGCCGCGTGCCGCGCTCGTCGCGCTCCTGCTGCTGCCCCTGCTGTACGGCGCGCTGTACCTCTGCTCGTTCTGGGACCCCTACGGCCGCCTCGACCGCATACCCGTGGCGCTCGTGAACGACGACAAGGGCGCCACGGCCTCCGGCAAGAAGCTCGCGGTGGGTGACGGCATCGTCGACGGGCTCAAGGACAGCAAGACCTTCGACTGGCGCGAGGTGAGTTCCGCCGAGGCCCGTGAAGGGGTCGAGGACGGGACGTACTACCTGTCGCTGACGATGCCGTCCGACTTCAGCAAGCGCGTCGCGTCGAGTTCGGGCGACTCCCCGGAGACGAGCGCCCTGCAGGTCCGCACGAACGACGCCAACAACTACATCGTCGGGCAGATCTCCCGGACGGTCTTCTCCGAGGTGCGCACGGCGGCCTCCACGAAGGCCTCGCGCTCCTTCCTCGACAAGATCTTCATCTCGTTCTCCGACATCCACGGGGCGACCGAGAAGGCCGCCAAGGGCGCCGACAAGCTCGACAGCGGCATCGGCGAGGCCAAGAAGGGCTCCAAGAAGCTCGCGACCGGCCTCAAGGACGCCAAGAAGGGCAGCGGGGACCTGGCCGGGGGCATCAAGAAGCTCGACAAGGGCGCCGGTGAACTGCAGACCGGGTCGAAGAAGGTCTCGGACGGCACCCAGAAGCTGGCCGACAAGGTGAACGGCACCGCGGACGAGGTGCGGCCCTTCCTCAAGGACAACGGCAAGACCATCGGCGACACGGCCAAGCTCGTCGCCGACTCCTCCAAGGCCCTGCGCACCAACCTGGCCACCTGGGTCAAGCTCGCCCCCGAGGCGGCCAAGGGCGCCGAGGAGGGGTCCGAAATCATCGGCGGCCTCTACACGGATCGCTGCGAGAACCTCCCGGTGCCCGACCCTGCCTGCCCGCAGCTCAAGAAGGCCAAGAAGGCCGCCGAGAACGTGTCGACCATCGCGGACGACATGAACACCGTGATCAAGGACCACGACAGCGACGCCACGAAGCTCGACAAGCACCTGGCCGCGCTGCAGAAGAAGTCCGAGGCGCTGGCCGAGCGGGCCCCGCACCTGGACGAGGACCTGAACAAGGCCGTCACCCAGATCAACGAGCTCAACACGGGCGCGGGCAAGGTCGCCAAGGGCGCCAAGAAGCTGCACACGGGCCTCGGCACCGCCAAGACCGGCGCCGACGACCTCGACACCGGCATCGGCAAGCTCAAGACGGGCGCGGACGACCTCAAGGGCGGCCTGTTCAAGCTGGCCGACGGCTCCGAGAAGCTGTCCGGCGGGCTGCACGACGGCGTCAAGAAGATCCCCGACTACGACAAGAAGGACCGCGACCAGCGCACCGACGTCATGGCCGACCCGGTGCAGCTCGCCTCCCAGTCGATGCACAAGGCGCCCAACTACGGCACCGGTTTCGCCCCGTACTTCATCCCGCTGTCCCTGTGGGTCGGCGCGATGGTGGCGTACATGCTGATCCAGCCGCTCAACCGGCGCGCGCTCGCGGCGGGCGCCTCCGCCTGGCGGATCGCGTTCGCCGGCTGGCTGCCGGTCGCCGCGCTCGGCGTGCTCCAGACCGCGGCCCTGATGTCGGTCCTGCACTGGGGCCTCGGCCTGCAGATGGCGCGGGCCGCCGGGACGGTGGGCTTCCTCTGCCTGGTGACGTGCTGCTTCGCGGCGATCGTGCAGTGGCTGAACGCGCGCTTCGGGGCGGCCGGGCGCATCCTCGTCCTCGCCGTTCTGATGCTCCAGCTGACCTCTGCGGGCGGCACGTACCCCGTCCAGACGAGTCCGTCCTTCTTCGGCGCGATCCACCCCTTCCTGCCGATGAGTTACGTGGTCGACGCCCTGAGGAGGCTCATCACGGGCGGCGGGCTCGGTCCCGTCTGGCAGGCGTGCGTGGTCCTCACGGCCTTCACGGCGGGCGCCCTCGCGCTGACCGCGCTCTCCGCGCGCCAGAAGCAGGTGTGGACCCTGGACCGCCTGCACCCGGAGCTGAGCCTGTGAGACCCGCAAGTGCGCCTGCCCGGGCGCCGAGACCTGTGAGAATCGGGCCCATGGACAGCAGCGCAACCAGCACCCGGCGTGAGGCCACCCGGCAGAAGCTCTACGAGGCGGCCGTCACCCTCATCGCGGAGCAGGGCTTCTCGGCCACGACGGTCGACGAGATCGCCGAGCGGGCCGGGGTCGCGAAGGGCACGGTCTACTACAACTTCGCGAGCAAGTCGGTGCTCTTCGAAGAGCTGCTGCGGCACGGCGTCGGCCTGCTCACCGCCTCCCTGAAGGAGGCGTCCGAGAAGGCGGCGGAGCGCGGCGGCAGCCAGGTCGACGCGCTGGACGCGATGATCCGGGCAGGCCTGGTCTTCATCGACCGCTACCCCGCCTTCACCCAGCTGTACGTCGCCGAGCTGTGGCGCACCAACCGCGCCTGGCAGTCCACCCTGATGGTGGTCAGGCAGCAGGCGGTCGCCGTCGTGGAGGACGTGCTTCGCGCGGGCGTCGAGAACGGCGAGCTCAGCGAGGAGATCGACATCCCCCTGACGGCCGCCGCGCTCGTCGGGATGGTCCTGGTGGCGGCCTTGGACTGGCAGGCCTTCCAGCCGGAGCGCTCCCTCGACGACGTGCACTCGGCGCTCTCGCGCCTGCTGCAGGGCCGGGTGAGCGGCGGCCGCTGAGCGGCCGTCGGGCACGCACGACAAGGCGCCGGTCCGGTGCCTCCTGTTCTCCAGACGGCACCGGACCGGCGCCTCTCGTGTTCCCCCGCAGTCCCCCGTTCGGCCCCTCGGGTGGTCATTCCCGAGCCGCCGTCCGTCTCCCCGCGTCTCACTCCCACCTTCGGCGGGGTGGGAGGAGCGGCCAAGGGCGTGGCGCCGTTCCGCCGCCCCGTGTCGGCGGTACGGGCGCCGCGCCCTTCTCCGTGTCCCTCACTCTTCCGTCTGCGCAGGTCGGGACCCATCCGCGCTGATACTCATCTCCATCACTAGGTACGGATACTCAGACCTGGGCACTCAACCCCAGGCCGGGTCGTTCCCGACTGGTTACGATCGCGTCCGTGTCCGTACTCCCCCTGGTCTTCACCAGCGGCTGGGCGAGCGGGATCAACGCGTACGCGGTGGTCCTGCTGCTCGGTCTCTTCGGCGCGACCGGGATCACCGACGAGGTCCCTCAGTCGCTGCAACGTCCTGATGTGCTGATCGTCGCCGGGGTCCTCTTCGCCTGCGAGGCCGTCGCCGACAAGATCCCTTACGTCGACTCGGTGTGGGACACGGCGCACACCGTGATCCGGCCGGTGTCCGGCGCCGTGGTGGGCGCGCTGCTCGCCGGGCAGAGCGGTTCGCTCCCCGACTTGGCCGCGGGCGCGGTGGGCGGCTCGACGGCGCTGGCCAGCCACTGCGTGAAGGCCGGGACGCGGATGGCGATCAACACCTCGCCGGAGCCGTTCAGCAACGTCATCGTGAGCACGGCGGAGGATCTCGGGGTGGCCGGCATCGTCACCTTCGCGATGTTCCATCCGGAGGCGGCGGCGATCATCGCGGCCGCCCTGCTGCTGCTCGGCCTGATCCTGCTGTACTTCCTGATCTCGCGTATCCGGCGGTTCCTGCGGCGCAGGGCGCAGCGGCGCGAGGAGAGGCAGTTGGCGGCGCACGGAGGCCGGCCGCCGGACTGAGGGCTCCCCGCGTGACTGTCAGTGGCGGCCGATAAAGTCCCTGGCATGGCACGGATTGTGGTGATCGGCGCCGGGATGGGCGCGATGACGGCGGCCGCCCGGCTGGCCGTCGCGGGCCACCGGGTGGTGGTCCACGAGCGGTCGGGGACGTACGGCGGCGCGCTCGGCAGCGTCGAGCGGGACGGCTTCGCCTTCGACACGGGTCCGGGCCTCCTGCAGCTCCCCGCCGTCTATCGCGACCTGTTCGTCAAGACGGGCAAGGAACCCCTGGAGAAGTGCGTCGAGCTCTCCCAGGTGGAGCCCGCCGTGCGGCACGTCTTCGCGGACGGCACGACGGCCGATCTGCCGAACGCCTCGCGCGCGGGCGTCGGCGATGCCCTGGACGCGGCGCTCGGCGGCGACGCGGGCGCCCGCTGGTCGGCGTACATGAACCGCGCCCGTGAGGCGTGGGACCGTACCCGGCGCCCCCTCCTGGAAGAGCCCCTGTGGCCGAACTGGCAGGTGCTCGCCGAGCGCGAGCCCTACCCCTCGGTGCCGTACAAGCGCCTGCTGCGGCGCGAGCGGCGCGCGAAGACCCTCACCGAGGTCGGTGAGCTCGAACTGGGCGGCGACGCACGCCTCCTGGCACTCCTCGAGCAGTACGCCCTCGCGAACGGCCTGGACCCCCGGGTGACCCCCGCGAGCGCGGCCGTCCTGCCCTACATGGAGCACACCTTCGGCGCGTGGTCCGTGCGCGGCGGGATGCGCGCGCTCGCCCGTGCGGTGTACGAGCGGTGTCTCGCCCGGCGCGTCGAGTTCGCGTTCGACTCCCCGGTGACCCGGATCATCGAGAAGGACGGCCGCGCGGCGGGCGTCGAGCTCGCCGACGGGACGGCGCACGAGGCGGACTTCGTGGTCGCCGGGGTCGCGCCCGGCGCACTGGACGGCTTGTTGTCCGGTGTATCCGGCATGCCCGGCGGTTCCGGTGTGAACATACGCGCGGAGGGTGAGATCCAGGCTCGCTCGGGTCTTCCCAGCCGCCTGATGATCTTCCTGGCGCTGACCGGCGCGCGGCCGGACGGCACGCCCCACCGCACGGTGCTGCACACCCCCGACCGCGGGGACGAGCTCGACCGGCTCTTCGGGGACCGACCGGGGCTGCCCGCCGCCCCCACCCTCACGGTGCTGCGCCCGGCCGACCCGGCGCTCACACCCGACGCGGAGCACGAGGCGGTCACCCTGACGGTCACCGTGCCCGCGCACACGGAGGTCACCGCGGCGGACGTGGAGGGGTTGCTCGACCGCGCCGAGGCCGTGCTGCCCGGACTCCGGGACCGCCTGCTGTGGCACGAGACGCGCACCCCCGCCGACATCGCGGAGGCCACCGGCGCCGAAGGCGGCGCGGTCCCGCCCCCGTCCCTCGCGGCGGCTGAGGGCCGGCTGCTCCACCCGGCCAACAGCACGCGTCTTCCCGGGCTCTTCGCGGCCGGCGGCTGGGCCCATCCCGGCGGCGGTCTTCCGCACGCGGGCATGTCCGGCACGCTGGTCGCCGGACTGATCGTGGAGGGACCGGAGTTCCGGGGCTCGCAGTGAGCAGGACCGCGGGCCCGAGGGCTCAGTAGCGGTACTGCTCGTTGTAGCCCGCGTCGTAGCCGTTCCCCTGGGCCTGCTCGCCCTGGTAGGGGTAGGGCTGCTCCGGCGGGAGTTCGCCGCCGTACTGCCCGTAGGGGTCCTCGACGTTGCGCTGCTGGGGCACCCAGACCCCGCCGGGCGGCGTCTCGTTGTAGGTCCCGGCGCCGCTGCCGTAGTGATCGGCCGCGGGGTAGGGCGCGTACTGCTGCTGGTCGCCGTACGCGTCGTAGCTCTGCTGGCCGCCGTAGGACTGCGTCCCGATGTACGGGTCGGAGTACGCGGCGTACTGCTGCTGCCCCGTCTCGCCGTACGCGTAGGGCTGCTGGGGGTCGTAGCCCGCGGTGGCGTACGTGTCGTAGCCGTAGGCGCCGTCCTGCTGGGCGGACTGCTGGGCCTGCTGCTGTGCGTACGCGTCGTCGCTGTAGACGCCGTACTGCCCGGTGTCGTCGGGCATCGGCTCCGGTGCGTAGACCCCGCCGCCGGGAGGGGCCTCGGGCGGCGGTCCCGCCGGGCCCGCCGCCTCGTACTCCAGGTCGGAGACCTGGAGCGTCGGTTCCTGGATTGCCTCCCCGCCCCGCGGCGTCGTCTTGCGGCGCTTGCTCAGGCCGGGCCGGCCGCCGAGCGCCCAGCCGGTGGAGAAGCCGCGCCTGAAGGACAGCGTCACGTACGTCTGTCCCGTGGCGAAGGCGATCGCGCCCGCACCGATGACGATCACGGACGGCAACAGCACGCCGATGACCACGCCGAGGAAGCCGCCGAAGGCGAGCAGCCGCCAGCGCAAGCGCGCCTTGTACTGCAGCAGCACTTCGCCCAGCAGCCACAGCGCGACGCATCCGAACGCGATGTAGAGGACCGTCCAGCCCATGTACGCCCCTCTCCCCGCGGCCGCCGCCCCCAGGGGTACGACCGGTCAGGTCTGCGGGTGATGCAGACCCAGATTCTCGTAGATTTCCAGCGTGGCCGTGGAGTTGTTCAGCGTGATGAAGTGCAGCCCCGGCACACCCTCGTCAAGGAGCCGCGCGCAGAACTCCGTCGCGAACTCGATGCCAATGGAGCGTACAGCCGCCGGATCGTCTTTGGCTGTGAGGATGCGCTCTTTGAGCGCCGGGGGGAAGGAAGCGTTGCTGAGCTGGGGCAGCCGCTCCAGCATGCGCACGTTCGTCACCGGCATGATCTCCGGGATGATCGGAGTCGAACAGCCCGCGGCCTCGACCCGGTCGCGCAGGCGCAGATACTCCTCCGGGTAGAAGAACATCTGTGTGATCGCGTAGTCGGCGCCGGCGCGGCACTTGTCGACGAAGTGCCGGACGTCGGTGTCCCATTCCTCCGAGCGCGGGTGCATCGCGGGGAAGGCCGCGACGCCCACGCAGAAGTCACCCGACTCCTTGATCAGCTGGACCAGTTCGGCGGCGTACGTCAGGCCCTCGGGGTGCTTGACCCAGTCCGCGAGGGGGTCGCCGGGCGGGTCGCCGCGGACCGCGAGCATGTTCCTGATGCCCGCGTCCGCGTACTGCCCGATGATGTTGCGCAGCTCGGCCACGGAGTGGTCGACCGCGGTGAGGTGGGCGACCGGCGTGAGCGTCGAGTCGGCGACGATCTGCTGCGTCTCCTTGACCGTGCCCGCACGCGTGGACCCACCCGCTCCGTACGTCACGGAGACGAAGCTGGGGGCCACCGCCTCGACCCGGCGCAGGGCGTTCCACAGGTTGCGCTCGCCCTTCGGGGTCTTCGGCGCCGAGAACTCGAACGAGTACGTCGTCTTGCCGGTCGCGAGCATGTCGCGCACGGTGCGTGCGCGATCAGTTCTGGTGGAAGCAGTGCCTAGGGCCATACGGGCAGGTTAGCTACGGGGCACCGCTACCGGCCAATCCCCGTCCACCCTGCGGACAGCGTCGCCGAAGGTTGGCCGAAGATCGCCGATCAGGCCGTACGCAGCCGCTTCGCGAAGTCGGCGGCCGCGGCGCCCGGATCGTCCGCCTCCGTGATCGCGCGTACGACGACGACCCGGCGGGCGCCCGCTTCGAGCACCTCGTCGAGGTTGCCCCCGTCGATGCCGCCGATGGCGAACCACGGGCGGTCGGTGCCCAGGGAGGCCGTGTACCGGACGAGGTCGAGTCCGGGGGCGTGCCGGCCGGGCTTGGTGGGGGTCGGCCAGCAGGGCCCGGTGCAGAAGTAGTCCACGCCGTCCTGCGTCGCCGCGGCGGCCGCCTCGGTGTCGGCGTGCGTGGAGCGGCCGATGAGGACGTCCTGGCCGAGGACGGCGCGGGCCGCGGGGACGGGCAGGTCGCCCTGGCCCAGGTGCAGCACGTCGGCGCCGATGGCGTGCGCGACGTCCGCGCGGTCGTTCACCGCGAGGAGCTTGCCGTGGCGGCGGGCCGCGTCGGCGAAGACCTGGAGGTGGTCGAGCTCCTCGGCCGCCTCCATGCCCTTGTCGCGCAGCTGCACGATGTCGACGCCGCCGGCGAGGACGGCGTCGAGGAACTCGGGGAGGTCTCCCTGGCGCTTGCGGGCGTCCACACACAGGTAGAGGCGTGCGTCGGCGAGCTGCTCGCGGGCAGGCTTGGCGGCCATGGAAAGGTCCCCCCGGTCGTCGGTGGCCTACGGGCCGCGTGTCCCCGGGGGACCCACGGCCCGTACGCAACGGTTTTCCGTATCGGTCAGACGGCGAGCGCCTGGGCGCGGCGCTTCACCTCCGTGCCGCGATTCTCGCTCAGGGCCTGCGCGGGGGTGCCGGGCAGGGTCGGGTCGGGAGTGAAGAGCCACTCCAGCATCTCTTCGTCGGAGAAGCCGTCGTCCTTCAGGAGCGTCAGGGTGCCGGTCAGGCCCTTGACGACCTTGTCGCCGTCGATGAAGGCGGCCGGCACCTGAAGCGCGCGGTTCTCACCACGGCGTACGGCGATCAGCTGGCCCTCCTTGACCAGCTGGCGCACACGCGTCACCTCGACGTCGAGCATTTCTGCGATGTCGGGAAGGTGGAGCCACTCGGGGACGAGAGCATCAGTCTTTGCGTCAATCTCGGTCACGGGAACAAGGGTATCGCCGGGCACCGACAGCGGCCGGTCAGAGGCCCCCGGTGACGGCGGCACCGCTACGCCAGCAGGGCCTTCTTCAGCGGAACCGCGGGGTCCGAGGCCAGCTCGGCGGAGATCCTGGCGCCCGCCTCGATCAGCTTGCGGCCCTGCGCCAGGTCCCTGGGGCGGCCCACCGCGAGAAGGGCCACCAGAGCCCCCTGCCGCAGCCAGCACACGCTCCAGGCCGCGCCCGAAGGGTCGCCGCGCCACACCAGCTCGTCGGCGGACGCGTGATGGCCCGCGTACTGGACGAAGCGGCCGAACTGCTCCGACCAGAAGTACGGGACGGGGTCGTACGCCGAAGGGGTCTCGCCGATGATGTTCGCCGCCACCGTGCGGGGGCCCTGGAGCGCGTTGTCCCAGTGGTGGACGAGAAGACGCTCGCCGTACCGCCCCGAGGGGAAGGAGGAGCAGTCGCCGACCGCGTACACATCGGGTTCCGACGTCCTCAGGTGGTCGTCGGCGAGGATCTCCCGGTGGGCGCCCAGGGTGATGCCGGAGTCCGCGAGCCATCCCGTGGCGGGGCGTGCGCCGATGCCGACGACGACCGCGTCCGCGGGCAGCCGGGTGCCGTCGGCCAGGTGGACGCTGCCGGGCTCGACGCGGTCCACGCGCGCGTGGGTGCGCAGTTCGGCTCCGGAGTCGGCGTACCAGGCCGTCATCGGGGCGGCGACCTCCGCGGGCAGCGCCCCGGCGAGCGGACGCTCCGCGGCCTCGACGACGGTGACCGGGCAGCCCGCCTCGCGTGCCGCGGTCGCGAACTCGGCGCCGATCCAGCCCGCGCCGACGACCACGATGCGGTGCTGCTCGGCGAGCACGGGGCGCAGCCGCTCGGCGTCGTCGAGCGTGCGCAGCAGATGGACGCCGCGGACTCCGGAGACCCCTGGGAGCGTGATCGGTTCGGCCCCGGTGGCGATGACCAGTGCGTCATACGGCACCGGCCCCGACGCGGTGTCCAGTTCGTGGTCGGCCGGGCGGACCCCCGTGACCTCGTGGCCCAGGCTCAGCTCGATGCCGAGCGCCTCGAAGTCGACGTCGAAGGCGGAGCCCTCCGCCTTGCCGAGGAGCACGGCCTTGGACAACGGCGGTCTGTCGTACGGCTGGTGGGGCTCCGCGCCGATCAGGGTGACCGCGCCGGCGAACCCCTGCTCGCGCAGGGCCACGGCGGTCTGCACCCCGGCCATCCCCGCGCCCACGACGACGACCCGGCGCTCTTCCTGCCTCCGATGCTCACTCACCCGATCACTCTAGGACGGCGGACGAGGCGTGCCTCAGGGCGCGACGGCGAGATCTCTGACACACCGTCACTGCCCGTGACCGCGGAGCTGCCCTACCTGGCCCGGGGCACCAAGGGCTAGGGTTGCCGTGCAGAGCACTCGCGGGAGCCCGGACGTACCGGGCTGAGAGGGAGGCTGGACGGCCTCCGACCGTACGAACCTGATCCGGGTCATGCCGGCGAAGGGAGGGGCTGGACACCCATGCATCCACGAACACCACCCCGTACGACGCACACGACCGACGTCCTGGTCGTCGGGGGCGGCATCATCGGCCTGGTCACGGCTTGGCGGGCGGCGCAGCGCGGCCTGACCGTCGCGGTCGTGGACCCCGAGCCCGGCGGCGGCGCGGCGCAGGTCGCCGCGGGCATGCTGGCCGCCGTCACCGAGCTGCACTACGGGGAGCAGACGCTGCTCGGCCTGAATCTGGCCTCCGCGCGGCGCTATCCCGACTTCGCGGCGGAGCTGGCGGAGGCGAGCGGCCGTGATCTCGGCTACCGCGCGTGCGGCACGCTCGCCGTCGCCCTTGACTCCGACGACCGGGCCCACCTGCGGGAGCTGCACACCCTGCAGCAGCAGTCGGGGCTCGCCTCGGAGTGGCTGAGCGGCCGCGAGTGCCGCCGCCTCGAACCGATGCTCGCGCCGGGCGTCCGGGGCGGCCTCCGGGTCGACGGCGATCACCAGGTCGACCCGCGCAGGCTCGCCGCGGCGCTCCTGGTGGCCTGTGAGCGGGCCGGCGTGGTCTTCCACCACGCGTGGGCGGAGCGCCTCTCGGTGACGGGTGACCGGGCCACCGGAGTCGTCCTCGCCGACGGCACCGCCCTGGAGGCCGGCCAGACCGTGCTCGCCGCGGGCAGCCTCAGCGGGCGCCTCGCCGGGGTCCCGGAGGGCGTCCTGCCGCCCGTGCGCCCCGTGAAGGGCCAGGTGCTGCGGCTCACGGTGCCGCAGCGTCTCGCGCCGTTCCTGAGCCGCACCGTGCGCGCCGTGGTGCGCGGCAGCCACGTCTACCTGGTGCCGCGCGAGAACGGCGAGCTCGTCGTCGGCGCGACCAGCGAGGAGCTCGGCTGGGACACGACGGTCACAGCCGGCGGCGTGTACGAGCTGCTTCGGGACGCCCACGAGCTCGTGCCCGGCATCACGGAGCTGCCGCTGACGGAGACCCGCGCGGGCCTGCGCCCCGGCTCCCCCGACAACGCGCCGCTGCTCGGCCCGACCGCGCTCCCCGGCCTGCAGCTGGCCACCGGGCACTACCGCAACGGCGTCCTCCTGACGCCCGTCACCGGCGACGTGCTCGCGCACTCCCTGACCACCGGGGAACTGCCGGACGAGGCACGGGGGTTCACCCCCCTGCGTTTCGTCCGCGACCCCCACACGCAGCGCTTCCTGGAGCAGCCCGCATGACTCTCCCGTCCGACACAGCCGTCACCGCCGTCTCCGTGAACGGAGAAGCACGCGACGTGGCCGCGGGCACCACGCTCGAAGCCCTCGTCGCCACCCTGACCGCGGCCCCGTCCGGGGTCGCCGCCGCGCTCAACGAAACCGTCGTCCCGCGCGCGCGGTGGTCCACCACCCCGCTCGCCGACGGGGACCGCGTCGAGGTCCTCACCGCCGTCCAAGGAGGCTGAACCGACATGGCAGACGACCCCTTCGTCATCGGCGGGCTCACCCTTTCCTCCCGCCTGATCATGGGTACGGGCGGTGCGCCGAGCCTGGACGTCCTGGAACGCTCCCTCGTCGCCTCCGGCACGGAGCTGACGACGGTGGCGATGCGCCGCCTCGACCCCGGGGTGCAGGGCTCGGTGCTCTCCGTCCTCGACCGGCTCGGCATCCGCGTCCTGCCGAACACGGCGGGCTGTTTCACCGCGGGCGAGGCCGTCCTGACCGCCCGCCTCGCGCGGGAGGCGCTCGGCACCGACCTGGTCAAGCTGGAGGTCATCGCGGACGAGCGCACCCTGCTGCCCGACCCGATCGAGCTCATCGACGCCGCCGAGACCCTCGTCGACGACGGCTTCACGGTCCTCCCGTACACGAACGACGACCCGGTGCTCGCCCGGAAACTGGAGGACGTGGGCTGTGCGGCGATCATGCCGCTCGGCTCCCCCATCGGCTCCGGGCTCGGCATCCGCAACCCGCACAACTTCCAGCTGATCGTCGAGCGCGCGGGTGTGCCGGTGATCCTGGACGCGGGCGCGGGGACGGCGTCCGACGCGGCCCTCGCCATGGAGCTGGGCTGCGCGGGTGTGATGCTCGCCTCGGCCGTGACGCGGGCGCAGGAGCCGGCCTTGATGGCCGAGGGCATGCGGCACGGCGTCGAGGCGGGGCGGCTCGCGTACCGGGCCGGGCGCATCCCCCGGCGGCACTTCGCCGAGGCGTCGTCGCCCGCGGAGGGGATGGCCCGGCTCGACCCGGAGCGGCCCGCCTTCTGAGCGCCGCCCGCCTGTCACAGCTCGGCTGCAGTCAAGGCCGGAGCATGCCCGGGCGGGCAACGGTGTCGGTGGTGGCTCGTAGACTCCCTGCGTGGACACGACCCTTCAGGACCCGCTCGTCGGGCAGGTGCTCGACGGCCGTTATCGCGTGGACGGGCGGATCGCGGTGGGCGGGATGGCCACGGTCTACCGGGCCGTGGACACCCGCCTCGACCGCGTGCTCGCGCTCAAGGTGATGCACCCGACGCTGGCCGCCGACGTCTCGTTCGTCGAGCGCTTCATCCGCGAGGCCAAGTCGATCGCCCGGCTCTCGCACCCGAACGTGGTGGGGGTGTACGACCAGGGCGCCGACGGCGCGTACGTCTATCTCGCGATGGAGTACATCGCCGGCTGCACCCTGCGTGACGTGCTCCGCGACCGCGGCGCCCTGCAGCCGCGCGCGGCCCTGGACATCCTGGAGCCGGTCCTGGCCGCGCTCGGCGCCGCGCACCGCGCGGGCTTCGTGCACCGCGACATGAAGCCGGAGAACGTCCTCATAGGAGACGACGGCCGGGTCAAGGTCGCCGACTTCGGGCTCGTGCGCGCGGTGGACACCGTCACGAACACCACCGGCACGGTCCTCGGCACCGTCTCCTATCTCGCCCCCGAGCAGATAGAACACGGCACCGCCGACACCCGTGTGGATGTGTACGCGTGCGGCGTCGTGCTCTACGAGATGCTGACCGGCGCCAAGCCGCACTCCGGTGAGTCGCCCGCCCAGGTGCTCTACCAACACCTCCACGAGGACGTACCGCCCCCTTCGGCGGCCGTCCCGGGTCTCGCCGTCGAGCTCGACGAGCTCGTGGCCTCCGCGACCGCCCGTACGCCCGACGTCCGCCCGTACGACGCGGTGGCGCTGCTCGGGCAGGCCAGGGTGGCGCGCTCCGCGCTCTCCGTCGAACAGCTGGACGCGGTGCCGCCGCAGGCCCACGCAGCGGACCACGACAACGCTCGGCACGACAGCGCGCGGCACGACAACTCCGACGACCGTACGAACGTGATTCCGCGCGCGGTGCGCCCCGTACAGCTGCCGCTTCCCACGGACGGCGACCAGGACCGCCAGGACCGCCAGGACCAGCTCAACCGCACGAGCATCCTGGCGTCGCCTCCGCCGCCGCCCGCTCCGCCGGCCGCGCCCGGCCGCAGGGGCGTCGATCCGCGCCGTCGCACCCTGGCGGTGGTCGCCGCCGTGCTTCTCGCCCTCGGCCTCGGCGCCGGTGTCTGGTACATCAACTCCGGCCAGTTCACGAAGGTCCCGCCGCTCCTGGCGAAGACCGAGTCGGCGGCCAAGAAGCGCCTCGGCGAAGAGGGGCTCGAGGTCAACGCCGTCAAGCGCGCCTACAGCGACACCGACAAGCGCGGCACGGTCATGGCCACCGACCCCGAGGCGGGCGAGCGCATCCGTGCCAACGACGGGGTGACGCTGACCATCTCGAAGGGCCCCGAGATCGTGAAGGTGCCGAGCCTTTCGGGCACCCCATTGGCCAAGGCGAAGGACGAGCTCAAGGACGCCGGGTTCGCTCCCGGGATGACGAACAAGGCCTTCAGCGAGGAGGTCCGCAAGGGCTCCGTGATCGGCACGGACCCGAAGGCGGGCTCCAAGCGCAAGGCCGGATCGGCCATCGCGATCACCGTCAGCAAGGGGCCCGAGGTCGAGGTCCCCGACGTGACGGGCGACTCCCAGGCCGACGCGACCTCCGAGCTGGAGGATCTGGGCCTGAAGGTCGAGATCGCGACGAAGCGGGTCCACTCCGACGAGGACAAGGGAACGGTCGTCGACCAGTCACCCAGGGAGGGCCAGAAGCGGCTCGCCGAGGGCGACACGGTCAAGCTGACGCTGTCCAAGGGGCCCGAGATGATCGAGGTCCCGGACGTCGAGGGCATGGGAGTCGACGAGGCCACCGAGGAGCTGGAGGCCGTCGGCTTCGACGTGG
Source organism: Streptomyces sp. NPDC051214 (assembly GCF_040682375.1). NCBI lineage: Bacteria > Bacillati > Actinomycetota > Actinomycetes > Kitasatosporales > Streptomycetaceae > Streptomyces > Streptomyces sp. NPDC051214. Next base: position 214,738 of record NZ_JBFBAT010000009.1, read on the forward strand.
ACGAGGACCGCGGCCTCCTTGGCCTCTTCGGGGACAAGGTGGAGAGCCAGTCCGTGGAGGGCGGCGACAAGGCCCCCAAGGGTTCCACGATCACCATCAAGATCCGCTGACGGGACGCTCACGCGCTCGTGCCACCCTTGAACGCGTGAGCAGCAACGACTCCCCCAGCATCCCGCCCCACGGCACCCTGTCCCGCAATCCCGTCGGCGGCCACGTCCCCGTGGCCGGCGGTCTCGCCTCCGTCGGGCTCTCGTACGCCCGTGACCTGGGCGCCGAGGCCGTCCAGGTGTTCGTGGCCAATCCGCGGGGCTGGGCCACGCCGCCCGGCAACCCGAAGCAGGATGAGGAGTTCCGCGCGGCCTGTGCCGCGGAGGGGATTCCCGCGTACGTCCACGCGCCCTACCTCATCAACTTCGGCTCGCACACCGAGGCGACCGTGGAGAAGTCCGTCGATTCCCTGCGCCACTCGCTGCGCAGGGCCCGCGCGATCGGCGCGCTCGGGGTCGTCGTGCACACCGGCTCCGCGACCGGCGGCCGGGACCGTGCCGTGGCCCTGCGCCAGGTACGCGAACGGATGCTGCCGCTGCTCGACGAGCTGACGCACGACGACGACCCGTTCCTCCTCCTGGAGTCGACCGCGGGCCAGGGCTTCTCGCTCTGCTCACGCACCTGGGACTTCGGCCCGTACTTCGACGCGCTGGACGCCCACCCGAAGCTGGGCGTCTGCCTGGACACCTGCCACATCTACGCGGCGGGCCACGACCTGGCCGGTCCCGGCGGCATGAAGGAGACGCTGGACCTGCTGGTCGAGACCGTCGGCGAGGGCCGCCTGAAGCTGGTGCACGCCAATGACTCCAAGGACGTGGTCGGCGCCCACAAGGACCGTCACGAGAACATCGGCACCGGCCACATCGGCGAGGAACCCTTCCGCGAGCTGATGACCCACCCCGCGACCGAGAACGTGCCGCTGATCATCGAGACGCCCGGCGGCAAGGAAGGACATGCCGCGGACGTGGCGCGCCTGAAGGAGCTCAGGAGCATCTAGAGACCTGACCTCAGCGACCTCAGAGATCCCTTGAGGAATACCCCCTAGGGGTATACGGTTCTTGCCAGGCGGCAGGAACCGTTGTCCGACGTTGGGGGATTCTCATGCAGCACGATCACGACACTCACGCTGAGCGCGCGGCTCACGAGCACCAGCACGCGGGGCACCACGTGCACCAGCACGCCGGGCAGCACGGCCTGGGCAAGGTCAGCTGGCGCATGGCGGCGCAGGCCACCCTCCACTGCCTCACCGGGTGCGCCATCGGCGAGATCCTCGGCATGGTCATCGGCACCGCGCTGGGCTGGGGGAACGTGCAGACGATGATCCTTGCGATCACCCTGGCCTTCTTCTTCGGATACGCCCTGACCCTGCGCGGCATCCTGAAGGCGGGGGTCGACTTCAGGACGGCGTTCCGGGTCGCGCTCGCCGCGGACACCCTGTCCATCGCGGTGATGGAGCTCATCGACAACGGCGTGATCGCGCTGTGGCCGGGAGCGATGGACGCCCATCTGGGGGACCCGATGTTCTGGTACATCCTCGCGATCGCGCTGGCCGCCGCCTTCGTGATCACCGTTCCGGTCAACAAGTGGATGATCGGCCGCGGCAAGGGCCACGCGGTGGTGCACCAGTACCACCACTGACACGAGCCAGGACTAGAGCTCGGGGCCGTCCCCGGGCTCTTCCTGGTACGAGTAGCGCTGCTCGGTCCAGGGGTCGCCGACGTTGTGATAGCCGCGCTCCTCCCAGAAGCCGCGGCGGTCGGCGGTCATGTACTCCACGCCGCGCACCCACTTGGGGCCCTTCCAGGCGTACAGATGAGGCACCACGAGCCGCAGCGGGAACCCGTGCTCCGCGGTCAGCAGCTCGCCCCCTTTGTGGGTGGCGAAAATCGTGCGCTCATCCATGAAGTCGGCCATCCGCAGGTTGGAGCTGAAGCCGTACTCGGCCCAGACCATCACATGGGTGGCGTCCGGCGCCGGCGGCGCGATCTCGAGCAGGGACCGCGCGGGCACCCCGCCCCATTCGGCGCCGAGCATGCTGAACTTCGTGACGCAGTGCAGATCGCCGACCACGGTGGCGTACGGAAGAGCCGAGAACTCCTCGTGCGTCCAGCAGTGTTTGCCCCCGTCGGCGGTGGCCCCGAAGACCCTGAACTCCCAGCGCTCCGGACGGAACTTCGGCACCGGTCCGTAGTGGGTGACCGGCCAGCCCCTCTGCAGTCGCTGCCCCGGTGGGAGCTCCGGCTCCACTGCTCCCCGAGATGCGCGATCCGCCGACTGACCCATGAGTCCATCCTGACAGACCCGGGTAGGTGGACGTGACCAGGAGGCCTCCGACCGGCGCCGGTCGGAGGCTGATTGGGGCAACTCCTACTAAGCATGCACTTACTGGACGGTCTTCCGTACCGGTGCAAGGATGCGCGGAACCTGCCCAGTTACCACGTGGAAGGAGCCTCTGCGATGCAGGGCGACCCCGAGGTCATCGAATTTCTCAACGAGCAGCTGACCGCCGAGCTCACGGCGATCAACCAGTACTTTCTCCACGCCAAGATGCAGGAGAACTTCGGCTGGCCCAAGCTCGCGAAGTACACCCGGTCCGAGTCGATCGACGAGATGAAGCACGCGGAGATCCTGACCGACCGGATTCTCTTCCTCGACGGCCTGCCCAACTACCAGCGGCTCTTCCACGTACGCGTGGGCCAGACCGTCACGGAGATGTTCCAGGCCGACCGGCAGATCGAGGCGGAGGCGATCGACCGCCTCAAGCGCGGGATCGAGGTGATGCGCGGCAAGGGAGACATCACTTCCGCGAACATCTTCGAGTCGATCCTGGAGGACGAGGAGCACCACATCGACTATCTCGACACCCAGCTCGAACTGGTCGAGAAGCTCGGCGAGCCGCTCTACATCGCGCAGCTCATCGAGCAGCCGGAGAGCTGAGCGAGGGCTAGGCGGCCTCGTCCAGGGCGGTGTCGAGGCCCGCGTCCACGCCGGTGAGTACGGGCTGCCCCTGGTCGGCCAGCTCCCTGCGGGGGCACGTGCCCCGGCCCAGGAGCGCCTGGATGCTCCGTACACACGAACCGCAGTCGGTGCCCGCCTTGCTGGCGGACGCTATCTGGCGGGGCGTGCAGGCACCGTCCGCCGCGTGCTGCTTCACCTGCGCTTCGGTGACCCCGAAACAGTTGCAGACGTACACGCGGTTCACCTCCCGGGCAGGATTGATCGGCGGCGCCATCCCGTTTAATCGGTGAGGCTAACCTAACCTTACCCACGTCCCCGGGTCCACAAAAGCCCTGATACGCCGGTGGGGCACGGATCACATGGATCCGTGCCCCACCGTCGCGTCTCGCGGGAATACCTACTGGCTGCGGTACATCTCCGACACCAGGAACGCCAGGTCCAGGGACTGGCTGCGGTTCAGGCGCGGGTCGCAGGCCGTCTCGTAGCGCTGGTGCAGGTCGTCGACGAAGATCTCGTCGCCGCCGCCCACGCACTCGGTGACGTCGTCACCGGTGAGCTCGACGTGGATGCCGCCGGGGTGCGTGCCGAGGCCCTTGTGGACCTCGAAGAAGCCCTTGACCTCGTCGAGCACGTCGTCGAAGCGGCGGGTCTTGTGACCGGAGGCCGCCTCGAAGGTGTTGCCGTGCATCGGGTCGGTCACCCAGGCGACGGTCGCGCCGGAGGCGGTGACCTTCTCGACGAGCTCCGGGAGCTTGTCCCGGACCTTGTCGGCGCCCATGCGGACGATGAAGGTCAGGCGGCCGGGCTCGCGGTCCGGGTCGAGGCGCTCGATGTACTGCAGCGCCTCCTCCGGGGTCGTCGTCGGGCCGAGCTTGATGCCGATCGGGTTGCGCACCTTGGAGGCGAACTCGATGTGCGCGCCGTCCAGTTGACGGGTGCGCTCACCGATCCAGACCATGTGACCCGAGGTGTCGTAGAGCCGCCCGGTGCGCGAGTCCACGCGGGTGAGGGCCGACTCGTAGTCGAGGAGGAGCGCCTCGTGCGAGGCGTAGAACTCGACGGTCTTGAACTCCTCCGGGTCCGTCCCGCAGGCGCGCATGAAGTTGAGCGCGTTGTCGATCTCGCGCGCCAGCTGTTCGTACCGCTGGCCCGAGGGGGACGACTTCACGAAGTCCTGGTTCCAGGCGTGCACCTGGCGCAGGTCGGCGTAACCGCCGGTGGTGAAGGCGCGCACCAGGTTGAGCGTGGACGCGGAGGCGTTGTACATCCGCTTCAGGCGCTCGGGGTCCGGGACGCGGGCCTTCTCGTTGAAGTCGAAGCCGTTGACCGAGTCGCCGCGGTACGTCGGCAGGGTCACGCCGTCGCGGGTCTCGGTGCCCTTGGAGCGCGGCTTCGAGTACTGCCCGGCGATGCGGCCGACCTTCACGACGGGCACGGAGGCCGCGTACGTCAGGACGGCGCCCATCTGGAGCAGCGTCTTCAGCTTGTTGCGGATCTGGTCGGCGGACACGGCGTCGAAAGCCTCGGCACAGTCGCCGCCCTGAAGCAGGAACGCCTCTCCCTTGGCGACGGAGGCCAGTCGGGCGCGCAGCTGGTCGCACTCGCCCGCGAAGACGAGCGGCGGATACGACTCGAGCTCCGCGATCACATCGCGCAGAGCCTCGGCATCGGGGTACTCGGGCTGCTGCGCCGCGGGAAGGTCTCGCCAGGTGTTGCCACCGGAAGGGGTGGTCTTAGCGTTCACGGTCACCCCCACAACATTACGGGGTGATGTCCGCCGTCCATTCACCCGCTCACCAAGTGAGACGGACCCGACACAGCCGAGCGTCGCCCCGGTGATGCGCTAGGGTGCGGTGCATGCACGCGCAGACGACCCGAAACTGGTGGTGGCCCGCTCATCCGGCGGCCCACTGACTCTGCGCGTTTCGAGACTCGCGAAGGCCGCCCGAGGGGCGGCCTTCAGTGTTTTCCGGACCATGATCCTGAGGATCTCCGGACCGGGCCGTTCCTCTCCGAGTGAGAAGGAACAAGACCCGATGGACATCACGAACCAGCTCGCCGGTCTGCTGACGGAGGACCGCCCGTTCGCCGTGCTCCGCCGCCGCACGCCCGGCCACGACCACGACACGGTCGAGGTCCTGATCGGTGCGGTCGGCACGTACGACCGGCTCGCCGACATCCCCGACGAGGGCCTCGCCCTCATCCCCTTCCGGCAGATCAGGGAGCGCGGGTTCGACGTACGCGACGACGGCACGCCGCTCACGGTCCTGACCCCCGACGAGACGTACGAACTCCCGCTCTCCGAAGCCCTGTCGACGCTGCCCGGCCATGACGTGCGCGTGGAGGGCGGGGCCTTCGACGTCGACGACGCCGCCTACGCGGAGATCGTCGGGCGGGTCCTGCGCGAGGAGATCGGGCGGGGCGAGGGCGCGAACTTCGTCATCCGGCGTACGTACGAGGGGGAGATCCCCGGCTTCTCCAGGGCGGACGCCCTGGCCCTCTTCCGCAGGCTGCTCGTGGGCGAGCGGGGCGCCTACTGGACGTACGTCGTGCACACCGGGGAGCGGACCCTGGTCGGGGCGAGCCCCGAGGTGCATGTGCGGATGTCCGGCGGGACGGTCGTCATGAACCCGATCAGCGGGACCTACCGCTACCCGGCCGACGGGCCCACGGCGGACGATCTGCTCGGCTTCCTCGCCGACGGCAAGGAGACCGAGGAGCTGTCGATGGTCGTCGACGAGGAGCTCAAGATGATGTGCACCGTCGGCGACATGGGCGGTGTCGTCGTCGGCCCGCGGCTCAAGGAGATGGCGCACCTCGCGCACACCGAGTACGAGTTGCGCGGCAAGTCGTCCCTGGACGCGCGCGAGGTCCTGAAGGAGACGATGTTCGCGGCGACCGTCACCGGCTCGCCCGTGCAGAACGCCTGCCGCGTCATCCAGCGCCACGAGACGGGCGGGCGGGGCTACTACGCGGGCGCCCTCGCCCTCATCGGCCGGGACGCGGGCGGCGCGCAGACCCTCGACTCCCCCATCCTGATCCGCACCGCCGACATCTCCGCGGACGGAAAGCTGCGGGTCCCGGTGGGCGCGACGCTGGTGCGCGGCTCCGACCCTGCGAGCGAGGTGGCCGAGACGCACGCCAAGGCGGCCGGCGTGCTCACCGCGCTCGGTGTGCGTCCCGGGCGCCCCCGCGACGAGCGCGTACGCCCCGCCCTGGCCGACGACCCACGGGTGCGGGCGGCCCTCGACAGCCGACGGGCCGGGCTCGCGCCGTTCTGGCTGCGGATGCAAGAGCAGACCGCCGAGCTGGCCGGGCACGCCTTGGTGATCGACGGCGAGGACACGTTCACGTCGATGCTGGCGCACCTGCTCCGTTCCTCGGGTCTCACGGTCTCCGTCCGCCGCTACGACGAGCCGGGCCTGCGGGAGGCGGCCCTGGCCCACGAGGGCCCGCTGATCCTCGGCCCCGGCCCGGGGAACCCCTCGGACCCCGACGACCCGAAGATGACCTTCCTGCGCTCGCTGGCCGCCGAGGTGATCCGGGAGCACCGCCACGGCGTCCTCGGTGTCTGCCTCGGCCATGAGCTCCTGGCCGCCGAGCTGGGCCTGGAGATCGTCCGCAAGGAGGTCCCCTACCAGGGCGCCCAGACGCGGATCGACCTGTTCGGGCGGCCGGAGACGGTCGGCTACTACAACAGCTTCGCGGCCCACTGCGACGAGGAGACCGCGCTCGAGCTGGCCGCGCACGGCATCGAGGTGAGCAGGGACGCGGCCACCGGGGAGGTGCACGCGCTGCGGGGGCCCGGCTTCGCGGGCGTCCAGTTCCACCCGGAGTCGGTGCTCTCGCTGCGCGGGACGGCGATCGTGCGGGAGCTGCTCTCCGGGGTGCTGGTCTAGAGCGTGGGGGCCGCCGGGACCAGCACGTTCTCGCTGCGGCGGCCCTCTTTGTAGTCCAGGACGTTCTGCACCGTGGTGTCGATGATCTGGCCGACCGCGTCCACGGTGTAGTACGCCTGATGTGAGGTGACCACGACGTTCGGGAACGTCACCAGGCGGGCCAGGGTGTCGTCCTCGATGGCCTCGAGCGACTTGTCGAGGAAGAAGAGCCCCGCCTCCGCCTCGTACACATCGAGCCCGACGCCCGCGAAGCGGCCCATGCGCAGCTCCGAGACGAGCGCGTCGGTGTCGATCAGGCCGCCGCGGCTGGAGTTCACCAGGATCGCGTCGTCCTTCATCATCCGCAGCGCGTCGGCGCCGATGATGTGCTGCGTGGCGGGGAGCAGCGGGACGTGCAGGCTGATCAGGTCGGCCTCCGCGAGGAGTTCCTCCTTCGCGACGTACTTCATGCCGAGCTCGACGCAGGCGGGATTCTCGGCGACGTCCCAGCCGAGCAGCCTCATCCCGAAGCCGTGCGCGATCCGCGTGAACGCCTCGCCGATCTTCCCGGTGCCGAGCACGCCGACCGTGCGGCCCCGCAGGTCCCTGCCCATCAATCCGTCGAGCCGGAAGTCGAAGTCGCGGGTGCGGTTGCTGGCGCGGACGATGCGGCGGTTGACGGCCATCGCCAGGGTCCAGGCGAACTCGGCGACGGAGTACGGCGAGTAGTACGAGACGCGGGCGATGGTGAATCCGAGGCGCTCGGCGACCAGGAGATCGATGTTGTTGAAGCCGGTCGAACGCTGGGCGATCATCTGTGTCCCGCCCGCCGCGAGGGTCTGCAGGACACGGTTGCCGAGATCGGCGTTGACGCTGGTCGAGACGATCTCGTAGCCGGCGGCGATGGGGGCGGTGTCCTCGGTGAGGAAGACGTCCAGGCAGCGCACGTCGTGGTGCGCGGCGAAGGCCTTCTCGATCAGCGGCTTCTCGTCGGCCTGCACGCCGAAGGCGAGGATCTCCATGGGCCGAGTGTAGGTATGACGGGGCGGATCGGCACTGCGGGGAAACGGGTGGGCGGGTGGGAGAAATCCGCCGCGAAGCGGCGGCACAGGGCACCCGCCCACCGGGATCAGCCGAAGATCAGCCGAAGAAGACCCCCACCTCGGAGTAGAGCGCCGGGTCGACGGTCTTCAGCTTCGACGTGGCGTCAGCGATCGGCACCCGCACAATGTCCGTGCCCCGCAGCGCCACCATCTTCCCGAAGTCGCCGTCCCGGACGGCCTCGATCGCGTGCAGCCCGAAGCGCGTGGCCAGCCAACGGTCGAAGGCGCTCGGCGTGCCGCCGCGCTGGACGTGCCCGAGGACGGTCGTCCGCGCTTCCTTCCCCGTGCGTCCCTCGATCTCCTTGGCCAGCCACTCCCCCACGCCCGAGAGCCGCACATGTCCGAAGGAGTCCTGCGTGCCGTCCTTGAGGACCATCTCGCCGTCCTTGGGCATGGCCCCTTCCGCGACGACGACGATCGGCGCGTACGACGCCTTGAACCGCGAGGTCACCCAGGCGCACACCTGGTCGACGTCGAAGCGCTGCTCGGGGATGAGGATGACGTTGGCGCCGCCCGCGAGCCCGGAGTGCAGCGCGATCCAGCCCGCGTGCCGCCCCATGACCTCGACCACGAGGACCCGCATGTGCGACTCGGCGGTCGTGTGCAGCCGGTCGATCGCCTCGGTGGCGATGCCCACCGCGGTGTCGAAGCCGAAGGTGTAGTCCGTGGCGGAGAGGTCGTTGTCGATGGTCTTCGGTACGCCGACGACATTGATGCCGTACTCGTCGGTGAGCCGGGCGGCGACGCCCAGGGTGTCCTCGCCGCCGATCGCGATGAGGGAGTCGACCTCGTGCTTGGCGAGGTTCTCCTTGATGCGGCGGATGCCGTTCTCCGCCTTGAGCGGGTTGGTGCGCGAGGAGCCGAGGATGGTGCCGCCCCGGGGCAGGATGCCCCGCACGGCCGGGATGTCGAGCGGGACGGTGTCGCCCTCCAGCGGACCGCGCCAGCCGTCCCGGAAGCCGACGAAGTCGTAGCCGTACTCCTGCACGCCCTTGCGGACGACGCCCCGGATGACGGCGTTGAGCCCGGGGCAGTCGCCGCCTCCGGTCAGTACTCCGATTTTCTTGGCCGCCATGGAAACGTCCCTTCGCCTCAGTGACCTGATGCGAGTCACGCTAATGGTGATCCAGGTCACCCGGGGACGGTCCGGATGGTCAATTCCTGTCCGTTAAGGGGGAGTTGATCACGCGAGTTCACCCTTATGAGGGGTCGCCCGCGCGGTCACAAGGGCTCACGCGTCGTCGAGACCTCGCTCGATCGCGTACCGCACGAGCTCCACGCGGTTGTGCAGCTGGAGCTTGCCCAGGGTGTTCTGCACGTGGTTCTGCACGGTGCGGTGCGAGATGACCAGGCGCTCGGCGATCTGCTTGTAGCTCAGGCCCTTGGCGACGAGCCGCAGCACCTCGGTCTCGCGGTCGGTCAGCTGCGGGGCCTTCGGCTCGTCCGGGGCGCCGGGCGCCGGATCGGACGCCAGGCGGCGGTACTCGCCGAGGACGAGGCCCGCGAGCCCCGGGGTGAAGACCGTGTCGCCGACGGCCGTGCGGCGCACCGCGTCCGTCAGCTCGGCGGTGGAGGCCGACTTCAGGAGATAGCCGGTGGCGCCGGACTTGACCGCCTCCAGGACGTCGGCGTGCTCGCCGCTCGCCGAGAGGACGAGCACGCGCAGGGCCGGGTTGGCGGCGACGAGTTCCTTGCAGACCTGGACGCCCGGCTTCAGGGGCAGGTTCAGGTCGAGCACGAGGACGTCGGGCTCCACGGCCTGGGCGCGGCGCACGGCCTGCTCGCCGTCGCCCGCCGTGGCGACCACGTCGAAGCCGGCCTCCGCGAGGTCGCGGGCGACCGCGTCCCGCCACATCGGGTGGTCGTCTACCACCATGACCCTGACGGTGCCGGTGCCGTCGTGCTGCTGCTGTTGCTCGCTCATCGTTCCTTTCCTGCCTTCCCCCGTGGGACTCTCAGTTCGACTTCCGTGCCCTGGCCGGGCACCGAGATCAGCTCGGCCGTGCCTCCGATGTCCCGCAGGCGCCCCCTGATCGACAGGGCGACACCGAGCCGCCCCTCCCCCTCGGCCTCCGCGAGCCGGCCATCGGGGATACCGGGGCCGTCGTCCCGCACCGTCACGATCACGGCGTCCGGCTCGTCCTCGACCAGGATCCAGGCCCCGGCGTCCGGGCCCGCGTGCCGGTGGACGTTGTCCAGGGCGGCGCCCACCGCGGCGGCAAGCTCCCGGGCGGCCTTCGGCGGGAGGGCGACCGGAGCGCCCGGCTCCGAGACGGTGACCTTCGCGCCCGCGTACGGGAAGAGCAGCGAGCGCAGGTCACAGCTGTCGCCGTCATCGGTGTCGCCGTCCGGCTCCTCCACCGCGCGAACCACGGCCCCCAGCGAGGCGTCCTCCGACTCGTGCGAGGGCAGGACCAGGCCGCCCGCCACCAGCGTACGGAGCGCGACCTCCTGCTCCCCCGCCATCCTGCCGAGCTCCGCCGCCTCGCCGCCGATCGCGGTGCCGCGCCGCTGCACCATCGCCAGGACCTGCAGCACGCTGTCGTGGATGTCGCGGGCAAGACGCTCCCGCTCGCGGGTCGCGGCCTCGATCTCCAGGGCGCGGGCGAGGGTGCGCTCGGAGGCGCGGGCCACCTCGACGACGTACCCGATGGCGATGGAGGCGATGCAGACGAGCAGGACGTTGTGGAGCGTGTCCTGGGTGGGCCTGCCGCGCTGCGCGATGTTGGCCACGCCGACGAGCGCCGAGGCGAACGCCGCCCATCGCCAGCCGCCCTTGATCGCGAACGCGAGCACCGCGCCCGCCGTCCATATCGACGGCAGCGTCGGGCCGTCGTGGACGATCCGCTGGTGCGAGTCGGCGACCGGCGTGAGCAGGATGCCGACAAGGGCGATGGTCAGGTCGGTGATCAGGAACCGCTTGGTGCAGCTCGCCGCGTTCGCGACCTTCGGGAGCGTGCCGATGGTCCAGCCGGCGAGCACCGCGTAGAAGGCGATGGCCACCCAGGGGCGGTCGAACTTGTCGTACGCGGCCACGAACAGGCCGATCGCGTACAGCATCGTCAGCACGCGGTAGCCGGTCAGCGCACGCCACAGCGGCTGCTCGACCGACATCCTCATGACGCGCACACGCTTGGCCATGTCCCCCCACCCCTTGGGTCGCCGACGGCCACCCCTTGCGCTCGCTCCCCCATGCACCGACGCGCTTACGCGCCGGACCGTTCCTTCTCGGCCGCCGCGGCCGCTTTCTCCGCCTTCTTCTCGGCTTCCTTCTCGGCCTTCGCCGCGTCCGAGAGGCGGCGCTTGGCCGCCGTCGCGTACTCGTCGACGTACTCCTGGCCGGAAAGCTTCATGATCTCGTACATGACCTCGTCGGTCACCGCCCGCAGGACGAACCGGTCCTGCTCCATGCCGTGGTAGCGGCTGAAGTCGAGCGGCTCGCCGATCTTGATGCCGGGCCGCATCAGCTTCGGCATCACCTTGCCGGGCGGCTGGATCTTCTCCGTGTCGATCATCGCCACGGGGAGCACGGGCGCCCCGGTGGCCAGGGCCACGCGCGCGAGGCCGCCGGGCTTGCCACGGTAGAGCCTGCCGTCGGGCGAACGGGTGCCTTCCGGGTAGATGCCGAAGAGCTCACCGCGCTCCAGGACCTCGATGCCGCTCTTGATGGCCGCCTCGCCCGCGCCCCGGCCGCCGGAGCGGTCCACGGGCAGCTGGCCCACGCCCTTGAAGAAGGCCGCCGTGAGCTTGCCCTTCACGCCCGGGGACGTGAAGTACTCCGCCTTCGCGATGAAGGTGACCTTGCGGTCGAGGACCGCGGGCAGGAAGAAGGAGTCCGAGAAGGAGAGATGGTTGCTCGCCAGGATGGCCGGTCCCTCGGCGGGTACGTTCTCAAGGCCCTCCACCCAGGGCCTGAAGCCGAGCTTCAGCGGCCCTCCGATGGCGACCTTCATTGCGCCGTAGATCAAACCGAGTGCCTCCTGTTAAGTGTGGATCAGACCTTAACCCGCAGTAAGCCCAAAGGGCCCGACGACCCTGGTCGGTGTCAGTCCGGTCGCGTACGGTGAAGTACTCCCACCCCGCAGCAACATCTGACGAAGGAGACCGAAGTGCCGGTCCTCCCCGGAGCCGAGCCGTACCGCCACGAGGGCGGCGAGGTCGGCGTCCTCCTCTGCCACGGCTTCACCGGAACCCCGCAGTCCCTGCGCCCCTGGGCGGAGTTCCTGGCGGCCCGCGGCCTGACCGTCTCGCTCCCGCTGCTGCCGGGGCACGGCACGCGCTGGGAAGACCTCCAGGTCACCGGCTGGCAGGACTGGTACGCGGAGGTGGAGCGTGAGCTGCGCGCACTCCGTGAGCGGTGCACGGAGGTCTTCGTGTTCGGCCTCTCGATGGGCGGGGCGCTGGCGCTGCGGCTCGCGGCGAAGCACGGCGACGAGGTGCGCGGCGTCGTCGTGGTGAACCCGGGGAACAAGGTGCACGGCCTCGCGGCGCACGCGCTGCCGGTCGCCCGGTATCTGGTGCCGTCCACGAAGGGCATCGTGAGCGACATCGCACTGGAGGGCTCGGAGGAGGTCGGCTACCACCGGATTCCGCTGCACGCGGCGCACTCCCTGCGCCGGTTCTTCCAGCGGGTGGACGGCGAACTGCCGCAGGTGACCCAGCCGTTGCTGCTGCTGCACAGCCCGCAGGACCATGTGGTGCCGCCGGCCGACTCGGCCAGGATTCTCGGCCGGGTCTCGTCCACGGACGTCACCGAGACCCTCCTGGAACAGAGCTACCACGTCGCGACGTTGGACCATGATGCGGACCGGATCTTCGAGGAGAGCTACGCGTTCATCGGCCGGCTCGCCCCCAGTGTCGGTAAGGAAGGGACGGCCACCGGTGGCTGAGCAGGACCGAATCGAACCCGACGGCGAGAGCCGCGAGCCCGAGAAGCGACAGGAGCCCGCGGAAGGCCTGGGGCTGCCGCTCGACGAGGACGCGGCCTGGCAGGCGATCGTCGCGGGGTACGGCCAGGAGCCGGCGGACCCGCCGGGCGCCAAGCCGTTCAAGTCCATCGAGGACCTGGCCCTCCTTGAGCCGGAGACGAACGACACCCCGGCCGGCGACAAGAGCGCCGCCGGCGAGACGGGCGGCAAGAGCACCAAGAACCCCACGGCTCCCGACGACCCGGACGACTCCGGGTCGAAGAAGACCCTGGGCGGCTCCGTCTCCTTCGCCCCCGGCGTCGGCGGCGGCCCGCGTGACTACGACGCGCCCGAGGCGTCGGACGACGACCTGGGCGCGGACGACGAGGGCCACTTCGTCCCGCCGGAGCCGCCGCCGCTGCCCGCCGCGGACGTGACGGCGAAGTTCGCCTGGCTCGCGGTGCTCGGCGGCCCGCTGCTGCTCCTGCTCACGGTGCTGCTCGGCTGGCAGATGACGTGGTGGCTCGCCACCCTCAGCATCGGCGGCTTCCTCGGCGGCTTCGCCACGCTGGTGTCGCGGATGAAGGGCGACGACGACGAGGAGAACGAGGACCCGGGCCGCGGCGCGGTGGTCTGAGGGCCCTACGCCTTCGCGGCCGCGGGAATCCTGAGGGCGGCGAGCACCGGCAGATGGTCGGTGGCCGCCCGCAGGTCCGCCTCGCTCACCCCCTCGAGATCCAACGGCACGCCGCAGCCGAGCACTTCGACGCCCGAGGTGGCGAAGATGGCGTCGATGCGCTGATGCGGGTCCCCCGGCGTCGAGGTGTTCTCGCCGCCCCAGGGCGCGGTCGCCCAGCAGTCCCGCAGCTCCGAGGCGAGCCTCTGGAACGTACGCCCCTTGGGCCGGTCGTTGAGGTCACCGCCCGCGACGGCGTGCTCCACGCCCATCCCGGCGAGCCGGTCGAGCAGCATCCCGCCCTGCTCGTACCGCTCGTCGCTCTGCAGGCTCAGATGGCAGCTCAGCACGCCGAGCCGGGCCCCGCCGAAGCGCACCACGGCGGTGGCGAAGCCGCGCCGGTGCAGCCCCGGCGTCAGCGGAAGCAGCACGTCCTCGGTCCGCTCGACGGTGGCCCGCAGCGAGCAGAGCAGCGCGGGCCCCGACGCGGTGGCACCGCCCGAGAGCATCACCAGATCGGCGGCGCGTGCCAGCCGCGCCAGCTTCTTGCGCCACCGGAAGAACCGGGGCGCCTCCTGGACGAGCACGAGGTCGGGCGCGCAGGCGGCGATCACCCGGGCCAGCGCCTCGGTGTCATCCCGCATGGACCGGATGTTGTAGCTGAGCACCCGGATCACGGCTGAACCGTCGTCTTCGGTGCGGGAGTTGGGCAGCGTCACCATGGGGATCAAGATACGCGCCACGCGGTGCCGCCACGACGAGGCCCGCCGCCCCCGGAAGGGGGACAGCGGGCCTCGTACGACCTGCGTGATCAGCGGGGTCTAACCCTGGCGCGCCAGGTCCGCGGCGCCCACGAGCCCCGCCTTGTTGCCCAGCTGCGCGGCGAGCACCTGCGCGTGCGGACGCCACTGCCCGCCGATGAGCCAGCGGCGGAACGACTTGCGGATCGGGTCGAGCACCAGCTCGCCCTCGTCGGACAGACCGCCGCCCACGATGAACGCGGAGGGGTCGAAGAGCGAGGCCAGGTCGGCGAGGCCCGCGCCGACCCAGCGGGCCAGCTCGCGGTAGGAGTCGACGGCGACGGGGTCGCCGTGCCGGGCCGCCTCGCTGATGTGCTTGCCCTCGATGCCTTCCACGGTGCCGTCGCCGAGACCGAGCAGGATCTCGGCGTTCTCCGGCGTCGCGTTGGCGCGCTGGCGTCCGTACCGCAGGAGGGCGCGCCCCGAGGCGTACTGCTCCCAGCAGCCCTGGCTCCCGCAGCCGCACAGCAGCCCGTCGGGAACCACCCGGATGTGTCCGAACTCGGCGGCCACGCCGAAGCGCCCGCGCCGCAGCTTGTTGCCGATGATGATGCCGCCGCCCAGGCCCGTGCCGAGCGTGATGACGATGACGTCCTCGTGGCCCTGGCCCGCGCCGAAGCGGTACTCGCCCCAGGCCGCGGCGTTCGCGTCGTTCTCCACGACGACCGGCAGGCCGACCCGCTGCTCGACCTTGTCCTTCAGCGGCTCGTGGCGCCAGTCGATGTTCGGTGCGAAGAGAACGGTGGCGCGCTTGTCGTCCACGTAACCGGCGGCGCCGATGCCGACGGCCTCCACGTCGTTCCCCTTGCCGGCCCCGGAGACGGCGGCACAGATCGCGTCCACGATGCCTTCGGCGGTCGGCGGCGTGGGCACCTTGTGGGTGTCGAGAATGGTGCCCTCTTCGTCGACCACTCCGGCCGCGATTTTGGTGCCGCCGATATCGACGCCGATGGTGAGTCCCATGTGTCCCTCAGTTTCGGTCGAGCCCCGCTATGGGCAACCGTACCCGAGGGGTGTTCAGTCCAGGTCGATGTGTTCGGCGGGACCGGGGCCCTCGTCGCGCGGGTCGGGGCCCTTCGCGGCGTCGCTCCCGCGGGTCCAGCGGCCCTCCTGGCCCTCGACCGCGGAGCGGTAGGCGGCGAGCAGTTCGCTGCCGGCGGATGCGAGGTGGTCGAAGACCTCGGGGTTGCGCTCGATGACGGGCTCGACGGCCGCCTTCGCCTGCTGGACGACCTGCCGCACGGTCTGCTCGACGGCACCCTGCGCGACCGCGCCGAACAACGGGCCCTGGAGTCCGGACAGCTTCTCCGATACGGCGTCGACGAGCTTGCGCAGCTCCTCGCCGGCCGAGCCGGGCGGCGTCCCGTACTGGGCGCGGCGCCGGGCCTTCTCCGCCGCGAGATCCTCGGCGCACGCCTTCTCCCACGCGTCGGCGTCGGCCGCTTCGGGTTCGGGCACTTCGCGCTCGGTGGCATCACTCATGACGGAAGACTCCTGCGGAGGGCGGTCCAGGTGGATTCGTACCCTCGACGTTACCCGAACGGCGGTTGTGCGTTCACCGTGTCCGCGGCCACAGATCGGGGTCCGGCGCGAACCTGACCCGCAGCTCGCCGTCGCGCAGTCCGGCCCCGGCGACGGTGCAGCGGCGCAGGGCGGACGGCAGGGGCACGATGCGGCGGCGGGTGCCGGAGGTGACGACGAGTTCGTCCCCGCGCCGGATGAGGCCGAGCTCTTCGCGTACGGCGCCGGGGAGCGGGATGTGCCAGACCAGTACGCCTTCGTCGGCCAGTGCGTCGACGACGCGCCACGGGACGGGGGCCGGGGCCGCGACGGGGGCGGGCGCCCCCAGGGCGGCCAGGTCGTCGGCGCCCCGCGGGTCGCGGCCCAGGTGCGGGAGCGTGCCGAGGATGTCTCCGTACGTCTGTGCCCATTCGGCCAGCGTCTTGCGCTGCTGGGCGACGAGCCCGGAGAGCCAGAGGTCGGCGGTGTCGTCCGGGAAGACCCGGTTGGCGTGCAGGGCGTCGGTGCGCAGACCCTGGAGGGCGAGGCCGGTGGCGGCGGCGCGCACGGCGTCGGAGCCCGCGGGTCCCGGCTCGGCGACCAGGCGGACCGTCGTGCCGGGGTGCTCGATCACCGCCTGCGCGGCGGCGAGTTCGGTGTCCCAGCGGGCCGCGGTCTCGTACAGCCAGGAGGCGGGCATGGGGACGCCGGCGAGGCGGCCGAGCATGGGGCGCAGGGCGCGGGCCGCCTGCCGCTCCGGCGGAAGCAGCCTGCGCAGATAGCGGCGCAGCTGTTCGGGGAGGGCGAGGACCGCGAGGGCGCGGGGCGCCGGGGGCAGGTCCACCACGACGGTGTCGTACGTGCTCTGTCCGGCGTCGCGCAGGGCGCGCAGCAGGGCCAGTTCGTCGCTGCCGGGCAGCGGGGTGAGCTCCTCGCCGTCGAGGCGTCCGGCGCCGAGCAGGTCGAGTGCGGAGCCCGCGCGGTTCTGCAGGGCAAGCAGGTCGTCCCGGAACGCGTCGCCGGGGGTCAGTGCGCGCAGGGTGAGGTTCGCGTGGTCCGCGCCGAGGGCGTCGAGGGGGTCGGCGGAGATCAGCAGGGTCCGGTGCCCCTCGCGGGCCGCGGACAGCGCGGTGGCCGCGGCGACGGTGGTCCGGCCCGAGCCGCCGGGGCCGGTGACGAGGAGGGTGCGCATAGGAGTGAACGGTACGTGAGGTGAGTCCCGCCGCCTCGCGGCGGATCTCCCCCGTCGGTGCTACTTCGCGCCGGACTCCACGCGCTTCTTCAGACCCGCGAGCGCCCGGTCGGTGATGACCTTCTCCGCCTTGCGCTTGATCATCCCGAGCATGGGGATCTTGACGTCGACGGTCAGCTTGTACGTGACCTCCGTGCCGGTCCCCACGGGCCTCAGGAGGTACGAGCCGTCGAGCGAGCGCAGCATCTGCGACTTGACGAGGGTCCAGCTGACCTCGTTCTCTCCGGTCCAGGTGTACCCGAGCGTCTGGTCGTCCTTGATCGCGCCCGCGTCCATGACGAGGCGGACCTGCTTGGCGCGGCCCTGCTCGTCGGTGTCGAGCACCTCCGCCTCCTTCACCTCACCCGTCCAGTCCGGGTAGCGCGCGAAGTCGGCGATCACCCCCATCACCTCGGCCGGTGCCGCCTCGATCGTGATGCTCGAGCTGGTGTGTTCCGCCATCTCTGTGGCTCCTCCAGATGCGGTCCGGTACGGGGGGTGGTGTGTACGTGTGTGACGCGTGAAGGCTACCGCGCACGAAGTGGCCCACCTTCACCACTCCAGGGCCCACGGTCTGCCCGAGCTCGCGAAGTGCCCCACGTTCACACACTCCGTCGCCCCGATCCGCATCCGCCGGGTCAGCGGCTGGTGAACGTGGCCGAAAAGTGCGTACCGCGGGCGGGTCTTGTGAATGGCCGCCAGGAGGGCTCGGCTGCCGCGCTCGAAGCGGCGCGCGACGGTGTCGTACACCAGCTCGGGGACGTCCGGCGGGATGTGCGTGCAGAGCACGTCGACCTCGCCGACGGCCTCGATCTTGGCCGCGTACTCCTCGTCGCTGATCTCGTACGGCGTTCGCATGGGTGTGCGCAGGCCGCCGCCGACGAAGCCGAAGACCCGGCCGCCGATCTCGGCCCGGCCGCCGTCGACGACGGTGGTGCCGGGGCCCGCGTACTCCGACCAGAGGGTCGGTATGTCGACATTGCCGTAGGTGGCGTACGTCGGTGTGGGAAGGGCGGCGAACATCTCGGCGTACTGCTTGCGCACCGCTTTCTCGATGGCGGGCCCGCGGTCTATCCCCGCCCACAGCCGGGAGCCGAACTCCCTGGCCTCCTCGAACCGGCGGGCGGTGCGCAGCTCGACCAGGTGATCGGCGTTCTCCTTGCCGAAGAGGTCGGGGAAGATGCCGCGCGAGTGGTCGGCGTAGTCGAGGAAGAGGACCAGGTCACCGAGACAGACGAGCGCGTCGGCCCCCTCGCCCGCGCGGGCGAGATCCTTCGTGTTGCCGTGCACGTCACTGACCACATGGACCCGGAAACCTGGCATGCCGATCACCCTAGAACGAGCGGGCAAACGAGGGTAGAGGCCCTGAGAAGGGGGCGGACCTGCGGTTACTTCCGAGTCGGGAATGGCGTGGCGTACTGTGCGGTTCAGACCACAACGTCGTGTGACGCACCGAACATCTGGCCCGGACCCCCTACCGAACAAGCCATACCCATGGGTAACGTCCGGGCAGTCCAGTAGTGCTCCAGCTGTCTTTCCCCCCATTTCCCCCGGAGCACCTGCCCGATCTTGGACCGCACCGTCGCATCGCACAACGTCGTGGCGCCGGCGCCCTATGTAGGAGCAGCAGTCTTGCGCGAGTTCAGCCTTCCGGCCCTGTACGAGGTCCCTGCGGACGGCAATCTGACCGACATCGTCCGCAGAAATGCCGCGCAGCACCCGGATGTCGCCGTCATCGGCCGCAAGGTGGACGGCGCCTGGCAGGACGTCAACGCCAAGACCTTCCTCGCCGAGGTGCGCGCCGCGGCGAAGGGGCTCATCGCCTCCGGAGTGCGCCCCGGCGACCGCGTCGCCCTGATGTCCCGCACCCGTTACGAGTGGACGCTCCTCGACTTCGCCATCTGGAGCGCGGGCGCGGTCACCGTGCCCGTGTACGAGACGAGCTCGGCCGAGCAGATCCAGTGGATCCTCGGCGACTCCGGCGCCGTGGGCATCCTCGTGGAACTCGACGCGCACAGCGCCGCCGTCGAATCCGTGCGCGACCGTCTTCCCGACCTGGTCAACGTCTGGCAGATCGACGCCGGCGGCGTCGACGAGCTGAACCGCGCGGGCGCCGACGTCCCGGAGGAGACCGTCGACGAGCGCAGCGCGGTCGCCGGCGCCGACGACCCGGCCACCATCGTCTACACCTCCGGCACCACCGGCCGTCCCAAGGGCTGTGTGCTCACCCACCGCAGCTTCTTCGCGGAGTGCGGCAACGTGGTGGAGCGCCTCAAGCCGCTCTTCCGCACCGGCGAGTGTTCGGTGCTCCTCTTCCTGCCCGTCGCGCACGTCTTCGGCCGCCTGGTCGAGGTCGCCGCGCTGATGGCGCCGATCAAGCTGGGCCACGCGCCCGACGTCAAGAACCTCACGGACGAGCTTGCCTCGTTCCGGCCGACCATGATCCTGGGCGTCCCGCGCGTCTTCGAGAAGGTCTACAACTCGGCGCGCGCCAAGGCGCAGGCCGACGGCAAGGGCAAGATCTTCGACAAGGCCGCGGACACGGCGATCGCGTACAGCCGCGCGCTCGACACCCCGAGCGGGCCCTCGCTCGGCCTGAAGATCAAGTACAAGACGTTCGACAAGCTGGTCTACAGCAAGCTGCGGGCCGTCCTCGGCGGGCGCGGCGAGTACGCGATCTCGGGCGGCGCGCCGCTCGGTGAGCGCCTGGGCCACTTCTTCCGCGGCATCGGCTTCACGGTCCTCGAGGGTTACGGCCTGACGGAGTCCTGTGCGGCCACCGCCTTCAACCCGTGGGACCGCCAGAAGAT
Organism: Streptomyces sp. NPDC051214; assembly: GCF_040682375.1. Taxonomy (NCBI): domain Bacteria; kingdom Bacillati; phylum Actinomycetota; class Actinomycetes; order Kitasatosporales; family Streptomycetaceae; genus Streptomyces; species Streptomyces sp. NPDC051214. The sequence continues at coordinate 234,649 of NZ_JBFBAT010000009.1, forward strand.
CGGCACGGTCGGCCAGCCGCTGCCCGGCTCGGTGGTCCGGATCGCCGACGACGGCGAGGTGCTGCTTCACGGCGAGCACCTGTTCACGGAGTACTGGAACAACGAGGGCGCGACCGAAGAGGCGCTGGCCGACGGCTGGTTCCACACCGGTGACATCGGCACCCTCGACGAGGACGGCTACCTCCGGATCACCGGCCGCAAGAAGGAGATCATCGTGACGGCGGGCGGCAAGAACGTCGCTCCCGCGGTGATCGAGGACCGTATCCGTGCGCACGCGCTTGTCGCGGAGTGCATGGTCGTGGGCGACGGGCGGCCCTTCGTGGGCGCGCTCGTCACGGTGGACGACGAGTTCGTTGGCCGCTGGGCCCTGGACCACGGGAAGCCGGCGGACTCCACTGCGGTGTCCCTGCGGGACGACGCGGACTTCCTCGCGGAGATCCAGAGCGCGGTGGACGACGGCAACGCGGCGGTCTCCAAGGCGGAGTCCGTACGCAAGTTCCGTGTCCTCGCCTCGCAGTTCACGGAGGAGTCGGGCCACCTGACGCCGTCGCTGAAGCTGAAGCGGAATGTTGTCGCGAAGGACTACGCGGACGAAATCGAGGCGATTTACCGCGGGTAGCGTGTGCGGATCCGCCCACTCGCCATAGGGGGCCACTCTTCTCTCGCGACTGCGGGTCGTAGCTGGTTGCTCGCGCAGTTCCCCGCGCCCCTTCAGGGGCGCGGGGAACTGCGCGGCCAGCCCATGACGGCCGTCAGTCGCCCCTTAACCCCCAGCGGCAACCCCTCAGGCGCTCAAAGCAGATCCCGCAGCCTCTCCGCCAGGAGATCCCAGCGCCAGCGCTCCTCCACCCACTCCCGGCCCCGCTCCCCCATGCGCCGCCGCAACTCCCCGTCGCCGAGCAGAGGGATGATCCGGTCCGCGGCCGCCTCCGGGGAGCCGCCCCGGACGACCCAGCCCGTCTCACCGTCCAGCACCGCGTCCGGCGCCCCGCCGGAGTCCCCGGCCACGACCGGGAGGCCCGTCGCTGAAGCCTCCAGGTAGACGATCCCGAGGCCCTCCACGTCGAGCCCGCCCCGCCGGGTCCTGCACGGCATCGCGAAGACGTCGCCCGCGCCGTAGTGCGCGGGAAGTTCCTCCCAGGGCACGGCCCCCGTGAACCGGACGGACTCCGAGACCCCGGTCTCGGCGGCCAGCTTGCGCAGGTCGTCCTCGTAAGGGCCGCCCCCCACCACCAGCAGCACCGCCTCAGGCTCCCGAGCCAGAATCCGCGGCATGGCGAGGATCAACGTGTCCTGCCCCTTGCGCGGCACGAGCCGCGAGACGCACACCACGACGGGCCGGTCCGTGAGGCCGAGGCGGGCCCGCACGGCGTCCCCGCCCGAGCCCGGGTGGAACGTCTTCTCGTCGACACCGGGCGGCAGTTGAACCATCCGCCCCGCCGCCGCAGGCGAGAGCGCCGCGGCGATGCGCGAGCGCGTGTACTCACCCAGATAGGTGATCGTGTCCGTCGAATCGCCGATGCGCCTCAGCAGTTGGCGTGACGCGGGCAGCTGCGCCCAGCCCGCCTCGTGCCCGTGCGTCGTGGCGACGAGCCGCCTCGCGCCCGCCTTGCGCAGCGCGGGCGACATGAGCCCCAGCGGCGCAGCGGCCCCGAACCACACCGACTCGCAGCCGTGTTCACGCAGCAGCGAGACCGCGCGCCGCGTGACGCGCGGGGTCGGGAGCAGCATCGTCGTGGGGTCGCGTACGACCTTGAAGGGCTGCTCCGCGTCGAAGGCGGCCGTCGCCTCGGCGCCCTCGGGCCCCCGCTTCCACGTGGAGGCGTAGACGACGAGCTGTTCGGGGTCCAGGCGCAGCGCCATGTTGTGCAGGAACGCCTGGATGCCACCGGGCCTGGGCGGGAAGTCGTTCGTGACGATCAGGGTCTTGTGCATCGTCGCCGACAGTACCGAAAGCCCGGCAGAGCGTGCCTCTCGGCCCATCCACGGCCACGCCCGGCATCATGACTCCACGAACCACAATGAAGTAGCCGAAAAGGGGCGTGGTGCGCGTGGCGCGGATCCTGACCGTCTGGGTCCTGACCAGGGCAGTGCTGCTGCTCTGCGTCTTCAAGGTGCTCACCGCCCCCGGCCCCGACGTGACCAGCGACGTCACCGTCATCTACCAGGGCTGGTACGAGGTCCTGCGCACCGGCACCTTCCCCCTCGACGACGTCACCTGGCAGTACCCGCCCGCCGCCGCCCTCGCGGTCCTCTCCCCCGCCCTGCTGCCCTTCGTGGACTACACGTCGGCGTTCTTCGTGCTCGCCCTCCTCGCCGACGCGCTCGTCTGCGGACTGCTCCTGTACGCGGGCCGCCGCCCCGGCAAGTCCCTCCGCGGCGCCTGGGTGTGGGTCCTCGGCGTGGCGCTGCTCGGGCCGACCGTCTACGCCCGTTACGACGTGATGGTGACGGCAGTCGCGGTCGCCGCGCTGCTCGCCGGGGCACGGCACCCCCGCACGATGGGGGCGCTCGCGGGGTTCGGCGCGCTGCTCAAGGTGTGGCCCGCCCTGCTGCTCGTCGGCATGCCACGCGCGCGTGCCACCCGGAGTTCCTGGGGCGCGGCGGTCGCCACCGCACTCGGCCTGACCCTCGCCTTCCTGGTGACGATGCCCGGCGCGCTCGCCTTCCTGACCTTCCAGCGCGACCGCGGAACCGAGGTCGAGTCGCTCGGCGCGCTCGTCTTCCACGTCGCGCGCCACCTCGGCTGGCAGGGCGAGGTGCAGCTGAACTACGGCTCGGTGGAGTTCCTCGGCCCCTACGTCACGCTGGTCAGCTCGGTGGCGCAGGGGCTCTCCGTGGCCGCCTTCTGCTGGCTCCTCGCGTGGCGGCTGCGGGCCCGTGTGTGGTCCGCGAGCACGGTCGCGGACGCGGCCTTCGTCGCCGTACTGCTGTTCACGACGACGAGCCGGGTGATCAGCCCGCAGTACCTGCTGTGGCTGGTCGGGGTCGCCGCCGTGTGCATGGCGTTCCGTGCGAGCCGCATGGAGCTGCCCGCGCGCCTGGTCCTCGCGGCCACGTTCGTCACGTTCCTGGAGTTCCCCGTCTGGTTCTCGCACGTGGTGGCGAGCGACCCGCTGGGCATCACCCTGCTCTTCGTGCGCAACGGCCTGCTCGTCGCGGCGGCGCTGCTCGCCTGCCGGAACCTGTGGCGCCAGACGGTGTCCGAACCGCGGGCCCGTGCACGGGCGTCGGCGTCCGACGAGGTCAGCCGAGCTCGGCCCGCAGATACGTACGCCACTGCGCCGTGAACTCCTCCAGGGAGATGTCCAGGACGTCCCGCAGCCCGTCCTCCACCGCACCGGGCCTCAGCTTCCGCTCGCCGACGGCTTCGTAGAAGTCCGTCAGGCGCTCCTCGCCCCACTGGTCCGCGATCATCCGGCAGGCCAGCCACGACCCCTCGTACGCCTGCGCGAGCTTGCCCGCGTCCCCGCTGAAGCCGAAGTCGTCGTCCTCGGGGAGCGCGCCGGGCAGTCGCTCCCCCTGCACCGCGCGGCGCAGCTCGGGGGCGGCCTGTGCGGCGGTGCGGCCCGTGCCGCGGTAGCCCACCCAGTCGGCGAAGCCCTCGGAGAGCCACAAGGGGGTCGCCGGTGAGGTGTCCGCGCGGGTCGCGACATGCGTCGCCTCATGGGTGAGCACGACCTGCTTGCCGAAGTCGCCGAGCACGCCGTACGCCTCGGGGTTGACGATGATCCGGTCCGCGGGCGCCCCGCCGGAGCCGCCCGTCTCCCCCGTGGTCACCGCCGCGATCCCCTGGTAGCCGGAAGCGGGTGCGCCGAGCAGCCCCGCCATGCCGTCGAGGGACTTGGGCACCATGACGACGACCCGCTGCGGCCATCTGCCCTGCCAGGCGTCCCGCACCAGGGGAACCGCCCGGTCGGCGAGGGCCGCGTACTCCCGCAGCGTCGTCCTCTCCCGCTCGCCGCGCCCCACGCCGAGCACGAGGCTGTGAGCGCCCCGTACGGACGTCACGGGCCCCTGGTCCCAGAGCTGCTGCGTGGCCTTCCTCGCGGGCCGCTCAGCGGCGACGTACCACCGTCCTTCGCGCTCCTGGAGCGTGAGCGAGCGCGAGGTGACGAGCGGCTCGCTGTCGTAGCCCTTGATGCGGTACCGCAGGTCGGCGGTCGCGGTGGCGCGCGCGCCGCTGCGCCGGAAGTCGGTCAGGCGGTACTGCCAGGACTCCAGCGGGACCTCGCGCAGGTTGTCGTAGGCGGCGGTGCCTGCGTCGGTGCCCGTCGCGCGGTACGCCTTCGCGTCCCGGTCGAGCACCGCGTCCGCCCGCCGTTCGAGCAGCCTGCGCACGTCGCCGGGCGCGGCATCGGGCGCCGAGGGACCGCCGCACCCGACGAGCAGGGCGACACACATCCCAAGGACCCACGACCCACGCCCGCGACCAGCCACGTTTCAGATCGTAAGGGCAGCGGGCCGCGGACCGCCGGTCAGATCCGCGTCACCGACGAGACCGGCATCATGCCGACCGGGTCGTAGCGCACGGGAGCTCCGGGGTAGGGCGCGTGCACGACCTGGCCGTTGCCCATGTACATCCCGATGTGACTGGCGTCGTCGCGGTAGGCCACCAGGTCACCGGGCTGCGCCTGGGCCAGGGGCACCTGGCGCCCCGCGTACCGCTGGGCCTGCGAGGTGCGCGGCAGGCCGACGCCCGCCTGTGCGTACGACCACTGGGTGAGGCCCGAGCAGTCGAATCCGGAAGGGCCGTTGGCGCCCCACACGTAGGGGCGGCCGATCGCCGACCGCGCCGCCGCGATGGCGGCCGCGGCCCGCGATGAGGCCGGCCCCGCGCTCCCGAGGTCCGGCATCTCGTCACGTCCCGAGCGCGATGTCCTGTCGTACGCCTCACGGTCCCGCGAGGACAGCGAGTTCAGGAGCCGGCGGGCCTTGGCCAGCTTGTGTTCGACGGCTCGCTTCTGGCGGGCCACGGCGGTGCGGCTCTTCTCCAGCTCGGCGAGCTTGTGCCCCGCCTCCGTGCGCTCCTGGGCGAGGCTGCGCTGGGCCTGCTGCAGATCGGTCAGTTCACCGGCCTGCCGGGCGCTGATGCGGTCGAGCGTGGCCGCCCTGTCCAGATAGCCGTCCGGGTCGGAGGAGAGCATCAGGGCCAGGGAGGGGTCGATGCCGCCCGAGCGGTACTGCGCCCCGGCGAGCGAACCGAGCGCACCGCGCATCGTGTTGATGCGCTCCTGGCCGCGGGCGACGCTGTCCTTGGCCCGCTCGACCTGCTCGCGCAGGGTGTCCGCGCGCTCATCGGCCTTGTTGTACGCCTCGGTGGCCTTCTCTGCCTGCTCGAAGAGGCGGTCCACCTTGGCCTTGGTGGTCGCCGGGGTGTCCTGCGGTGCGGCGCCCGCCGGTGCGGCGAAGGCGGCCGCGGCGGTCGCCGCGGCGGCTGACAGGACGGTGACGCGCGTGCTCCGGTCCAGACCGGACAGCGCGGGACGACGATGGGACCCCACGGGAAGCCGCTCTCCCTCCGCATGACGGACCCCCGGGCGAACCGGGGGAAAGTCCCCCGATGCGTCGGGGGAATGGGCGCGAGAGTAGCCGTGGGATCACGTCACGGCCAAAGACCCCGCCGTGCACACAACGTGACGCCCCGCCGGAGACGCAGGTCACCGACGGGGCGTGGGGTCAGCGTGAGTTGCCGGAATTCGCCCGTTTGGGCGGCTCTCCGGTCGTTTCAGATGCGGACGCCGAACTGGAAGGAGCCGATGGTCGACATCGACTCGTAGCGCACCACGGCACCCGGCTTCGGGGCGTGCAGCACCTGACCGTTGCCCGCGTACAGACCCACGTGCGCGAGGCTGTTGAAGAACACCAGGTCGCCGGGCTTCAGCTCGCCACGACCGATCTTCGGGCCGTCGTTCTGCTGGGTGTACGTGGTCCGGGTGATCTGCACACCGGCCTGGTTGTACGCCCACTGCGTGAGGCCGGAGCAGTCGTAGGAGTTGGGGCCGCTGCCGCCGGAGACGTACGGCTTGCCGATCTGCGTCGCGGCGGCGCTCAGGGCGGCCTGGCCGCGCTGCGAGGCCGGGGCCTCCTTGCCGAGGTCCACGCGGTCGCCGGCGTCGCGGCTAGCGCGCTGCTCCTTGGCGGCGAGCTCCTGCTTCTCCTTGGCGGTCAGCGTGTTGAGCAGCTTCTGGGCGGCGCCGAGCTTGCTCTGGACTTCCTTCTTCTTCTTGCCCAGTTCCTTGCGCGTGTCGGCGAGGTCCTTGAGCTTGTCGGAAGCCTCCTTGCGCTCCTGCGCGAGGGTCCGCTGCTTCTCCTGGACCTTCTTGAGCGCCTCGACCTGCTGACCGCTCAACTGGTCCATGGCGGACGCCTTGTCGAGGTAGTCGTCCGGGTCCGAGGAGAGGAACAGCTGGACGGAGGGGTCGATGCCGCCGGAGCGGTACTGCGCGCTGGCCATCGAACCGAGGCCGCCGCGGAGGTCGTTGAGGTCCTCCTGGCCGCGGGCCACCTTGTCCTGAAGCTCGCCGATCTCCTTCTCGAGCTTCTCCTGCTTCTCCTTGGCGCCGTTGTACCGGTCGGTGGCCCGGCCCGCGTCCTCGTAGAGCTTGTCGACCTTGGACTTGACCTCGTCCTTGCTCGGCTTCTCGCTCGGCGTCGCGTTGGCCGCCTGGGAGGTGAGTGCGACGGCAGCGGCGGCGGTGGCGGTGAGCACGGTCACGCGCGCGCGGCTCGGCTGCTTGGGTCGACGGTGGGACGCCACGAAGGCGGCTCCTTCTTCCTCCAGCCGCCTACCGAGGACCGGTCGGCGGGTACCACCGCTGTCACCCCGGATGGGTGATCAACCGAGCGGAGGTTCGAGGCGAGACCCTAGTGACCTTCTTGTGATCAGTTCAAATCCTGACCGGCAAAAAGTGGGGTGCGGGAGGCATATTTTACCGATAACGCACAGCCGGTGATGACCTCTTGACGCTACGTCGCGTGGTCGGCGCCCCAATTCGGGCATAGGGCACAGGAGTTACGTGCACGCCTTTAGGAGTGCGAAACCGGCGTACGCCGGGCGCGCGCAAACGGCGCGCGTCAGCCTCGCGAGAGCCGCTTCAGAAGGACGGCCGAAGCGACGGGCCGCGCACCCGCCTTCGCGATCCCGTCGGCCACTTCGCGGTCGGTCGAGACGACGACCACGGGGCGCCCCGGAGGCTCGGCGCGCACCAGCTGGCGGATCAGTTCGTCCGCGGTGACGCCCGGTTTGGAGAACAGCACCCGCACCCCGCGCGGCGGCGCGAGCAGTACGGGCGCGGCGAGTTCGGCCCCGTCGAAGACACAGGTCATCTCGGCGCCGGTCTGCGCGGCGAGCTGCGAGAGCGAGCCGAGAAGGCGCAGCCGCTGCTTCTCCAGGGGCATCGTCGGATAGCCGGTCTTGGTGACGTTGTAGCCGTCCACGACCATGTGCGCCTGCGGAAGCGCGAGCAGTTGGTCGATGATCGCCGGGTCGTTCTCGGAGAGCGCCCGCGCGGCGATGTCCTTCGGTGTCATCCGCCCCGGCTCGACCGCGTCCACGGTCTCGGCGGGCCGCACGGAGACGGGCGGCAGGGCCAGTTCGCGGCGCAGCCCCTGGGCGGACTCGAGCACCGTGTCGAGCAGCAGCCGCACCCGCATGTCCTCGACGCTGCGGCCCTCGCGCGCCGCCCTGCGGCTGGCCTCGAGGGCGGCCTCGGTCTCGCTGAGCCGGGCCTTGAGCCGCCGGCCCTCGCTCTCGGCGGCGGACAGCTGCGCCTGGCCGTCGGCCCGCGCGGCGTCGTACTCGGCTGCGGCCTTGCGCAGGGCCGCCTCGCCGCGCTTGACGTCGCTGAGGGCGCCGCGCAGCTTGCGATGCATCGATTCGGCTTCCTTCTTCGCCGACTCGAGCTCCGTGCGCAGCCGCTCGGTCTCGGCCTTCGTCTGGCCGCGTGCCGCCGCGAGTTCCTCGCGCAGCCGTTCGAGCTCGGCCCGGGTCTCGTCGTCGACGCGCTCGGCGTCCGCCCGCAGGGCCTCCTCGCCCGCGGCGGTCACCAGCTTCACCCAGCCGGTGGGACGCAGCACATAGGCCGCGGCCGCCACATCGAGGGGGTCCGCGGCCGGGGGCGGTGAGCCCGCGTCCAGGGCGCCGGTGAGCTCGGGCTGCGCCTCTCTGAGACGTTCGCCGATGCGCTGCCGGAAGAGCGCGTCGCCCTCCAGGGCCGCCGCCATCGCGTTGCCCGCGAACTTCGTCCGCCGGGTCGGCGTGAAGCGGGCGTACTGCCGCAGCTGTGCGGGCAGTTCGCTGACCGTGAGGCCGCCGAAGCCGTCCGAGACGATCTGGACGACCCGTCGGCGCACTCCGTCGGGCAGCGGGCGGTCGAGCACCTCAGCGGCGCCGTCGTCCGGCTCCCCGCTCGCGCTCTCCACCATCCGTCACCCCACTAGCTGTGCGGGGCCCGCTCCCTCAGGAGCCGGCGCCCGGCCTGTCCACGAGTTCCACCTGGTCCACCGCGTTGCACCAACGGCAGCGCACCGACTCGATGGTCTCACTGACCACCTCGCGTTCCTCGACGTTCGACTCACCGGCCAGGTCGAGGTGCACATATTCGACGACCTTCGAACTGCGGGTCACGTCGAAGCGCGTGAGGTTGCCGCAGAGCTGGCAGCGCCACCTGGTGGTGTCGGTCGGCAGAGGAACCGTCATCGTGGCTGTTCGCTTTCCTTCGGAATTCCATGGTGCGTGGTGCCCGTAACCCTAAGGCCTGTAAGGGTCTCCATGCGGCGGCCTCCCACGCGGCGGGGCACTCTGTACGGTTTGCTGCCCTTACGTCATGCTCTGTTCATGATCAGGACATGGGGTACGACGGCGGCCCGGATGCTCAGGGGGCAGTCCGCCCCGGTGACGTACGGCCTGATCGCCGCCTGCTGTCTGGTCTTCGTGATCTCGCCGGTCTCCGGGTTCAATCCCGCGTACGGAACCGGCGACTCGGTGCTCGCCGCCCAGCAGGCCTACTTCGAGCGCTGGGGCGTGATTCCCTCCGAGCTGTTCAGCGGCGCGGCGCGGCCCCTGCTGGCCCCCGCCACCGCGCTCTTCGTGCACGGCAGCTGGCTGCATCTCCTGGGCAACATGCTCTTCCTCTTCGTCTTCGGGGCGATGGCCGAGGAACGGATGGGGCACGTCCAGTTCGCGCTCTTCTATCTCGGCTGCGGCTATCTCGCCCTGTTCGCCTACGCGGTCGCCCACGCGGGCTCCGACCAGACCCTGGTGGGCGCGTCGGGGGCGATCTCCGCGGTGCTCGGCGCCTTCCTGAGCCTCTTCCCGAAGGCGCGGGTCACCAGTCTCTTCCCGTTCCTCTTCTTCCTGCCGCTGCGGTTCCCGGCATGGGTGGTGCTGCCGTTCTGGGTGGTGCTGCAGTGGCTCGCGGCCTGGCAGGGCGCGGAGGGTCCCGGGGTCGCGTATCTGGCGCACCTGGTCGGGTTCTCGCTGGGCTTTCTGTACGCGTGGGTGCGCTATAGGAGGACGGCTAGAGTGAAGAGGCCAGCACCGGTTACCGAGGGAGACAGTCAGCCGTGATCACCGCGATCGTGCTCATCAAGACCAGCGTGGACCGGATCCCGGAGATCGCCGAGTCGATCGCCGCACTCGACTGCGTCAGCGAGGTCTTTTCCGTGACCGGCACGTACGACCTGATCGCCATGGTGCGCGTCTCGCGCCACGACGATCTGGCCGACGTCATCCCCGGCAAGATCAGCAAGATCCCCGGCGTGGAGGGGACGGACACGCACGTCGCGTTCCGCACGTACTCGCAGCACGACCTCGAGGCGGCGTTCGCGATCGGCCTCGACTCCTGAGGCGTCGGCACCTGAGGCGTCCGGCCCCGGACACCCGTCGTCAGTCGGCCGCGCGAGCCGGATGAAGGTTTCTTCATCTGCGGCTCATGCTTCTGACGCGCTACGCCCCGCACGCTCACCCTCATGGTCTTCTCCCACCGCATGGCCGCTCTGGCCGCCGTCGTGGCGATCCCCCTCGGCATCGCCGCGACCAGCTACGCCCTGACCGACAGCCCCGAGCCGCCCAAGGCCCCGCCCAAGGTGGAGCTGGAGAGCGGCTCCCCGTCGTCGTCGCCGTCGTCGTCCTCTTCGCCGTCGCCGTCCGCGAAGCCCACCACGCCCCGGCCGACACCCAGCGACGAGACGGTGTCCCCGCCGCCGGTGAGCGAGAATTCCACGGGCGATGACGACGACGACGGCAACGAAGGCAGCGGACAGGGCGACAACGACGACGACGGTCCCGGTGACGACGGCTGAGCGCCCGCACCGCTGGATATCCGCCCGTGTCCGCATCCTGCTCTGGCTGCTCGTGGTCATGGCCGTCGCGCTCACCGCGGTCGCGGCCACCACGCGTTCCGTCCTGCTGCGCGACGTCGACCACCGCATCGACCGGCTGCTCGCCCAGGAGACCGGGGAGTTCACCAACCTCGCCAGGGAGGGCGTCGACCCGCACACGGGCCGGAAGTTCACCGCTCCCGATCCCCTCCTGCGGCTCTTCCTCTCCCGGCAGTACGCCGACCCCGACGAGGAGCTGCTCGGTCTCGTCGGCCGCTCCGGCAAGCCGCCCGCGAAGAAGGAGCAGGCACGCGAGCAGCGGATGGACCATCCGCTGGCCGAGGACCCCGCCGCGCTGCGCACGGTCTTCGACTCCCCCGACGCGACCGGCACGCTGCACCGCGACCGGGGCGAGGTCCGCTGGGCCAAGGTGGAGATCGCGGCGAGCGCCGGGCATCCGGCGGCCGCGTTCGTCGTCGCCTTCCACCCGGAGGGCGAACAGGCCAAGGCGGGCGACGTGTTCACGATGCTGCTCGCCATCTCCGGGGTCGCGCTCCTGATGACGACCGGCATCGGCTGGGCGGTCGCCGGCCGCATCCTCAAGCCCGTACGCCTGGTGCGTACGACCGCCGCGCAGCTCACCGAGCAGGATCTGACCCGGCGCATCCCGGTGCAGGGCAGGGATGACATCGCCGCGCTCGCCGAGACATTCAACGGCATGCTCGACCGCTTGGAGCGCGCGTTCGCGGCGCAGCGCGAGTTCGTCGACGACGCAGGGCACGAGCTGCGCACGCCGATCACCATCGTGCGCGGTCACCTGGAGCTGATGGGCGACGACCCGGGTGAGCGGGAGGAGACGGTCCGGATCGTCATGGAGGAACTCGACCGGATGAGCCGCATCGTCGAGGATCTCCTGCTTCTCGCCAAGTCCGAGCGGCCCGACTTCGTCACCCCCCGGCCGGTGCAGCTCGCCGAGCTGACCGCGGACGTCTTCGTCAAGGCACGGGCGCTCGGCGACCGGGACTGGCAGCTGGCCGAAGTGGCCGACGGAGAGACCGGTCTCGACCCGCAGCGCATCACCCAGGCGATGGTGCAGCTCGCCCAGAACGCCGTCCAGCACACCGTCCCGGGCCAGCGCATCGGCATCGGCTCACGCAGCACGCCGGGCCGCGTCGAGTTGTACGTCGCCGACAGCGGACCCGGCGTCCAGGCACAGGACGCCGCGGTGATCTTCGAGCGCTTCCGGCGCGGCACCGCACGCCGTGGTGCCCGCGCCACCGGCGCAGGACTCGGCCTCGCCATCGTGCGGGCGATCGCCGAAGGACACGGCGGCCAGGTCGAGCTGCGGCCCACGGAAGGCGGCGGCGCCACCTTCGTACTCGACCTGCGAGAACAGGAAGCAGGACTGACATGAACCGGATCCTCATCGTCGAGGACGAGGAGCGCATCGCCTCTTTCGTCGAGAAGGGCCTGCGCGCCAACGGCTTCACGACCAGCGTCGTCGGCGACGGCGACGCGGCTTACGACTACGCCCTGACCGGCGGTTTCGACCTGGTCGTCCTGGACATCGGCCTGCCCGGCAAGGACGGCTTCACGGTCCTGCGGCAGTTGCGCGAGGCCCGCGTGACCACACCGGTCATTGTGCTGACCGCGCGCGACTCCGTCCGCGACACCGTGGCGGGCCTGGAAGGCGGCGCCGACGACTGGATGACCAAGCCGTTCCGCTTCGAGGAACTCCTCGCGCGGGTCCGCCTGAGGCTGCGTACGGCGGCGGGCGCCCCGGAGGTGACGGTGCTGCGGGGCAGGGACCTGACGCTGGATCTGCGCACGCGCCGGGCGCGTTCGGGTGAGCGGACGGTGGATCTGACGGCGCGTGAGTTCGTGCTGCTCGAACTCTTCCTGCGCCACCCGGGGCAGGTGCTCTCGCGGGAGCAGATCCTGTCGCACGTGTGGGGGTACGACTTCGACCCCGGGTCCAACATCGTGGACGTGTACGTCCGGGCGCTGCGCAAGAAGCTGGGCGCGCAGCGCGTGGAGACCGTACGCGGGATGGGGTACCGCCTGCCGGGGTGAAGGGCACCCTCTCCGGCCTCGCGCCCTCCCGGGTGAAATTCCCTTCATCCGCGGCTCATTGAGGACTCACGGCCGGACCCGAGGCTCGGTGCGTGACCCTGAACCCCCGCCAAGCCCTCACCCTCTGCGTCGCGCTGAGCCTGTGCGCGCTGCTCCTGGTGCCGGGCAACCTCCCCGGCCTGAGCGGCGACGCACGCATCACCCTCGGCGTGTTCGCCCTGGCGACCTGCGCGTGGATCAGCACCCCGATCGACGACACGTACATCGCGCTGGGCGCCGGGCTCGCGCTCACCGCGACCGGGGTGATCAGCAGCGACACCCTCTTCGGCACCCTCGGTGACGAGACGGTCTGGCTGCTGATCTGCGCCTTCGTGCTGGCGGCCGCGGTCGCCCGCAGCGGTCTGGCGGGCCGGGCCGCGGCCTTCCTCGTCAGCGGGGCGCGCACGGTACGGCAGTTGACGCATCTGACGACGGCCGCCCTGGTCGTGACGGCCTTCGCGGTGCCCGCCACGTCGGGCCGCGCCGCGCTCGCGCTGCCGGTCTTCCTGGCGCTCGCGAAGGTCTTCGCCGACCGCAGGCGCCTCGTGGTGATGCTCGCCCTGCTGTTCCCTACGGTGATCCTGCTCTCCGCGGTCGCGACCCTGATCGGCGCGGGCGCGCATCTGATCACGGTGTCCGTGCTGTGGGAGGCCACCGGGGAGCGGATCGGCTTCACGCAGTGGATGCTGCTCGGTCTTCCGCTCGCCGTCGCCTCGTCCCATCTGGCGGCGGAGGCCGTCCTGTTGACGACGACGCGGCGCGAGGACCGCAAGGGGCCGGTGCACATCACCGTCGAGCAGCTCCAGGAGCACAGCGAGCAGCCGGTCACCGGGGCCTGGGAGCCCGCCGAGACCCGCTGCGCGCTCCTCCTCGCCACGGTCGTCGCCCTGTGGTGCAGCGAGCCGCTGCACCAAGTACCGCCCGCTGTCGTCGCGTTGATCGGCGCGGTCGTCGCCTCGTCCCCCGCCCTGGGCACCGTACGCCTCAAGGACGCGCTGAAGACCGTGCCCTGGGCGCTGCTGCTCTTCATGGCGGCGACGATGGCGATGGGCGTCGCGCTCGCCGAGTCGGGAGCGGCGAAGTGGCTGGTGGGCGGGGTCCCCCTCGATGTGCCGCCCTGGCTCTTCCTGGCCCTCGTGGTGGCGGTCAGCACGGCCGCGCACCTGATCCTGCAGTCCCGTTCGGCCCGCTCGTCCGTCCTGGTCCCGCTGGTCGTCGCGGCGGCCGTCGGCGCGGGCGTCAACCCGGTCGCCGCAGCGCTCGCCTCCACGGCGGCCGCCGGCTTCTGCCACACCCTGCCCGCCTCGGCGAAGCCCGTCACGCTCTTCGCCGACATCCCGGGCACCCCCACCTACACCCCGCGCGACCTGCTGCGCCTCTCGGCGGTCCTGGCGCCGCTGACCGCCGCCCTCGTCCTGCTCTTCGCCGTGGCGCTCTGGCCGCTACTCGGCGTACCCGTCCGCTGATCCCGCCCTTGAACCCACTCTGGAGACCCACGTGCTGACCCACTTCGCCATCGCCCCCAGCGGTTTCAAGGAGTCCCTGACCGCGCAGTCCGCGGCCGAGGCCATCGCCGAAGGAGTGCGCCGCGTCGTCCCGCACGCCGAGACCGATCTGATCCCCCTGGTGGACGGCGGCGAGGGCACCGCGCGCGCCCTGGCCACCTCGGGCGGCGGACGCCTGGTCGCGCTGCCCGCCACCGGGCCCGTCGGCCAGCGGATCGGCACGCACTTCGCGCTGCTCCCGGACGGCACGGCGGTGGTGGAGATGGCGGCCGTGGCCGGGCTCTCGCTGGTCCCCCGCGATCTGCGCGACCCGGGCGCCACGACGACGTACGGCGTCGGCGAACTGATCGCCGCCGCACTCGAAGCGGGCGCCCGCCGCATCCTGGTGGGCTGCGGCGACTCCGGCACGTCGGACGGGGGCGCGGGGGCGCTCCAGGCGCTCGGGGCCCGGCTCCTGGACGCGGACGGATGGGAACTGCCACGCGGTGGACGGGAGTTGACCCGGCTGAGCCGCATCGACCCCTCGGGCCTCGACCCCCGCCTGCGGGGCACCGAGATCCGCGTCGCCTGCAACCCCTTCAACGTCCTGACCGGCGAGCGCGGCGTCGCCCGCGTCTTCGGACCCCAGAAGGGCGCGACGCCCACCCAGGTCGAACAGCTGGCGGCGGGCCTCGAACACTGGGCGCACGTCCTGACCCGCGACCTGCACGCCACGGGAGACCTCGCCCTCGGCCCCGGCACCGGCGCGTCCGGCGGCCTGGGAGCCGGCCTCGCGGCGCTCGGCGCCCAGCTGCTCCCCCGCTTCGACGTCCTCCTGGACCATCTGGACCTGAACGCCCGCCTGGCCCGCGCCGACCTCGTCGTCACCGCCGAGGGCGCCCTCGACCACCAGACGCCCCGCGGCAAGGTCCCCGCCGAAGTGGCGCGCCGCGCCAAGCGGTTCGGCCGCCCCGTCCTGGTCCTCGCGGGCACCATCGGCCAGGGCGCCCATCACGTACGGGCGGAGGGCGTGGACGCCTACAGCGCGATCCTGCCCGCGCCGGTCTCGCTCACCGAGGCGCTCGGCCGTGGCGGCGAATTCCTCACCGACGCGACCGAACGCGCCCTGCGGATGATCGTCCTGGGGTCACGCCTGAAGGGACGGACCAAGGCTCAGGCCGCGCTGGTGTCCGGCACGCAACGCCCGTCCTCCGTGCGGTAGTTCCAGCGCGCGCCGTCCGCCACGAGCTCCTTGACGGCGCGCACGAAACGCTCCACGTGCTCGTCCGGGGTGCCCGCGCCGAAGCTGACGCGGATCGCGTTCAGCGACTTCTCGCCGGGCGCGGCCTCGGGGGCGCCGCACTCGCCCTGCGTCTGCGGGTCGCTGCCGAGGAGGGTGCGCACCAGCGGGTGGGCGCAGAAGAGGCCGTCGCGTACGCCGATGCCGTACTCGGCGGAGAGCGCGGCGGCGAAGTGCGAGCTGTTCCAGCCCTCCACGACGAAGGAGATGACGCCGACGCGCGGCGCGTCGTCGCCGAAGAGCGAGAGCACCTTCACCGCGGGCACCTCGGCGAGGCCCTCGCGGACCTTCGCGATGAGGTGACGCTCACGGGCGACGAGCTCGTCGAAGCCCGCCTCGGTCAGCGCCTTGCAGGCGGCGGCGATGGAGTACACGCCGATGACGTTGGGCGATCCGGCCTCGTGCCGCGCGGCGGTGTCGTGCCACTCGACGTCCACGCCGCCGTCCGTACGCCGCGCGACCTTCCGCGACGCGCCGCCGCCGGCGAGGTAGGGGTCGGCTTCCTTCAGCCAGTCGGAGCGGCCGGCGAGGACGCCGGAGCCGAAGGGCGCGTACAGCTTGTGGCCGGAGAAGGCGACCCAGTCGACGTCGAGCTCGCTGATGGAGACCGGGTGGTGGGGCGCGAGCTGCGCGGCGTCGAGGACGATGCGGGCGCCGTGGGCGTGAGCGGCGGCGGCGAGCTCCTTGACCGGCCACAGTTCGCCGGTGACGTTCGAGGCGCCGGTGACGCAGACGAGGGCCGGTCCGTAGGGGTCGCGGTCGGCGAGGGCGCGCTCCAGGGTGGCGACGGCCTGGTCGGCGGTGCGCGGGGCGTTCAGGTACGTCACGCGGGCGTCGCGCCACGGAAGCAGGGAGGCGTGGTGCTCGGTCTCGAAGACGAACACCTGGCAGTCGGCGGGCAGCGCGGCGGCGAGCAGGTTGAGCGAGTCGGTGGTCGATCGGGTGAAGACGACCTGGTCGTCCTCGCGGCAGCCGAGGAACTCCGCGACGGTGACCCGGCTGTTCTCGAAGAGGTCGGTGGAGAGCTGCGAGAGGTACCCGGCACCGCGGTGCACGCTGCCGTAGTACGGCGCGTAGGCGGCCACGTCGTCCCACACCCGCTGCAGGGCCGGGGCGCTGGCCGCGTAGTCGAGCGCCGCGTAGGTCACCTCGCCGCCGGTGACGAGCGGCACGGTGACGTCACGGCCGAGGACGGGCAGCGGGGCGGCACAGACGATCTGGTCGGCGGCAGCGGTGGTGACAGACATGGCGAACTCCCGTGGGAAGGCAGGCGAGTTCACTGCGAGAGCGCGCGTACGGCGCCGCAGTGACGAAGAAAAAAGGGGGTGCGGAAAAGGGGCCGGAAAGCCCTATCGCATTCGCTTGCTCACGAGACTGCTCCCTTGAGGACCAGGACCCCAGGGTTGTTCGCAGGGGTCCGCGCTTGCCATGGACCTTGCTGTCCACGGCCTGGTCTTCACCCGGGGCACCCCGCCACGGACGGAGGGTTGCCGGACAGCGAGCCGGGGCCTAATCGCTGTCACTCATGACCTGCGCAGCATCTTGCCACACGATCTTCTCGGTGCCCACCGCAGTCCGGCATCCGGACCGCGGTGGGCACCACACTCACCGGTTGCTGGCCGCCACCCACAGCTCCAGGGCCTTCTTCGCCGACCCGGAGTCGATCGACTCCGCCGCCTTCGCGATGCCGGCGCCGATCTGCTCCACCAGGGTCCCCTCGCCCGGCGAGAGGGCCACCAGGGCCGCCGCCGTGTTGAGCAGGACGGCGTCCCGCACAGGGCCCTTCTCGCCGTCCAGGAGGCGCAGCGCCACCTCGGCGTTGTACGAGGCGTCGGCGCCCCGCAGCGCCTCGACGGGGACGAGGTCGATGCCCACGTCCCGCGGGTCGAAGGCCTCCTCGCGCACGGCCCCGTCCCGCACCACCCACACCCGGGACGTCGCCGTGGTCGTCAGCTCGTCGAGACCGTCGTCGCCGCGGAAGACCAGGGAGGAGTTGCCGCGCTCGGCGAAGACTCCGGCCACGATCGGCGCCATCCTCGGGTCGGCGACGCCGACCGCCTGGGCGCGCACCCTGGCCGGGTTGGTGAGCGGACCGAGGGCGTTGAAGACGGTCCGGATGCCCAACTGGCTGCGCGCCGCTCCCGCGTGCCGCAGCGCCGGGTGGAACTTCACGGCGAAGCAGAAGGTGATCCCGGCTTCCTCGGCCACCTCGACGACCCGGTTCAGCGGCAGCTCCAGGTTCACCCCGAGCTTCTCCAGGACGTCGGAGGCCCCGGAGGCGCTGGAGGCCGCGCGGTTGCCGTGCTTGACGACCTTCGCGCCCGCGCCCGCGGCCACGATCGCGGACATCGTGGAGATGTTGACGGTCTTGGCGCCGTCACCGCCGGTGCCGACGATGTCGACGGTCTGCCCCGGCACCTCGATCACGTTGGCGTGCTCGTACATCGTGCGGACGAGGCCGGAGATCTCCTCCACGGTCTCGCCCTTGGCCCGCAGGGCGACGACGAAGCCCGCGATCTGCGCGTCGGTCGCCTCGCCCCGCATGATGCGGTCCATGGCCCAGGCCGTGTCCTCGGTGCTCTGGTCACGTCCTTCGAGCAGTCCGTTCAGCACACCCGGCCAGGAACGGGCCGCCGCGGTGTTGCCTCCTGCGGGGGTCACAGCGCTCATCTGCCGCTCCTGGGTTCGTCTAGACACGGGACAGGAACACCTTATCCAGCCCGGGGGACGGCAAAGAGCCCCGTCCATGCAGTGGAACGCATGGACAGGGCTCTCGCCGTGGCGACCTGGTCAGAGTCTCAGGTGATCAGTGGTGGCCGTGGCCGCTGGTGATCTCCTTGTACTCCTCGGTGGTGGGCTTGGGGATCTGGTTGTCCTCCCCGTAGTAGCCCTTGCTGAGCTTGGCCCGGAGCTTCTGCGAACCGGTCACCTTGCGCTCGACGCCGTTCTCGTCGACCGCGGGGCCGATCTCGAGCGGCGCGTACTGCTCGTGCGCGGTGAGCGTGTGCAGCTGCTCCTGGTTGAGCGGCTCGTGGACCTCGATGAACTCACCGTGCGGCAGCCGCTTGATGATGCCCGACTCGCGGCCGTGCAGGACCTTGTCCCGGTCACGCCGCTGCAGACCCAGGCAGATCCGCTTGGTGATGATGAAGGCGAGGACCGGTGCCACGAAGAAGGCGATGCGCACGAACCAGGTGATCGCGTTGATCGACAGGTGGAAGTGCGTGGCCCAGAGGTCGTTTCCACCACCGATGAGCAGCACCATGTACCAGGTGATCCACGCGACGCCGAAGCCCGTACGGGTCGGGACGTTGCGCGGTCGGTCCAGGATGTGGTGCTCGCGCTTGTCGCCGGTGACCCAGGACTCGATGAACGGGTAGACCGCGATCGCGACCAGGACCAGCGGGAAGATCACCAGCGGGATGAACACGCCCAGGACGAGCGTGTGACCCCAGGCGTTGATCTCCCAGCCCGGCATGACACGGATCAGGCCTTCGGAGAAGCCCATGTACCAGTCGGGCTGTGCTCCGGTGGAGACCTGGTCCGGACGGTAGGGACCGAGCGCCCAGATCGGGTTGATCGTGGCGATCGCCGAGATGGCCGCGATCACACCGAAGACCAGGAAGAAGAAGCCTCCGGCCTTCGCCATGTACACGGGAAGCAGCGGCATGCCGACGACGTTCTTGTTCGTCTTGCCGGGACCCGCGAACTGGGTGTGCTTGTGGTAGAAGACCAGGATCAGGTGCGCCACCACGAGCCCGAGCATGATGCCCGGCAGCAGCAGGATGTGCACCGAGTAGAACCGGGCCACGAAGTCGCCGCCGGGGAACTCCCCGCCGAACAGGAACATCGCCAGGTACGTGCCCACGATCGGCACGGACAGGACGGCGCCCTGCATGAAGCGCACACCGGTACCGGAGAGCAGGTCGTCGGGGAGCGAGTAACCGGTGAAGCCGGTGAACATGCCCAGGACGAACAGCAGGAACCCGAAGACCCAGTTGACCTCGCGGGGCTTGCGGAAGGCACCCGTGAAGAAGACGCGCATCATGTGCACGAACATCGCCGCGAGGAAGATCAGCGCCGCCCAGTGGTGGATCTGCCGGATCAGCAGACCACCGCGCACATCGAAGCTGATGTGCATGGTCGAGTTGAACGCCTCGGACATCAGCTGGCCCTGCAGCGGGATGTAGCTGCCGTGGTACTCCACCTCGTTCATCGACGGGTGGAAGAACAGGGTCAGGTACACACCCGTGAGGATGATGATGATGAAGCTGTAGAGGCAGATCTCACCGAGCATGAAGGACCAGTGGTCCGGGAAGATCTTGCGCATGTTGGCCTTGGCCAGGGAGTAGATCCCCAGACGTCCGTCGGCCCAGTCGGCCACCCGCTCTCCGGCGGGCGCCTCCTTCTTACGGTTTTCGTTCGCCGAAGTGCTCATCCGCGCTCCCAGAAAGCAGGACCGACGGGCTCAGCGAAGTCGCCGAGCGCCTCGAGGTAGCCCTCTTCGTTCACGCCGATGCGCAGCTGCGGCAGCGCGTGACCGGCCGGGCCGAAGATCACTCGGGCACCGTCGGAGAGGTCGAAGGTGGACTGGTGGCACGGGCAGAGGACGTGGTGCGTCTGCTGCTCGTACAGGGAGATCGGGCAGCCGACGTGGGTGCAGATCTTCGAGTACGCGACGACACCGTCGTGCGACCACTCGAGCTCCTGCTTGTCCTTGATGTTGTCCGGCTGAATCCGGACGATCATCAGGGCCGCCTTGGCGATCTCCTTCTGGAAGTCGTGATCGTGCTCCTCCAGGCCCTCGGGCTTGGCGAAGGTCAGCGAGCCGACCTGGACGTCCGACGGGCGCAGCGGCTCGTTCGTGTTCATGTTCACGAGCAGCTTGCCCTTGGCCCACAGGGTGTGCCGCAGCTTGTCCTCCGGCAGCGGACCGAGGTCGCGCAGCAGGACGACGCCGGAGAGCGGCACCATGGCGAGCGCACCGAACATCGTGTTGCGGATCAGCTTGCGCCGGCCGAACTGCGACTCCGCGGCACCGGCCTTGAAGTCGGCCATGACCTTGGCCTTGACCTCGGGCTCGGCCTCGATCGGGTGGCGCTCGTCGGCGACCTCCACGTCGGACATCAGGGTGCGGGCCCAGTGGACCGCGCCCGCGCCGATGCAGAAGAGCGCCACGCCCAGGGTCATGCCCAGGGAGAAGTTCAGCGCGCTGATGTGGCCGATCGGGAAGACGTAGATGCGCTTGTCGACCGGGAACGCCACGTAGGAGGCGATGAAGCCGATCGTGGCCAGCATCGACAACGTGAACAGGAAGGCGACCGCACGCTCGGACCGCTTGGCGGCCCGCTCGTCGATGTCCTGGACACGGTGCTCATGGGGCGGAAGGCCCGGGTCGGCGAACGGGTTCTCGTCCGCGACCGCCACCGAGCCGTGCTCGGTCTCCTGCACGCTGGGCAGGTTCTCTTCTGATTTCTCTTGGCTACTCATGACTTCTTGGCCTTTGCGGTCCGAGCGGCGACCCACACGGCGACCGCGATCAGCGTGCCGAGACCGAAGATCCAGCCGAACAGGCCTTCACTGACCGGACCCAGGCCGCCCAGCTTGAGACCGCCAGGGCTCTCGGTCTGTTCGCCGTTGACCGCGTCGAGGTACGCGATGATGTCCTTCTTGTTCTTCTCCGGCATCACGGTGTCGGGGAAGGACGGCATGTTCTGCGGGCCGGTCTGCATGGCCTCGTAGATGTGCTTGGGGGAGACATCCTCCAACGAAGGGGCGAACTTGCCCTTCGTCAACGCGCCGCCCTCACCGGTGAAGTTGTGGCACTGCGCACAGTTGGTGCGGAACAGCTCGCCACCCTTGGCGATGTCCGCCCCGTCCGGGCTGTACTGCTTCTCGGTGGGGACGGTCGGGCCCGCGCCCAGCGAGGCGATGTACGCCGCGAGCTGGTCGATCTGGGCCTGGTTGTAGATGGCCTTCTTCTTCGGCGCCTGGGCGCCCGGCTGCTGCAGCGGCATACGGCCGGTGCTGACCTGGAAGTCGACGGCGGCTGCGCCGACGCCCACCAGGCTAGGACCGTCGGAGGACCCCTGACCGCCGGTTCCGTGGCAGCTGGAGCAGCCCACGGAGTACAACTTCTTGCCCTCGTCGATGGCGAGGGACTGGGCGGTGTCGTCGGCCTGCGCCTTGTCCGCGGGTGCGAACGCGGCGTACAGCCCCCCGGTGGCCGCCAGCGCGAGGAGTAGGACGACGACCGCCGCCAGCGGGTGGCGTCGTCGTGCGGAGAGCTTTTTCACGGATTACCCCGGTGTCAGGATCTTCTGCGTCGATGCTTCTGGAATGAGTCGGAACGTCGGGCCCTGCTGGGCCCGGCCCCGTTTACTTGATCATGTAGATCGTGGCAAAGAGACCGATCCAGACAACATCGACGAAGTGCCAGTAGTAGGACACGACGATGGCTGCGGTCGCCTGCTCATGGGTGAACCTCTTGGCCGCGTACGTCCTGCCGAGGACCAGCAGGAAGGCGATGAGACCGCCTGTCACATGCATGCCATGGAAGCCGGTGGTCAGGTAGAACACCGATCCGTACGGGTCGGACGAGAGCGAGAGACCCTCGTGCTTGACCAGCTCGGTGTACTCGAAGACCTGACCGCCGATGAAGACCGCACCCATGATGAAGGTGACGATGAACCACATCCGGAGCTTCTTCACGTCACCACGCTCAGCGGCGAACACGCCTAGCTGACACGTGAGAGAGGAGAGCACCAGGATCGTGGTGTTCGTCGCCGAGAACGGGAAGTTCAGCGCGGACGCCATTTCCTTCCAGTGCTCAGGTCCTGTCACCGATCGCAGGGTGAAGTACATCGCGAAGAGGGCCGCGAAGAACATCAGCTCGGAACTCAGCCAAATGATGGTTCCGACGCTGGTGAGGTTCGGCCGATTGACCGGCGGGTGCGCGTGCCCGGTATCTACTGTCGTTGCTGTCGCCACGACCGACATTATGTCGGTCGCTTATCCCGCCCTCACCCCGGGGGGTGCCGTTCGGAGTGTCTGCGGGGTGTGTCCTGCCCGTATGGCCCATCGAAGGGCTGTCCGAACCGCTGTTGACGGGGTGTCCGGAGAGGTAGCATCCGCGCATCGGTCCCCGGCCGAGAGCCCCTCAACGAAGCGGAGGAACCATGCAGCCGACCGCCACGGTGCTGGTCTACAGCGACAACGCGAGCACCCGCGAGCAGGTCCGGTTGGCCACCGGACGCAGGCCGGCGGCGGACGTTCCCGCGGTCGAGTTCATCGAGTGCGCGACGCTGCCCGCCGTGCTGAAGGAACTCGACCGGGGCGGCGTCGACGTCTGCGTCCTGGACGGCGAGGCCACCCCCGTCGGCGGCATGGGGGTCTGCCGCCAGCTCAAGGACGAGATCTTCCGCTGCCCGCCCGTGCTCCTGCTCATGGGGCGCCCGCAGGACGCCTGGCTGGCCACCTGGAGCCGCGCGGAGGCCGCGGTGACCCTTCCGGTCGATCCGGTCGAGTTCGCGAACTCCCTGGCCTCTCTCCTGCGCGAGAAGCTGGCCGTCCAGGCCTGACGCCACGCCAGAAGGCCCCGCGCCTCGGCGCGGGGCCTTCTGTGCTGTTCTGCGGAGCTGCTAGACCTGCGGCCGCAGCCGGGCCGCGTCGAGCGCCGTGGGGCCGTCCTTGGCGCCGCCGAGGAGCGCGCTGCCGTCCCGCCAGTTCTTCCAGTCGACGTTCCAGTCGCCGAAGCCGTTGCCGAACGGGTCCATGTCCGCGCCGTAGCTGTTGACGACCCGCACGATGTCGCCCTGCCGGACGGTCTCGTAGAACCAGGCGGCGTTGCCGGTGCTCATGCCCGTGCAGCCGTGGCTGGTGTTCGCGTTCCCCTGCGAGCCGACCGACCAGGGGGCCGCGTGCACGTACTCACCGGAATCGGTGACCCGCGTCGCGTAGTAGACCATCTTGTCGTAGAAGTCCGATGCGCCGATGCTGGCACTGGTCATTCGTACGGAGTACTCCTTGCCCAGCACCACCTTGACGCCGTTGCGCGTGGAGTAGCCGGGCTTGCCCGTCGTCACCGGGATGGAGTTGATCTCCTCGCCGTTGCGGTAGACCGTCATCCAGTGCGACCCGGCGTCCGTGACGGCCTCGATGCGGTCGCCGATGGTCATCCGCAGCGGCTTGGCCTCGCCGCCCCAGAGCTTGTCGCGGACCTTGATGCCCGCGAGGTTGCTGCGGACGTTGACGGTGGCGCCCACGGGCCAGTAGTCCTTGGGGCGGTAGTGCAGCGTCGTGCTGTCCACCCAGTGCCACACGCCCTTCGTGGCGGGCTGCGTCTCGACCTTCAGGGCGCGCTCCACGATGGCCCTGGCCTTCTTGTCCTTCACCTTGGCGCTGAGCTTGGCCGTGACCGGCTGCCCGACCCCGTACTTGCCCGATTCGGGGCCGAAGGTGACGTCGAGCCGCTTCTTCTTGGCCGCCTCGTTGGTGTCGAAGGTCAGGACCTTGCGGCCCGGTGAGCCCTCCTCGTCCTCCGTGCTGACCCGCACCGTGTAGTGCGCGCCCGCCGCGAGGGGCTCCGTGCTGTGCCAACGGGCGCCGTCGGCGGCGAGTTCACCCGCCACGTACCGTCCCTGCGCGTCGGTGGCCGTCACATCGGTGATGCGCCCGTCCTCGCCCTGTGCGGTGACCTCCAGGGGCTTGTCCGGATCCGCCTTCTGACTGCCCACGGGGCCGTTGAAGGCGATCTGGCCCGCCGCGTCGTACGGCTTCGCCGAGAGCGGATGGCCGTCGGAGCTGCCGCACGCCGTGGTTCCCACCCCGAGGGCGGCCACCAGCATGGTGCAGCTCAGTACCGTGCGGATTCGCGGTGAGTGGCTCATGAACACACGGTATGGACGTTCCTCGGCTCCGGCGCGCCGAGTGACCCGTACGAGTGTCAAGCGCGACACGCCGAAGGGCCCGGACTCTCCTGACGGAGTGTCCGGGCCCTTCGGTGGAGCGGGAAGTCACCGACTCACTGAGTCTGGTTCTCGCCCCGGTAGTACTCGAAGACCCAGCCGAAGAGGCCGATCATCAGGATGGGGGCCGAGAAGTACAGCAGCCACCAGCCGAAGACGACACCCATGAAGGCGAGCGCGCCACCGATGGCCAGCGAGAGCGGCTGCCAGCTGTGCGGGCTGAAGAAGCCCACCTCGCCGGCCTCGTCCGCTACGTCGGCCTCCTTGTTGTCCTGCGCGGCCGCGTCGACACGCCGGGCCGTGAAGGCCAGGTAGTAGCCGATCATGATGCACAGGCCGAAGGCCAGGAACAGCGCGGTCGTACCCGCCGGCTCCTTGGACCACCAGCCGTAGACGATCGCCATGACGAGCACGAAGACGCTCAGCCAGATGAACATCTTGCCTTGGACCTTCACTTGCCGGCCTCCTTGCCGCCCGCGAGCGCCTTGTCACCGTGGCCGCTGTTCTCGAGCTGGTCGAGAGCCGCGATCTCAGGGTGATGCAGGTCGAACGCCGGGGATTCGGAACGGATCCTCGGCAGGGTGAGGAAGTTGTGCCGCGGCGGCGGGCAGGACGTCGCCCACTCGAGCGAACGGCCGTAGCCCCACGGGTCGTCGACCTCGATCTTCTTGCCGTACTTGGCCGTCTTCCAGATGTTGTAGAAGAACGGCAGGATCGACAGGCCGAGCAGGAACGAGGAGATCGTCGAGATCGTGTTCAGCGCGGTGAAACCGTCGGCGGCGAGGTAGTCCGCGTAACGCCGCGGCATGCCCTCGGCACCCAGCCAGTGCTGCACCAGGAACGTGCCGTGGAAGCCGATGAACAGCGTCCAGAAGGTGATCTTGCCGAGCCGCTCGTCCAGCATCTTGCCGGTGAACTTCGGCCACCAGAAGTGGAAGCCGGAGAACATCGCGAAGACCACGGTGCCGAAGACGACGTAGTGGAAGTGCGCGACCACGAAGTACGAGTCGGAGACGTGGAAGTCCATCGGCGGCGAGGCCAGGATGACGCCGGTCAGACCACCGAAGGTGAAGGTGATCAGGAAGCCGACGGCCCAGAGCATCGGTGTCTCGAAACTCAGTGAGCCCTTCCACATCGTTCCGATCCAGTTGAAGAACTTCACGCCGGTTGGCACGGCGATCAAGAACGTCATGAAGGAGAAGAACGGTAGGAGCACGCCACCGGTGACGTACATGTGGTGCGCCCACACGGTCACGGAGAGACCCGCGATGGCGATCGTCGCGCCGATCAGACCCATGTAGCCGAACATCGGCTTACGGGAGAAGACCGGGATGACCTCGGAAATGATTCCGAAGAATGGCAACGCGATGATGTACACCTCTGGATGGCCGAAGAACCAGAAGAGGTGTTGCCACAGCAACGCACCGCCATTGGACGCGTCGAAGATGTGCGCGCCGAATTTACGGTCCGCCTCCAGGGCGAACAGCGCGGCGGCGAGCACCGGGAAGGCCAGCAAGACCAGAACCGCGGTCAGCAGGACGTTCCACACGAAGATCGGCATCCGGAACATCGTCATGCCGGGTGCACGCATGCAGATGATCGTGGTGATGAAGTTGACCGAGCCGAGGATCGTGCCGAAGCCGGAGAAGGCCAGACCCATGATCCACATGTCGGCGCCGATGCCCGGCGAGCGGACGGCGTCCGACAGCGGGGAGTAGGCGAACCAGCCGAAGTCGGCCGCACCCTGCGGGGTGAGGAAGCCGGCCACCGCGATGAGCGAGCCGAAGAGGTACAGCCAGTACGCGAACATGTTCAGCCGGGGGAACGCCACGTCGGGCGCGCCGATCTGCAGCGGCATGATCCAGTTCGCGAATCCGGCGAACAGCGGCGTCGCGAACATCAGCAGCATGATCGTGCCGTGCATCGTGAACGCCTGGTTGAACTGCTCGTTCGACATGAGCTGCGAGCCGGGACGAGCGAGTTCGGCGCGCATGAAGAGCGCCATGACGCCGCCGATGCAGAAGAACGCGAACGACGTGACCAGGTAGAGCGTGCCGATGGTCTTGTGGTCGGTGGTCGTCAACCACTTGATCACCACATTGCCCGGCTGCTTGCGCCGTACCGGCAGCTCGTCCTCGTACGAGTCTTCTGCTGCCGCGGCACCCTGAGGTTCGTTGAGGATGCTCACAGGTTGTTCGTCTCCCGGTTCTTCTCGTGCTTCGTCTGCTCGATGCCGGCCGGGATGTAACCGGTCTGGTTCTTCTTCGCCAGGTCCTCGAGGTGCTTCTGGTAGCGCTCGGGGGAAACGACCTTGACGTTGAAGAGCATCCGGGAGTGGTCGACACCGCAGAGCTCGGCGCACTTGCCCATGAAGGTGCCCTCCTTGTTCGGAGTCACCTCGAAGGCGTTCGTGTGGCCCGGGATGACGTCCTGCTTCATGAGGAACGGCACCACCCAGAAGGAGTGGATGACGTCACGCGAAGTCAGTACGAACCGGACCTTCTCGCCCTTGGGGAGCCAGAGGGTCGGGCCGGGGTTGCCGTTCTGCGGGTTCCGCTGGCCGGGCGTACCGACGTCGTAGACGCCTCCGGCGTTGGACGGGAACGCCTTGCGGAACTTGTCCGGGATGGCTTCGAGCTCCTTGGCAGACTTGGCGTCTCCCTTGTCGGAACCCGGCACGTCCTCGATGTAGTTGAAGCCCCAGCTCCACTGGTAGCCGACCACGTTGACCGTGTGGGCGGGCTTGTCCTCCAGAGCGAGGAGCTTCGTCTCATCACGTGCCGTGAAGTAGAAGAGCACCGAGACGATGATGAGAGGCACCACCGTGTAGAGCGCCTCGATGGGCATGTTGTAACGCGTCTGCGGAGGTACCTCGACCTTGGTGCGGCTGCGCCGGTGGAAGATGACACTCCACAGGATCAGACCCCAGACCAGCACGCCCGTGGCGAGCGCTGCCGCCCACGAGCCCTGCCAGAGGGAGAGGATCCGGGGAGCCTCCTCCGTTACGGGGGTGGGCATACCAAGGCGGGGAAAGTCCTTGTATGTGCAACCGGTCGCGGTTGCCAAGATCAGGCCCGCAGTCAGCACCTGCGGCAGCTTCCGCCGCATCGGGCGCCGCGACGAGCGGTCGGAGCCGTTGGGACTCACGTAGCGCCTTCCCGAGAGTCTCGGCCCGCGCGGTCGGGTGCGGCCTTCTCGGTCGTCGGTCGCCGCCCTGCGGCGGGCAGGGGTTTGGATGTTTATGCGGGCCAAACCTTACTGGACGCTATTTGGGGTCGCGCGGGGAGGGTGCCTAACGCGCCGCGGGTCACCCGGGAGGGTGGGCGCGCCGCCGCTGGCCGCTTTCTGACGGAGCTTCGGGGCGCCCACCGGGGCGGTGGAATTCCTCGGTCCGCGACTGCGGGTGTGTCGTGGTTGCTCGCGCCCACGCGGCGGAGCCGCAAATGTCACAGCCCCGCGCCCCTTCGGGCGCTCCTGGGGTGGTTCCTCGGGCGCACGTTCTAGCGTTAGGGCGTGTCCTACTTTGATGTTGCGTCCTCCGCTCCCCTGCATCCCGTGGCCCGGCAGGCGTTGCAGGCCTCGCTCGATGAAGGGTGGGCCGATCCCGCGCGGCTCTATCGCGAGGGGCGGCGGGCCAGGTTGCTGCTCGACGCGGCGCGCGAGGCCGCCGCGGAGGCCGTGGGGTGCCGCCCCGACGAGCTCTCCTTCGCCCCTTCGGGGACGCGGGCGGTGCACTCCGGGATGGCCGGGGCCCTCGCGGGGCGTCGGCGTGTCGGGCGCCATCTGGTGGTGTCGGCGGTCGAACACTCTTCGGTGCTCCATGCGGCGGCGGCACTCGAAGCCGACGGCGGGTCGGTGACGGAGATCCCGGTGGAACGGTCGGGGGCGGTGTCCACGGCCGCGTACACCGCGGGACTGCGCCCCGACACGGCGCTCGCCTGCCTTCAGTCCGCCAACCACGAGGTGGGCACGGAGCAGCCGGTGGCCGATGTCGCTTCGGCGTGTCGGGCCGCCGGGGTGCCGCTCCTGGTGGACGCCGCGCAGTCGCTGCCGTGGGGCCCTGTGGGCGGGGAGTGGTCGCTGCTCGCCGCCAGTGCCCACAAGTGGGGCGGGCCCGCGGGTGTGGGGCTGCTCGTGGTGCGCAAGGGGGTGCGGTTCGCCCCGCAAGGCCCGGCCGACGAGCGCGAGTCGGGGCGCGCCCCTGGCTTCGAGAACATCCCGGCGGTGGTCGCCGCCGCGGCCTCGCTGCGTGCCGTGCAGGCCGAGGCCGCCGAGGAGGGCGCCCGGCTGCGGGAGTTGACGCAGCGGATCAGGGCGCGGGTGCCGGGTCTGGTGCCGGACGTGGAGGTGGTGGGCGATCCGGAGCGGCGGCTCCCCCACCTGGTGACGTTCTCGTGTCTCTATGTCGACGGGGAGACGGTGCTGCACGAGCTGGACCGGGCGGGCTTCTCGGTCTCGTCCGGCTCGTCCTGCACCAGCTCGACGCTGACCCCGAGCCACGTCCTGAAGGCGATGGGCGTACTGAGCGAGGGCAACGTCCGGGTGTCACTCCCACGGGGGACCCAGGAAGCTGACGTCGAGCGTTTTCTGGAGGTTCTGCCGGGCGTGGTGGCCGGCGTACGGGAGCAGCTGGGCGCACCGGTGACCCCGGTCGCCCCGCGTGCGGAGTCCGGCTCGCTGGTGGTGGACGCGCTCGGCAAGCGCTGCCCGCTCCCCGTCATCGAGCTCGCGAAGGTCATCGGGGACGTGCCGGTGGGCGGCACGGTGACGGTCCTCGCCGACGACGAGGCGGCGCGGCTGGACATCCCTGCCTGGTGCGAGATGCGGGGGCAGGAGTACGTGGGCGAGGAGCCGGCGGACCACGGCGTCGCCTATGTGGTCCGCCGGAGTTCCTGACTACGCCAGGTGGGTCTGGACCTCGGACGCCGCCTCATGGCCGTACGCCTTGGTGAAGCGGTCCATGAAGTTGCTGCGCTGCAGCTCGTACTCCTGGGTGCCGACGGTCTCGATGACCAGGGTGGCGAGCATGCAGCCGACCTGCGCCGCGCGCTCGTGGGAGACGCCCCAGGCGAGACCCGAGAGGAAGCCCGCGCGGAAGGCGTCGCCGACGCCGGTCGGCTCGACCTTCGCCTCCTCCTCGGGGACGCCGACCTCGATCGGGTCCTGGCCCGTCGCCTCGATGCGCACGCCGCGCGAGCCGAGGGTCGTCACGCGGTGGCCGACCTTGGAGAGGATCTCCGCGTCGGTCCAGCCGGTCTTGGACTCGATGAGCCCCTTCTCGTACTCGTTCGAGAAGAGGTACGTGGCGCCGTCGAGGAGGGTCCGGATCTCCTCGCCCTCCATGCGCGCGATCTGCTGGGAGAAGTCGGCCGCGAAGGGGATCTTGCGCGTCCGGCACTCCTCGGTGTGGCGCATCATCGCCTCGGGGTCGTCCGCACCGATGAGGACCAGGTCGAGGCCGCCCACGCGGTCGGCCACGGTCTTCAGTTCGATGAGGCGGGCCTCGCTCATCGCGCCCGTGTAGAACGAGCCGATCTGGTTGTGGTCGGCGTCCGTGGTGCACACGAAGCGGGCGGTGTGCAGCGTCTCGGAGATGCGGACCGATGCCGTGTCGACGCCGTGCCGGTCGAGCCAGGCGCGGTACTCGCCGAAGTCCGAGCCCGCGGCGCCGGCCAGGATCGGGCTCGTGCCGAGCTGGCCCATGCCGAAGCAGATGTTGGCGGCCACTCCTCCCCTGCGTACGTCGAGGGCGTCGACCAGGAAAGAGAGAGAAACCGTGTGCAGCTGATCCGCGACCAGTTGGTCGGCGAAGCGGCCGGGGAAGGTCATCAGGTGGTCGGTGGCGATGGAGCCGGTGACTGCGATACGCACGACGGCATGCTCCTGTGGAGGAGAGGCGAGGGGTTGACACTTCACGCTACCGGGTCGGTACACCCTCGCTGAAGAGGCCAAACTACCCGTTAGTAGGTCTTTTTTCGCGAGGTGTGCGATGCGTACGGTGCGGTTATGGCCGTTATCTCGAATCATGTCGTGAACGCCCGTCCCGTCGAGCTGCCCACCGAGTCCCTGGAGACCCTGCGCGGCGACTGCGCCCGCATGGCCCCGCACTGGGTGACCCCCGCGGCCGCCGCGACCGCCCCGGTGTCGCCCGCGCTGATCCATGGCGTCAGCGTTCCGTCCGCCTCCGCGCGGCTGATCGACGGCATGTCCGAGTACGGCGACTGAGCCAGGGGCGTCGGCGCGCGCCGAGGGAACCGCGCGCTCCCCCGCTGCGTCCCATCGCTGTCCCCCGTAAAGGGGACGCGAGATACGAACGAGGCCCGCCCCTGGGCCTCCAGGGACAGCAGTGCAGTCGAAGGAGCGATGCGGTGAGCACCGAGCGATCCGACCATGACGCGGCCGAGCAGCACCGGCGGCGTTCCCGCCTTGCCGTCGCGTCGGTGGCGGCCACGGTGCTGCTCGTCGGTGGCGGCGGCGCGTACTTCGCCGCCACCGCCTCAGGCGGCAGCGACGGCAACGGCAGTTCTCCCGCCGCCGACGGCGGCACGCCCCCGCCCCTTGCCCTCGACGGCCACACGGACGGCGACCGGCAGGAAGGCGGCACCGGCAGCACGAACGGCATCGCCCCCGGAGAGCCCGACCCGAGCGGCGCCACCTATCGTGCCGAGGGCAAGCTGCCCGGCGGCCCCGACGAGGCGCCCGTGTACCACGCGCGGGGCACCGTCAGCCAGGACCAGGTCATCGAGCTGGCCAAGGCCCTCGGTGTCTCCGGCAAGCCCACGTCGCAGGACGGCGCCTGGAAGATCGGCCCCACGAAGGACGGTTCCGGGCCCTC
This sequence comes from Streptomyces sp. NPDC051214, assembly GCF_040682375.1. NCBI lineage: Bacteria > Bacillati > Actinomycetota > Actinomycetes > Kitasatosporales > Streptomycetaceae > Streptomyces > Streptomyces sp. NPDC051214. The sequence goes on from NZ_JBFBAT010000009.1 coordinate 265,669, forward strand.
GCTCCAGGTGAGCAAGCAGGCGCCCGGCACCTGGACGTTCACGAAGTACGAGACCGGCGGCAGCGACAACTGCCAGAAGGGCAAGCCCTGTTCGGGGGATTCGGGGACGTCCGCAGCACCGAACGGCGAGGGTGACGCGGTCGGCGAGAGCGCGGCGAAGAAGGCGGCGGCACCCGTCCTGAAGGCCGTGGGCCAGGACGACGCGAAGCTGGACGCGGGCCAACTCATGGGCGGCGTACGGGTGGTGAACGCCGACCCGAAGGTGGGCGGCCTGCCGACGTACGGCTGGTCGACCGGCATCCAGGTCGGCTCGGACGGCCAAGTGGTCGGCGGGAGCGGCCAGTTGAAGGCGCCGGAGAAGGGCGCCACCTACCCGGTGATCAGCGCCGCGAAGACCCTGGAGCAGCTCAACGCGTCCGGCGACGCCGGCGGCCGGGTCGGCATCGGCGGCTGCGCGTCGGCGGTGCCGAACCCCGCGGGCGACACCGCGGACAGCTCGGAGGGGCAGGGCCCCGCGGTCGAGGAGGGGACGAAGGCGCCGTGCGAGGAGCCGTCCTCCGCGCCTCCGAAGCCGCAGCCGGTCACGGTGAAGGGGGCCACCTTCGGGCTCGCCGTGCAGTTCGTGGACGGGCGCCAGGCGCTCGTGCCCTCCTGGCTGTTCGACGTGCAGCCGCAGGGCGCGCAGGACACCTTCACGGTGACGCACACGGCCGTGGAGCCGAAGTTCCTCACGTCGCCGAGCACGCCGTCCGCCGAGCCGACGCCCACCGAGAAGCCGGGCAAGGGCACGCAGGAGACCGCGCGCGTCGAGTCCTACCGCGCGGACGGCAAGTCCCTGACGGTGCACTTCTGGGGCGGCGTCTGCAGCGACTACTCGGCTTCGGCCGACGAGAGCAGGAGCAGCGTGCGCGTGGAGGTGACCGAGACCCACAAGAAGGGCGAGGTCTGCGTGATGATGGCCAAGGAGTTCACCAAGACCGTGACCCTGGACCAGCCGCTCGGCGACCGCAAGGTCGTGGACGCGAAGGGCGGCGGGACGGTGCCGCGCAAGTAGCCGTGCGCGCAAGCAGAACACCGCGGACACACACGAAGGCGGCCCCCGAAGTGCTTCGGGGGCCGCCTTCGTGCGGACGGACCCGGTGGGGTCCGTGCCGGTCTAGCTGAACGAGTCGCCGCAGGCGCAGGAGCCCGTGGCGTTCGGGTTGTCGATCGTGAAGCCCTGCTTCTCGATGGTGTCGACGAAGTCGATGGAGGCGCCGCCCAGGTACGGGGCGCTCATCCGGTCGGTGACGACCTTCACGCCGTCGAAGTCCTTGATGACGTCGCCGTCGAGCGAGCGCTCGTCGAAGAACAGCTGGTAGCGAAGGCCTGAGCAGCCGCCGGGCTGAACGGCGACGCGCAGCGCCAGGTCGTCGCGGCCCTCCTGCTCCAGAAGGCCCTTGACCTTGGCCGCGGCGGCGTCGGACAGGAGGATGCCGTCGCTCACGGTGGTGGTCTCGTCCGATACGGACATCTGCTTCTCTCCCGGGTTGTACGGAGACTGCTTGCCGACGGTTGCAACCGTCGGGGCCGCGGATTCATTCCGGGCCGAGTGCGGTGTCTCCCGGCTGTCTGTCGACTGTCTCTCGGCTGTCTGTCCCTTCATGCTCGCACATGCCGCCCGGCGGGGCATCGACCCGTCGGAGGCGAACGCGTCACATCGACACTATGGCCATCGTCAAACTGACGTGAAGCGGTTATGATAGATAACGTCAATTAGACGAAAAGGCTCCCCGGTGCAAGCACCGGCTCCACCGGAGCGGCTGCCGCCGCGCTCATCACATTCAGAAAGGGTGCGTGTCGTGACCACCGCCCAGTCCCCCGTGGACCTTGTGGAACTCGATGTTCAGCCCACACCGCTCGCTCTGCTGCTGCTCGGCCGCGAGGCCGACCCCAAGAGCGAGCGCGGCGTGGAGTGCCCCGGCGATCTGCCGTCGCCCTCCGACCCCGACCTGGTGGAACGCGCCCGTGCCGCCAAGGAGAAGCTCGGCGACAAGGTCTTCGTGCTCGGCCACCACTACCAGCGCGACGAGGTCATCCAGTTCGCGGATGTCACCGGCGACTCCTTCAAGCTGGCCAAGGACGCGGCCGCCAGGCCGGAGGCGGAGTACATCGTCTTCTGCGGCGTGCACTTTATGGCCGAGTCCGCGGACATCCTGACCACCGACGACCAGAAGGTCGTCCTGCCCGACCTGGCCGCCGGCTGCTCGATGGCCGACATGGCCACCGCCGAGCAGGTCGCGGAGTGCTGGGACGTCCTTGCCGAGGCCGGGATATCCGAGCAGGTCGTGCCCGTCTCGTACATGAACTCGTCGGCCGACATCAAGGCCTTCACCGGCAAGCACGGCGGGACGATCTGCACCTCGTCCAACGCCAAACGGGCCCTGGAGTGGGCCTTCGAGCAGGGCGAGAAGGTCCTCTTCCTGCCCGACCAGCACCTCGGCCGGAACACCGCGGTCCGCGACATGGGCCTCTCGCTCGACGACTGCGTGCTCTACAACCCGCACAAGCCGAACGGCGGCCTGACCGCCGAGCAGCTGCGTGACGCGAAGATGATCCTGTGGCGCGGGCACTGCTCGGTGCACGGGCGCTTCTCGCTGGAGTCCGTGGAGGACGTGCGCGCGCGGATTCCCGGCGTGAACGTCCTGGTGCACCCCGAGTGCAAGCACGAGGTCGTGGCCGCGGCGGACTACGTGGGCTCCACGGAGCACATCATCCAGACCCTTGAGGCGGCCCCCGCCGGTTCCAAGTGGGCGATCGGGACCGAGCTGAACCTCGTACGCCGCCTGGCGAACCGTTTCGCCGCCGAGGACAAGGAGATCGTCTTCCTCGACAAGACGGTCTGTTTCTGCTCGACCATGAACCGGATCGACCTGCCGCACCTGGTCTGGGCCCTGGAGTCGCTTGCCGAGGGCAAGCTGGTCAACCAGATCGAGGTCGACCGCGAGACCGAGCAGTTCGCGAAGCTGGCGCTCGAGCGGATGCTGGCCCTGCCGTAGGCCGTACGTGGACGGGGCGCCCCTCTGTGTGAGGGGCGCCCCGTCAGGGGCGCGGGGAACTGCGCGATCAGCCCCCACCGGCCCGCAGGGTCAGACCTGGGCCGGTTCCGGATCGTCCGACGCGGAACCCGCCTGCGGCGAGCCCCCCGCCCTCTTGGCCCGCTTCGCCTCGCGCTTCGCGCGCCTCTTCTCCTTGCGGAGCTCCACCATCGCGTACAGCGTCGGGACGAGGAGGAGGGTGAGGAGCGTCGAGGTGATCAGGCCGCCGATGACGACCACGGCGAGCGGCTGGGCGATGAAGCCGCCCTCGCCCGTGATGCCGAGGGCCATCGGGAGCAGGGCGAAGATGGTCGCGAGGGCCGTCATCAGGATCGGGCGGAGACGGTGCCGGCCGCCCTCGATGACCGCGTCGACCACGCCGTGACCCTGCCCGCGGTACTGATTGATCAGGTCGATCAGGACGATCGCGTTCGTCACCACGATGCCGATCAGCATCAGCATGCCGATCATCGCCGGGACGCCCATCGGGGTGTCGGTGGCGATCAGCAGGCCGATGGCGCCCGTGGCCGCGAACGGGATCGAGACCAGCAGGATCAGCGGCTGCACGAGCGAGCGGAACGTCGCCACGAGCAGCATGAAGACGATCGCGATCGCGGCGAGCATCGCGAGGCCGAGCGAGGCGAACGCCTCGTCCTGGTCCTCGGAGACACCGCCGATGGAGGCCGTGGCGCCGTCCGGCAGCTTCAGCGCGTCGAGCTTCTTGGTGAGGTCGGCGCTGACCGCGCCGGTGTTCTCGCCGGTCGGCTTCGCGGTGATCGTCGCGGCGCGGGCGCCGTCGATGCGGGTCATGGAAACGGGTCCGTCGACCAGCTTGACGTCCGCGATCTCACCGAGCTTGACGGCGCCGAGGTTCAGCTTCCGCAGCTCCGCGAGGGTCTTGGCCGGCTGCTTCGACTTCACCACGACGTCGCGCTCGGTGTCGTCCAGGATCGCCTTGCCGCTCTCGGTGCCGCGGACCGCCTGGGCGACGGCCTGGCCGAGGGTGGTGTCGTTGAACCCGGCCGCGGCGGCCTTGGCGTTCGCCTTGACCGAGATCCGCGGGATGCTCTGCGACAGGTCGCTCTGCACGTCCGTGACGTCGTCGAGCTTCGCGACCTCGTCACGCACCTCGTCGGACGCCTTGCGCAGCACGTCGCCGTCGGCGGCCTTGACGACCACGCTCAGGTCCTGGCTGCCGAAGCCGTCACCGGCCGCGATGGACGTCTGGCCGATGCCGGAGAGCTTGCCGAGCTCCTCCTCGACCTTGTCCTGCGTCGTGTCGTACGAGGACTTGTCCTTGAGCGTCAGGGTGTACGAGGCCTGGTTGGTGTCCGTGGAGCCGCCGAAGGCCGCCATGAAACCGGAGGAGCCGACCGTGACCTGGTAGTCCTTGATCTCGTCGAGACCGTCCAGCATCTTCTCGACCTTCTTGGCCGAGGCGTCGGACGCCGCCAGGCTGGTGCCCGGCTTCAGCTCCTGCTTGATGGTCAGGACTTCCTGCTCGCCCTGGTCGAAGAAGTTGGTCTTCAGGAGCGGTGCCATGCCGAACGTGCCCACGAGGACCACGACCGCGATGACGAGGCTGGTGAAGCGGCGCCGGGTCGCGAAGCGGAGCACCGGGACGTAGAAGCGCTGGAGCCTGCTCTTCGCCTCCTTCTCCTCGAACTTGCGGCGGGCCTCCTCCGGGTCGGCGCCGCGGACGTCCTTGGGGGGACGCAAGAACCAGTACGACAGGACGGGCACGACCGTCAGCGAGACGAGCAGGGAGGCAAGCAGCGCCGCCGTGACCGTCAGCGAGAAGGAGCCGAAGAGCTCGCCCACCATGCCGCCGACCAGGCCGATCGGCAGGAACACCGCAACGGTCGTCAGGGTCGAGGACGTGACCGCGCCCGCGACCTCCTTGACCGCGGTGATGATCGCGGCCTCGCGCTCCTCGCCGTACCCGAGGTGACGCTTGATGTTCTCCAGGACCACGATCGAGTCGTCGACGACGCGGCCGATGGCGATGGTCAGCGCGCCGAGCGTGAGCATGTTGAGGGAGAGGTCCCGCGTCCACAGCACGATCAGGGCGAGCACGACCGAGAGCGGGATGGAGACCGCGGTGACCAGCGTCGAGCGGATCGACGCCAGGAAGACCAGGATGACGAGAACCGCGAAGACCAGGCCGAGCGCGCCCTCGGTGGTGAGGCCGTCGATGGACTTGGAGACGGCCGGGCCCTGGTCGCTGGCGACCGTCAGGTCGGAGCCCTCACCCAGGTCCTTGCGCAGGTCGGGGAGCTTGTCCTTGACCGCGTCGGAGATGGCGACGGCGCTGCCGTCCTGGTCCATCGTGATCGCGAGGGCGAGGCTCGGCTTGCCGTTGGTGCGCGTGATGGACGTGGCCTCGGAGGGCGCCTGCTTCACCGTGGCGACGGCACCGAGGCGCACCGGCTTGGCGGGGCGCTGCCCCGGCTTGGCCTCGGGGGCGACCATCAGGTCCTGGATCTGCTGCAGGGAGGTGTAGCCGCCGCCGACCTGGACGGTGCGGTTCTTGCCGTCCTCGTCGAAGGAGCCCGCGGGGAGCGTGGCGCCGCCGGCCTGGAGTGCCTGGCCGAGCGCGGCCGGGGTCAGGCCCGCCTTCGCCAGCTTCTTGTCGTCCGGGGTGACGTCGACCTGGAGGTCACGCACGCCGTCGACGGTGACCTGGGCGACGCCGTCGATGTCCTTGAGGGAGGGCACGACGGTCCGGTCGAGCTGGTCGGAGAGCGCCTGCTGGTCCTTGTCGGAGGTGACGGAGAGGACCACGGTCGGGATGTCGTCCGTGGAGCCCGCGATGACCTGCGGGTCCACGTCGTCGGGGAGCTGGGCCCCGGCGCGGTTCACGGCCTGCTGGACGTCGGCGACGAGCTGCTTGGAGCCGCTGCCGTAGTCGAACTGGGCCATGATCACGGCGTTGCCCTCGCTCGCCGTGGAGGTGATGCCGGTGATGCCGTCGACCGCGTCGATCGAGGACTCGAGGGGTTCGACGACCTGCTTTTCCACCACATCGGGGGACGCGCCCTGATACGGGGCCAGGACGGACACCATCGGCAGTTCGATGGAGGGCAGCAGCTGCTGCTTGAGCTGAGGGATCGCGATGACGCCGAAAACGAGCGCGATGATCGATATCAGCCCGACAAGGGCCCGTTGGGCGAGGCTGAACCGGGACAGCCAGGACATGGTGGTCTCTCTCTGTGGCGTACTGCGCAGGAACGGCACCGGCAGGGCCGGTGCCCCCTACACGATCTGCCATGTCCAGAGCAGGAATCGTCACTCCGAGGACCCGTTCTGACGCGGCGCATACTGCGAGTGCAGTACATCGCGCCCGCAATCACTCCACCCTTGGACGTACCAGGCCCGATTCGTAGGCGATCACGACGAGTTGTGCCCGGTCGCGTGCACCCAGCTTCGCCATCGCACGGTTCACGTGCGTCTTCACGGTGAGCGGGCTGACCTCAAGACGCTCGGCGATCTCGTCGTTCGAATGGCCGCCCGCGACCTGGACGAGCACCTCACGCTCACGCCCGGTCAGCGCGTCGAGCCGCTCGCCGCGCACCCCGCCGTCCTCGTCCGAACTGTCGCCCTGCGCGAGGAACTTGGCGATCAGGCCCTTCGTCGCCACCGGGGAGAGCAGGGCGTCACCGGCGGCCGCGATCCGGATGGCGCCGAGCAGCTCGTCCGGCTCCGCGCCCTTCCCGAGGAAACCGGAGGCACCGGCGCGCAGCGACTGCACCACGTACTCGTCGACCTCGAAGGTCGTCAGCATGACCACGCGTACGTGGGCGAGATCGGGATCCGCGCTGATCAGCCGGGTGGCGGCGAGGCCGTCCGTGCCGGGCATGCGGATGTCCATCAGGACGACGTCCGCGGCCGCGGACCTGGCGAGCTCCACGGCCTCCGCGCCGTCCGACGCCTCGGCGACGACCTCCATGTCGGGCTCGGAGTCGACAAGCACCTTGAACGCGCTGCGCAGCAAGGCCTGGTCGTCGGCGAGCAGCACCCGGATCGTCACGCGGTCCCTCCCTCTGCCGGGGTGACCGGCGTTGCCGTGACCGGCAGGATCGCATGGACGCGGAAGCCGCCGCCGTAGCGGGGCCCGGCGGTGCAGCGGCCGTTCAGGGCGCTGACGCGCTCGCGCATGCCGAGGAGGCCGTGCCCGCCGCCGTCGCTCTCGCCGGCCGGTTCCTTCTTCTCGCCCCCGCCGTCGTCCAGGATCGTGACCTCGGCGTTCGGCCCCACGCGGATGACGCTGACCTCGGCCTTGGCGCCCGCTCCCGCGTGCTTCTGCACGTTCGTGAGGGCTTCCTGGATGATGCGATAGGCGGCCAGGTCGACTCCGGCGGGCAGGTCCGCCACGGTGTCGTCGCAGGTCACCTCGACGGGGAGGCCGGCGTGACGGAAGGTCTCGACGAGGTCGTCGAGGCGGGCCAGGCCCGGGGCCGGCTCGGTGGGGGCCTCCGGGTCGCCGGTCTGCCGCAACAGACCGACGGTGGCGCGCAGTTCGTTGAGCGCGGAGCGGCTGGCGTCGCGTACGTGCGAGAGGGCTTCCTTGGCCTGGTCGGGCCGCTTGTCCATGACGTGGGCGGCGACTCCCGCCTGGACGTTGACGAGGGCGATGTGGTGGGCGACCACGTCGTGCAGGTCGCGGGCGATGCGCAGCCGTTCCTCGGCGACGCGGCGCCGGGCCTCCTCCTCGCGGGTGCGTTCGGCGCGTTCGGCGCGTTCGCGTATGGCGTCCACGAAGGCGCGGCGGCTGCGGACGGCGTCACCGGCGGCCGCGGCCATGCCGGTCCAGGCGAAGATGCCGAGGTTCTCCTGCGCGTACCAGGGCAGGGGGCCCGCGAGCATCGCGACCGCGGTGAGCCCGGTCATGGTGACCAGGCCGATGCGCCAGGTGGTGGGGCGGTTGGTGCGGGCCGCGACAGTGAACAGGGCGATGACCGCGCTCATGACGACGCTTCCGCGGAATTCGCCGGTGATCAGGTCGACGACGGTGAACGTGCAGGTCGCCGCGAGCACGATCCAGGGGGCCCGGCGGCGGAAGATCAGCGCGGAGGCGCCGAGCAGCATCAGGACGAGGCTGAGGGTGCCCGGGGTGCGGGTGCCCCAGGAGGGGCCGCCGTCATGGCCGTACGGCTCGACGAAGGAGCCGATGACCATGCATACGAGGACGGCTGCCGCGAGGGTTCCGTCCACGGCCAGGGGGTGCGCCTTGGCCCAGCAGCGGCCTCGCACGAGAGTGGTCACGCCTTGCCTTGCCCTTTGTCATGGCTGGGCTCCGACTCTCTGGGCGTCCTGGCCCGCCGCTTGGCGCCGGATCTTTCCCGCCCACCCACCCGATTGCCCCGCATCCAGTGTCTAACCAGGGATCAAGCCGTCGTCGCTCAGCATGTCCCGGACCTCGTCCAGGGTTGCGTCCGGGCCGGGGAGGATCAGTTCCGAGGGCTCGAGAGCGTCGTCCGGGAGGGGGTCGCCCAGCTCCCGGACCTTGTCCAGCAACGCGCCCAGCGTCCGGCGGAAGCCGGACTCGTCGCCGCTCTCGATCTCCTCGAGCAACTCGTCGTCCAGCTTGTTCAGTTCGGTGAAGTGGCCGTCGGCCAGCTTCACCTGCCCCTCCCCCATGATCCGTACGATCATGTCGCCCTCCTCGGACGTGAGCGGTGAAACTCGTGAGCGGTGGAACTACTGCTTGTCGAAGCGCGGGGTGTCCTGCGGCTGCTGGGCCTGGGTCTGGCCCTGGCCCGGCTCGATGGCCTGCTTCGACGTCGAGCCTCCGGCCAGTTCGGCCTTCATCCGCTGCAGTTCCAGCTCTACATCAGTACCACCGGAGAGGCGATCCAGCTCGGACTGGATGTCGTCCTTGGCGAGCCCGGAGGAGTCGTCGAGAGCACCGGAGGCCAGGAGCTCGTCGATCGCGCCCGCCCGCGCCTGGAGCTGCGCGGTCTTGTCCTCGGCGCGCTGGATGGCCATGCCGACGTCGCCCATCTCCTCGGAGATGCCGGAGAAGGCCTCGCCGATCCGGGTCTGCGCCTGGGCGGCGGTGTACGTGGCCTTGATCGTCTCCTTCTTCGTACGGAAGGCGTCGACCTTGGCCTGCAGGCGCTGGGCCGCGAGGGTGAGCTTCTCCTCCTCGCCCTGGAGCGTCTGGTGCTGCGTCTCCAGGTCGGTCACCTGCTGCTGCAGGGCCGCGCGGCGCGAGAGCGCCTCGCGGGCCAGGTCCTCACGGCCGAGGGCGAGGGCCTTGCGGCCCTGGTCCTCAAGAGTGGAGGACTGCTTCTGGAGCTGGCTGAGCTGCAGCTCCAGGCGCTTGCGCGAGGTCGCCACGTCGGCGACACCACGGCGCACCTTCTGCAGCAGCTCGAGCTGCTTCTGATACGAGTAATCGAGGGTTTCGCGCGGGTCCTCGGCCCGGTCAAGGGCCTTGTTCGCCTTCGCGCGGAAGATCATCCCCATACGCTTCATGACACCGCTCATGGGCTTCGCGCGCCCCCTTCTGACGGACTTCCAGCTCCAGGTACTGCTCAGAACCCACAGTACGGGCCCTGCATCCATTACCGCACTGTTCGCGTGCGGATGCGCTCATCCCCAAGGACGACTGTGTCCGGCCGGGCTCAGGCGTAGGGAGTAGGTGCACCCCCGGGAACCGCCCGAAAACCGCTTGTAAACCACACGGAACGTCCCCTTAGCCACACAATCAAGACGCCCGGTGTTGCCGGATCGTTCCCCGTGGGGCTGGGGTCCACACGTCCGCACCCCGTACCCTTGGGTTTTGTGTTCCGTAGCCGATCCAAGGACGAGAAGGCCCCGGTAGCCAAGGCCCCGGTGACCGACTCCCAGCAGCCCCGTGACCCGCAGGCCCCCAAGGGCCGCCCCACGCCCAAGCGCAGTGAGGCCCAGACCCAGCGCCGCAGCGTGGCCAACACGCCTGTGACGCGCAAGGAGGCGGCCAAGCGGCAGCGCAATGAACGCCGCGTCCAGATGGACAAGCAGCGTCAGGCGCTCGCCAGCGGTGACGAGCGCTATCTGCCCGCCCGCGACAAGGGGCCCGTGCGCAAGTTCGCGCGCGACTTCGTCGACTCGCGCTTCTGCATCGCGGAGTTCTTCCTGCCGCTCGCGGTGATCATCCTCGTGCTGAGCATGGTCCGCGTCCCGCAGCTGCAGAACATCGCGCTGCTTCTCTGGCTCTTCGTGATCGTCCTGATCATCGTGGACTCGGTGACGACGGCGGTGCGCCTGAAGAAGCGCCTGAACGAGCGCTTCCCGAGCGAGAGCAAGAAGGGCGCGGTCGCCTACGCCTTGATGCGTACGCTCCAGATGCGCCGTCTGCGTCTGCCGAAGCCGCAGGTCAAGCGTGGAGAGCGGCCCTGAGCGGATTCGCCGGCGGGGCCGCCGCGTGGCTGGAGAAGCTGGGCGGCCTTCGTAACGCCGTACGCCAGGAGCTGGTGACCCGGCAGCTCGACGAGCAGATAGCCGGGCGCTTCCCCGTGGGGCAGCGGCTGCGGGTGCTCGACGTGGGCATGGGCCAGGGCACGCAGGCCCTGCGGCTCGCCCGCGCGGGCCACAAGGTGACCGGCGTCGAGCAGGACGCGGCCATGGTGGCCGCCGCGCGCGCGGCGCTCGCCGCCGAGCCCGAGGGAATCCAGGGCCGGGTGCGCATCGTCGAGGGCGACGGGCGCGAGACCGGGGTGCATTTCCTGCCGGGCAGCTTCGACGTCGTGCTGTGCCACGGCGTCCTGATGTACGTCGAGGAGCCGGACGCGCTGCTGGCGGGCCTGGCCCGGATGCTGGCGCACGGCGGCCTGCTCTCCCTTCTCGTACGGAACGCGGACGCGCTGGCCATGCGGCCGGGGCTCGCCGGGGACTGGGCGGGGGCGACGGCGGCCTTCGACTCCACCGTGTACCGCAATCGGCTCGGCATCGAGGCGCGGGCCGACCGGCTCGACGCCGTCTCGGCCTCGCTCGCGGGGATCGCGGCGCCGCTGCATGCCTGGTACGGGGTGCGGGTCTTCACCGATGGCGCGGCGGATGATGTGGTTCCGCCTTCGGAGGATGCGGAGTTGGCGGCGTTGCTTGCTGCCGAGGAGCGGGCCGGGCGTACGGATCCCTATCGGCGGGTGGCCGCCTTGCTGCACGTCTGCGGCGTGCGGGACTGATGCGGGGCTGACTGAGCCGCCGCTTCGCGGCGGATGTTTCCCGCCCACCCACCCGATTGCCCCGCAGCCAGGGCGACATACGGGTACGAACGGGACACTCGGGGCATGACTGTCTCGCGTATCCGTACCGTCACCGCCGCCGTTGCCGTCGCCTCCGGGCTTCTCGTGAGCGGCTGCTCCGGAACCGGTTCCGGAGACTCCGGTGAGTCCACCACTCAGGCCGCGCCCATGGCGGAGAGCGATCTGCAGGATGCCTACCAGCAGGTGATCGGGGACGTCCTGCCGTCGGTCGTCCAGATCGACGCCTCCGACAGCCTCGGCTCCGGCGTCGTCTACGACGACAAGGGCCACGTCGTGACCAACGCCCATGTCGTGGGCAAGGAGGAGACCTTCAAGGTCACGACGGCCACCGGTGAGCAGGCCCTCACCGCGAAGCTCGTCGCCGCCTATCCCGAGCAGGATCTCGCCGTCATCAAGCTCGACAACCCGCCGAGCAAGCTGGAGCCCGCGAAGTTCGCGGACTCGACGAAGGCGAAGGTCGGGCAGATCGTGCTCGCCATGGGCTCGCCGCTGGGCCTGTCGTCCAGCGTCACGCAGGGCATCATCTCCGCCACCGGACGGACCGTCAGCGAGCCCCGTACGGAGGGCGCGGCCGGGGCCACCATCGCGAACATGGTGCAGACGTCCGCCGCGATCAACCCGGGCAACAGCGGCGGCGCCCTGGTCACCCTCGACAGCGAGGTCATCGGCATCCCGACGCTCGCCGCGACCGACCCGCAGATGGGCGACAGCGCCGCGCCGGGGATCGGGTTCGCGATCCCGTCCTCGATGGTGAAGACCATCGCCGACCAGATCATCAAGGACGGCAAGGTCACCGATTCGGGCCGGGCGGCGCTCGGCATCACCGGGCGCACGGTCCTCGGCGACGACTACAAGCCCGCGGGCGTCGCGGTCGTCGACGCGCAGAAGGACGGTGGCGCGGCCAAGGCCGGTCTGCAGGGCGGCGACATCATCACCAAGCTCGGCGGCTCCGAGATCACCACGATCACCTCGCTCTCCGAGGCACTCGCCGGGGAGAAGCCGGGTGACAAGGCGCAGGTGACGTACGTACGGGACGGGTCCGAGAAGACGGCCGACGTCACGCTGGGCGAGATGTAGGGGCGCGCGACGCAGAACGCGGGAAGACGCAGTACGCAGGAAGGGGCGCCCGCTCGAAGCGGGCGCCCCTTCCTGGTCAGGCGTCACTCATCCCTGCGCCGCATCCTCCGCGTGCAGGCTCATCGGCCCATAGATCTTGTTCGCGTCCTCGAAGAGCGACACCTGGTCGGCGCCGCCTTCCGCGAGCTCCTTCCAGAACTCGCCGAGCCACGACTCCGCGTCCCCCTGAGTCGTGAACTCCTCGGGTGTCAGAGCGGGCTGGACCTCCGTCCCGTCCGCCTTCTCGAACCGCCACGTCCATGCCGCCATGCCAGCCTCCCGATGGTCCGACAGCTGTGTGAAGCCCTTCGCAGCCTAGCCGGGCGAGCGCCGCTCGCGGTGACGCGGGAGGATCTTCCTGTGGAACTGACTCTGCTCGGCACCGGCGCCCCCGAAGGCCTGCCCCGCCCCGGCTGCCCCTGCGCGGCCTGCGCGACCGCGCTCGGCAGCGCGGCGCGCGCCGCCACCGCGCTTCTGGTGGACGGCGTCCTGCTGCTCGACCTCACTCCTGGCGCCGCCTTCGCGGCCGCCCGCTCCGGGCACTCGCTCGGCGGCGTACGCCAGGTTCTGCTCTCCCATCCGCACGACGGGCCCTCGGTGGAAGTGCCCGCGGGCCTGCCGCAGCCGGGCCGGGTGCCGGACGGGCGGGAGCTCGCGCTGCTCACCGGGCACCGGGTGCGCGCCGTGGCGATGGACCACCCGGGCACGGGGTACGAGGTCGTGGGTCCCGACGGGGAGCGGCTGCTGTATCTACCGCCGGGCGGTGCGCCTGCCGGGCTGCCGGAGGAGCAGCCCGCGTACGAGATGGTCCTCGCCGATGTGGTCGGGCGCCCCGACGCGCTCGCGCGGCTGCGGGCCACCGGGGCGATCGGGCCGACCACGGACGTCGTCGCCGTCCACCTGGGCCACGAGGTGCCGCCGGGCGCGGAACTACCACGCAGGCTGGCCGCCGCCGGTGCGCGGGCGGTGCCGGACGGGGCGACGCTGGTGGTCGGCGCCTATGAGGACGTACCGGACGTGCCGCGCCGCACCCTCGTGCTCGGCGGCGCCCGGTCGGGGAAGTCGGTGGAGGCCGAGCGCCGCCTGGAGGCCTTCCCCGAGGTGCTGTACGTGGCCACGGGCGGCACCAGGAACGGCGACTCCGAGTGGGCGGACCGGGTGAGCGCCCACCGGGAACGGCGGCCCGGGTCGTGGAGCACGGCCGAGACCTGCGACCTCGTGCCGCTGCTCGCGAAGAGCGGCCCTCCCCTGCTCATCGACTGCCTGTCGCTGTGGCTGACGTACGCCATGGACGAGGTGAACGCGTGGGACGACGACGAGTGGGCGGGCGGCGGCGAGCGGGCGCTGCGCAAGCGGGTCGCCGAGCTCACGGACGCGGTGCGGGCGACCCGGCGCACGGTCGTCGCCGTGTCGAACGAGGTCGGCTCCGGCATCGTCCCCGCGACCGCGTCGGGCCGCCGCTACCGCGATGAACTGGGCCGGCTGAACGCGGCGTTCGCCTCGGAGTGCGAGCACGTGCTGATGGTCGTGGCGGGTCAGGCGCTCACCCTGCGCGGCTGAACGGGCCGCTCACGTGGTGGGGTTGCGGCGGGCGATGATCCGGTAGGCGTTGGAGAAGCGGGTGCGGCTCACCACGGGGGCGAGGATGCGGTCGGCCAGGGCCGCAGCGGCCAGGAGCGGCACCGCGATGCGGGCCGCGGCACGGATGCGGCCGAGGGTGACGGCGAGCCGTGCGGTCAGGTCGAAGGGGATGTGCGGCTCGCGCCGGTCGGTGGCCACCACGGTGTAGCCGAGGCTCTCCAGCTCGGCGTGCAGGGCCGCGGGCGGGATGCGGTGGTAGGGCTGGGGCCTGATCCATCCCGTGTCGAGAATCCTGGCGTACCGGCTGCGCGGCACCGGGACCTCGATCATCAGATGGCCGCCGGGCCGCAACACCGTGCGGGCGGCGATGAGTTCGATGCGCGGGTCGGCGCTTCGTTCCAGGTAGTGGAACATGCTCAGCGCGTCGTAGCGCCCCGCGAGCTTGGGCGCCAGGTCGGCGAGCAGCCCGCGGTGGGCCTCCTCCACACGGCCCGCCCTGCGGCCCTCCTCCACGCGCGCGGTGAGGTCGAGGCCGTCGAAGGAGGTGTACGGATGCACTTCTTGAGCGACGGCGGGGAAGTGCCCGAGCCCGGTCTCGACGTCCAGCCAGCTCTCTGGCTCGATGAACCGGCCCATCGCGCGCGCCCGTGCCCGGTGGCGACGGACGGAACTCGGGACGGCGAAGATCTTCTCGGCCTGAGCGGCGGCGGCCTGGGCGGCGTCCATGGTCGTGGCGGGCTCCTCTGTCGGGCGGTGCGCGTGCTTTCCATGCGACAACCTGCCCCAAACGGTACGTAAAGGATCATTGGCGCCGGTGCAACGACACCGTGGAGGCGGTCCGTCCCGTCGGCCTCGCGCGCGGGGGGACGCCTGCTGCCGGGCCGTTCGAGCCGGGCCCGGGGCCTGCCGGTACTGTTCGGCGAATGAGCTCGCTGAATCTCGACGACTTCACCGACCTGATCGAGCGGCCCGACGGCGGGATCCGCCGCGACGCCGAGGAGCGCAGGGAACGGCAGAGCGTGCCGCCCGGAGCGCTCGGCCGCCTGGACGAGCTGGCCGAGTGGCTCTCCGCGGCCCAGTCGTCGGTGCCGGTCAAGCCGATCGAGCGACCGCGCGTGATCCTCTTCGCCGGTGACCACGGGGTCGCGGGCCTCGACGTGTCCGCGAGGCCCGCGGGCAGCGCGGCCGAACTCGTGCGCGCCGTGCTCTCCGGCGCCAGCCCCGTCTCCATCCTCGCGCGCCGTCTCGATGTGCCCGTCCGGGTCGTCGACATGGCCCTGGACTGCGACCCGGCCGAGCTTCCGGCGGAGGTCGCGGGACACCGGGTACGGCGCGGCTCGGGCCGCGTCGACATCGAGGACGCGCTGACGACGGAGGAGGCCGAGGCCGCGGTGCGGGCCGGGATGGCCGTCGCCGACGAGGAGGCGGACTCCGGGACGGACCTGGTCGTGCTCGGCGACGTGAGCGTCGGCGGCACGACACCCGCGGCCACGCTGGTCGCCGCGCTGTGCGGAACCGACGCCTCCGTGGTCACCGGGCGGGGCGGCTCGCCGATCGACGACCTCGCGTGGATGCGCAAGTGCGCGGCGGTACGGGACTCCCTGCGGCGGGCGCGGCCCGTGCTCGGGGATCAGCTCGAGCTGCTCGCGACGGTGGGCGGTGCGGACATCGCCGCGATGACCGGGTTCCTGCTGCAGTGCGCGGTACGGCGCACGCCGGTCGTCCTGGACGGGGTGGTCGCGTCGGCCGCGGCGCTCGTGGCCCAGCGGGTCGCCTTCCGGGCGCCCGACTGGTGGCTCGCGGGGCACAACAGCGGGGAGCCCGCGCAGGCCAAGGCCCTGGACCGGATGGCGCTCGACCCCGTCCTCGAGCAGGGCGTACAGGTCGGCGAGGGTGTGGGCGCGCTGCTCGCACTGCCGCTTGTACGGGCCGCTGCGGCACTCTCCGCCGAGCTGCCCGAGCACAAGCCCGAGCCGGAGCCGGAGGCCGAGCCCGAGGATGCCCCCGAGCCTCGCACCGGTGCCGCCTCCCAGGTGCCGCCCAGGGCCGGGGACCCCGCAGCGGAGTAGGCGGCGCGTCCGAAGCCGGATGAGCGGAGTGAGCGGAGTGAGCGGCGCGTCCGCGCGCAGCCGATGACGGCCCGGCATGACCCATATGATCCCTTTTCATGGGAGATGAGCAATCTGCTGCCGGGCGCCGTCAGCGCCTCGCCGCGGCCTTCAGCGTCTGGTACCTCCGCGCCGTCACCTTCATCAACTTCCTGAGCGCGGTCTGGGTCTCCCTCGGGCAGGATCTGCGGCGGCACAACACCGAGAACTACTTCACGCCCTATCTGCTCACCGCGGGCTTCGCCTCCGGTGCGTTCACGATGTTCCTGGCGATCACGATGCGCCGCCGCAAACGTGCTGCCTGGATTCTCAACCTCGTTCTCAGCGGGCTCTTTCTGCTCCTCTTCGCGTTCGCGATGGTCTTCCCGGAGATCCGCCGGCACGCGCAGAACTGGATCTCCCTCGTCCTGACCGCCGCTTTCGTCGCCTCGCTGATCGTCGGGCGGCGCGCGTTCTACGCCAAGGGCGACCGCTCCAACCCGAAGCTCGCCGCGGCCGTCGCCGTCGGCGGACTGCTCGTGACCTCGCTGATCGCCGCGCTCCTGGTCACCGTCACCAACCACGCGCACGACGAAGGCCGTTCGACCTTCCTCGACCGCTGGCGCTACGGCACGATGCGCCTGGTCTCGCTGGCCGCCGACGACCGCCGGTTCGAGGGCATCGCCACGCCCGGCTGGGTCAACGTCACCATCAACGTGCTCAGCACGCTTCTCCTCCTGGCCGTCCTGTACGCCGCGTTCCGCTCGCGCAAGGCGGTCGACCCGCTCACCGCGGACGACGAGCGGGGGCTGCACGAACTGCTCGACAAGTACGGCGAACGCGACTCGCTCGGCTACTTCGCGCTGCGCCGCGAGAAGAGCGTCGTGTGGTCGCCGAGCGGCAAGGCCGCGGTCGCCTACCGGGTCGTCGGCGGTGTGTCCCTGGCCTCCGGTGACCCCATCGGGGACCCGGAGGCCTGGCCGGGCGCCATCGAACCCTGGCTCGCCGACGCCCGCGAACACGGCTGGATCCCGGCTGTGATGGGCGCGAGCGAGGAGGCCGGCACGATCTACGCCCGGCACGGTCTGGACGCGCTCGAACTGGGCGACGAAGCCATCGTCGAGACTGCCGAGTTCACCCTCCAGGGGCGGGCCATGCGGACGGTCCGCCAGGCCTACAACCGGGTCAAGAGGGCTGGTTACGAGGTGCGGATCCGGCGCCACGAGGACATCCCGGCCGACGAGATGACGTACCTGGTCAAGCGGGCCGACGACTGGCGCGACGGGGCCACCGAGCGGGGCTTCTCGATGGCGCTCGGACGGCTCGGTGACCCCGCGGACGGGCGGTGCGTGATGCTCGAATGCACCGATGGCGACGGCGCGTTGCGGGCCGTCCTCTCCTTCGTGCCGTGGGGGCCGAACGGGCTCTCGCTCGACCTGATGCGGCGTGACCGCGACTCCGAGAACGGCCTGATGGAGTTCATGGTCATCGAGCTGCTCCAACGCGCCGCCGAGATCAAGATCACTCAGGTCTCCCTCAACTTCGCGATGTTCAGGTCGGTCTTCGAACGTGGCTCGCGGCTCGGCGCGGGCCCGGTCCTGCGGCTGTGGCGCTCCCTGCTCACCTTCTTCTCGCGGTGGTGGCAAATCGAGTCGCTGTACCGCGCCAACGCGAAGTACCGCCCGATCTGGGAGCCCCGCTTCCTTCTCTTCGAGAAGAGCGGAGACCTGCCGCGCATCGGCCTCGCGTCGGCCCGCGCGGAGGGCTTCCTGGAGGCGCCGGGCCTGCCGATGGGGGTCCCCTCTGTTCGAGCGAAGCCGAGAACTTGGGGGCGGTTGCACCGCAAGCATTTGGAGTCACGACGATGAGTTCCCCGGCCGCCGGACGTCCGACCCGCCCGACCCGTCCTGCGCGCACCGAATGGGGTCCGCTGTACGCCGCCGTGCGCGACGGCATCGCCGAGCGGGGGTGGCGGGCGGCGCCCATGACGCTTGCCGCGGTCTGCCTCACCGCCCTGCTCCAGTTCACGCAGAACCAGTCCTGGGGCTACCAGTTCGTACAGAACATCGGCTCCGTACGGGCCGACGACCCGCTCTGGCTCGCCCTCCTTCGTACGCCGCTCTCGCTCTTCGTGCCCGCGCTCGACCTGCCCGTCTGGGGTGCGCTCGCGCAGATCCTGCTGGTGTTCGGCATCGCGGAGATCTGCGTCGGCTGGTGGCGCACGCTCGTCGTCGGCTACGCGGCCACCCTCGCGGGCACGCTCTACGCGCGCGTGGGCATCGCTCTGGGGCCGGACCACCCGCTGGGGCTCCCCGCGTCCGACGCACAGGTCGTCGACACCGGGCCGTCCGCCGCCGTGGTCGGCCTCGCGGTGTACGTGTGCTGGCGCTACCGGGCCTGGTGCACGGCCGGGCTCGTCATCGCGGCGATGGTCGTGGAGGTGATCGTCAAGAACAACCTCGCGGGCCGGGAGCATCTGGCGGCGATCGCGGCCGTGCTGGTGCTGTGCGGCTGCTCGGAGGTGCGTCAGCGGCGCGGCGGGCGGGGCAGTTCCGGGTCGGGCCTGCCGCCGATCACGTCCTGAATCCTGCGGCGCGGTCCTGCCCAGCGGCGGTCGTGGTGGAAGGCGCGCAGGCCCGACCGGGCGCGGGCGCGGGGCCGGTTGCGGTAGAAGCGCCTGGCCCACGCGGATCCCGGGCGGGCGAGGCGGATCGCGCCCACCAGGGCGACCAGCGGGATCACCATGCCGATGAGGGCGGTCCGCAGCTTGCCCTTGGCCAGGGCGATCAGGGCGAAGCAGCAGTTGACGGCGATGTTCAGGGCGAAGCCCGCGCGGTTGCCGCGTTCCTCGGGTGTCAGGTCGTTCACGCCGAACGGCGTGAAGCCGGTGAGGATGAGGACCACCAGGGCCGCGGTGAGCATCACGACCTCGACGCTCTTGCGGCCCTGTTCGCTCCAGTAGACGTCGTCCAGGTAGAGGATCAGGGCGAACTCGTCGAGTACGAGGCCGGCGCCGATGCCGAAGATGACCGCCGCGAACATCGAGGCGAGGCTGTGCCGGCCCGCGGCGACCGCCCAGAAACCGCCGACGAGCATGAGGAAGATGCCCGGTACGACGTGATGGATGTGGACGTCTCCCGAGCTGATGTTCCGGAAGGGGCCCTTGCCGGCGCGGATGAGGCGCGTGATGGTTCGCGTGACGAGGAAACAGCCCACAAAGGAAAGCAACGCCAGAAGCAACGGCAGCTTCCCGGGCTCCGTGATGTTCCTCGCCCACCAATCCGCCATGGGCCCATCCTCGGCCGGGGGCCTGTTCCCCGCATTTCGCTGCGGGCGCGCGGGGCTCCCCCATCCCGGCGCTTCCCCGCGCCGCTGAGCATCGGTACTCCCCTTGCGCCGCCGCTTACCCGCGCCGCTGAGCATCGCTGGTCCCCTGCGTCGCCGCTTCTCTGCACCGCTGCGCGTGCGTAGCTGCTTTCCTGCGTCGCCGCTTCGCGGCGAATCTTTCCCGCCCACCCACCCGATTGCCCCGGGGCGACAGGCGGAGGGGCGGGAGAGCCGGTTCACCCAGAGGCGGATGCGGGGCAACGGGCGGGTGGGCGGGAAAGGCCGTGCGGCCAGAGGCGGATGCGGGGCAACGGGCGGGTGGGCGGGAAAGCCCGTTCGGCCAGGAGCGGATGCGGGGCAACGGGCGGGTGGGCGGGAGAGGCCGTTCGGCCAGAGGCGGATGCGGGGCAACGGGCGGGTGGGCGGGAGAGGCCGTGTGGCCAGAGGCGGATGCGGGGCAACGGGCGGGTGGGCGGGAGAGGCCGTTCGGCCAGAGGCGGTCGCGGGGAGCCAGGTCAAGGCAGGCCACAGCCCCCGGTACTCTTCCGCGATGCCCCGAACCACCCCCGCCGACAGCCTCCGCTTCGCCTTCGGCACCCTCACCGCGCTTCCGGTCCACGTCACCCGGTGGGATCGCGACGCCGCCCGCGGCGGCATGCTCTGCGCCCCGCTGACCGGGCTCGTCGTCGGAGGCTGCGCGGCCGCGCTCGGCGCCGCGCTCATGGCCCTCGGGGCGGGGCCGCTGCCGGCAGCCGTAGCCACCGCCGCCGTACCGGCGACCCTCACCCGCGGCCTCCACCTGGACGGCCTCGCCGACACCGCCGACGGACTCGGCAGCGCCAAGCCCGCCGATGACGCGCTCCGGATCATGAAGCAGTCCGACGTCGGCCCCTTCGGCGTCATCACGCTGCTCTTCGTCCTGCTCGCCCAAGTGGCCGTCCTCTCCCAGCTCTACGAGGCCTCCTGGACCCGGGGCGCACTCGCCGCGATCGTCTCGGCCACCGCGGCCCGCCTCGCCCTCACCCTGGCCGCCCGCAAGGGCGTCCCGCCGGCCCGCCCGGAAGGGCTCGGGGCAGCAGTGGCGGGAACGGTTCCGCAAGGCGCGGCCCTGCTCACGGCGGCACTCGTCACCACCCTCGCCGCCATCGCCGCCGTGCCCTTCGGGGCACAGGAGGCGGTGCAGTACGCCGCGGCCGTCCTCCTCGCCGTCTGCGCCGCCGAACTCCTCCTGCGCCACTGCGTCCGCCGCTTCGGTGGCATCACCGGCGACGTCTTCGGCGCTCTCGCCGAGACCGCGGCCACGACGGCCCTGGTCGTCCTCGCCCTCGGCTGAAACATAAAAGCGCCGACACGAACGGATGAATCTGCGCCGACACGATCGAATGGGCGCGACGCGCGTAGGCTCATGTCCGGCGCCTTTCCGGCCCGTTCTAGGCTGGCGCCGGGCGGGTCGACCCACCCCATCGGCCAAGGAACTCAACGGAAGCGAGAATTCACCACCGTGACTGCTCTGACTCTCAGCACTGCCGCCGCGTCCGGCCAGCGTGCCGACGCGATCGTCGTCGGCGTCGCGAAGGGCGCCAAGGGTCCGGTCGTCGCACCGGGCGCCGAGGCCGTGGACAAGGCGTACGACGGCAAGCTCGCCTCCGTCCTGGAGACCCTCGGCGCCTCGGGCGCCGAGGGCGAGGTGACCAAGCTGCCCGCGCCGTCCGGCTTCAAGGCCCCGGTCGTCGTCGCGGTCGGCCTCGGCACGGTGCCGGAGAAGGACGAGACGTACGGCACCGATGCCCTGCGCCGCGCCGCCGGTACCGCAGCGCGTGCCCTGTCCGGCTCGAAGAAGGCCGCGTTCGCGCTGCCCTCCGAGGACGCCGAGGACACCGGCGCGATCGCCGAGGGCGCGCTGCTCGGCGCGTACGCCTTCGACGCGTACAAGGAAAACGGTTCCGCAAAGGGCAAGAACGGCAAGGACGTAAAGGGTCCGCTCGCCGAGATCGCCCTGCTGGGCGGCAAGCCCCGCGACAAGGCCTACAAGGCCGCCGTCGAGCGCGCCACGGCCCTGGCCGAGGAGCTCAACCGCGCCCGCGACCTCGTGAACACCCCGCCGAACGACCTGAACCCCGAGGCCTTCGCCGCGGTCGCCACCGCGGCCGCCAAGGAGCACGGCATCAAGATCCAGGTCCTGGACGAGAAGGCGCTCACCAAGGGCGGCTTCGGCGGCATCCTCGGCGTCGGAGTCGGCTCGGACGCCCCGCCGCGTCTGGTGAAGCTCTCGTACACGTCGTCCAAGGCGAAGAAGCACCTCGCCTTCGTCGGCAAGGGCATCACGTACGACTCGGGCGGCATCTCGCTGAAGCCCGCCGGTCACAACGAGACCATGAAGTGCGACATGGCCGGTGCCGCCGCCGTCTTCGCCGCCGTCGTCACCGCCGCGCGCCTGGGCCTCGAGGTGAACGTCACCGGCTGGCTGGCGCTCGCCGAGAACATGCCGTCCGGCTCCGCGACCCGCCCCGGCGACGTCCTGCGGATGTACAGCGGCAAGACCGTCGAGGTCCTGAACACCGACGCCGAGGGCCGTCTGGTCCTGGCCGACGCGCTCGCCAAGGCCTCCGAGGACAAGCCCGACGCGATCGTCGACGTGGCCACGCTGACCGGCGCGATGATGATGGCGCTCGGCAGCCGCACCTTCGGCATCATGGCCAACGACGACGCGTTCCGCGCCGCGATCCACGACGCCTCCGAGGAGGCGGGCGAGCCCTCCTGGCCGATGCCGCTCCCCGACCACCTGCGCAAGGGCATGGACTCCCCCACCGCCGACATCGCCAACATGGGCGAGCGCATGGGCGGCGGTCTGGTGGCCGGTCTCTTCCTGCAGGAGTTCATCGGCGAGGGCATCACCTGGGCGCACCTGGACATCGCGGGCCCGGCCTTCAACGAGGGCGGCCCGTTCGGCTACACGCCCAAGGGCGGCACCGGCACCGCGGTCCGCACCCTGGTCCGTCTCGCGGAGCGCACGGCCGCGGGCGACCTGGGCTGACCAGCTGATCTGTCGTACGCGCGGCAGGGCCCGGACATCTGGATGTCCGGGCCCTGCCCGATTTCGCCCTCGACGAAATCCGTACGTTCATACGCCTGGGTAACGCCCCGACGTGGCGAATCAGACGTCTCACAGCCCGGCCCGCCGTCCCACCTCCCGCCGACAAGTGCGAAGATGGGTTCTCGGCAGGACAGGGCCCCCACCACAGGGCCGAAACAAGAGCGGCCGATACCAGCCGACCGACCGGTCGTCCCCCGCGAAAAGGGGTCCGGCGTACGGCGCACATGCATGGAGGACGTGACGTGGCGAACGACGCCAGCACCGTTTTCGACCTAGTGATCCTCGGCGGCGGTAGCGGCGGTTACGCCGCGGCACTGCGCGCGTCGCAGCTGGGCCTGGACGTCGCCCTGATCGAGAAGGGCAAGGTCGGCGGCACCTGCCTGCACAACGGCTGCATCCCGACGAAGGCGCTGCTGCACGCCGGTGAGATCGCCGACCAGGCTCGCGAAGCCGAGCAGTTCGGTGTGAAGGCCACCTTCGAGGGCATCGACATGGCGGCCGTCCACAAGTACAAGGACGACGTGATCTCGGGCCTCTACAAGGGCCTGCAGGGACTCATCGCCTCGCGCAAGGTGACGTACATCGAGGGCGAGGGCAAGCTCTCGTCGCCCACCTCCGTGGACGTGAACGGACAGCGTGTCCAGGGCCGCCACGTGCTGCTCGCGACCGGCTCCGTGCCGAAGTCGCTGCCGGGCCTGGAGATCGACGGCAACCGCATCATCTCCTCGGACCACGCCCTGACCCTGGACCGCGTGCCGAAGTCCGCGATCATCCTGGGCGGCGGCGTCATCGGCGTCGAGTTCGCCTCGGCGTGGAAGTCCTTCGGTTCCGAGGTGACCGTCGTCGAGGGCCTCAAGCACCTCGTGCCGGTCGAGGACGAGAACTCCTCGAAGCTTCTTGAGCGCGCGTTCCGCAAGCGCGGCATCAAGTTCAACCTCGGCACCTTCTTCGAGAAGGCCGAGTACACGCAGGACGGCGTCCGCGTGACCCTCGCCGACGGCAAGACCTTCGACGCCGAGGTGCTGCTCGTCGCCATCGGCCGTGGCCCCGTCTCGCAGGGCCTCGGCTACGAGGAGCAGGGCGTCGCGATGGACCGCGGGTACGTCCTGGTCGACGAGTACATGCAGACCAACGTCCCGACGATCTCGGCCGTGGGCGACCTGGTGCCGACCCTCCAGCTCGCGCACGTCGGCTTCGCCGAGGGCATCCTGGTGGCGGAGCGCCTGGCCGGTCTCAAGACCGTCCCGATCGACTACGACGGCGTGCCGAAGGTGACGTACTGCCACCCCGAGGTCGCCTCCGTGGGCATCACCGAGGCCAAGGCCAAGGAGATCTACGGCGCGGACAAGGTCGTCGCCCTCAAGTACAGCCTGGCGGGCAACGGCAAGAGCAAGATCCTCAAGACCGCGGGCGAGATCAAGCTCGTCCAGGTCAAGGACGGTGCCGTGGTCGGCGTCCACATGGTCGGCGACCGCATGGGCGAGCAGGTCGGCGAAGCCCAGCTGATCTACAACTGGGAAGCGCTGCCGGCCGAGGTCGCCCAGCTCATCCACGCCCACCCGACGCAGAACGAGGCCATGGGCGAGGCTCACCTGGCCCTCGCGGGCAAGCCTCTCCACTCCCACGACTGATCTTCAGTCACACGGGCGCGACGACCAGACTTCCGCAATTTCGTAAGGAGCAACCGAAACCATGGCGGTTTCCGTATCCCTTCCGGCGCTCGGCGAGAGCGTCACCGAGGGCACTGTCACCCGTTGGCTGAAGGCCGAGGGCGAGCGCGTCGAGGCCGACGAGCCGTTGCTCGAGGTCTCGACCGACAAGGTCGACACCGAGATTCCCTCCCCTGCCGCGGGCATCCTGGCCTCCATCAAGGTCGCCGAGGACGAGACCGTCGAGGTCGGCGCCGAGCTTGCCGTCATCGACGACGGCTCCGGCGCCCCCGCGGCCGAGTCCGCCCCGGCCGCCGAGCCCGCGCAGGAGGAGGCCCCGGCCCCCGCCGCCGAGGCTCCCGCGGCTCCGGCGCCCGCCGCCGAGGCCCCTGCCGCTCCGGCAGCCCCGGCCGGTGGCGCCTCCGGCACCGACGTCACGCTGCCCGCGCTGGGCGAGTCGGTCACCGAGGGCACCGTCACCCGTTGGCTGAAGGAGGTCGGCGAGGAGGTCGCGGAGGACGAGCCCCTGCTCGAGGTCTCCACGGACAAGGTCGACACCGAGATCCCCTCCCCGGCCGCGGGCGTGCTGCTCGAGATCGTCGTGGGCGAGGACGAGACCGCTGAGGTCGGCGCCAAGCTCGCCGTCATCGGTGCTCCCGGTGCCGCGCCCGCTCCGGCCAAGGAGGAGGCCCCGGCCGCCCCCGCGCAGCAGGAGGCCCCCAAGCAGGAGGCCCCGAAGCAGGAGGCCGCCCCGGCTCCCGCCCCGGCCCCCGCTCAGCCTGCCGCCCCCGCGCAGCCCGCCGCCCCGGCGCAGCCCGCGGCTCCGGCTCCGGCGCCCGCTCAGCCCGCCGCGGCCGCTCCGGCTGCCCCCGCCGCTCCGGCCTCCCCGGCCGACGAGGGCGCGTACGTCACGCCGCTGGTCCGCAAGCTCGCGGGTGAGCACGGCGTGAGCCTGTCGGACGTCAAGGGCACCGGCGTCGGTGGCCGCATCCGCAAGCAGGACGTCATCGCGGCCGCCGAGGCCAAGAAGTCGGCGCCGGCTCCGGCCGCCGCCGCCCCGGCCGCCTCGAAGGCCCCGGCCCTCGAGGCGTCCCCGCTGCGCGGTCAGACGGTCAAGATGACCCGCATGCGCAAGGTCATCGGCGACAACATGATGAAGGCGCTGCACTCGCAGGCCCAGCTGACCTCGGTCGTCGAGGTCGACATCACGAAGCTGATGAAGCTGCGCGCCAAGGCGAAGGACGCGTTCGCGGCCCGTGAGGGCGTCAAGCTCTCCCCGATGCCGTTCTTCGTCAAGGCCGCTGCCCAGGCGCTGAAGGCCCACCCGGTCGTCAACGCCCGGATCAACGACGACGAGGGCACCATCACGTACTTCGACTCGGAGAACATCGGCATCGCCGTTGACGCCGAGAAGGGTCTGATGACGCCGGTCATCAAGGGTGCGGGCGACCTGAACATCGCCGGTATCTCCAAGAAGACCGCCGAGCTCGCCGGCAAGGCCCGCGGCGGTGGCCTCACCCCGGACGACATGTCCGGCGCCACCTTCACGGTCTCCAACACCGGTTCGCGCGGTGCCCTGTTCGACACGGTCATCGTGCCGCCGAACCAGGCCGCCATCCTCGGCATCGGTGCCACGGTCAAGCGTCCGGTCGTCATCAACCACCCGGACCTCGGCGAGACCATCGCGGTGCGGGACATGACGTACCTCTCGCTCTCCTACGACCACCGTCTGGTGGACGGCGCGGACGCCGCCCGCTACCTGACCACGGTCAAGGCGATCCTCGAGGCCGGCGAGTTCGAGGTCGAGCTCGGCCTGTAGTCCTCCAGTCCGTAGTTCTACGGAGCCAGGGCTGTAAGACTCGTCTCATCAGCACGTACGCCCCCGTTCGGAGGTTTCCGAGCGGGGGCGTCGCCGTATTGTCTAGGGGTCACCACGCCCTGGGGCGCTGCCCCCGCCGGAGGAGCCCACATGACCGCGCCCGTCGTTCACTCGCTGCGCGAACAGATCCGCGAGCACATCGTGGAGGGGATCGTCAGCGGGCGCTGGCAGCCGGGCGAGCGGATCGTGGAGCGGCGGATCGCCGTCGAGCTGGAGGTCTCGCAGACCCCCGTACGCGAGGCGCTGCGGGAGCTGGAAACGCTGCGGCTCATCGAGTCGGCGCCCAACAAGGGCGTACGCGTACGGAACTTGACCGCGGCGGACCTGGAGGAGAGCTACCCCGTCCGCGCGGGCCTCGAGGCCATCGCCGCCGAACTGGCGGCCCAGAGCCTGGCCGAGGACTGCTCGGCCCTCGAACCCCACGTAGCCGCGCTGTACGAGGCGGACCGGGCCGCCGACGGCACCTCGCAGGTGCGGCACACGGTCGGTTTCCACCGGGAGTTGGTGCGGGCGGCGAACAACTCCGTCCTCCTTCACACCTGGGAGGGCCTGGGCATCGAGGTCTTCACCGCCCTTTCGATCCGGTGGCTCGGGACGGTGCAGCAGTCGTACGCGGAGGAGCACGAGGCCCTCGTCACGGCCTTCCGGCAGCGGGATCCCGCGATCGCCGAGCTGGTGAAGGCCCACGTGCTGGGCTGCGCGCCGCGTCCCTGACCTTCGCGCACGGGCTCGCGCTCATCCGTGACCGGGGCGCTCATACGTGCTCTCACCTGCGGTGATCCTTGCATTCGAAGGCACCGCGTGCCCGCATTAATGGCACCGGATGCCTACTTTCTCAATATGAAGGAGTTTTCGCCTTCAACCCTTTGATCGATCATCGATCACGGAGTTACAGTCTCCGACGGGCTCTCACCCGAGTCCTAGCCCTGTCCTGCCAAAGACCTAGGGCACCCCCACCCCTTACCGAAACAGGGGACCCCCTCCGACTCAGGAAGGCGGCGACATGACCGACCCCTCCGCAATCCAGCCGAGCGAGCTCGACCAGCTCCCGGACCGCGACCCCGAGGAGACCGCCGAATGGCAGGCCTCCCTGGACGCCGTTACCCAGGCGGCCGGGCCGCACCGTGCCGCATACCTGATGCGCCGCACGCTGGAGCGCGCCGAGGGCGCGGGCCTGGCGCTGCCCAAGCTCCTCGAGACCGACTACGTCAACACCATCCCCACCTCCGCCGAGCCGGCGATCGAGGGTGACGAGGCGATGGAGCAGCGCATCGCCGCGTGGAACCGCTGGAACGCGGCCGCGATGGTGACCCGGGGCAGCAAACACGGCGTCGGCGGCCACATCGCCACCTTCGCCTCCGCCGCCTGGCTGTACGAGACGGGCTTCAACCACTTCTTCAAGGGCAAGGAGGGGGACGGCTCCGGCGACCAGCTCTACATCCAGGGCCACGCATCGCCCGGCATCTACGCCCGCGCCTTCCTCGACGGCCGCCTGAACGAGGCGCACCTCGACAACTTCCGCCAGGAGGCGGGCGGCAACGGCCTGCCGTCCTACCCGCACCCGCGGCGGCTGCCCTGGCTGTGGGAGTTCCCGACCGTCTCCATGGGCCTCGGCCCGCTGTCGGCGATCTACCAGGCGCGCTTCAACCGCTACCTGACCAACCGCAACATCAAGGACGTCTCCCCCTCGCACGTGTGGGCGTTCCTCGGTGACGGCGAGATGGACGAGCCCGAGTCGACGGCGGCCCTCGCGCTCGCCGCCCGTGAGGGTCTCGACAACCTCACGTACGTCATCAACTGCAACCTGCAGCGCCTCGACGGCCCGGTCCGCGCCAACTTCCGTGTGGTCCAGGAGCTGGAGGCCCAGTTCCGCGGTGCCGGCTGGAACGTCATCAAGGTCCTGTGGGGCAACGCCTGGGACGAGCTGTTCCAGCTCGACACCAACGGCGCCCTGGTCCGCCGCCTGCGCGAGGTGCCGGACGCGCAGTTCCAGACGTACGCGACGCGCGACGCCGCCTACATCCGCGAGCACTTCTTCGGCTCCGAGCCCGCGCTCGTCGAGCTCGGCAAGCTGCTGAGCGACGACAAGATCAGCGAGTGCTTCCACCTCTCGCGCGGCGGCCACGAGGCCCGCAAGGTCTACGCGGCCTACCGCGCGGCGCTCACCCACAAGGGTGCGCCGACCGTGATCCTCGCGCAGACGGTCAAGGGCTTCACGCTGGGCAAGGGCTTCGAGTCCAAGAACGCCAACCACCAGATGAAGAAGCTCACGGTGGACGAGTTCAAGGACATGCGCGACCTCCTCGAGCTGCCGATCTCGGACAGCCAGTTCGTCGACGGCGTGGTGCCCTACGGCCACCCGGGCGCCGAATCGCCCGAGGTCCGCTACCTCCAGGAGCGCCGTGCCGCCCTCGGCGGTCCGGCCCCGGCCCGCCGCACGCAGCCCCTCTCCCCGCTGCCCGCTCCGGCCGACAAGGCGTTCGCCTCGTTCGACAAGGGCTCCGGCTCGCAGTCGATCGCGACGACCATGGCCTTCGTACGCCTCGTCAAGGACCTGATCCGCGACAAGGAGACCGGCAAGCGCTGGGTGCCGATCGTCCCCGACGAGGCGCGCACCTTCGGCATGGAGTCGCTGTTCCCGTCGCTCGGCATCTACTCGCCCAAGGGCCAGACGTACGAGCCGGTCGACCGCGACCAGCTCATGTACTACCGCGAGGCGAAGGACGGCCAGATCCTCAACGAGGGGATCACCGAGGCCGGATCGATGGCGGACTTCATCGCCGCGTCGACGTCGTACGCGACGCACGGCGAAGCCATGATCCCGTTCTACATCTTCTACTCGATGTTCGGCTGGCAGCGCACGGCCGACCAGATGTGGCAGCTCGGCGACCAGCTCGGCCGCGGCTTCCTCGTCGGCGCCACCGCAGGGCGTACGACGCTGACGGGTGAGGGTCTGCAGCACGCGGACGGTCACTCGCCGGTGATCGCCGCGACGAACCCTGCCGCCATGTCGTACGACCCGGCTTTCGCCTACGAGGTCGCGGCGATCGTCAAGGACGGTCTGCGCCGGATGTACGGCGACGCGGCCCCCGGTGAGGACCAGAACGTCTTCTACTACCTCACCGTCTACAACGAGCCGATGCCGCAGCCCGCGAAGCCCGCGGGTGTCGACGAGGGCATCGTCAAGGGTCTGTACCGCTTCAACACGGCCGAGACGGCGGGGCACTCCCCCGCGGCCAACGCCTCGCGCATCCAGCTGATCGGTTCGGGTACGGCCATCCACTGGACCCTCGCCGCACAGAAGATGCTCGCCGAGGAGTGGGGTGTGGCCGCCGACGTGTGGTCCGCGACCTCCTGGACCGAGCTGCGCCGCGACGCCCTTGAGGCGGACGAGGCGATCCTGCGGGGCGAGGAGCGGACGCCGTACGTGCGCAGCGCGCTCGAAGGTGCGGAGGGTCCCGTGCTTGCCGTCTCCGACTACATGCGGCAGGTTCCCGACCAGATCGCGCAGTGGGTCGAGCAGGACTACTCGTCCCTGGGTGCGGACGGCTTCGGCCTCTCCGACACGCGTGACGCGGCTCGCCGCCACTTCGGCATCGACGCGGAGTCGATCGTCGTGGCGTCGCTGGCGCAGCTTGCGCGTCGGGGCGAGGTGCCGGCTTCGGCGGTGAAGGAAGCGCGGGCCAAGTACGGTCTGTAGCCGTCTGTGGCTTTCGGCTTGATGCGGGTGCGGGTCCCTGTCTCTTCGGCAGGGGCCCGTTCCCGTTACTGGTAGCGAAGTGCCATCTGTTGAGCCGCCCTCGCGAAACGCTCCCTCAGCGTCGTCGGCTCCAGGACCTCCACCTCCGGGCCCAGGGACATGAGCTGTGTGTACGCCACCGTCTCGTTCTCCACGGGGAGGGTCAGCGTCACCCAGCCCTCCGCGTCGGGGGCGCCGGCGGTCTCCAGTGCTTCCTGGGTGGACGCGGAGTCGGTGGCGTACGGGAGTTGGCGCAGGCCCGCCTCGGAGAGCCGCAGCACCACCTCGGAGTGCAGGATCGCCCGCGCGAACTGCGCGGCCCGTTCCTCCCAGAAGCCCGGCAGGTCGAACTCCTCGTCGCGTACGAAGCGGTCCTCGTCGGCGGCGATCGCGGTGAACCGGTCGATGCGGTAGACGCGGAACGAGCCCGTGTCGGGCACCCGCGCGCACAGGTACCAGACCCCGGCCTTGAGCACGAGGCCGTAGGGCTCCAACTCCCTTTCCACTTCGGTGTCCTGGCGCCGGTAGCGGGCGGTGACGCGCCGGTCGTCCCACACCGCGTCCGCGAGGGCGGGCAGCAGTTCGGGCGCGGGTGTCTCCTTGAACCAGCCCGGCGCGTCCAGGTGGAACCGCTGCGACGCGTTCTGCGAGGCGTCCCGCAGCGAGGGCATCAGCGCCGCCGACACCTTCAGGCGGGCCGCCGACGCCGCGTCCTCCAGGCCCATCTCGCGCAGCGCGCCCGGCACCCCGGAGAGGAACAGGGCCTCCGCCTCGCTGCGCCCGAGGCCGGTGAGGCGGGTGCGGTAACCGCCGATGAGGCGGTAGCCGCCGGACCGCCCCCGGTCCGCGTAGACCGGAACGCCCGCCTCCGAGAGGGCCTGGGCGTCCCGCGTGATGGTCCGCTCGGACACTTCGAGCTCACCCGCGAGCTCGGCGGCGGTCATGGAGGGGCGGGCCTGGAGCAGAAGCACCATCTTGATGAGGCGTGCAGCGCGCATGCCCCCATGATGCCGTCAGCCGGTGGGCGGGAGGCGGCTAGCGGTAGCCGGTGACGTCCGCGGGCTTGCCCTTCTGCTCGACCTCCGCGATGTAGCGCCAGGCATCCGGCGCCGAGCCGTCGATGTCCGTGAAGCCGTACTCCTTGGCGAGACCGCCGCTGGAGAGGGACTTCCCGTTCCAGCGGGCCACTGCGGGGTCGGACGCCAGCGCGACCAGGGCCCGGCCCACGAACGTCGGGGTCTCGGAGATCGCGAAGTGCGGGTTCTGCGCGCAGCCGTCCTGCCAGTTCTCCTCGGTCACGCCGAAGGCCGTGTCGAGCATGAACTCGGAGCGCAGCCAGCCCGGGGACAGGCAGAGCGCCGTGCAGCCGTACTCCTCGAGCTCCTCTGCCAGGCCCTTCGTCATCCGCAGCGGGGCCGACTTGGCGAGGTCGTAGTAGAAGGGCTTGCGGTAGTTGGGGCCGTTGTACTCCTCGGTGCCGTCGGTGACCTCGACGACCAGGCCGCCGGGGTTCTTGATGAGCAGCGGCAGCGCGTACCGGCTGGTGACGATGTGGGTCTCGATGCCGAGGCGCATCAGCCGCAGCCCCTTGGCGAGGTCGTGCTCCCACATCTTCTTGTCCCACTCGACGTGGACGTCGCCGCCCCAGATGTCGTTGACCAGGATGTCCAGGCGGCCCTGCTCACGGTCGATCCGGTCGACCAGGGCCTCGACCTGCTCGGGCTCCACGTGATCGGTGGGCACGGCGATGCCGGTGCCCGGTCCGCCTGCCTCCCGGCCCGCCGCGGTGATCAGCTCCGCGGTCTCCTCGATGGTCTCCTTGGTGCGTCCGACCTCGCTGGTGTGTGCCCGGGTCGTACGGCCCGTCGCGTACACGGTGGCCCCCGCGCGGCCGAGCTCCACGGCCATGGCCCGGCCCGCGCCGCGGGTGGCGCCGGCGACGAGGGCGACCTTTCCGGTCAGGGGGTGCGCGGGTGCGTGCGTGGTGTCCATCTCTTCGCTCTCCATGATGTCGAGGCTGCCACCCAATGCCGACACCTGCTGTCGGGTTTTCCATGGGCATGTGCACGCATAACGAGACAGTCGCATCCGCCGCACTCCGCGTGCGTACCCACCCCTCAGGACCGATGCTTGTCCCGTGATGGACGAGACGGAGTTCTGGGAGATCGTGGACCGCACCCGCGTGGCCGCCGAGGGCGACCCCGAGGACCACGCCGATCTGCTCACCGAGAAACTCCTCGAACTCGAGCCGGACATGGTGCTCGACTTCGCCCGTCACTTCGAGGCGCGCTACAACCGTGCCTACCGCTGGGATCTGTGGGGCGCTTCCTGGGTCCTCCTCGGTGGTGCGAGCGACGACGCCTTCGACTACTTCCGCTGCTGGTTGATCGGTCAGGGGCGCGAGGTCTTCGAGGGAGCCCTGCACGACCCGGACTCGCTGGCGGATCTCCTCGACGACTTCGACGAGGACATCGACGGCGACGGCGAGGAGCTGGGCTACGCGGCGGACGAGGCCTACGAGCAGCTCACCGGCGTGGTCACCCCCGATCTCGGCATCGCCGCCGCCCCCACGGAGCCGCAGGGGACGCCGCTCGACTTCGAGAACGAGGCGGCGATGGCCGAGCGCTACCCGAGGCTGTGGGAACGCTTCGCCGAGACCGACTGAACCGAAACCAGCGCCGGACTGCTCCTGAGCGCCCTGGCCTCCTACCGGCCCTGCAGCTGTGCGGCCTTCTCCCTGATCGCGGGGAGCGCGGCCGTCAGTGCGGCGCCCGGGCAGGAGGTGGTGTAGCCGTCGCGGTGCCCGGAGACCGCCTTGAACGCCTCGACCGCCCCCGCCGGATACCTGCTGAGGCTGTTCGTGGAGACCAGCCGCACCGTGGAGCGCGGGTCCACACCCGAGAGACCGAGTTTCCACGCGATCAGCCCGGCCATGGCGTCGGTCATGGCCTGGGGGACAGGCGTCCCCTCCGTGAACGTCCCGATCGCCGCGATCCCGACCGACCCCTTGTTGTAGCCCTGCGTGTGCGCCCCCACGACGGCCCTCTCGATGCCGCCCGCACGCCCTTCGTAGACGGTCCCGCACCGGTCGACGAGGAAGTTGTAGCCGATGTCGTCCCACTGTCTCCCCTCGGTCTGACCGGTGTGCAGATAACGGATGGTGCGCGCGGCGTCGGCGCAGTCGTAGCTGTTCGGGGTGTCCGTGTGGTGGATGAACACCGCCTGGACCCGGCCGGCGTACCGGGCGGGCGGCGTCTCGCCCGCCCCGTCGGCCAGCCATTCGGAGCGCGGCACCACGCGTGGCCGCGCCGCGGGATGGTCCGCCTCCCGCCGCACCGGAGCCGCGGCCGCCGGCATCACCGAGTGCCGCCCGGTCACGCCGGCCCGCTCCCCGAGCCCGGCGAGCGCCACCGCACCGTCACCCGCCCGCACCGACGCCCCTGACACCCCCGGCCCCACGAACCACGCGCACAGCAGCAGAAGCGCCACGGCCGCTGCTCCGGGCACACAGCCGAGCACCGCACGCACCGCCACCGGCACGCGCGCCGCGGACGACCCACGGAAGACACGCATGCTCCGACTGTCCGGCCCGCCCCCTGCTCCCGCGATCCGCGCTCGGCCAATCGGGTGAACGGGAGAAGGGCTCAGGAGGAGCCCGGAGGGGACTCACGGGAAGCTCAGAAGTGGGTGCCGCCGTCCACCCGGACCTCTGTGCCGGTGATGAACTTGCCGTCCCGCGAGCCGAGCAGCGCCACGACCGATGCCACCGATTCCGGCCCCGCGAAGCCCTGACCGATGGCCGGGGTGAGCTTCACGAACAGGCTCATGTCGGCGTCCTCGGGCAGACCGGGGCCCACGCTCTGCCTGCTGGCACCGCTGCCGTCGGTCATGCCGCTGGATATGGAGCCGGGCTGGACGGAATTGAAGCGGATGCCCCGCTTGCCGAACTCACTGGCCAGCGCGTGCGTCATGGACTGGATGCCGCCCTTGCTCGCCGCGTACGCCGCCATGTACGGGTGGGCGAACACCGCCGAGGTGGAGCTGAAGTTGACGACGGCGGCGTCCTCGCCCGCCAGCAGCGCCGGGATCGCCTCGCGGATCACCAGGAACGTGCCCACCAGGTTGATCCGGATGACGTGCTCGAAGGCATCCAGGCTGGTCTCGTGCGTGTGCGAGGAGCGGAGCACGCCCGCCGCGTTCACCAGGACGTCCAGGCCGCCGAGCGCGGTGACCGCGGCGGCGACGCCTTCGCGCACCGAGGTCTCGTCCGCGATGTCGACCACGAGCGTGGTGAGGCGGTCGGCCGCCGCGCCCGCCTTCTCGGCGGTGTCCTTCAGGCCCGCCTCGCTGACGTCGGCGGCCACGACCCTGCCGCCCTCCTCGAGGATGCGCAGGACGGATGCCTGCCCGATGCCCGAGCCACCGCCGGTGATGAGTGCGCGACGGTCTGCGTACCGGTTCATGAGATGTCTCCGATCAACTCCGGGCTCCCGGGTCCTGGGTCCTTCCATGGCTCCGGCCTTCCCGATCTGGCTTCTTGATTTCAATGTACGCCTTCATGGCACGTTTTGCCATGGCGACAATTCATGTATCAGGGTGAGGATCGCGCGTAGGCTGCGGGGGTGAGCATCCACCCGTCGCAGTCATCGCAGCCCCCGGCGTCGGCCCAGCCGTCGCTGACCGAGCGCCGCAAGGCGGCCACGCAGCTCGACATCGCCCGCGCCGCGGCCGAGCTCTTCGCCGAGCGCGGCCCGGACGGCACCACGGCCGAGGAGATCGCGGGCCGGGCGGGCGTGGCGCTGCGCACCTTCTACCGGTACTTCCGCAACAAGCAGGACGCGGTCGCCCCGCTCCTCGCGGGCGGCGCCGCCGAGTGGCGGGCCCACCTGGCGGCCCTCGACCCGGCCTCCGGGGTGCCGACGGCCCTGGAGCAGTCGATCGCGGACGCGCTGACCGCGGCGGACGACCACGCGGCCGAGGCCCTGGAGTGGACCCGCGGCCTGCTGCGCGCGGCGCAGGACGACCCGGCCCTGCGCGCCGTCTGGTACCGCGTGAACCAGGAGTCCGAGGAGCAGCTCGTGCCCGTGCTCGCCCGGCTGGCCGGGGACGACGCCGACGAACTGGACGTACGCCTGGCCGCCGCGGCCGCCACCGACGCCATCCGCCTGGCCCTGGAGACCTGGGCCGCGGGGGACGCACCGGCCGTGGGGCCCGGCTCCCCCGCCGTCCTCGCGGTGCGCTGCCTGCGCGAACTGACGGGCGGACTGCGGCTCCTGGCCCCCCGCTAAGGCTCCGGGACCACCCGCGGGCTCGGCCGCCCGTCCGGCCCCAGGTCCAACGAGAACGCCAGCAGGGCCACGTCGTCCCCGACCCCGCCGGAGAACCGGACCAGGTCCTTCCAGACCGCGGACGTCATCGCCGCCGGGTCGTCCCCCAGGTCGGCGCAGAGCCCCGGAAGGCGTTCGGTCAGCGGATAGAAGGCGCCGGACCCGTCCCGCGCCTCGGTCACCCCGTCGGTCACCACGAGCAGCCGGTCGCCGGGCCGCAGGCCCACGGTCACCTCTTCGGGCGGGGCGACTCCCGCGATCCCCAGGCCCAGCGGAGCGCCCGGAGCCACGGCGAGCTCCTGGACGGACCCGCCCCGCAGCAGCAGCGGCGGCGGGTGACCGCAGGAGACGACCCGCAGCTCGGCCGCGTCGCCCCGGAATTCGAGGAGCACGGCGGTGGCGAAGAGTTCGGCGTGCTCGGCCTCCTCGGAGTCGACCACGAGCCGCCGGTCGAGCCGGGCGGCGACCCCCTCCAGGTCGGGCTGGTCGAGCACCGCCTCCCGGAAGGCGCCGAGCAGCGCGGCGACCGTGCCGACGGCCGCGAGACCGTGTCCCTGCACATCGCCCACCAGCGCCCGTACGCCACTGGGCCCCTTGCGCACGTCGAAGAGATCACCGCCGACCAGCGTCCCGCCCTGGGCCGCGCGGTACAGGCCCGCGCAGCGCACCGGCCCCACGCGTTCCGGCAGCGGCGGCAGGACGGCGAACTGGGCGGCCTCCGCGACGGTGCGGACGGTGACGAGCTGGGTGTCACGGCGGCTGCGCACCCAGGCGAACACGATGCTCAGCAGCGCCACGAAGGCGACCGTCAGCACATCGCTGTCCCCGGGGCGGCCGAGCCCGAAGCCCGGCAGGTAGAGCAGCAGCACCACGGTGCCGCCGAAGAGGGCCGTCACGGAGGCGCCGTACGACAGCGCGGCCAGCGGGGGCACGGCGGCGAGCAGGAAGCTGAGATCGACCGTCTCCGGAGTGGAGAGCTGGATGACGCAGGTCACGACCAGGAGCACGGGCGGAGGCCAGCGCACCCAGGTGGGCGGCGGCGCACCGCGCAGCCAGCCGGGCTCGTCCCGGTCCCGCCGACTGGCAGCAGCGACCCTGAACATCGGTTCGCTCCTTCCGGTCGGCCATTCCACGCTCCTACGCGCGCGTGCCCGCCGCACGCCGGGCCGGTCCGTCGGGTGGCAGCTCCCGGGAGTGTCAGAGCACGCGCCCCATCAGCACGTCGTCCACGTACACGCCGTCGAGGAAGAACTCAC
This sequence comes from Streptomyces sp. NPDC051214, assembly GCF_040682375.1. NCBI lineage: Bacteria > Bacillati > Actinomycetota > Actinomycetes > Kitasatosporales > Streptomycetaceae > Streptomyces > Streptomyces sp. NPDC051214. The sequence goes on from NZ_JBFBAT010000009.1 coordinate 302,053, forward strand.
CCGGCAGCACCCCCTCGATCACGAAGCCCTCGGAGGCGTAGAGCGTCCGGGCCGGAATGTTGTGGCCGAGCACCCGCAGCGTGATGCGCCGCGCGCCCTGCCGGCGGGCCTCCTCCACCGCGGCCCTGACCAGACGGCGGCCCACTCCCTTGCCGCGCGCCTCGTCCGCGACGGCGAAGCCCAGGATCTGCCGCACGTGGGCGTTGGCCAGGACGGAGGTGGGATATCCGAGCCGTATGTAGCCGACGACCACGCCGTTCAGCTCGGCGACCAGGTGGTCGTGCGGCCCGAAGCGTTCGCTGAAGAACGGCGGGTACGGAAGCTGCGGGGCAGGCTGTACCGCGTGCAGGGTGGACCAGGTGTCGCGGTCGATGCGGCCGAGGGCTTCTTCGTCGTCCGGCAGAGCGGTACGTATGAGCATGTCCTGCATGGGCGTCACTGTACGACGGCCGCATGACGCCTCCGCGTGGGTTTCCGGGGCAGGATGGCTTCATGGCACCCACCGATCCCGAGCAGTCAGCCCCGTCCTCGCGGCGGTCACGTATCGCCGTGGCCGGTGCGTCCGGCCTCATCGGAACGGCGCTGACACGCGCCCTCGCCGACGACGGCCACGAAGTGGTGCGACTGGTGCGCCGGGCGCCTCGTACGCAGCAGGAGGTGCGCTGGGACCCCAAGAAGGGGTACGTCGACACGGCGGAGCTCGCGGGCTGCGACGCGGTGGTCAACCTGGCGGGAGCCGGGATCGGTGACCGCCGCTGGACGGACGCCTACAAGCAGGAGCTCCGCGACAGCAGGGTGCTCGGCACCACGACGCTCGCCGAGGCGGCGGCCTCCCTCGACGAGCCGCCCCGGGTGTTCCTGTGCGCGAGTGCGATCGGCTACTACGGAGACACCGGTCAGCGTGCGGTCGACGAGAGTGCCCCCTCCGGAGAGGGCTTCCTGCCGTCCCTGTGCGTGGAGTGGGAGGGCGCGGCCGCCGCGGCGCACACGGCGGGCATCCGCACGGTCTTCGCGCGCAACGGACTGGTGGTGGCGCGCGAGGGCGGGGCCTGGCAGCGCATGTTCCCGCTGTTCAAGGCGGGGCTCGGCGGGCGGCTCGGCGACGGCAGGCAGTACTGGAGCTACATCTCGCTGCACGACGCGGTGGCCGCGCTGCGCCACCTGCTCGACACGGAGTCGCTCGCGGGCCCGGTCAATCTGACGGCGCCCGACCCGCTGACCAACCGCGAGGTGACGGCCGCGATGGGCCGGGTGCTGCGCCGGCCCACGCTCTTCGCGGCGCCCGCGCCCGCGCTGCGCGTCGTGCTCGGCGAGATGGCAGGTGACGTGCTCGGCAGCCAGCGGGTGCTGCCGACCCGGCTCCTGGAGTCGGGCTTCTCGTTCGCGTTCCCGGGCATCGAGGAGACCCTCCGCGCGGCGCTGCGGTAAAGGGCCTGCCCCCACTGCAGGTTGTTCCCCCCGGCCGTCGCGCTCCCGCCGCGCTGCACGCCGCGCGCCCGGCGTGCGACCGTGCCCGGTCGATGCGCGACTGCCCCCGGCCGTTCGTGCTCCTACCCTCATGCGGAACTCGGTGATTCCGAAGCCCTGTTGAGGGCATGACGTCCCCAGCAGCCGCGCAACCTCGGGGAGGGGCACGTGCCAGAGCCTGCGCACCATGCGGATGTCGTCATCGTGGGAGCCGGGGTCGCCGGCCTGGCGGCCGCCCATCAGCTGACCAGTGCTGGTGTAACGACCGTCGTCCTGGAAGCCGCCCCTTACGTCGGCGGGCGCATGTCGACGGAGAAGGTCGACGGGTTCCGGCTCGACAGGATCGGGCAGTTGCTCACCACGTCCTACCCCGAGTTGCGTCACACGCCGGGGCTCGACGCCCTCGTGCTGCGGCCCTTCGTGCCCGGCGTCCTGGTCCACAGCGACGGCCGGCACCACCGCGCCGTCGAGCCCACGAGCCCCCGGCGCGCAAGGGGCGCACTCACCGCCGCACGCGCCCTCGCAAGCGCCCCCAGGGGTCCGCGCACCGCACGGACCACGCCCCGCGCCGCCCCTCTCGGCGGCGCGCTCGACCAGGCCAGGCTCGGCGCCGCACTGGCCAGGCTCGCGGCGACGGACCCGAAACGTCTGCTCGCCCGCCCCGAACTCCCCGCCTCGCAGGCCCTCTTCGCCCGTGGCCTGCCCGCGCGCACCGTCACCGGCTTCCTGCGCCCGCTGCTCTCGGCGCTGCTCTGCGACCCGGACCTGACGACGTCGAGCCGCTGCGCCGACCTCGCCCTGCACTCCTTCGCGCGCGGCCGCCTGTGCCTCCCCGAGGGCGGCGCCGAAGTGCTGCCCGAGCTCCTGGCGGCCGCACTGCCGTCGGGGACGGTCCGCACCGGCGTACGCGTCACGGGCGTCTCCACGACTTCCGTCACCACCGCCGAACACGGTGAGGTGCGCTGCCGCGCGGTCCTGTTGGCCACCGATGCCCGAGCGGCGGCCGCCCTGCTGCCCGGCCTGCGCGTGCCGTCCTTCCACCAGGTGACGGTGCTGCACCACGCGGCGCCCGAGCCGCCGCTCGCCGAACCCGCGCTGCTGCTCGACGCAGACCGCTCCGGCCCCGTCGCGCACACGGCCGTCGTCAGCCACGTCGACCCCTCGCGCGCGCCCGCGGGCAGGACGCTCGTCTCGTCGACGGTCCTCGGCCCGCCGCCGGACGAGCGCGCCGTCCTGGCCCATCTCGCCGAGCTGTACGGCACGTCGACGGCCCGCTGGGAATCCCTTGCCGTCCATCACACCCGCGAGGCGGTGCCCGCGATGCCGCCGCCGCACGATCTGCGCCGCCCGGTGCGACTGCTCTCGGGGCTCTACGTGTGCGGCGATCACCGTGACACCAGCACGGTGCAGGGCGCCCTGTACTCGGGCCGCCGCGCGGCGCGGGCCGCACTCGTGGACCTCGGCGTGGACCCCGCCCAGGGCGCGGGGCACCTACCGATGGCGGCCTGACAGCCATCCGACCTCTGGGTCACCCTTGGAAGCCCTCGCGCCCCCACGCGGGGGCTTCCCCCTTTCTCATACGCCCCTCCCAATGCTCCTCACCGAACCTCACCCACCCCTGCAACTTCCCTTGCCACACCGGTACCCCACGGCTACGGTCCCACCGGATCGCCAAGCCGCGGGAGGACTCACGTGCGTCGCACCATCCCGGTGATATCACTCATCCTCGGCCTATTCATGGGAGGTCTATCGTTGCCGACCGCCACAGCAGCCAGCGCAGAAAACGCACGGCCCGAAGGGACCGGCGTACCCTCCGTCGTCCCCCGCCCCACCGACTGGACCGCGCTCGACGGCCGTACGAAGCTCACCGAACGCACCCGCATCCTGATCGACCCGCGCGCCGCATCCACCACGGCGCTCCCCTCGGGCCGCGCCGAATTCCCGGGCCCCGCACGCCAGTCCGTACGCAAGCTCGCCGACCAGCTCCGTACGGAGATCAAGCAGGTCACCGGCCTCACGCCCCGGATCGCCCACACGGGCCGACCGGCCGCGGGCGACATCACGCTCAACCTCACCACCAAGGGCGGCCTCGGAGCCGAGGGCTACGGCTTCGACAGCGCGGGCCCGATCCGCATCGAAGCCGCGTCCACGCACGGCCTCTACTACGGCACCCGCACGCTCCTCCAACTCCTGCGCTCCACGGCCGACGATCACCGCGCCGTCCCCCGCGCCCGCTCCACCGACCGCCCCGCGCAGGCCGTGCGCATGGTCCACCTCGACGCGGGACGCAAGTACTGGAAGATCTCCTACCTGGAGAACCTGATCCGCAGGATGGGCGACCAGAAGCTCAACACCCTCTTCCTGCACCTCTCCGAGTCCGAGGGATTCCGCCTCTACAGCCCGAAGTTCCCGGGCCTCGCCGACCCCGACCACAGCTACAGCCGCGCCGACATCGAACACCTGAAGAGCTTCGCGGCCCGCCACCACGTCCAGTTGATGCCCGGCCTCGAACTCCCCGGCCACGCCACCGTGATCAGCGACGCCTTCGGCATCGGCTTCGGGTCCGGGCCCGGCGCGTGCACCGGCGCGCACACGCACGCGCACCTCACGCCCGACTGGATCATCGACATGACCAGCGACAAGGCCATCGCGAAGTCCAAGGAGATCGTGGACGAGTTCGCGGGCTGGTTCGACGCGCCGCTGTTCTCGATCGGCGCCGAGGAGGTCCCCGGGCAGCTCGCCCAGTGCCCGCGCGTGCAGAGTCACCTGGCCGAGAGCCCGGACGTGGACACGCTCGGCGACCTCCTGAACCGCTACATCAACACCCTTGACGACGTCGTCACCTCGCACGGCAAGCGCACGGCCGTATACAACGGCTCCGAGCACCTCGACGCGCCCCGGCAGCAGGTGCACGCCCCGGTCGTCTTCCTCACCTGGGAGGGCACGGACGCCGAGCCCGCGATCCCCGGCCACGACGAGATCGCCATCGGCCCGTTCTACGACACCCCGAACAACTACCACCACCTGTATCCGGACGAGCCCTGGATGTACGACAGCTGGGCGCCGAACACCGACCCCGACATGCTCGGCTCCGGCGTCACCAACTGGGCCGACTACAACTTCTGGGCCGACGACGGCTACTTCGAGCAGAGCATGGCGGGCGCCCGCGCGATCCTCGCCGACCGCACCTGGAACAAGTCCGCGACGCCGGACACACTCGCCGACTTCCGGGCCCGAGCCGCCCGCATCGGCGACCCCCCGGACACGACGCCCGCCCCGGTGCCACCAAGGGTGGAGGGCCGGCCGAGCCACCACTGGACGTTCGACGACGCCACTTACCCCAGAGGCTGGACGTACGCGGGCAGCCCCGGCAACACGATCCTCGCCCAGGACGTGGCGGGCTCCCTCCCCGGCACCTCGTACATCATCAACAACCCCACCCCGGTGCGGGGCGTGCGCGGCCAGGCCTGGCGCTTCGACTCCGACCGGGACGGCGTGGGCTTCGGCGGTCTCGACGTCGCCGAGCCGTGGACCGTGTCGGTGCAGGTCCGCCCGACGGCCAGGACCGGGGACCAGGTCCTTCTCAGCTCCAAGGCGGGCGCGCTGAAGCTGATGCAGCACGGCACCGGAAAGGTCGGCTTCACGCGCTACGGAGCGGCCGACTTCAGCTTCGACCACACGCTGCCGCTCGACCGCTGGACGCGGCTGACGTGGGTGACGACGCCGGGACACACCACCCTGTACGCCGACGGCAAGCGGGTCGGGTCCGTCGACGCGTCGATCCCCTTGCCGCTGCGGTCCATCGGCACGGAGAAGGCGAGTCTGCGCGGCGACCTCGACGAACTCATCACGTGGGATGAGGCGTTGTCCCCCAAGGAGGTCGCACGCCTGCGCTGAGCCCCGGTTCCGCACAGGTGCACATCCCGCACATGGGTAAGGGGCGGGCCTGCGCAGGCCCGCCCCTTACACACCACCCTCGGATGTCAGCCCAGCGCCGACACCCGGTCGCGATACCCCCGCACCGCCGCGGCGTCGCGGTACGGCTCGAGCCGCCGCTCGAAGTCGCGTACGTACTCGACGGCACGCACCGACCGCATCTCGCCCGCCGCCTGGGCCGCCTCCGCGCCCAGCTGGCAGGCCTGCTCCAGCTCACCGAGGGCCAGCCGCGAGGAAGCGAGCACGACCCGGCAGAACAGGCGGCTGCGGGCGTACCCGGGGGCGCGCAGCTGGAGCGAGCGCTCCGCGTGCTGGGCGGCCACGCGGTACTGCTGGAGGTCCCGGTGACAGTGCCCGAACTCGTCCGCGAGCTGCGCCTCGTCGAAGAACCGCGCCCAGTAGGGGACCTCGTCGCCCGGCCGCGACGTCTCCAGTGCGCGCTCGGCCCGCACCATCGACGCCGTGCACGCCCGCACCTCGCCGAGCACCCCGTGCCCCCGCGCCTCGACCGCGTGCAGCAGGGCCTGTACGACGGGCGGCGCCGATGACCCGACGCCCTGCTGGGCCACCCGGGCCAGCTGTACGGCCTCTCTGCCGTGCCCCAGGTAGACGGCCTGGCGGCTCATGGTGACCAGGACGTACGAGCCGTAGGCGCGGTCGCCCGCCGCCTGCGAGAGCCGCAGCGCCTGGACGTAGTAGCGCTGGGCCAGGCCGTGCGCCGCGATGTCGTACGAGGTCCAGCCCGCGAGGCGGGTGAGGTCGGCGGCGGCCGCGAAGAGCCGCCGCCCGGCCTGTTCGCCGTACGTGCCGCGCAGCATGGGCTCGGCCTCGTGCTCCAGATAGCGCACGAGCGCCTGCCGGGCGTGCCCGCCGCCGTACGCGTGGTCGAGCGCCCGGAAGAGCTCGCCGACGGAGCGCAGGGCCGAGATGTCGCCGCTGGTCACCCTGGCCCCGGCGCCCCGCTCGGGTTCCTTGCGCTGGCGCGGTATGGCGGGCCGGCCCTGGGTGGGGACGCGGGCGGCGCTCGGCGCGTAGTCGCCGCGGCTCACCCGGTCGTCGGCGCGGCCGATCAGCCAGTCCCGGCTGGGGACGACGAGGCCCGCCGGGGTGAACGCGATCTTCCGCAGTTCGGCATGGCTTCCGGAGTCCTTGCGCCAGAGGCCGCCGACGATGTCGATCGCCTCCTCGGGGCTCGCCGCGAACTCAAGCCCGGCGTACACCGGCGCGCAGGCGTCGAGACCCAGATCCTGCGCGGAGAGGCGGCGGCCTAACCGCCGGGTGAAGACCTCGGCGATCAGGGCGGGGGTGGTGCCGCGCGGCTGCTGCCCGCGCAGCCAGCGGGTCACCGAGGTCTTGTCGTACCGCAGGTCGAGACCGTGCTCGAGGCCCAGCTGATCGACGCGGCGCGCGAGCCCCGCATTGGAGAACCCGGCTTCTGAGATGAGCGCGGCTAGCTGGCGGTTGGGGGTGCGCTGCGGAGGTCGTTCCGTCATCAGCTGTGCGGTCTCCTGCCTTTCGGGCGTTGCCTTGAGCAGCCCTTATGGCTCTGTGAACGGCGTGAATGTAGCGGCCCCCACTGCCCTCATCGCGGCCTTCGACCCGCATTCATCCGATCGTGTGAGGATTGACCGGACGACTGACGAGAATCCGCTGCCCGTACAGTGGCTGGGGGCGCGATATGTGCACGGTGCAGGTTCTAGGGAGGCACTTGCCGTGAGTGAGTTTCGGTTCGTCCGGATGGGCTTCGGCCCGGATTCGGTCGAGTACCAAGAGGCCTGGGACGAGCAGCGCCGCGTGCACGCCGCCCGCTTCGCCGACGAACTGCCCGACACGTGTCTGCTGCTCGAGCACCTGCCGGTCTACACCGCGGGCCGCCGCACGCAGGACAGCGAGCGCCCGCTGGACGGCACCCCCGTCATCGACGTGGACCGCGGCGGCAAGATCACCTGGCACGGCCCCGGACAGCTCGTGGGCTACCCGATCCAGAAGCTGCCGCGCCCGGTGGACGTCGTAGCACATGTGCGCCGTCTGGAAGAGGCGCTTATCCGTACGTGTGCGGAATTCGGCCTGGAGACGTCCCGCGTGGAGGGCCGCAGCGGCGTGTGGGTCCTCGGTGACCCCGTGCACGAGCGTCCGGCGCTGGGCGGTCTGACCCTTGACCTCGACCCCCGGACGCAGGACGACGAGTTCGACGCCCGGTTCAACGGTCCGGAGTACGCCCCTTCCAACGCGGGCCAGCGCCGCGAGGACCGCAAGATCGCGGCCATCGGCATCCGCGTCGCCAAGGGCGTGACGATGCACGGCTTCGCGCTGAACGTGAACCCGGACAACACCTGGTTCGACAAGATCATCCCGTGCGGCATCCGCGACGCCGGCGTGACGTCCCTCTCGTACGAGCTGGGCCGCGAGGTCACGATCGCCGAGATCCTGCCCGTCGCCGAGAAGCACCTGCGGGACATCCTCGAGAACGCGGAGCTCAAGCCGCGGACCGTGGAGAGGACCGCCGAGCAGACCGCCGGGCAGACGGTTGAGAGCCCGGAAACCGAGAAGGCGACCGCCTAGAAACCCGGTACGGCCGGGCCTGCCGGGAGCTTCGGGGAATGCACCCCGTCGGCCGGAGGTTGGCCGGACGTCAGCCCAATGACATCACGGGCGTACCCTGGTGTGCGCCGAAGAATCGAAGCTACAGGGAGCCGATGTGTCCGCAGTCGCACCGGACGGACGCAAGATGCTGCGCCTCGAGGTCCGGAACGCCCAGACCCCGATCGAGCGCAAGCCCGAGTGGATCAAGACCCGGGCGAAAATGGGCCCCGAGTACACCAAGATGCAGAACCTCGTGAAGAGCGAGGGCCTGCACACGGTCTGCCAGGAGGCGGGCTGTCCCAACATCTACGAGTGCTGGGAAGACCGCGAGGCCACCTTCCTCATCGGCGGCGACCAGTGCACCCGGCGCTGCGACTTCTGCCAGATCGACACGGGCAAGCCGCAGGCCCTCGACCGCGACGAGCCGCGCCGCGTCGGTGAGTCCGTCGTCACGATGGACCTGAACTACGCCACGATCACCGGCGTCGCCCGCGACGACCTGGACGACGGCGGCGCCTGGCTGTACGCGGAGACCGTGCGCCAGATCCACGCGATGACGGCCGAGCGGGCCGAGGGCAAGACCAAGGTCGAGCTGCTCATCCCCGACTTCAATGCCGACCCCGACCAGCTGGCCGAGGTCTTCTCCTCGCGCCCCGAGGTCCTCGGGCACAACGTGGAGACGGTGCCGCGCATCTTCAAGCGGATCCGCCCCGGCTTCCGCTTCGAGCGCTCGCTCGAGGTCATCACCCGCGCCCGTGAGGCCGGCCTGGTCACCAAGTCGAACCTCATCCTGGGCATGGGCGAGGAGCGCGCGGAGATCAGCGAGGCGCTGCACGCGCTGCACGAAGCGGGCTGCGAGCTCATCACGATCACGCAGTACCTGCGCCCGACGCCGCGCCACCACCCCGTGGAGCGCTGGGCCAAGCCGCAGGAGTTCGTGGAGCTGAAGGAGGAGGCCGAGGAGATCGGCTTCTCCGGCGTCATGTCGGGACCGCTGGTCCGCTCCTCGTACCGCGCGGGCCGTCTCTACCAGATGGCGATCGAGAAGCGTGGGGCGTACGTGGCCTCGCAGGCGGTGTGATCCCTGCGCCGCCCCGGGCAGCGGGCGACTGTGTGAATCGGCGCACAAGTGACTACTGGCGAGTAGTGGCCGAGATGACGCGGCCTCTACGGTCCCCGCAGGTGAGGGGGACCGTAGAGGCCGCGTCAGTGTTTTGCGGTTCCGCGTCAAGGCTTCATCCGGGTTTGACCGGTCGGTCACGCCCTGGTAACACCAATCAGTGACCCTGGAATCACCCCACGTACAGCCCTACCCATAGCCGCCCAGGAGGGCCCCACCATGCAGGCCGCGCCCGTACGCGCCACCGCCATCCCGTCCGTCACCGACGCGCTGCGTGCCGTCGAGTCGATTCTCATGAGCAGCGGTCAGCGCACCGCTCGCCGCAACGCCTGGACGTCCGTGCTCGACGACCGGCGCCGCGCCAAGGACCGGGCCGAGGCGCTGCGTGTGCTCGAAGAGGCGATGACAACCCGCACGTCGTAGTCACCTCCAGGGGCACGTAGACTTCACGACATGGCGAGGAAGGAAACCGCGGCGGACGCCGCGAACCCCGGGCGACTCAAGCAGATCGCTCAGACCTACAAGATGACCCGCAGGGCCGATCCGCGGATCGGTCTCATCATCGCGGCTGTGGGAATCGTCACCTTTGGTGTCTTCCTCGGAATCGGCTTCTTGATCGGTCACCCGATCTATCTCGGCATTCTCGGCTTTGTGCTCGCCTTCCTCGCGATGGCGATCGTCTTCGGGCGCAGGGCCGAGCGTGCCGCCTTCGGGCAGATGGAGGGCCAGCCCGGTGCGGCGGCCGCGGTGCTCGACAAGATCGGCCGCGGCTGGACGACGACCCCGGCGGTGGCGATGAACCGCAGCCAGGACGTCGTGCACCGCACGGTCGGCAAGGCGGGCATCGTGCTCGTCGCCGAGGGCAACCCGAACCGGGTGAAGAGCCTGCTGGCCGCCGAGAAGAAGCGGATGGCGCGTGTCGTCTCGGACGTCCCGGTCCACGACGTGATCGTCGGCACCGGCGAGGGCCAGGTCCCGCTGAAGAAGCTGCGTACGACGCTTCTGAAGCTGCCCCGCGTCCTTCAGGGCCCGCAGGTCACGGCGACGAACGACCGGCTGCGCGCGATGGGCGACCTGATGAGCAACATGCCGCTCCCGAAGGGGCCGATGCCCAAGGGTGCGCGCATGCCCCGCGGTGGCCCGAAGATGCGGTAGTCGCCCGCCTCTTTCCACCTCTCCTGTCTCTACGTACGGCGAAGGCCCCGGAACCGATCGGTTCCGGGGCCTTCGCCGTCTGCGCGTTCGGGCGGGCTCAGATGCGTACCTGGACGGCGCGTCCGAGGCGGTCGTGGAGGCCTCGGCCGTCGCGGTCCCAGATCAGGGCCGGGACGGCGACGCAGAGCAGCACGCTGCGGATGAGGACGCGGACGAAGCCGAGCCTGCCGCCCCCCTCGGCGATGACCCGCAGCCGGAAGAGCGCCTTGCCGGGGGTGCAGCCGACCGTGCCGACCGTCAGGACGGTCATGACGAAGAAGATGCCGAGGGCCCAGTTGCCCATCGCCTGCTGGTCACCGCGAGCGAACAGGCCGTATGCGATGAGCATGCACAGGGCCCAGTCGACGACGATGGCGCCCATGCGCCGTCCGGGCCGCGCGATCGATCCCGGCCCCTCCTCCGGCAGGCCGAGCTGCTCGCCCCGGTACCCGAAGTCGACCCCCGCGTCCTCTGCCGCCGCACGAGGGCCGGAGAGCCACGATCCGATTGCTTGCCTGTTGTCCACCCGTCCACGGTACTGCGCCCGATTTCGTACGAGGACGGGCGGGGTAGGGCGAATGACACCTGGCGCGAACCCGCCTCGGTTAACTTCCGCGAAACAAATGGGTCATGCTTGAGAAATCCCCCGTCCCTATGGTCGGGTCCCAGCGTGTGCCACCGCACTGGCCGCACAACGAGCTGCAACCCCGTCCCCGCCTGGGGGTCGGGAGTAGGAGGAGTTGGATGTTCCAGAACGCCGACGACGCAAAGAAGTTCATCGCGGACGAGGACGTGAAGTTCGTAGATGTCCGGTTCTGCGACCTGCCCGGAGTGATGCAGCACTTCACGATCCCGGCAGCGGCGTTCGACCCGAACGAGGAGCTGGCGTTCGACGGGTCGTCGATCCGCGGCTTCCAGGCCATCCACGAGTCCGACATGGCGCTGCGCGCGGACCTGTCGACCGCCCGGGTCGACCCCTTCCGCCGCGACAAGACCGTCAACATCAACTTCTTCATCCACGACCCGATCACGGGCGAGCAGTACAGCCGTGACCCGCGCAACATCGCCAAGAAGGCCGAGGCCTACCTCGCGTCGACCGGCATCGCGGACACCGCGTACTTCGGTCCCGAGGCGGAGTTCTACGTCTTCGACAACGTCCGCTTCCAGACGTCGGCGAACGAGAGCTTCTACCACATCGACTCCGAGGCCGGCGCCTGGAACACCGGTGCGGTCGAGAACAACCGTGGCTACAAGGTCCGCTACAAGGGCGGCTACTTCCCCGCCCCGCCGGTCGACCACTTCGCGGATCTCCGCGCGGAGATCTCCCTGGAGCTGGACAAGAACGGCCTCCAGGTCGAGCGCCAGCACCACGAGGTCGGCACCGCCGGCCAGGCGGAGATCAACTACAAGTTCAACACGCTGCTCGCCGCGGCCGACGACCTGATGCTCTTCAAGTACATCGTGAAGAACGTCGCCTGGCGCAACCAGAAGACCGCGACCTTCATGCCGAAGCCGATCTTCGGTGACAACGGCTCGGGCATGCACGTCCACCAGTCGCTGTGGGCCAACGGCGACCCGCTGTTCTACGACGAGCAGGGCTACGCCGGTCTCTCGGACACCGCCCGCTACTACATCGGCGGCATCCTCAAGCACGCCCCGTCGCTGCTCGCCTTCACGAACCCGACGGTGAACTCGTACCACCGCCTGGTCCCGGGCTTCGAGGCGCCGGTCAACATGGTGTACTCGCAGCGCAACCGCTCCGCGGCCATGCGTATCCCGATCACGGGCTCGAACCCGAAGGCCAAGCGTGTCGAGTTCCGCGCGCCGGACCCGTCCTCGAACCCGTACCTGGCGTTCTCGGCGCTCCTGATGGCCGGCCTCGACGGCGTCAAGAACAAGATCGAGCCGCCGGAGCCGATCGACAAGGACCTCTACGAGCTCGCCCCCGAGGAGCACGCGGGCGTCGCCCAGGTCCCGACCTCCCTCCCCGCGGTCCTCGACGCCCTCGAGGCGGACAACGAGTACCTGCAGGCGGGCGGCGTCTTCACGTCCGACCTGATCGAGACGTGGATCGACTACAAGCGGACGAACGAGATCGCCCCGATCCAGCTGCGGCCGCACCCGCACGAGTTCGAGCTGTATTTCGACATCTAGAACGGCCGGTGCCGGGTGAGCCCGGCGCCGCAGCAGCATGGACGATGGGCCGTCTCCCAGAACGGGGAGGCGGCCCGCTGTTCTCTCCCCCCACGATCTGCCCAGCCCCAGCCCCAGCCCCAAACCCAGCCCCTGCCTAGGTGAGCGCCCCACATGAGCGAAAAAGTGACATTCCCGAGCGTCGTCGGCCCCGCACTGGCCGGGGTGATCGATCTGCCGGAGGGCGAGGTCCGGGGCTGGGGGCTCGTCGCGCATGGATTCACCCTGGGCAAGGAATCGCCGGCCGCCTCGCGCGTCAGCAAGCAGCTGGCGCGCGAGGGGATCGGCACGCTGCGCTTCGACAATCTCGGGATCGGGGACTCCGAGGGCGACTGGGGGGACGGTTCCTTCACGGTAAAGGTGCAGGACACCGTCCGTGCCGCGGCTTTCATGGCGGAGCGAGGGACTCCCGTGGACTTGCTGGTGGGGCACTCGTGGGGCGGCGCCGCCGCCATCGCGGCCGCGTGCGACATCCCCGGCCTGCGCGCGCTGGCCACGATCGCGGCGCCCGTCGACCCCAGTCATGTCGAGCGGCAGTACGACTCCGTGCTGGATCGCGTCCTCAGTGACGGCGCGCACGAGTGGTTCGTCGGCGGGAGGACGCTGGTCCTCAAGCGCGCCTTCGTCGAGAATGTGCGCCAGGCTCATTTGCGCGACCGGATCAGCGAGGTGGACGTTCCGCTCCTCGTGGCGCATTCGCCCACCGACTCCACCGTCGACATCTCCAACGCCGCGGAGATCTTCCAGGAGGCACGGCACCCGCGCAGCTTCATCTCGCTCGAAGGCGCGGACCATCTGCTGACCGCGCGAGGACAGGCGCAACGGGCCGCTCACATCATCAGCGCCTGGGCCGACCAGTACCTCGACGAGCCACGGCCCTAGGGCAGCCAGGGCCCGCGTAATTCGGGCGACCGCCGCGGGTGCCGCACCCTACGATCGCCGTCTCGGTGGTCGGGGCGGGGAGGCGGTGGCGATGAGCTGGGTCGACGGGGGTAGGGACAGCGAGCTTCTGCGGGTTGTCCGTGGGACTCCCTTGCGGGACGTGCTGGATGTTTCGGAGCCTTCCGCCTGGATCACGTTCGATGTCGACGTGCGCGGACTGTATACGCGCTGGGACGAGTTGGAGCCCGGCGAGAGTCGGACCGCGCTCGATCTGTGCGCCTACGACGGCCGCGTGCGCGAGGCCGCGTTGCGGCGGGCCGGGGCGTATCCGGTGCTCCTGCCGCTGGTCGTCATTCGCTGCGCCGACTGGGCCGCGCCCGTACGGGAGAAGGCGCGCGGCATGGTGCGTGAGGCGCTGCCCCGGCTCGGTGCCGGGGAGTTGGCCGCGCTCGTGCCCGTGGTGTTGCGGGTGGGGCGCCGGGAGCGCGGGGTCTTCGGTGTGGGGCTGTTGCGGGAGGTCCTGAGCGGGGCGGCGGGCCGCGCCCGTCTGGTGCCGATGCTCGGCCACGTGGACCCTGCGGTACGCCGCTTCGCTCATCGCATCGCTGTCGACGAGCAGGCCCTGTCGACGGCGGAGCTGGCCCGTACTGCCGCTCACGACAGCGATGTCGTCGTCCAGAACCTCTGCGCCGACGCCGCGCTCGCGGGTGTGCGGGAGGGGGATGAGCGTGCGTACGAGTGTGTCGTCTCGCCGTTGCTCGCGGCGCGCAGCCCCCGTGTCCGGTCCGCAGGGGTCACCGCTCTGCGGCGCGTCGGGCGGGCGCTGGAGGCCCGGTCGTATCTCGTCGATCGTTCGGCGCTCGTGCGGGCCTGCGCCCGTTACGTGCTGAAGCAGGCCGGGGTCGATGCGTTGCCGCTCTACCGGGAGTGGTGTGCGGAGCCCGGTGACCCGGCTCTGCCGCCCGGTGCGGCCGTCGGCCTCGGCGAGTGCGGTGCGCGTGAGGACGCCGAGTTGCTGCTGCCGCTGCTCGGGCACCCGGAGCCGGCGGTACGGGCGCGTGCCGTGGCCGGGCTGCGGGTGCTCGACGTCGCGGTCACCGAGCGGTTGCGACCGCTCCTGGACGACCCCGCACCCGCCGTCGCCCGCGAGGCCTGCGCGACGCTGCTGCCCTCCGCCCGGCAGCTGCCCACCGAGTGGTTGATGGCACGCATCGATCCGGAACTGCCCCGGCCCACCCGCGTCGCCGCCTTCCGACTGCTCTGCGCGCAGGGCGGTGCCGGTCAACTGCAAGCAGCCAAGGCTTTGCTGAAGGATGCCGACGCCAAGCTCCGGTTGCGGGCCGAGCAGGTCGTCCGGGGGCGCTGACACCAGCGGCTTAGGGCTCAGGGGTGTAGGAAGCGGATCGTCGGGTGGGTTTCCGTTGGGGGGTGCGTGACCTTTGCTCGTACCCCGTACACCTTTGCGATCAGTTCTTCCGTGATCACTTCGGATGGTGTGCCCGACGCGTGGGCCGCGCCCTCGTGGAGGACCAGTACGTGGTCGCAGAACATGGCCGCCAGGTTGAGGTCGTGGAGGGCGATCACGCTGGTCAGGGGGAGGTCCGAGACCAGGGCCAGGAGGTCCAGTTGGTGGTGGATGTCCAGGTGGTTCGTGGGTTCGTCCAGGAGGAGTTCCCTGGGGGTCTGGGCCAACGCCCTTGCTATCTGGACCCGTTGGCGTTCGCCGCCGGAGAGCGTGTGCCAGGACTGGGCCGCGCGGTCGGACAGGCCCGTGCGCGCCAGGGCCTCCCGTACCGCCTCGTCGTCCCGGGCTGTCGGAGCGGACCACGCCCTGCGGTGCGGGATGCGGCCCAGGCGTACGACTTCCTCCACGGACAGCTCGACCTGCGTCGTGGCGTCCTGGTCCACCACCGCCACCCTGCGCGCCACCGTGCGGCGGCCCACGTCCCGGAGTGGTGCGCCGTCCAGCGTGACCACCCCTGACGTCGGGGCCAGTACGCCCGCCAGGATGCGCAGGAGAGTGGACTTGCCCGAGCCGTTCGGGCCGAGCAGACCGACCGTGGCTCCGGGGGGCGGGGCCAGGGTCACTCCGTCGATGATGAGGTGGCCCGCGGTCGTTCTGGTGATCCTGTCCGCCCGCAGGCCGGGTCCGGTGTGCGCGGTCATGTTGTCCTGCCCGTCTTCCTCGTGCGGTAAAGGACCAGGACGAACGCCGGGACACCGATCAGCGACGTCACCACCCCCACCGGAACCTCCTGGGGGTCGAGGACCGTGCGCGCCAGCGTGTCCACCCACACCAGGAACACCGCGCCCGCGAGCGCCGTGACCGGGAGCAGGCGTGCGTGCCCGGCACCGACCAGCGCGCGGGCAGCGTGCGGCAGGACCAGGCCCACGAAGCCGATGGCGCCCGCACTGCTGACCAGTGCCGCCGTGAGCAGGGCCGTGACGGAGAGCAGCAGGAGGCGGGTGCGGGCCACGTGGACGCCCAGTGTCGCCGCCGCGTCCTGGCCGAACGCGAACGCGTCCAGGGTGCGGGCCTGCGTCAGGCAGACGGCGAGGGCCGCGAAGAGCACCGCCGCGCACAGCGTGACGTCCGTCCAGCCCACCCCGCTCAACGAGCCGAGCAGCCAGAACAGGACACTCCGCGTCGTCTCCGCGTCGCCCGATGTCAGGATCACGAACGAGGTGAGCGACGAGAAGAGCTGCATGGCCGCGACCCCGGAGAGCACCACCCTGTCGGCGCTTCCGCCCAGGCTGTGGCTGAGCAGCAGCACGAGCGCGAAGGAGACGACGGCCCCGACGAAGGCGCCCGCCGAGACCGACACCGCTCCCCCGCCGACCCCCAGGACGACGATCGCGACCGCGCCCGTGGACGCCCCCGAGGAGACACCGAGCACGAAGGGGTCGGCGAGCGGATTGCGCAGGAGGGACTGGAGGACGGTTCCGCAGACCGCGAGGCCCGCGCCGCAGACCGCCGCGAGGAGCGTGCGCGGCATGCGCAGGTTCCAGACGATGCCGTCCCGGATGGGCGTCAGCTTCGCCTCCCCCCAGCCGAGGTGCGCCGCGACCGCCGACCACACGTCGGGTACGGAGATGTCCGCGGGGCCGATGGTGACGGCCACCGCCACGGAGAGGGCGAGGGCGGCGAGGCCCGCCGTCCAGAGCAGGGCGGAACGTATGCCGCCCGCGGCGGCCGTCCTCACTTGTCGAGGCCGAACTCGCGCAAGGCGGCGGCGACTTGCTCGATGCCGTCCACCGTGCGGATCGTCGGGTTCATGGCCTGGCCGCTCAGGAGTACGTACCGCTTCTTCTTCACGGCGGTCAGGTTCTTGGTGACCGGGTTGGACTCCAGGAACTCGATCTTCTTCTTCGCGCTCTCGGCCGTCTGCGACTTGCGCGTGAGGTCGCCGATGACCAGGACGTCCGGGTCGCGGTCGGCCACCGTCTCCCAGTTGATCTGGGGCCACTCGTCGCGGGTGTCGTCGAAGACGTTCTTCACGCCGAGTTCGCGGGTGATGATGCCCGGCGCCCCGCAGCAGCCTGCGATGTAGGGCGCGTCGGAGTTGGCGAACCAGTAGAGGAGCGACGTGTCGGAGGCGGCATCAGCGTTCTTGATGGGCTTCGCGGCCTTCGCCACCCTGCCCTTGAGCTGCGCGATCAGCCGTTCGCCGCGCTTCTCGACCCCGAACGCCTTGGCCAGGTCCCGCACTTCGCCGTAGACGGTGTCCATGGTGAGCGTCTTGACGCGGCTGCCGTCGCCGTCGCCGCTGTTGTCCTTGCCCGCGCAGTCGGAGGGCGAGACATAGGCGGGTACGCCGAGCTCGGCGAACTTGGCGCGGTCGGCGACGCCGCCCTTGCTGACCGTCGCCACGAAGGAGGCGGTGACGAAGTCCGGTTCCTTGGCGAGGACCTTCTCGAAGGAGGGGTAGCTGTCGGCGAGCCGGTCGACCTTGGCGTTGTCCTTCTCCAGGCCCTTGAGCACCGGGTCCGTCCACGTCCCGGTGCCGACCATGCGGTCCGCGAGGCCGAGGGAGAGCAGGATCTCCGTGGAGCCCTGGTCGAGGGAGACCGCCCGCTGCGGCGGCGCCTTGATCTCCGCCTTCTTGCCGCAGGAGGTGAGGGTCAACGGGTAGCCGGCGGCCTTGTCGTCCGTGGCGGAGGAGGTCGTGGAGCCGCCTCCGCACGAGGTCAGGGTGACGGCCAAGGCCGTGGCGAGAAGAACAGACGTACGTACACGACGGACGACAGACGTACGTACACGACGGGCAATGGAGGACACGAGATCCCTTGAGTCTCACGGCTCATACGCGGAGCCTGGCCTGCTTCGTCACCTCCGCCGCCCGGTACGCGGACGAAGGTGCCAGCAGGTCTTCGGACTCGGGGATCGGCCGGGCGGGGCGCCTTCCCAGGCGTCCATGGACGCCCAGTGGCCGTGGCCCCGCCCGTTCCCCCTCACCGCTGCGCGTCAGTTCCGGATTCGCACCGGATTCCCTGGCCCTGGTGTGGGTTGACTGGCGTGCGCAAGCTATCACGCGAGGTCAGGACGGCTGCTGGGGCCTCGGTGCGCCGCGGTAGGTGCCGAAGGACCATTTGTTGCCCTCGGGGTCGGCGATGGCGAACTCCCGGCTGCCGTACGGCTGGTCCTCGATCTCGCGGATGATCTCGACGCCCGCGGTGCTGAGCCGCCGGTAGAGGTCGTCCACGTGGTCGGTGACGACGTACGCGCCGAAGGTGCCGGGCTTCAGGCACCAGCCCTGGGACTTCTCGTCGTACGAGCCGAGCATGATCGCGCCGCCCTCGGGCCAGTCGAGCTCGGCGTGGGCCACGCGGTCGCCGTCCTCGTAGACGGCGGTGCGCAGGAAGCCGACCGTGCCGACCAGGAAGTCGATCAGTGCGGGGGCGTCGTGCGCCTGGAGGGTCGGCCAGACGGCGGGGGCACGCCCCTCGGCGTCGGGGGCGGAGGCGGACCGGGGCTGCTGGTTCTGCTTCTCGGTGGTGTTCATGGGGCCTACTCTTCGCCCCCGCCATGGCTCCCGGCTTGGATATTCCGGCACTCTTCGGCCAGCCAGGCGCTGGGGCTCGCGCCGGTGTACTGGCGGAAGTCGCGCACCAGGTGGGAGTGGTCGTAGTAACCGCACTCCGCGGCGACGCGGGCCAGGTCGGGGGCCGCGCCCGCCGCGACGGGGCGTACGACGGCGTTGCGTGCGCGCTGGAAGCGCATCAGGCGCCCTGCCTGCTTGGGGCTCAGGCCCGTCTCGGCGCGGAAGAGGGTGGTGAGGCGGCGCTCGCTGAGCGCGACGTGCCGGGAGAGCCCGCGCAGGGTGCCCACGCCCTGGTGCCGGGCCAGCCAGGCCCAGGCCTCGCCGACCTCGGGCCGTACGGAGCCCGCGGAGGTGGCGTCGGCCGCGCGCTGCCGCAAGTAGGCGGACAGGGAGGCGAACCGCTCCTGCCAGCCGCCCTGTTCGCACAGCAGCTCCCGCAGCTCGGCGGCGCGCCGCCCCATCACCTCCGCGCCGGGCGTCACCAGCTCACCGGCGAGTTCCGCCGCCGGTACGCCGAACAGGGCGCGGGCGGCCAGCGGGTGCACGGCGAGCTGGATGCCCGCTTCGTGCTCGGGCCGTACGACGTACGCCGGGGTCTGGTGGAGGCCGCCGATGACGATGTCCGTGCGGACGGCGCCCCAGGTGCCGGCCTGCTCGGGGGTGGCGCCGGTGACGACGAGGCCGTCCAGCGAGAAGATCAGCGTCAGGTACGGGGACGGCAGGCCGCGGTGAACGCCCGGCCGCTCGCCCCGGGTGCGGTAGCCGACGGCGGACACCACCATGCCGTCGAGCCGCGGGGCGGCCCGCACGAACTCCCGGGAGACGCTCTCCATGTCTTCCAGTATGCGAGGGAAGCCGCTCCGGAGCAGGCCCGAAAGCGCGGCGCGCGTCTGCGTGCAGGGCGTTCGTCTCCCCTACCCGCGCACGGAGGTCCCATGCCCGTTCCGTCCGGTGATGTCGATCATGGGAATCCTCGGTGTGACCCCATACGATGACCCGCCGCTCCGGACGGGGCGCAGACCGCTCTCAGGGGGCACCGAACCATGGCATCAAAGGCAAAGGGCAAGCTGGCCGTCATCGGCACGACGGGCGCGCTCACCGCGGCCGTTCTCGCGGGTACGGCGCTCTGGCCGAGCAAGGACGCGACGGCCGCGGACGCCTCCGCGAAGACGGCGCGGGCGGCGAAGGCCGCGACGTCCGAGCTGAAGCACTGGCCGAAGCCGGTCGCGAAGAAGCTCGGCAAGGTCATCGCGAAGAACGAGGACAAGGGCGCGTACGCGGTCTTCGACGCGGACAACACGACGTACCGCAACGACCTGGAGGAGTCCCTCCTGCCCTTCCTTGAGATGAAGGGGGTGCTGACGCGCAAGTCGATGGACCCGTCGCTGAAGATCATCCCCTTCAAGGACACGGCGAAGCACAAGGAGAGCCTCTACAGCTACTACAACCGGCTCTGCGAGGTCGACGACCAGGTCTGCTACCCGTGGGTCGCGCAGATCTTCTCCGGCTTCACGCTGAAGGAGCTCAAGGGGTACGTCGACGAACTCCTCGCCCGCGACGAGCCGATCTCCGCCGAGTACTACGAGGACGGGAAGCTGACGAAGACCGAGGTGAAGCCGCCGCAGTTCTTCACCGGCATGCAGGAGCTCCACAAGTCGCTGCGCAAGCACGGCATCGAGGTCTACGTCGTCAGCGCGGCCAGCGAGGACCTGGTGCGCATGGTCCTCTCCGACCCGAAGTACGGCTACGACGTGAAGCCGGAGAACGTCATCGGCGTCGGCCTGCAGCTCAAGAACCGCAAGACCGGCGAGGTCACCAGCTCCCGCAAGGAGATCGCGGAGGGCCGCTTCGACCAGAAAAAGCTCGCGGGGCATGAGCTGACGCCGAACCTGTGGGCGCCGATGACCTGGTACCAGGGCAAGCCCGCGGCCATCAACACGTACATCGACGAGTGGAAGAAGCCCGTCCTGGTGGCGGGCGACACCCCCAAGAGCGACGGCCCGATGCTGTTCCACTCGGCGGACGTGGAGCACGGCGGGGCCCGGGTGTGGGTCAACCGCAAGGACGCGTACATGAAGGAGCTGGACGGGATGAAGCGGAAGAACGCCGACCGGCAGCGGGAGCTCGGTCAGAAGGTCACCGCGGACAAGCGGTGGCTGACGGTGGTCCCGGACGAGATCCGCTAGGCGCCTGAGGCTGTTTCTGCTTCTCCGCCTTCCCGGCCCGCGGCGGCGACCAGGCCCGAGGAGATCGCCTCGGTCAGCGCCGCGTGGTCCCGGGCGTTCTGCGCGGTGTAGAGCAGCGCGAAGTCCGCTACCGCCCGGTCGAAGGTGTCGGCGCCGCCCAGGTAGGCGGCGATGGCGATGCGGTCGCCGGAGCGGGCGTGGGCGCGGGCCAGGGCCGTGCCGCAGAGGCGGGCGTAGGAGCGCAGTTCCGCGGGGGACATGGACTCGACGTCCGCGGAGCCCTTCATGTCGCGCAACTGGCGCCAGTAGAAGGCACGGCCCTGGGGGCCCGTCATCCAGCCGAGGAAGATGTCGCCGGCCGCCTGGAGGAGGCGCTGGCCGGCGACCACCCGGTGGCCGGGGTGGACGTACGGGCCCGCCGGGAGGTGTTCCTCGACGACCGAGCGGACCGCCTCCTTGATCTGGAGGAAGAGCGGGTCCCCGGCGTCGCGCCCGGCGAGGAGCACGAGATAGCAGCGAGTGCCGACGCTGCCCACGCCGACGACTTTCCGTGCGGCGTCCACGAAGTGGTAGCGGTCCAGGAGGAGTCGGCGCTCCTCGGAGAGCGTGGAGCGGTAGTCGCCGAAGATCTTGCGGAGCGCGGCGAGGTCCGCGGCACTCACGGGTTCGATGAGCGGCGGGTCGTGGATGATGCGGCGGACGCCGGGGGCTCCTTCGACCTTCTCGGTCAGCTTGCCGAGCGCCTGCAGGTTCGTGCGGCGGCGGGCGCGGTCCATGGCGCTCGCCGCGCGCTTGCGGTGTCCGGCGGAGCGGATGAGCGGCAACAGGTCGTGGGCGTCGGTCCGTTCGTACCAGACCGCGAGTTCGCCGAGTCCGGCAAGACGTCTCATGGAGGTGCGGTACGCCGCCACCGCCGCGAGGCAGGCCGCGCGGGCCGCGCCCCGCGGGTGGCCGTTGTCGCGGGATGCCACGGCGATGCTCGCGGCCAGGCGTTTGACGTCCCACTCGAAAGGGCCGGGGCAGGTCTCGTCGAAGTCGTTCAGGTCGAAGAGCAGGGCACGCTCCGGCGAGGCGAACAGGCCGAAGTTCGACAGGTGGGCGTCGCCGCAGAGCTGGACCGTCAGGCCGGTGTCCCACTGGACGGCGAGGTCCCCGGCCATGACGGCGGCGGCGCCCCGCAGGAAGGAGAACGGGGAGGCCGCCATGCGCGCGTACCGGATGGGCAGCAGGTCCTGGACGCGGTCCGCGCCCTGCCGCTCCAGGACGGCCACCGGGTCGGCGCGGTCGGCGGAGGGTATCCACGCCCCGTGCGAGGAGCGGGAGGCACGCTTGCGGGCGGCCTTGCCCTGGCGGGCACGCTCTTGCGGAGTGGTCATCGCCCCACGCCCCTCTCCGTCGGCGGCACCCGGCAACAGCCTCCCCTCAGGAGCAGCCAATGCCGCCTCCGGCGCGTACGCATGCCGGGTACGCCGAACGGGTGACCGCGCCCGGGGTGTGCCGGTTGTGTCGGGACCTCAGCTTCCGCCCGCCACCGCCCATGCCGCCACCCTCTTGGCCAGCGCTTCTCCGGCCCGCGTCCACACGAAGTGGTCGAGGCGGGCGCCGGCCTCGGCGACGGAGTACCGCAGGCGGGTGACGCGGGCCGCGGGCACCTTGCCGACGAGGTGGTCGAGGGCGGCCACGGGGGCCCAGGTGTCGCCCTCGACGGAGACCGCGAGGACGGGCAGCGTGAGGGTGCGCAGGGCCGCCTCGTAGTCGTGCGGGGAGCCGGGGGACGAGTAACGGCCCGTACGTCCCTGACGTGCCCAGTCGCGCATGACGCCCTTGGGCTGGTTGCCGCCGAAGCCGAGCCGGGTCCCGGGCCACCGGCCGAGCAGCGTCGAGGTGGCCGCGGTGAAGAGTTCGCCGATGAGCAGCAGGGGTCCGCGCAGGGGGCCGTACGCCCGGAACCAGACGGAGCCCGAGGCGACGAGGGCGACTCCGTCGACGCCGGGCCCGATCCCCAACGCGGCGTGCACCAGGCCCAGTTGCCCGCCCATGCTGTGACCGAGGAGGTACAACGGTGGCTCCGGGCCCAGTTCGGCGCGTATCGCTTCGAGGACCGCGACGAGGTCCTGCTCCACGATCGTGCCGTACCCGTGGTCGAGGGCGTCCGCGTCCGTCACGCGCGGGGTGCTCTCCCCCTGGCCCCGCATGTCCACGGTCAGGGCGGTGAGCCCCTCGGCGTTCAACTGGCGTGCGAACGCGCGGTAGTAGCGGGCGGGGGTGCCCATGGCGGGGAGGATCAGGACGGCCGGCGCGGGGCGGGGCGATGCCTCGCTCCCGCGCAGGCCGCGGACGGGAAACCGTGCCCCGTCCGGGAGTTGGGCGGTGACGAGCAGCGGCAGCTCGTCCGCGGGCTCCTGCTGGGCGGGGGCGGATTCCGGCTGAGTCATGCGGACAGCATGGACCACGCCCACGGGCGGCGACCCTCGGGCCCCCGCCCGTACGCTCACGCGCGCGTCGGTTCAGCGGCTGTACCGCATCAGGGCGCGCACCATGTGGCAGGTGATGTCCGACGGCGGGTGGATTCCCACGTCCTGAGCCATGCTCCGGATCCTGGTGTTGTTCGCTTGGTTCGCCAGATAGACGCCGGAGTCGAGCAGCGCTATCGCGAGGCGCATGGCCTTCAGGCGCCGGTTGTGCGTGATGTACCACTCGCGCGGCCGTCCGGCCGGGAGCGGTCGCTTCTCCAGTGGTGCGTACGTCGGGTCGATGAACACGGGCCGGGAAGCGTTGCGCTTCGACTTAGATGTGAGTGCGGCAGCGGGCACAGGCATCCTCCTGTCGCGATCAGGACCCCCGTCGGGAACCCTCGAACATTGCTTCAATTCTACTGCCGGGCACTGACAATCGCCGCTGGCCAGACGGCCTTTGGGGCCGTGTGGCGGGTGGGGCGCGGGTAGCGTGTGGGGCATGGAGATCTGGATCAATCCCGCTTGCTCGAAGTGCCGCAGCGCGCTCACCCTGCTCGACGCCGAGGGCGCCGACTACACCGTCCGCCGTTACCTGGACGACGTCCCCACCGAGGACGAGATCCGCGCCGTCCTGGAGCGGCTCGGTCTGGAGCCGTGGGCCATCACCCGCACCCAGGAGGACGCCGCCAAGGAGCTGAACCTGAAGGACCGCGAGGCCTGGCCGCGCGACGACTCGGGCCGCGACCGCTGGATCACGGCGCTCGCCGAGCACCCCAAGCTCATCCAGCGGCCCATCATCACCGCCGACGACGGCACCGCGGTGGTGGGGCGCACGGAGGAGGCGGTACGGGACGCGTTGTCCCGGTAGGCGCGACGGTTTCCCGCGGGCCTCAGATGACGGCCGACCGATGTGTCATCTCCGGCAAAACGTTACATACACCCCCATACGGTTGGGCACTCCCCGAAAGGAGTGCAACCGTGCGGAAGCTGACGTCCGGAGGTGTCTACGGGACCATCCTCGCGAGCGCGCTCGTCGCGGCCCTGCACTCGGAGCAGCAGGCCTACACCCCCTTCTACGACGCGGCCTGGATCATGGTCACCGCGGGCACGGCCGCCCTCGCGCACGGCTACGCGCACCACATGTCCACGCACCGGCCCGGGTCGGGCCTGCACCGGTGGCGCCAGCTCATCCGGGAGCTCATGGACGAGTGGCCGGTCATCGTGGCCTGCTGGCCCACCGTGGCGCTGCTCGTCCTCGCCGGAACCTTCGGCTGGTCCGAGCCGCCCGTCACCTGCTCCGCGCTCCTCCTGAACGCGGCGCTCCTGTTCGGCTGGGGCACCTTCGCCGCGCTCCGCTCGGGCTACCGGCGCCGCTCGGCCGTGCTGCTCGGCATGGCCGACGCGGCGATCGGGCTGCTGATCGCGGCCGCCAACGCCGTCATCAAGTGACGCGGGTGGCGCGGCGCGTGAAGTGGGCCACATCGCCCGCAGGTAACACGGGGTTCACATGCGAGCAATGGACGGGAAATCGCGCGTTGACAGGCTGCGCGGCATCACCACGGCACCGCAGCACCCGCACGTTCTGCGCCGTACCGAGCTTTTAGAGGATGGGCCCCGTGACCTTCAAGGCTGAGTACATCTGGATCGACGGCACCGAGCCGACCGCCAAGCTCCGTTCCAAGACGAAGATCATGACGGACGGCGCCGAGCTCCCGAACTGGGGCTTCGACGGATCCAGCACGAACCAGGCCAAGGGTCACGCCTCCGACCGCGTGCTCAAGCCCGTCTTCACCTGCCCGGACCCGATCCGTGGCGGCGACGACGTACTCGTCCTGTGCGAGGTCCTCAACACGGACATGACGCCGCACGAGTCCAACACCCGTGCCGCTCTCGCCGAGATCGCGGAGCGGTTCGGCTCGCAGGAGCCCATCTTCGGCATCGAGCAGGAGTACACCTTCTTCGAGGGCGACCGCCCGCTCGGCTTCCCCGTCGGCGGCTTCCCCGCCGCGCAGGGCGGCTACTACTGCGGTGTCGGCGCCGACGAGATCTTCGGCCGTGACATCGTCGAGGCGCACCTGGAGAACTGCCTCAAGGCGGGCCTCGGGATCTCCGGCATCAACGCCGAGGTCATGCCGGGCCAGTGGGAGTTCCAGGTCGGGCCGCTCGCGCCGCTCGAGGTCTCCGACCAGCTGTGGATCGCCCGTTGGCTGCTCTACCGCACCGCCGAGGACTTCAAGGTGTCGGCCACGCTCGACCCGAAGCCGGTGAAGGGCGACTGGAACGGCGCCGGCGCGCACACCAACTTCTCGACGAAGGCGATGCGCGAGGGCTACGACGCCATCATCACCGCCGCCGAGTCCCTCGGTGAGGGCTCCAAGCCGATGGACCACGTCAAGAACTACGGCGCGGGCATCGACGACCGCCTCACCGGCCTGCACGAGACCGCCCCGTGGAACGAGTACAGCTACGGCGTCTCGGACCGCGGCGCGTCGGTCCGCATCCCGTGGCAGGTCGAGGTGGAGCAGAAGGGCTACATCGAGGACCGCCGCCCGAACGCGAACGTCGACCCGTACGTCGTGACGCGCCTGATCGTCGACACGTGCTGCACCGCCCTGGAGAAGGCCGGCCAGGTCTGATCGCGTGCATCGCCACGTCCCCGGAGGGGGTGCCCGCCAGGCCGGCGGGCACCCCCTTCGGCATGGCAGCGTGCGAGAGGGAGCGACCGGGGCCCCTCCCATCTGCTTCAATGGGGGCATGGGCAGCCACGGGAACAACGCGACGGGTCGTGATCACGACCTGGAGCCGTTCTGGCCTTCCCGTCAGCACCACGACTTCGACCGGGTGTGTTGCCGCGCGATGAACGCGCAGGCCCGCTAAAGCCGTTCACCCGGCCTTCGCCTGACGCGCACGACGTACGTACGTCCTCGACGACTGACGACTCCTTCGCGCGAAAGAGCTGACTTCCATGGCGAACTCCCGTTCCTTCCCGGCCTCCACCGCTTCGACCGCCGCCCTCACGGCGACCGCCCCGCCGCAGGCCGGCCCCGGCCGTGGGCGGCTGCGAGCCGTCGCCCCGGACGAGGTGGCGCAGATCACCGACTTCCTGCCGCCGGGCGCGACCTGGCTGCCCGCGCCCCAGCACACGCTGCCCACGCTGCCGGGCCAGCCGCCGATGATCGGCTACCTGGTCCTCGTACCGGCCGGGCAGGAGCCGGTGGCCGCAGCCACCGCAGCGGCCACCGCCGCACCCGAGCCCCGGCAGCCGTCCGGTGGTCCCGTGTGGATCGACGCCGTGCAGCGTGCGGCGCGGGTCGACGACCGCCCGCTCGACCTCACGTACCTGGAGTTCGAGCTGCTCGCGCACCTCGTGGCCCACCCCCACCGGGTGCACACGCGCGACCAGTTGGTCACCACGGTGTGGGGCTACGGGCATGTGGGCGACGGGCGCACCGTGGACGTCCACATCGCGCGGCTGCGGCGCAAGCTGGGGGCCGAGCACCGCAGGACGATCCAGACGGTGCGGCGGGTCGGCTACAAGTACGCACCGCCGGCATCCCGCTGACCTCCGGTTTCCCGGGGCGGGCCGGGCTCTGCCGCCAGCAGAACCCGGTTCCCCCGACGGCCGGGAGCGTGCAGAGTCTGCGGCATGAGACTTCTGATGCTGGGCGGTACGCAGTTCGTGGGACGGGGCGTCGTCGAGGCGGCGCTGGCGCGTGGCTGGGAGGTGACGGTCTTCCACCGGGGGCAGCACGAGGCGCCCACGGGCGCGGTGTCGCTGTTCGGTGACCGTACGGCGGAGGGCGGCCTCGACGCGCTCGCCGGCTTCGACGGGGAGTGGGACATCGTCGTCGACACCTGGTCGGGGGCGCCGCGTGCCGTGCGGGACACGGCGCGGCTGCTCGCGGGGCGGGCCGGGCGCTATGTGTATGTGTCGAGCGCGTCCGTGTACCGGTATCCGGGGGTGGCGGGTTCGGACGAGAGCTACCCGCTGGTCGAGGGGGATCCCGACGCGGATTCGGTGGCGTACGCGGAGGACAAGCGGGGCGGCGAGCTCGCCGCCGTCGCGGAGTTCGGGGCCGAGCGCACGGTGCTCGCCCGCGCCGGACTGATCCTCGGTCCGTACGAGAACGTCGGGCGGCTGCCGTGGTGGCTGAACCGGGTCGCGCGGGGCGGGCCCGTACTGGCGCCGGGGCCACGGGAGTTGGACCTGCAGTACATCGACGTGCGGGACCTCGCGGAGTGGGTCCTGGATGCCGCCTTCGCGGGGCTCCACGGCCCGTACAACGTCATCTCCCCCATGGCGCACACCACCATGGAGGAGTTCCTCGAGGCGTGCGTGGCCGTGGCGGGCGCGGCCGACGTGGAGCTGCGCTGGACGGACCCCGCGGTGATCGCCGAGCACGGCATCGAGCCGTGGTCGCAGCTCCCGGTGTGGCTCCCGCCGGGTGAACTGCACGACACCATGCACCGCACGTCGACGGAGAAGGCGGCGGCCGCGGGACTGCGCGCGCGGCCCGTGGCGGAGACGGTCGCGGACACCTGGGCCTGGCTCACGTCCCTGGGCGGTGTGGCCCCGCAGCGCCCCGACCGCGGGGCCAAGGGCGTCGACCCCGAGGTGGAGGCGAAGGCGCTGGGGCTGTAGCAAGAAAACGGGGCGGTGGCCCGACCGGCGAATCCGGTCGGGCCACCGCCCCTTCAGGGGCGCGGGGAACTGCGCGACAAGCCCCCGCCGGCCCACAGCTGCATCACGGCACTTCCCGGCGGAGCACCTACACCCTGGCCGACGGAACCGGCTGGGGTCCACGCTGCTCAGGTGCCACAGGCGTCTCGCCGTGCGAGATCCTCGGCAGCCACGACAGGTACCGCGGCGTACGCCAGTTCCGCTCGCCGAGGAGCGTCATCAGGGACGGAAGCAGCACCATCCGCACGACCGTCGCGTCCAGCAGGACCGCCACGCCGAGGCCGACGCCCATCTGCTGCATGTCCTGCATGGACAGGGTGCCGAAGACCGCGAAGACCGCCACCATGATCACGGCCGCCCCCGTCACCGCGCCCGCGGTCCGCGTGATGCCCTCGCGGATCGCCGCGCGGTTGTCCAGGCCCCGTTCCCGCGCCTCACTGATCCGCGAGACCACGAACACGTGGTAGTCCATCGACAGGCCGAAGAGGACCACGAGGACGAACAGCGGCATCCAGTTCTCGATCGCGCCCACCTGCTCCGAGCCGATCAGCTCCGCGCCCCAGCCGTGCTGGAAGACCGCGGTCATCACGCCGTACGCGGCGCCGACCGAGAGCAGGTTGAGGCCGATGGACGTCACCGCGATCACCACCGAGCGGAAGCTGAAGAGCATCAGCAGGAACGTCACCGCCGCGATGAAGGCGAACACCGGCACGATGCCCTTGCTGAGCTGGTCGCTGAAGTCCTCGGACTCGGCGAGGTCGCCGCCGACGTACGCCTGCGCGTCCAGGCCGTCGAAGGCCGCGGGGACCACGTCGTCCCGCAGCTCGCCGAGCGCCTCCTTGGACTTCGCGTCACTGCCGTCACCGGGCAGCGGTACGTCGATCTCGGCCACGCCCGCGCTCTTGTGGACGGTGAGTTCGGCGCCCTTGCCCGCGTCCCGCACCACCGCGGCCAGCGCGTCCCGCGTCTCCTTCGCCCCGATGTCGTCCGCCTTGACGACCACCCGGGCCGGTGCGGGGCCGCCCGGGGACTCCTGGGTGATCTCCCGGAAGGAGACCGAGAGCGGTGCGTCCGAGCCGAACTGCTTCTCCAGGCCCAGCTGTTCGGTCTTCATGCCGAGCGCGGGAGCCGCGAGCGCGAGCAGCAGGACGGCCGAGCCGACGGCGAAGAACTTCGGCTTGGCCAGGACCGGCCGCAGCAGCTTGCCCGCGATGGCGCCGCCGGCGTGCGCACCCTTCTTGCCCTTGCGGTTCAGGAAGGGGATGCGCCCCGCGTTGATCCGGTCGCCGAGCGCGGAGAGCAGCGCGGGAAGCACCGTCACCGAGCCCAGCATCGCCACGCACACCACCAGGATCGTGGCGACCGCGAAGCCCTTGAAGAGCAGAAGTCCGGAGAGGAACATGCCCGCCATCGCGACCATCACCGTCAGGCCCGAGACGAGCACGGCCCGCCCGCTGGTGGCCGCCGCGATCCGCAGCGCGGTCTGAGCGTCATGTCCCGCCGCCCGCTCGTCCCGCTCGCGCCGCAGGTAGAACAGGCAGTAGTCGACGCCGACGGCGAGCCCCATCAGGAACATCACCGAGTACGTCGTCTCGAACAGGTGCAACTGGTGGCTGGCGAGCGAGAGCAGGCCGAAGGCCGCCACGCACGCGGTCAGCGCGAGCCCGACCGGGAGCAGCGCGGCGACCACCGCGCCGAAGGCGACCAGGAGGATGCCGAGGGCCAGCGGCACCGCGGTGAACTCGGCCCGGGTGAGGTCGTCCGCGAGCAGGTCGCTGAGCTGCTTCTCGGAGCTGGCGTCGCCGAACTGGTAGACGGAGACGCCGCTTCGGGCCCCGTCGTCCTTGGCCTTCTGCACCGCGTCGAGCACGGGCTGGACGCGGTCGGTCGCGTCGTCGGAGGCGCCCTTGATCTCGAAGCGGAGCAGCGCGTCCTTGCCGTCATCGGAGGGCAGCGGCGCCTGCATGCCG
The DNA here is from genome assembly GCF_040682375.1 of Streptomyces sp. NPDC051214. Classification (NCBI taxonomy): domain Bacteria; kingdom Bacillati; phylum Actinomycetota; class Actinomycetes; order Kitasatosporales; family Streptomycetaceae; genus Streptomyces; species Streptomyces sp. NPDC051214. The sequence goes on from NZ_JBFBAT010000009.1 coordinate 331,763, forward strand.
CGTGTCTCGCCGGTCGCGGTCAGCGCCTTGGAGAGGTCGCTCGCCGCGTCCCGCCAGCCGTCCGCCGTCTTCGAACTGACCATGACGAGCTCGCCGGCGGGCTCCTCGACGCCCGCGTCGTTGAGGATCGTCGCGGCGCGGCCCGATTCGCCGACGCCCATCTCGTCGTCGGATGCGGTGACCATGCCCGAGGCCCCGCCTATGGTCGTGGCGAGCACGACGAAGAGCAGCCAGCCGAGGATGGCCGTCTTGCGGTGGTGCGCGCTCCACACCCCGAGTCGTGCCGCGAGGTTTGGCCTCATGGCGTTTCGCCCCCATAAGTAAGCAGTGGATAAGCCGGTGGTTGACGAGGACAACGCTAGAAATCCGGGGCCCGCCCACCCAGCCGCCGAAGCCCCCACTGTTCGAAGCACAGGGCCAGGTCAGGGGGTGTCGTCAGGTACACCCCCGGCTCGGGTGCCGGACCCCATGACCGGTGCCTGACCCAGCGGCGAGAATGTGTTCATGCCACTGGAAGAGATGGGGATCAAAAAATGACGAGGGTCCGTGAATCCGTGATCGCGGGAGCCCGTGGGCTCTATCTGGCGGTCGTCACGCTCGCCGGTTCGATCACTCTCTTCGTGCTGTCGGTCCTCTCGATCGCCTTCATCCTGCTGGGCATCGGCGTCTTCACGACGCCGGTGATCCTGGCACTCGTACGCAAGTGGGCGGACCTGCGCCGCGCCCAGGCAGGCGCATGGTCGGACGTGCGCATTCCGTCGCCCTACCGTCCCTTCCCCGCCGACCTGCGCGGGGGTGTGACCGGGCAGGTGGAGCGCACCTCGCTGCTTCTGAAGGACCCGGCGACCTGGCGTGACCTGCAGTGGCTCCTCGTCGACATGACCGCGGGCTGCGTCACGGCGATCTTCGCGCCCGCGCTCCTTCTCTACATGCTGTACGGCTACGTCCTGGCTCTCGGCGTCTGGAAGCCGATCTACGAGGCGGGCGGCGGCGAGTGGTACGGCTTCATCCACGTCACCTCGCAGGGCGACGCCACCATGGCGGCCCTGCTCGGCACCGCGCTCGGCATCACCGGCGTCTTCGCCAACACCTCCATCGTGCGCGGCCACTTCGTCCTGACGCGGGCGCTGCTCGCCCCCACCACCTCCATGCGGGAGCGTGAACTGGCCCAGCGCGTCGACCGGTTGACCGAGACCCGGCACGACGCCGTGGACACCTCCGCCGCCGAACTGCGCCGCATCGAGCGGGACCTGCACGACGGGGCGCAGGCCCGTCTGGTCGCGATGGGCATGGACCTCGGCACCATCGAGGCGATGATCGAGAAGGACCCGGCGAAGGCCAAGGAAATGATCGCCAAGGCCCGGCAGAACTCCGGCGAGGCGCTGACCGAGCTGCGTGACCTGGTCCGCGGCATCCATCCGCCGGTGCTCGCCGAGCGTGGCCTCGGTGACGCGGTGAAGGCCCTCGCGCTGCGGCTTCCGGTGCGGACGGAGGTGGACGTGGAGCTGTCCGGCCGCGCCGACGAGCCGGTGGAGTCGGCGGCGTACTTCGCGGTGAGCGAGGCGCTGACCAACGCCATCAAGCACTCGGGGGCGGACCGCATCTGGGTGGACGTCCACCACGCGCAGGGCATGCTGCGCGTCGCGGTCACCGACAACGGCAAGGGCGGCGCGTCCATCGGGGCGGGGTCCGGGCTGAGCGGGATCGAACGCCGACTCGGTACATTCGACGGCGTACTTGCCGTCAGCAGTCCCGCGGGCGGCCCGACCATGGTGACCATGGAGATCCCTTGCGAGTTGTCCTAGCCGAAGATCTCTTCCTGCTGCGTGACGGCCTGGTGCGGATGCTGGAGGCATTCGACTTCGAGATCGCCGCCGCGGTCGAGACCGGGCCCGAACTCACCAAGGCCCTGGCCGAGTTGGAGCCGGACGTCGCCGTCGTCGACGTCCGGCTTCCGCCGTCCCACACGGACGAGGGACTGCAGTGCGCGCTCGCCGCGCGGAAGGCACGGCCGGGGCTTCCCGTGCTCGTGCTCTCGCAGCACGTGGAGCAGCTGTACGCGCGCGAGCTGCTCGCCGACGGGAACGGCGGGGTCGGCTATCTCCTGAAGGACCGGGTCTTCGACGCCGACCAGTTCATCGACGCCGTACGCCGGGTCGCGTCGGGCGGCACCGCGATGGACCCGCAGGTGATCCAGCAGCTCCTGTCGCGCCGGTCGGCGGACCAGCCGCTCGGCAAGCTGACGCCGCGCGAGCGCGAGGTGCTCGAACTCATGGCGCAGGGGCGGTCGAACGCGGCGATCGCGGCGGAGCTCGTGGTGACGGAGCGGGCGATCGCCAAGCACACGTCCAACATCTTCGGGAAACTGGACCTTTCGGTGTCGGACGACGACAACCGGCGGGTTCTCGCCGTGCTCGCCTATCTGGATCAAGGGCGCTGAGCGGAAATTCCGCGCCTGATTGAACGGGGCCGACTCCTGTTGCGTACGTAGTCCCATGGGACGCACTCCACGACGCACATCACGCAAACGATCAAAACTCGCCGGGCGCGCGATCGCCGCCTCGGCTGCGCTCATCCTGGGCGGCGGCGGAATGGTCGCGGTGAATGTCTACGCGAACGCCGGCGAGAGCAATGGTTCGCCGTCCGCCTCCACCCGGTCCGGCGAGCAGGGCGGCGGTCCGGGGGTCGGGATGGCGACCATCAACTGCCCGGACGTGGGCACCCAGCTCGTCGACGTGCCGGACGGGGCCCGCGAGGACGTGGACCGGCGGCTCGCGGAGCTGGACACCCAGATCACCGCCGCCTACGAGAAGTTCGCCGACGCGCAGAACACCGAGCAGGCCAAGGCCGTGCTCGAGCCCCTCGAGGAGCAGCGGCGGCCGACCATCGAAGGCATCGGGTCCTCGATCGACCAGGCGGGCGGGCAGCCGCCGCAGGGGATCGACGGCATGGCGCCGTGCACCATGCGGGCGGACGACTCGGCGGGGCAGCAGCAGCCGCCGCAGGACGGAGGCGACGGCCAGGAGCAGCCCCCGCAGGACGGCGGTGACGACGGGCAGGAGCAGCCCCCCGGTGACGGCGGCGACCAGGAGCAGCCGCCCGGCCAGAACGGCAACGGCCCCGAGGCCTCCGACTTCGTCGACATCAATTCCGTACAGCCCAATGTCAACCGCCCCGACAAGCGACGCGGCGCGTCACGCGGCACCTTCACCACGAAATGCGGGACGAACGAGAACGGCAAGTTCAATCCGGACAATGTCATCGCGGCGCCCGGCGTCAGCAATGGCGCCCACCACATGCACGATTACGTCGGCAATCAGGCCACGGACGCTTTCTCCGGTGACGACGATCTCGCGAACGGCGACACCACCTGCCGCAACCAGGGGGACAAGTCCACCTATTACTGGCCGGTCCTGAGGCTGCAGAACGGGCAGGACGAGAACGACGCCGACGCGGACGGCGGCGGCAAGGACCAGAACGTCGGCGAGATCCAGACCCCGAGCTCGGTCACGCTGAAGTTCGCCGGAAACCCGACGGGCAAGGTCGTCGCGATGCCGCGCTTCCTGCGCATCATCACCGGTGACGCCAAGTCGCTGACCAACGGGGACGCGAACGCCAACGCGTCCTGGAGCTGCACCGGGTTCGAGGACCGGCAGCTCAAGGACAAGTACCCGATCTGCCCCGAGGGCAGCCAGGTCGTCCGGACGTTCAACTTCCAGAGCTGCTGGGACGGCCAGAACACCGACAGCGCCAACCACCGTACGCACGTGGCCTTCGCCGACGAGCAGACCGGCGCGTGCCCGCAGGGCTTCAAGGCCATCCCGCAGCTGGTGCAGCGCATCGTGTACGACGTGCCGCCGGGACCGGGATTCGCCGTCGACTCGTTCCCCGAGCAGCTGCACAAGCCGATCACCGATCACGGTGACTTCATCAACGTCTTCGACGAGAGGCTGATGAAGCGCATGGCCAAGTGCATCAACAGCGGTCAGCGCTGCAAGTGACCCGCGTCGAGCGGTACTGAGCCGAGCCTCTCGGCTCAGTACCGCCGGCCGGCCCCCATACCGCTGCGCGGTCAGCCCGTGTGGTGACCGGAGTGGCCCGAGTGCCCCGGGCCTTTGTCCTCGTGATCCCCACCACCGCTACTCCCCGAGTGGTGCGAGGACTTCTCCACGGTCCCACCGAGCCGGCCGCGCAGCCGCATGACCACCTTCTCGTCGCCGACCGCGATCCACTTCTTGCCGACGAGGTACGTACCGCCGTAATCGGTCGCCTCGTCGAACCATTCGGCCTGGCCACGGGCATTTGTAAAGGTTACTAGGACGTAGCGGCGGGCACCTTTGTCACAGGTGGCCTGCCGCAGTTCGGCCGCGTCCGTCTGGATGTCGGGCTCGCAGTGCGCCTTGGCCGCAAGCTGCTCCAGGCTGCCGCTCGCCGTGTCCGGTGGCGCGTCGTCGCCGTCAGAGCCGCACGCCACGAGCACCGTCAGCAGTCCCGCACCGATCCCCACCGCCATGCCCGACCGCATGCGCCCCCGCATGCCCCCACTCGCGCCCGCAGGCGTCTTTCGCGCTGCCTTCATCGCCCCACCCGTCCCTTCAGGCGAGCCGAACTCGCCATGTCCGTATGCACCGTTGAGCGCTGGACGCCGCACGGATACCGTGCGCCGCACCATTCGACCCAGGGGGTACACATGACCGATCCGTCCCGACGTTCCGTGCTCGGCACCGCCGGGGCCATCGGCCTCGGTGCCGCCGTCGGCGGGGTGGCCGTTCCGTCCCACGCCGCCGAGGGGCCCGTCCGGGACCCCGCTGTCGCCCTCGATACGGATTCCGCGCGCTCAGCACTCAACAGACTCCTGCCGCATCACGCGGAACAGTTCCGTCTCAGACTCGTCCCCGCGCAGGGCGGCACGGACCGTTTCCGCGTTTCGGGCACGACGGGGCGCATCGATGTGTCCGGTACGACGCCCGCCGTGCTGCTCACCGGGGTCCACTGGTATCTGAAGTACGTCTGCGGGGCCCATGTCGCCTGGAACGGCGCCCAGTTGGACCTGCCACGCAAGCTTCCCGCGCCGGCCCGCCCCATGGAGCGGTCGAGCGGGCTCGCGCACCGGTTCGCCCTGAACGACACGAACGACGGGTACACCGCGCCCTACGCCGACTGGGCGTACTGGGAGCGGATGATCGACGTCCTCGCCCTGCACGGCTGCAACGAGGTCCTGGTGATCGCGGGGGCGGAGGCCGTCTACCACCGGGTTCTCCAGGACTTCGGCTACAGCGACGCGGAGGCGCGCGCGTGGCTGCCCGCGCCGTCGCACCAGGCGTGGTGGCTGCTGCAGAACCTGTCCGGGTACGGGGGCCCGCTGTCCCCCGCCGTCATCGCGGACCGGGCCGCCCTGGGCCGCAGGATCGTGGACCGACTGCGCTCGCTGGGCATGGCGCCTGTCCTCCCCGGCTACTACGGGCACGTTCCCGACGGGTTCGTCGCGCGCAACGGCGGGGACGCGCGGGTCATACCCCAGGGGATCTGGCACGGGTTCAAGAGACCGGACTGGCTCGACCCCCGCACCTCGTCCTTCGCGAAGGTCGCCGCGTCCTTCTACCGGCACCAGGAGCAGCTCTTCGGGGCCGCCGACAACTTCAAGATGGACCTCCTCCACGAGGGCGGCACCCCGGGCGACGTCCCCGTGCCGGACGCGGCACGCGGCGTGGAGGCGGCCCTGCGCAAGGCCCGCCCCGGCGCGACCTGGGTGATCCTCGGCTGGGAGGCCAACCCGCTGCCCGAGCTGCTCGACGCGATCGACCGGCGCCGCATGCTGATCGTGGACGGCGTCTCCGACCGGTTCACGAGCGTCACCGACCGCGAGAAGGACTGGGGCGGCACTCCGTACGCGTTCGGGACCATCCCGAACTTCGGGGGACGCACCACGATCGGGGCCCGCGCCCACATCTGGAACGAGAAGTTCTTCGCGTGGCGGGACAAGGGCGGCAGCGCGCTGGTGGGCACGGCGTTCATGCCGGAGGCGACGGACCGGGACCCGGCCGCCTTCGAGCTCTTCTCCGAACTGGCCTGGTCCAAGGAGAAGCTCGACCTGAAGTCCTGGTTCGACGGTTACGCGGGCTTCCGCTACGGCGGCCACGACTCCGACGCCCGGCGCGCGTGGCGGGCCCTGCACGACACCGCCTACCGGCACACCGCCGTCGAGCGCAGCGACCCGCACGACTCGCTGTTCGCGGCCCGCCCCGACCTGGCGGCGAACCGCGCCGCCGAGTACGCGCCGCGTGCGCTGACCTACGACCCGGGCCGCTTCGACGCGGCGTTCGCCGGGCTGCTCGGGGTCCGTGGCGGGCTGCGGGGCAGCGCCGCCTACCGGTACGACCTGGTGGACGTGGCCCGGCAGGCGCTCGCCCACCGGAGCCGCCAGCTGCTGCCTCAGCTGCGGTCCGCGTACCGGCGCAAGGACGCGGACACCTTCCGGGCGCTGTCGACGCTGTGGCTGCGGCTGATGCGGCTCTCGGACGAGCTGACGGCCACCAACTCGGCGTTCCTGCTCGGCCCTTGGGTCGAGTCGGCGCGGCGCATGGGCACGAACGGTGAGGAGCGGGCGGAGTTCGAACGGACCGCGAAGGTGCTGATCACGGTGTGGGGCGACCGGGCCACGTCCGACGGCGGAAGGCTGCACGAGTACGGCAACCGCGAATGGTCCGGGCTCATGGCCGACTTCTACGTGCCCCGCTGGCAGAAGTGGCTCGACGAGCTGGCCGACGCCCTTGCCGCGGGGCGCGAACCGCGGGCGGTGGACTGGTTCGCGGTGGAGGAGCCGTGGACCCGGGAGCGCAAGGACTATCCCCTGCGGGGCACCGGCGACCCGTACCGGACCGCCTCTCGGGTACGGGACGTGCTGGCGCGGGCGCCCTACCAGGGTTCCCTGGAGGTCGTCGCCGATCCGCCGTCGCTGCCGCCCGGCGGGCACGCACGGGTCGAGGCGGTCTTCCGCAACGTCAACGGCCTGCGGGCCACCGGCCGTGTCGACTTCCGGCTGACGGGGGTCGACGCGGAGCCCTCCGGCCCGGTGTCGCTGCCCCGGGTCGCTCCCGCGGGCACGGGCAAGGTGGCGTGGCGGGTGAGCGCGCCGGGGACCCCGCTCGACCGGCCGCTGCGCCCGCTCCCGTACGAGATCGCCGTGCGGTACGGCCCCGCGGGCGAGCGGCGGGTGGAGGCGGTCCACGAGGGTGTGCTGTTCGAGGCGGGCCCGGTGGGGGCGGGCTTGAAGAAGTACACCAACAACGCCGCGGTCTTCGGCGAGCTCGACGGCCGGTACGCGATCAACGGCGGGGGCGCGGACCTGTGGAAGGGCACGACGGAGTTCGGCACGCTGTACCGGGAGGGCGCGCTGCGCGGCGGCGTCTCGGTGACGGTCAGGGTCGACGCCCAGGCGGTGACGGGGCCCTGGGCCAGGGCGGGCCTGATCACACGCAACGAGATGGGGGTCGCGGGGTCCCGGGGCTTCGTCGACCTCGCGGTCACGCCGTCGAACGGGGTGGTCCTGTCGTACGACACGAACGGCGACGGAACGCTGGACACGTACAAGCGCATCACAGGCATCAAGGCGCCGGTGCTGCTGCGCCTGGCGCGGGCGGGCGACACGGTGACGGGCTCGTGCTCGACGGACGGCGGGTCCACGTGGCAGGTGGTGGCGAGCGTGCCGGCGCCGGGGGCCGCGGCGGCGCAGGACGTGGGGCTGTTCATGAGCGCGACCAACGGGGGTGACGGGGCGCGGGGGACGGTGGAGTTCAGCCAGTGGCGGGTCGACTGAGGCACCCCGTGCAAAGCTGTGGCCATGGATATCGCGTGGGAGCAGCGGGTGGCGGAGGCGTGGGCCTCGGTGGAGCAGTACGACGACCGGGGGGAGGAGTTCCGGAAGATCATCGACGCCTTGGTCGAGGAGCTGCCGGAAGGAAGCCCCGTCGCCCCCTTCGAAAGGGCCTGCGCCTTCGACTCCACCGGCCACTCGGACCGCGCCGTCCCCTTGTACCGGGAAGCCCTGGCGAAGGGCCTCGACGGCTACCGGCGACGCCGCACCGTCATCCAACTCAGCAGCTCCCTGCGAAACATCGGGCAGGCCGAGGAAGGCGTCGCACTGCTGGAAGCCGAACTCGACGCGCCCAGCGACGAGTTGGACGACGCCGTGCGCGCCACCCTCGCCCTCTGCCTGGCCAGTCTCGGGCGTGAACGCGAGGGTCTGGCGCTGGTGCTGGGCGCCCTCGCGCCCCACCTCCCGCGCTACCAGCGGTCAATGGGCAACTATGCTCGAATGCTCACGGAGAGGTGACCATCCGACGATTCGCTCGTTTTGCTGAACGTGTCGTCGAATGTGAAGTCCCCCTCCCCGCCCCAGGATCTCTCCGGCGTCGTGGATGTCGAGCAGGCCGAGGCCGCCCTCGTCGAGCACTACCCGCGTCTGGTGCGGCTCGCCTACTTGGTCCTGCCGCCCAGCCTCGGGCGCAACCGGCGGGTCCTGACCGCCCACGCCCTCACCCAGCGCGCGCTGCCCCGCAGCCGCAGGCCGGCCGACGGCGAGGTCATCCCGGAACAGCGCTCGGGGGACGGCCGGGGCGGCGACCCCGGGTACGCGTACGTGCGGCTGCGGATCGTCGCCACCGCGCTCGACGCGGGGCTTCCGCTGCGGCGCAAGGCCTGGCCCAAGCGCTCCCAGCTGCCGCCGCTGCTGCCGCAGGTCTGGGGCCTGCGGCTCTTCCCGAGGTCGGGCGGCGCCGACGAACTCGCCCTGGACCAGCGGCTCTCCGCGCTCTCGGGCCCCGCCCGTGCCGCGTACGTGCTGCGCGGCCTGGAGCGCCTCCCCGACGCCGACGTACGCAAGGTGCTCGCCGCCGCCGGAGTCGACGACCCGGCCGGAGCGCTCGCCCAGGCCGACGGCGTGGACGCGGCGTACGAACTGCTCAGGTCACCCGAGTTCGACCCCTGCTCGCTGCAGGCGCGGCCCACCGACCTGATGCGCCGCAGGCAGCACATGAAGGCCGCGGGGGTCGCGCTGGCCGCCGCCCTGGTCTGCGGGGCGCTGCTCGGGCTCCCGGGCGACGGATGGGGCCCCGACGGGGCCGCCGCGCCCGCGTACGCGCAGAATCCGGCGGGGCAGGCCGCCCTGGACCCGGAGCAGGTGACGAAGATCGCGGCCGGTGCGTGGCAGAAGTCCGCGCGCGCGGACTTCTCCGTGTGGCCCGCCAGGGGCGCGCTCGTCGACGACGACGCCCTGCTGCGGCGCGCCCTGGCCGTCTGGGCGCGCCCCGGAGAATCGGTGCAGGTCTCCGCCACGCCCGGCACGGCCGCCGGTGCACCCGCCGGCCCCGCCCAGCTGCTCTTCGCCGGTGAGGTCGACGCGGCCCGGGTCGTCCTCCTCTACGACGGACTGCGCATCGTGCGGTACGCCGAGCCCAAGGACGGCACCAGCGGGGCAGCGCTCGACTTCGCCCGCGTGGACGGCGCGACGAGCGCCGAGGCCGGAGCCCTGGTGGTGAGCCGCGTCGACGGCAACGTCCGCTATCTGACCGCGCCTTGGGTGAGCGGTGTCGCCGTACGCGACCTGCTGAAGCCGCAGCGGAACGCCGATACCCTGAAGCGGGACGGCGAGGGTGTCACGGAGCCGTTCGCCAGTCCGGCGCAGGCCCGCGCGTGCACCTCCTGGAACGCCCTGCAGCTGCGGGACGACGCCGGGGTGAATCGACTCTCCTCCGACCTCGGCGAGCTCGTCCCCGCCCATCTCACCGCGGGCCGCCCGCAGGCCCCGCGCGAGGCCACGGCCGCGAACTGGTCGACGACCGCCTGCTCCCTCGCCGACGCGCGCTCGAACGGCGTGCGCTCCGTCAACTCCTGGCAGTACGCGCGCCAGGCACTGCCCGAGGCGAACGGCGCCGCGGCCTGGCTCTGCACCCGCGCCGACACCTGGCGGGGCGACGGAGGCCGGGCCCTCGCGCAGTTCCAGGCGGGCGGCACCGCCGCGGTCGCGGCGAAGGCGGAGGACTCCGCGGCGTGCGGGGCGCGGCAGCCTTCGGTGCTCGCGGGAGTGCGCTGGAAGTCGCGCGGCGGGAACTGGTATCTGCTGGGGGCGGGCAGCAGGAACGTCGTCTCGGTCCAGGCTTCCGGCGGGTCCCGGACCCCCGGCAACACCGTGGCCGCGCCCGTGAAGCGGGGCGCCCGCGCCGGGCTCACCGGACGGCTCGCGGACGGCTCGAAGGTGTCGACGCTGCGATGACGCCGCGTTGATGTCTCAGGCGTCGGACGGGACCGGGCCCCGCAGCTCCTTTTCCAGGAGCAGCACGCCGTACGTGCTCCCGTCCGCCGCCACCTTTCCCGGCAGCTCCCCCACGACCGCGTAGCCCGCCGCCTCGTAGTACTCCCGCAGCCGCGGGTTGGACGACACGCAGTCCAGGCGGCAGCGGTCGCGGCCGGCCTCGGCTATCCGCCGTTCCGCGCGGGCCAGCATCGCGCGGCCCGTGCCCGCCGGGGCGCCGCGCCGTGTCATCAGGCGGTGCACGTAGCCCGCGACGGGCGGCTGTTCGCCCCAGGCGGGCTCGTCCGCCCACCACACCTCGTAGGCCCCGGTGACCATCTCACCGTCGTACGCGAGCCAGACCTCGTCCGACGCGATGCGCCCGCGGAAGTGCTCCGCGCCCTTCTCGCCCGGCTTCCACTGGTCGATCCCCCGGGCCCGCATCCAGTGCGCGGCGCCGTCATAGAGGGCGACGAGGGTGGGGATGTCGTTCTCGTCGGCCAGGCGGTGGGTCAACTGCCCTGCTCCTGCGGGACGAGGCCGATCAGCCGGGTGATCAGTGCGGCGAACGGTCCGTCCGGCGGTTCCTCGGCGAGGAGGCGGCGCATGATCGCGGCCATCTCCTCGTCGTACGCGGCGCTCACGGCGGCGAGCGCGGCGAAGTCGTGCACCAGTTGCAGCTCCAGCTCGGCGCGCGGGATACGGCGTCCGTCGAGCCAGATGAGCGCCGTGGACTCGGCGAGCGAGATCCAGGAGCGGATCACCAGTTCCAGCCTGGCGGGCGGGTCCGTGACACCCAGGTGCGCGAGGATCTGGACGTACGCCGCCTGCCGCACCGAGTCGATGAGCGCGTTGGTGGTGGACGACCCGACGGCGGGACCGCCGCGCATCAGCGCCGAGAAGCCGGGGCCGTGGCCGTCCACGAAGTCCAGGAAGCGGCCCATCACCCGCAGCAGGCGCGCGCCCAGCGGGCCTTCCCTGGGCTCCACGAAGCGGTCGGCGAGATCGTCCGCCGCCCGTTGCAACGCCGCTTCGTACAGGCTCAGTTTGCCCGGGAAGTAGTGGTAGACCAGCGGTCGCGAGATGCCCGCGGCCGCCGCTATCTCGTCGATGGACACGTCGTCGGGCGAGCGGTGGCTGAACAGGTCGAGCGCGACCCCGATCAACTGCTGCCGCCGCTCCTCGACGCCCATTCTGCGGCGCACCCCGGTAGTCATACGAACACCTTACCGAGCAGATCCAGCCGTCCAAGGGGTCGGTCCACGCGAAGCGTTCACATCTCGCGCGTCTCGTCTCACATGTCGAGCACGATGCGGTCGCCGCCCGCCCTCGACACGCAGATCAGCATCGAGTCGGCGCGCTCGGCGTCCGTGAGCAGTTCGTCCCGGTGGTCGATCTCCCCTTCCAGGACGCGCTGTTGGCAGGTTCCGCAGAAGCCCTGCTCGCAGGAGTACGCGGTGTTGGGCAGCTCGGCGCGCACCGCGGTCAGGACCGTGGTGTCCGGGGCCACGGTGAGGGTCCGCCCGCTGCGGCGCAGTTCCACCTCGAAGGTGCCGTTGCCCTCCGCGGAGGTGTGCGGCGCGAAACGCTCCAGGTGCAGCTCGGCGCCGTCCGGCAGCGTCGCGGCCACCGCCTCCATCAGGCCCTCGGGGCCGCACACATGCACCGCGGTGGCGGGCGGCAGGTCCGCGAGGAAGGCGGCGAGATCCGGGCGGCCGCCCTCGTCCTCCGCGACGATCGTGACCCGGTCCGGCGTGGCGCCGGCCAGTTTCGCCACGTCTTCGAGGAACGGCATCGAGGCCCGGGAGCGGCCCCCGTACAGCAGCCGCCACGCACGGCCCGCGGCCTCGACCTCCCGCAGCATGGGCAGGATCGGGGTGATGCCGATGCCGCCCGCGACGAAGACGTACGCCTCGGCGTCGGCGAGCGGGAAGCGGTTGCGCGGGCCGCGCACCTCGACCTCCGTGCCCTCCCGGAGCTGCTCGTGCACCTCGCGCGAACCACCGCGGCCGCCCCGCTCCGCGTCGATGAGGCGGGTGGCGACGGTGTACGAGGAGGTGTCCTCCGGGTCCCCGCACAGCGAGTACTGCCGGACGAGGCCCGATGGCAGGACCAGGTCCAGGTGGGCGCCCGGCTGCCAGGCGGGCAAGTGGTCGCCTTCCAGGCGCAGTTGGACGACGCCGTCGGCGACCTTCTCGTGCCGGGTGACGATCAGGCGCAGCGCGCGGGAGCGCGGGCGGCCCGAGACCGGCTCCTCCAGGGCGGGCAGCGGCCACAGCGGGGAGGCGTCGATGCGGCGCCGCATGGCGCGCTTGGCGAGCAGGGCGGCGCCCGTGACGAGCAGCACGGTGCGGATGCGGGGCATGTCAGCGTGCTCCCTTCGGCAGCGACTCCGTCGCGGCTTCGGCGGCGGTGGCCGCCGGGGACGAGGCGAGATAGGCGACGGCCTGGGCGGTGCTGCCCTCGTGGGAGGGGTGGTAGGCGCGGCTCAGATAGCGGGGGATGGAGCGGATCATGTCCGGGGTCGTGGGCAGCGTGCCCTGCTTGCCGCCCCGGTAGAAGTCCTTGAACGAGGCCTTGCCGCCGACGAGGGTCGGGTCGTTCTCCATGAAGAAGCGCGCGCCGCGCTGCCAGAGGAAGACCAGGGCGGTGAAGGCGGTGGCCCAGGTGCGGGCGCGGCGGCGGTAGCTGCCGTCGACGTGCATGAAGAGTTCGAAGGCGACGGAGCGGTGCTCGACCTCTTCGGCGCCGTGCCAGCGCAGCAGGTCCAGCATGGTCGGGTCGGCGCCCCTGCGGTCCAGCTCGTCCGCGTTCAGGACCCAGTTGCCGAGGAAGGCGGTGTAGTGCTCGATGGCGGCGATCATCGCGACGCGCTCCATCAGCCACCACTTGCGGGCCTTGCCGGGCGGCAGCGTGCGGTCGCCGAGCATCTTCTCGAAGAGCCAGTCGACCTGGGCGGTGTAGGGCGTGGGGTCAAGGCCCTGCTCCTTGAGGTGCGGCAGGACCTCGTCGTGGGCCTGCGCGTGCATGGCCTCCTGGCCGATGAAGCCGATCACGTCCTCGCGGAGCCGGTCGTCCCGGATGTACGGCAGGACCTGCTTGTAGACGTGGACGAACCAGCGTTCGCCCGCGGGGAGCAGCAGGTGCAGGACGTTGATCGTGTGCGTGGCGAAGGGGTCGCCCGGCACCCAGTGCAGCGGGGTGTCCTCCCAGGAGAAGGAGACCTTGCGTGCCTTGAGCGGTATGTGCTCGGACGCGACAGGCTTCGGCTCCCGGCTCTGCGTATTAGACATGGCGTCAATGTACTGACGGGTAGGCACGCGGGTACAGATCCTTGCGGCGGTTAATTCGTCCTGCGCAGCGCGAGGAGGGCGATGTCGTCCTCGCGTTCGTGGCCGAAGCACGCCAGGAGCGTGTCGCAGAGGTCGGCGACGCCCCGCGGCGCGCCCGCCGCCGCGATCCGCAACTGCTCCATCGACACCGCGAGATCCATGCCCCGCGTCTCGATGAGCCCGTCGGTGACCATCAGCAGGCGCTCGGACCGTCGCAGGACCAGCTCGGTCGTCTTCGGCCGGCCGAGGCCGAGGCCCAGCAGCGGCCCCCGCACGTCGACGTACCCGGCCGTGCCCTCGTCTCGCACCACGAGCGGCGGGATGTGCCCCGCGTTGGCGATCCGGACGCGTCCGGTGGCCGGTTCGATCAGGCTCAGGCACATGGTGGCCGTCACGCCCGGGTGGTAGTGCTGCAGCATCCGGTCGAGGCGTCCGGCGAGCGCCCCGGGGTCGGGGTCCTCGACGCAGTAGGCGCGCAGCGCGTGCCGGATCTCGACCATCACGGTGGCCGCTTCGAGCGAGTGTCCGACGACGTCACCGATGCCGGTCAGGACGCCGCCGGGCGTCGGAAGCGCCGCGTAGAAATCACCGCCGATCTCCGCCTGGCGCGAGGCGGGTTCATAGCGGACGACGACATCCGTGCCGGGCAGCTCCGGCAGCTTCGACGGCAGGAAGCTGCGCTGGAGGGTCAGCGCGACGTGGCGCTCCTCCTCGTACATCACCAGGGGTTCCGCGGCCAGCGCGGTGGCGTGGGCGAGCCGTTCGACCAGGTGCTTCGTCTCGTCGGAGAGACCTTCCCGGTACGAGGGCGTCGCGAGGCACACCAGCGTGCGCCCCTCGCTCAGCCGGGCCAGGACGAGGGAGGCCTCCTCCGGCACCCCGTCGCCCCACTGCCCGACGCCCCCCACCGAGCGGAAGAAGCCCGCCGGCCACAGCGGAGCCGGCACGACCGTGTGGCGCACGCCCGTACGCCCCGACATGACGCGCCGCATCAGCCGTGCCACCGCCTCGTGCGCCCCGGGGTCCGGCAGCGGGGCGGCGGCTCTGCGCCGGGAGAGCCCCCGGTGGACGTCACCGCCCTCGCCGAGCACGAAGACCGTGGCGGGGCTTTCGGTCAGCCGCTCCGTGCCCGTGGCCGCCGCGTCCGCCAGCTCGCCCAGGCAGCGGGCGGACTGCACGGCCAGGATCGCCCCGGCGAGCAAGGTCAGGCGCCCGGCCCTCAGATGGGCGTCGCTGCGGGAGCGGGCACCGCGCGCGGCGGCCCGTACGACCGCCTGGATCTCCTCGGGTTCGGCCGGCACCGTCAGATAGGACTCGCCGCCCGCGTCGAGCCCCCGGCACCGGTCGGCCGGCGGGCGGGACGCCGCCGAGAAGTGGACGACGGGCAGGCTCGCGATGGGCGGCAACTGCTTGATGCGGCGGCACAGTTCGTAGCCGCTCATGTCGGGCAGGCCGACGTCGACGAGCGCGACGTCCGGCAGGTCCCCGGCCCGCAACCGCACGTCGAGCTCGATCAGCGCCTCGCTCGCGCTCGCGGCGAGCAGGACGCGGTGGCCGTCCCGGCGCAGGACAGCACTCAGCGCGTACCTGCTGGCGGGTGCGTCGTCGACCACCAGGACCGTGCTGACTGTGTTCACTGCCTTGCCCTTGACGCTCACGCGGGACAGCCCCTCGGCGCAAAACGGCGCAGGCCGACTCGTGCCTGCCTCATCAAGTTAGCGCGCCGCCGGGCACGCCGGGAGCAGACGGCCGCAGTACGACCCGGACCGGTGGAGGTGGACGATCCGGCCGCACGCGCGGCTTGCCTGACAGTAGACTTTCTGGCTTCTGCCTGCGGGAAGGCGTGCCGGCGTCCACCGTGCGTCCCGCGTCGTGCGGAGGCCGATGGCAAGGCCGGTCGCACGCGCCCTCAGCAGTTCGCGGTAGCGGCCCTGCGCCTCCCCGACGGGACGATCCGCGTGCCGCCCGGACAGCGCACCATGGGTGAGGAGGACTTCCTCGTGACCTTCGCCTTCCGCACGGCGTTCAACAAAGCGCCGCCCGCCCCCGTACACCCGAGGACTTCATGACCCAGCACGTCACCGCCGCCCTTCCCGCAGACGCCTCGGCCGACGGCTCCGCGCGCCACGAGTGGTGGCGCGATGCCGTCATCTACCAGGTGTATCCGCGCAGCTTCGCCGACGGGAACGGCGACGGCATGGGCGACCTGCCGGGCGTCACGGCCCGCCTCCCCCACCTGCACCGGCTCGGCGTGGACGCCGTCTGGCTCTCCCCCTTCTACGCGTCGCCACAGGCCGACGCGGGGTACGACGTGGCCGACTACCGCGCGGTGGACCCCATGTTCGGCGCCCTGCCGGACGCCGACGACCTCGTGCGGGAGGCGCACGCGCTCGGACTGCGGGTGATCGTCGACCTGGTGCCCAACCACTGCTCGGACCGGCAAGAGTGGTTCAGGCAGGCGCTGCGCGAGGGCCCGGCGTCCTCGCTGCGCGAGCGTTTCCACTTCCGGCCCGGGAAGGGCGACGAGGGTCAACTGCCGCCCAACGACTGGGAGTCCGTGTTCGGCGGACCCGCCTGGACGCGGGTCGCGGACGGCGAGTGGTACCTCCACCTCTTCGCGCCCGAGCAGCCCGACTTCAACTGGGACCATCCGGCGGTGCGCGACGAGTTCCGCTCCATCCTGCGCTACTGGCTCGACCTCGGCATCGACGGTTTCCGCATCGACGTGGCGCACGGCCTGGTCAAGGCCGCGGGCCTGCCCGACATCGGCCACGAGCAGCAGGTGCGGCTCCTCGGCAAGCAGGCCGTCCCCTACTTCGACCAGGACGGCGTGCACGAGATCTACCGCGACTGGCGGCGGATCCTCGACGCGTACGCGGGCGACCGGATCGCCGTCGCCGAGGCGTGGACGCCGACGGTGGAGCGCAGCGCGCGGTATCTGCGCCCGGGTGAGCTGCACCAGGCGTTCAACTTCGAGTATCTGACGACCGGTTGGGACGCGGACGCGCTGCGCTCCGTCATCGACCGCTCCCTCGTCGCGATGAACGCCGTGGGGGCGCCCGCCACCTGGGTGCTGTCCAACCACGACGTCGTACGCCACTCCACCCGCTTCGCGGACGGCGACGCGGCACGGGGCCTGCGCCGGGCGAGGGCCGCCACGCTCCTGATGCTGGCCCTGCCCGGCTCGGCGTACATCTACCAGGGCGAGGAGCTCGGTCTGCCCGAGGTGACCGAACTGCCGGACGAGGTGCGCCAGGACCCGGCGTTCTTCCGCAGCACGGGGCAGGACGGGACGCGGGACGGCTGCCGGGTGCCGCTGCCCTGGTCCGGGGAGCGCGCGCCGTTCGGCTTCGGTCCCGTCGAGGGCGGCCCGAGCTGGCTGCCGCAGCCCGCGAGCTGGAAGGACCTCTCGGTCGAGGCACAGGAGGGCGACCCCGCCTCGACCCTGGAGTTCTACCGCCGTGCGCTCGCCGTGCGCCGCGAGCACCCGGCGCTCGGCGCGGGCCGCGACGTGGAGTGGCTCGAATCCCCCGAGGGTGTCCTGTCCTTCCGCCGTACGTCGTCGCGCGGTGCGGTGGTCTGCACGGTGAACCTCACGGCCGCTCCCGTCACCGTCCCCACCCCCGGCACCCTGCTCCTGTCGAGCACGGACGCGGCCCCCGGCGCCGACGTGACGATCCTGCCCGCGGATTCAACGGTCTGGTGGGCAGCCTGAGATGTGACCGGTACAGTCCAATCCTGTGACCGCGCGACTGGCCGACATCGCAGCGCAGGCGGGGGTCAGCGAGGCGACGGTCAGCCGGGTGCTCAACGGCAAGCCCGGCGTCGCCGGGGCCACCCGTCAGTCAGTGCTTGCCGCACTCGACGTGCTCGGCTACGAACGTCCGGTGCGGCTTCGCCAACGCAGCGCGGGTCTGATCGGGCTGATCACGCCGGAGCTGGAGAACCCGATATTCCCCGCGCTCGCCCAGGTCATCGGGCAGGCCCTGACCCGGCAGGGCTTCACGCCGGTCCTCGCCACCCAGACGCCCGGCGGTTCCACGGAGGACGAGCTGACGGAGATGCTCGTGGACCGCGGTGTCTCCGGCATCATCTTCGTCTCGGGCCTGCACGCGGACACCTCCGCCGACATACAGCGCTACGAGCAGCTGCGCGCGCAGGGCGTCCCGTTCGTGCTCGTGGACGGCTTCTCCCCCAAGGTGCAGGCACCCTTCATCTCGCCGGACGACCGGGCGGCGATGCGCCTCGCGGTCACCCACCTCGTCTCCTTGGGTCATACACGCATCGGACTGGCCCTCGGCCCCAAGCGGTTCGTGCCGGTACAGCGCAAGATCGAGGGCTTCGTACGGACGGTGCAGGACCAGCTGGCACTGACCCCCGAGGAGATCGAGACGGAGCTGGTCCAACACTCGCTGTACACGCTGGAAGGCGGACAGGCCGCGGCGTCCGCCCTCCTCGACCGCGGCTGTACGGCCGTGGTGTGCGCGAGCGACATGATGGCCCTGGGGGCGATACGGACGGCACGGCAGCGCGGATTCGAGGTCCCGGACGACATCTCGGTGGTGGGATTCGACGACTCCCCGCTGATCGCGTTCACCGATCCGCCCCTGACCACGGTGCGCAAGCCCGTCCCCTCGATGGGGCAGGCAGCCGTGCGTACGCTCCTGGAGGAGATCGGCGGCACTCCCGCCCCGCACAGCGAATTCGTCTTCATGCCGGAACTGGTCGTTCGAGGTTCAACCGCCTCGGCCCCTCGGGGACGCACTCGTCCGTAGGGCGTAGAGAATGCGGCCTGAACCAGACCTTGGGATGATCGGTCGGAGGGTCGGTATCTGGCAGACTCTGTGCCTATGGGTGAGATGACTGTGACGACACTGGAAGGCCAGCAGCGGCCCACCACATCACCCGTCGCGGGCGAGCGGGAGGACCGCAAGGGGCGGACTTTCCTGCGCCGTCTTCGCACCCCCCGGCGCCCTCGGCTCTGGTTCGAGATCCTGCTGATCGCGGTCAGTTACTGGACGTACTCCCTGGTCCGCAACGCGGTGCCCGAACAGAAGTCACAGGCCCTGAGCAACGCCGACTGGATCTGGCGGGTGGAGCAGCACCTCGGGATCGCCGTGGAGCAGAGCGTCAACCACGCGGTGGACTCGGTGACATGGCTCATCGTCGGCATGAACTACTACTACGCGACGCTGCACTTCGTGGTCACTCTCGGTGTCCTCGTCTGGCTGTTCCGCAGTCATCCGGGACGCTACGCGGCCACGCGCACGGTGCTCTTCGCGACCACGGCGGTGGCCCTGCTCGGTTACTACCTGTATCCCCTGGCTCCCCCGCGCCTGATGAACGGCCAGGACTTCATCGACACGGTGCTCGTCCATCAGACCTGGGGTTCCATGGCCTCCGGCGACCTCAAGCACATGTCGAACCAGTACGCGGCGATGCCGTCGATGCACATCGGCTGGTCCCTGTGGTGCGGCCTGACGATCTTCGCCCTGGCCTCGGCGCCCTGGGCGAAGATCCTCGGCCTGCTCTACCCCACGGCGACCCTGATCGTGATCGTGGCGACCGCCAACCACTTCTGGCTGGACGCGGTGGGCGGCATGATCTGCCTGGCCTTCGGCCTCGCGGTGGCCTGGGCGTGGTACGGGGCGATGCCGCACCGGCTGCCGCGTGAGGTGGCGCCGCGGGACGACGACGGGTCGCCGCTCCTGCCGGCCAGGCTCAAGGCCCGCTTCAAGTCCTGAGCGGGCCTCCTACGCCCCGTAGAACCTCTCCTCCATCACGGCCCGTGCCCGGCGGGTGGTCCTTCGGTAGTCGTCGAGCATGTCTCCCACATGGCCGGGGTCGTACCCCAGGTACCGGCCGACCGCCGCCAGTTCCCGCCCGTCCGAGGGGAACGTGTCCCCGGCCCGGCCGCGCACCAGCATCACCGCGTTGCGCACCCGGGCGGCCAGGACCCATGCCTCGTCCAGGATCGCCGCCTCCTCGGTCGGGATCAGCTCGGCCGCGCAGGCAGCGGCGAGGGCCTGGCGGGTGCGGGTCGTGCGCAGGCCCGGCTCGACCCAACCGTGGGTCAGCTGCATGAGCTGGACGGTCCACTCGACGTCGGAGAGGCCGCCGCGGCCCAGCTTGGTGTGCAGGGTGGGGTCGGCGCCGCGCGGCATGCGCTCCGCCTCCATGCGGGCCTTCAGGCGGCGGATCTCGCGTACGGCGTCGTCGCCGAGGCCCTCCGCGGGATAGCGCAGCGGGTCGATGAGCTCGATGAAGGCCCGGCTGAGATCGGCGTCGCCCGCGACCGGCTCGGCCCGCAGCAGCGCCTGTGACTCCCAGACCAGTGACCAGCGGCGGTAGTAGGCCTCGTACGAGGCGAGGGTCCGCACCAGGGGGCCGCTCTTGCCCTCCGGGCGCAGATCCGCGTCGATCAGCAACGGCGGGTCGGAGCTGGGGAGCTGGAGCAGCCTGCGCATCTCGGAGACCACCTGCGAGGCCGCCTTCGCCGCCTCGTGGTCCCCCACGCCCTCGCGCGGCTCGTGGACGAACAGGACGTCGGCGTCCGAGCCGTAGCCCAGTTCGTGGCCGCCGAAGCGGCCCATGCCCATCACGGCGAACCGCACCGGCAGCGTGTCGCCCCAGCCCTCGCGGACCACCGCGCGCAAGGTCCCCGCGATCGTGGCCGCCGTGAGGTCGGAGACCCCGTCGCCCACCCGGTCGAGCAGGGCCCCGGGATCGGCCGCCACGGGGCTCTCCTCCGTGCCGTACGAACCGATGATGTCCGCCGCCGTCGTGCGGAACAGTTCGCGGCGCCGGACGCCGCGCGCCGCCGTCACGGCCTGCTCGGCGCCGTCCGCGCGGCCCACCGCGGCCAGGACCTCCTGCTCCAGGTGGGCGTGGTCGCGCGGTTCGAGGCCGCGCTGGTCGCCGAGCAGGGCCACCGCTTCGGGGGCGCGCATCAGCAGGTCGGGGGCCAGGCGGCCCGCGGACAGGACGCGGGCCAGGTTCTCGGCCGCCGCCCCCTCGTCGCGCAGGAGCCGCAGATACCAGGGGGTCTTGCCGAGCGCGTCCGACACCTTGCGGAAGTTCAGGAGGCCCGCGTCGGGGTCCGCCGAGTCCGCGAACCAGCCGAGGAGGACGGGGAGCAGGGTCCGCTGGATGGCCGCCTTGCGGGTGACGCCCGACGCCAGGGCCTCCAGGTGGCGCAGGGCCGCCGCGGGGTCGTGGTAGCCGAGGGCCACGAGACGTTCGCGGGCGGCCTCCGTGCTCAACCTGGTCTCTACGGGGGCAAGTTGGGCCACGGCGTCCAGGAGCGGGCGGTAGAACAGCTTCTCGTGCAGGCGGCGCACGACCGAAGTGTGCCGTTTCCAGGCGCGGTTCAGCTCGGTGATCGGCTCCGTGCGCATGCCCAGGGAGCGGCCGATGCGCCGCAGGTCCGCGTCGTCCTCCGGGATCAGATGGGTGCGCCGCAGCTTGAAGAGCTGGATGCGGTGCTCCAGGGACCGCAGGAAGCGGTAGGCGTCGTCGAGCTGGACCGCGTCCACCCGCCCCACGTAGCCACCGGCCGCGAGGGCCTCCAGGGCCACCAGGGTCGAGCCGCTGCGGATCGAGGTGTCACCACGGCCGTGCACCAACTGCAGGAGCTGTACGGCGAATTCGACGTCCCGCAGCCCGCCGGGACCCAGCTTGAGCTCACGGTCGACCTCGCCCGCCGGGATGTTCTCCACGACCCGGCGGCGCATCTTCTGCACGTCGGCCACGAAGTTGTCGCGCTCGGCCGCGTGCCAGACCAGGGGCGCCAGGCTCTCGACGTACTCCGCGCCGAGAGCCAGGTCACCGGCGACCGGACGGGCCTTGAGCAGCGCCTGGAACTCCCAGGTCTTGGCCCAGCGCTGGTAGTAGGCCAGGTGGCTGCTGAGGGTGCGCACCAGGGGGCCGTTGCGGCCCTCCGGGCGGAGGTTGGCGTCGACCGGCCAGATGGTGCCCTCGACCGTCGTCTCCGAGCAGATCCGCATCATGTGCGAGGCGAGCCGGGTGGCGGCCTGCAGCGCCTTGGCCTCATCGGCGGCTTCCACGCCACCCGGGCCCTCCGCGGGCTCGCCGACGAAGATGACGTCGACGTCCGACACGTAATTCAGCTCGTGGCCACCGCACTTGCCCATCGCGATGACCGCGAGCCTGCACAGCGCGGCGTCCTCGGGGGCCGCCTGCTCGGCCATGGCGAGCGCGGCGCGCAGGGTCGCCGTCGCCAGGTCCGCGAGCTCGGCGGCCGCCTCGGGCAGGTCGGTGGTGCCGCAGACGTCACGGGCCGCTATGGCGAGCAGGCAGCGGCGGTAGGACACGCGCAGCGACACCGGGTCGGTGGCGTCGGCGAGACCGCGCTCGAACTCCTCGACGCCGGGATGCAAATCGGCCAGTTCGTAGGTGACCAGGGCCTGCCAGTCGCTGGGGTGGCGGGCCAGGTGGTCGGCGAGGGCCTCGGAGGCGCCGAGCACGCCGAGCAGCCGGTCACGCAGCGGCTTGGCGCTGACCAGGGTGTCGAGCAGCTCCTGGCGGCTGGTGTCGTCGGGCTGGCCCTCGACCAGGCGTACGAGGCCGAGGAGCGCCAGGTCGGGGTCGGCGGCGGCGCCCAGGGCGTCCAGGAGCACCGGGTCGGTCCGCACCGCCGACAGCTCGGGGGCGCCGAGCAGCCGCTCGGCCGCGGACGGATCGGTGAAGCCATGCCGCAGCAGCCGCGTGAACGTACTGCTCCTGCGCCCTTGCGGCACCGTCATCCCCGCGCCTCCGTTCGATCATCCTGGCCCGAGCCTACGGCCTGACCGATGAGTTCTGCCCGCGTGCGGAGTCCGTACTTGGACGGAAGCATTGGTGGCGGCGTCAGGGAGGCGGACCATGCCGAGCAAGGAACCCCGTACGGAGCTGGATTCCCGGTACAGCAGTGCCGGGGCCGCGGCGACCCCGTGGTCCGACGCCGTGCGGCAGCTCAGGGCGGCCGAGCTCTTCTGGATCTCGACCGTACGCCCTGACGGGCGCCCGCACGTCACCCCGCTGCCCACGGTCTGGCTGGACGGCGCCCTGCACTTCTGCACGGGTCCCGAGGAGCGCAAGGCACGGAACCTCGCGGCCAACCCCGAGACCGTCCTGACCACGGGCGTCAACCTCTGGGACAAGGGCTTCGACCTGGTCGTCGAGGGGGCCGCGGTCCGCATCACCGACGAGGAGCGGCTGCGGCGCCTCGCGACGGCCTGGGAGGACAAGTACGGCAGCTTCTGGCACTACGAGGTGCGGGACGGCTGCTTCCACCACGGGCCGGGCCACGCGTACGTCTTCGAGGTGGCCCCCCGTACCGCTTTCGGCTTCGGCAAGGGCGAACCGTTCAGCCAGACGCGCTGGAGCTTCACATGACCCACGAGGGGGCCATCTGATGGACTGGACACTCGAAGTGGTGCTCGTCCCTGTCACCGACATGGACCGCGCCAAGGACTTCTACGAGCACAAGTGCGGCTTCAAGGCGGACCTGGACAGCACGGTCGCCCCGGGCGTGCGCGTCATGCAGTTCACCCCGCCCGGCTCACGCTGCTCGTTCGCCATGACGACCGGCATGCCGCCGGCTCCCGGGGCCTCGCAGATGACACCGGGTTCGCTGCACGGCCTGCAGCTGTGCGTCACGGACATCGTGGCCGCGCGGGCCGAGCTCGCGGAGCGCGGCGTGGACGTCACGCCGGTCCTGCACCTGGGTCCCGAAGGCTGGGCGGAGGGGACGGGAGGCACCTGGAACGGCTTCTGTTTCTTCCGGGATCCGGACGGCAACGGCTGGTCCGTGCAGGAGGCCCCAACTCCGCTTTCAGAGCGGTGACACGGGGTGTGGCGGAGCGCTGACAGGGGCCCGTGGCCCTGATGTACTCGGCCCATGGAATACACACTCGAGGTGATCCCGCTCCCCGTCAGTGACGTCGACCGGGCCAAGGAGTTCTACCGCGACAAGCTCGGCTTCCACGTGGACATCGACCAGGAGGTCATGCCGGGCATGCGCATCGTCCAGCTGACCCCACCGGGTTCCGGTTGTTCCATCGCGCTCGCCGACACCCTCTGGGACACGATGGACGGCCCGACCCCGGCCCCCGGCTCCTACCAGGGCCTCCAGCTGTGCGTCGCCGACGCGAAGGCGGCGCACGCCGAGCTGACCGCACGCGGCCTGGACATCTCGGAACCGGTCGCCCACGCGCCGCAGGACGGCGGCACGTTCATGTACTTCAAGGACCCGGACGGCAATGGCTGGGCGATCCAGGAGTACCGGGTACGAGCGGAGACGCCGCTGCGAGCGGCGATCGTCGCTGCCCCGTAAGGGGCGCGGGGAACGGCGCGAGCAACCACGAAAGAGCCGCAGACGCGTTTGCCCAGTACTGCGCAAACGCGTCTGCGGCTTCTCGGGCGACGCCCTACAGCACCGGCAGGTTCTTCCGCAGCTCAAAGGCCGTCACCTCTGACCTGTACTCCTCCCACTCCTGCTTCTTGTTGCGCAGGAACTGGCGCACCCTCACGACGGCCTGGGTCGTTCCCAGTCGCCCCCTGACGAGCAGGCAGTTAACGGTCGACGTTGGTCGTCACCGGTCCCTGTGGGCCGCCCTTCGACGGCCCACAGACGGCCCAGGTATCCACTCCCTGTCGCTAGCGACCCGCGCTTGGCCGCCCCTCCCCCTCACTCGCCGGGGCTGCTGCACACCAGCCCGGCAGGGCTCCCTGGGATCATCAGTTGCGCTATCGCCTCGGTCAGCATTCACCCGTAGGGTGACTCCGAGGTGCCAGACGTAGAGCTAGGGACGGGACATCGATCGAATGGCATGGGAGTTCGTAGTTCCCGGTATCCCTCTATCGGTAAATTCCAAGGATTCCAAGAAAAAGCAGCGCTGGGTCGAGAAGGTGCGAACATGCGCCATCGAGAACCTACCTGAGGATGGATTTCCACTCTTGGGCGACTTGGCCGCTTCAGTAACATACTTTCACGTGGGCCCAACGGATGTCGACATCGACAACATCCTGAAACGAATAATCGATGGGATGTATCCCGAGATTATGATGGATGACGCACAGATTCAAGATGTCTCCGCGTCCAGAAGAGACGTCCTAGGGTCCGGGTTAAGAAATCCACCATCAATCATCCTTCCATACCTATTCGATGGCGACCCGTTCGTTTACGTTTCCGTAAATCTGGCTATGCCACAGGAGGAATTGCCATGGATTGGCAAGATGCCACGATGAACGCGCTGCGGGAGCGCGCAGAGAGGCTCCCTCCAGGGTGGACCATGTATACGAGCGCATCCGGAGAGGGGCTTCTTCCTGCTGGGTTCGCTAAGCGCGGCATAGAGGAATTCGACGCCATCGCCGTAGGTCCAGGGGGCGGTGTCATCTTTGAGATCGTTCAGCAGAAATCTGCTGACTCTCAAATGAAGATCGACCGAATCAACAGCATCCGCGCGAGACTCCGGGGAATTGAGGGCTGGGATGTGGAAGTTATTGTTCTCGCACAGCCTGACATTCTCGCACGGAAGGATGAAATTGATCGGCGATTGCGTACGGTAACAGACCTCGCAAAATTTGGAGAGTCCTCAGGAAACCAAGAAGTACTTCGAGCGGCATTTGTTCTCGCCTTCTCCGGGCTGGAATGGACACTGGCCCAACACTTCCAGGGTGAGGAAAACAGGCGCCCTCAGAGCGTTCGACAGATGGCAGAACGACTCGTTTCCGAGGGACTCCTATCGGAGGCCACTTACCGTGAGATCCGAGAACTCAATAGGATCAGGAACGAGATTGTTCACGGCCTATCAGTAGCGAAACAAGTCGACGCTGCCACTATTCATCGGATCGCAGAGTTGACAGAGGACGTGTACGAGGAGTCCGCCAACGGACGGCTAGAAGGTAGGCACCTCACGTGACTGCATCACGCCACTGAAGATGCCTTTCAGCACTTCCATTGAAGACTGAGAGGAATCACTTCCCCTGGCTTACGCAAGAGACCCGGACAATCTGTCCGGGTCTCTTCCCTTTGGGTCCATCAAGCTCGTAGCGAGACGGCGAGAGCACCTATCGGCCGTCTGACTGGCTCTGTAACGTGAAGGACGCCCCTACCAGCAGCAGGAGGCAGCACCCCATGCGTGGCCTTGGAGATCACCTCAGCATCGGCCAACGAATCGCGTTCTACCGGAAGCGTCGCGGCTACACGCAAGAGGTGCTGGCCGGACTGGTCGGCCACAGCACTGACTGGCTCGCGAAAGCAGAGAGCGGCCGTAGGAAGCCGCCGCGAATCGACAAGCTCGCGGAACTGGCGCGCGTCCTGCGTGTGCCGCTTGGCGACCTGCTCGGCCAGACCCTTCTGGTCGAAGACGAGAAGCACCAGGACGACGTACCGGCCGTACGAGACGCGCTCATGAGCCCTCGGCGGCTCTCGCGGCTACTCTTCGGCCCCGAAGCAGACGTTCAGCTCCCTACTCCTGCCCCGGTGGCGGTCCGTGTGGAGCAGGCTTGGAACGACTACCAGGGCGGACGGCTCGGCAGCGTGATCGCGGCCCTTCCGGCGCTCCTCCAGACGGCGCAGGAGCTAGAGGACCGTGCGGGGCGCCGGGGCGAGGACCGCCGCGACTGCTGGGCGGTCTCTGCCCGCACGCATCATCTCGCGGCCACGACGCTCGCGAAGGTCGGAGAGTCTGACGTCTCGTGGTTGGCCGCTGAGCGGGCGATGCGTGCCGCGGACGAGTCCGACGATCCCCTGGTCCTCACCTCAGCCGCTCGGTCCGGTACGCACGCGCTGCTCGCCAACGGTCGGTACGAAGCTGCGATGGAGCTGGGCAACACTACGGCGACGTGGTTGGCCTCCCAGGTAGCGGAGAGCGATCCGTCTGCGTTGAGCTTGCTCGGGATGATCCACCTAAGGGCCGCCGTCGCGGCTGCTCGGCACCAGGACCGCCCGACCGCGACCCGCCTGCTAGACCGGGCCGAGGAACTCGCTGACGATCTCGGTTCAGACGAGAACTACTGGCAAACCGGCTTCGGTCCCACGAACGTGATCCTCCACCGGCTTTCGATCGAGCTTGACCTGGACAACGTGTCGTACGTGGTGGAGAACGGACGGATCGACGTCGACCACATGCCGCAGGAGCGCAGCGTCTCGCACCGCATCGACTACAGCCGCGCGCTCTCGCTCGCCGGACACGGTGATGAGGCGTTCTCTGAGCTGCGTACCGCCGAACGCACGGCACCGCAGCTCGTACGCAACAATCCCAGGGTGCGCGAGACGCTACGGGACCTGGTCAAACAGTCGCCCGTGAGCGGCGGATCGCGCTCGTCCGAGGTATTCGTGATGGCCCAACGGTGCAGGGCGGTGCAGTGAGTTCGAGCAAGCGCGGGGTACTGGGAGTCGTCGGTTCAGCGGCCGGCGGGGTGGAGTCGCTCCGCACCGGCCTGGTCGAGCCCGCGATGGAACGTGGGTGGCAGGCGGCCGTGACGCTGACGCCGACAGCGGGAATCTGGCTTCGGATGAACGGCGAGGCCGACCGGTTGGAGAAGCTGACCGGCCTACCCGTCCGTGACGAACCGCGCCTCCCTGGCGACGCCCGACCGCACCCGGCCGTTGACTGCTACGTCGTGGCTCCAGCGTCGGCCAACATGGTCGCGAAGCTCGCGACCGGCCTCATGGACAACCAGGCTCTGACACAGGTGGGCGAAGCCATCGGGACTATCGGCTTGCCGGTCGTCGTCTTCCCCCGCGTTAACGCCGCGCACGCTCGTCACCCGGCGTGGCAGCGCCACATCGAAGCTCTGCGGGAAGCCGGTGTCCGGCTGGTCTACGGGCCGGACGTATGGCCGCTGTACGAGCCCCGTGACGCGCCGCCAGGGCGGGAACTTCCATGGGTTGCGGTACTGGATGCCGTGGACGAAGTATTCCACTGACGAACCGTCAACACCCCTGACCTGCAAGGAAAGAGGACCCGGACATTCTGTCCGGGTCCTCCGTCGTTCGCGGTCTCATGCTCATTTGCATGCCAGGGATCAACGAGCGAAAGAACGAGCTAGCGGGCCTCACTTCCGCTGAACTCGCACTGCTCAAAGCGAGTTTGGGCGAGGCGCGCGCCACGGCGGAAGGGCTGCTGAGGCGCGCCGACGTACTCACCGCGAAGGTGGCGTCTCGCTACTCACGATCTCCTCAAGCCGGTCCAGACGCTCACCGAGAAGTCGGAGAGCGTCATGGATCGAACTGAGCTCTCCGGCCAGGGCGGTGAAGGCGGGGCTACTGCCCGGCTCGGTGCCGAGCGGCGCCGATGGGTCGCGTACGAACGTCCCGCGCCCCTGCTGGGTGAGAACCAAGCCCTCATCTCGAAGTTGGCTGTACGCGCTCTGCACAGTCATGAGCTGCACGCCGAGCTTCTTGGCAAGCTGGCGTGCGGCGGGCAGCCGCTTCCCCGGCGAGTAGTCCTCGTTGTCCGGGTCCGCAATCTTCGCGCGGTAGTCAGCAGCGATCTCCTTGGCCGTTTGCTTGGGCGCTTCGGGGCTCGAATCCATGCCCCCGAGGGTAACCGGACCTAGGTCAATCTCAGATCCTTCGGCGAACCTTCTTGACAGTCAGATTGACCTGGGTCAATCTGAACTCAGGCCGGAACACGAAACCCGGAAGGGCTTCGCTAACGGCGAGTTGTAAGTGCTTGACCTGCACGAACGCAGAGGGCGGGGACGCTGCAATCCCGCTAAAGGCCAGGGGAACGGGGCTTCGGCCCTACTGGCGAGGTGGCCCGGTGACCGCGAGCAACGGCCGGAGTGTGGGGACATCGGTCCCCCTTGCAGTGCGAATCCCCTGATCAGCGAACTGAAGGAGTGGCAGTGAACCGACGAAAGCGATGGGCGCGGCCGTGACCGACCGACACGGCGGCGCCGCTTCATCCTCAGCACGCGGACACCGCAGGGTGCCGCGGCCAACCGGTCGCCTTTCACCGCACCGCGGCGGCTAGCGCTGCGGCCGGTTGCCTCCTCCGCCCGTCCGGGCGCTCTCCGGAGCGCCCCGTACGGGCGGGGCTGAGGGGAGCCGGGACCGTCCCGAGCCCAGCAAGGAGCCCGTGATGCCGAACCGAGACACGCCCCCGGGCGAGTGCCCGCAGTGCTGGCAGCACGCCTACGACAAGAGCATCCATCGCCGTCTCGGCCCTCGCGAGGACTGCCCGCAGTGTGTGAGTCACATGGTCAACGGCTGTCCCAGCGTCACGCCCAAGAAGAGCTGGTGGCGCTGACCGGCTGTCTGTGGTCCCGGACTTGGTGCCGGGGCCGCGGAGAGCCGGGACAGCCCCGTGCCCTTCCCGTGAAACAGGAGATTCGCCATGACCGAGCGCACCTTCGTTTCCCAGTCCGCCGGCCCGATCGTGCTGGGCCTGTCCCTTCCGGTCGGCCGCGTGCACGTGAAGGTCAGTAACGACCTCAGCACCGCTCGTTTGGTGCTGCACACCGACGACAGCACGGGGCCCGCCGCCGACGCGGTCACCCGGGCCCGCACCGAGCAGAACGGGCAGGCGCTCGGCATCGAGATTCCGGAAATGCCCGGCAACGTGATGGTGCAGAGTGCGCGCGGCAACCGCGTCACACAGCACATGGGCACTGTGTACGGCTCGGTGACCGGCATGACCATCATCAACGGCCGCATCGTCACCGGCGGTTCGAGCGGCATGCAGACCGTGAGCCCGATCGAGGCCACGGTGCACCTGCCCGCCCGGTCGTCCTTCGCTCTGTCCACCACGTCGGCTGACACCGTGGTGTGGGGCAACATCGACCGGATGGAGATCCGCTCCGTCTCCGGTGACCTGGACGCCTGCGACGTCCGCGACCTCACGGTGAACAGCACCTCCGGTGACGTCCGGGTCAACCGGATCACTGATCGGATCACCGCACAGTCGGTCTCCGGTGACATCGAGGTGGGCCTCTACGACGGGCGCCATGCCCAGATCGCGGCCACTTCGGGCGACATCCGCGTGCAGGCCACCGCCGCCGCGTCTGGGCACGTGAGCGCCCGCACCATCTCCGGTGACGTCCGGGTCGCCGGTGCACGCCACCTGAGCGTGTCCGCCGACAGCGTCTCCGGCCGCGTCCGCAACGGCTGACCAGCCTCGTTCCTCCCCTTTCTGACAAGGAGTTGCCCGATGGCTGCCGCCGTCTTCGCTGCCGTGTTCGTCGCCCTGTACGTCGCCCACAGCGTGGGCGACCACTGGGTCCAGACCTCCTGCCAGTCCGCGCACAAGGGCCGCCCCGGCTGGGTCGGCCGCCTCGCCGGCGCCCGGCACGTCTCCACCCTGACCGCCACCAAGCTCGCGCTGTTACTGCCGGTCCTTTGGCTGCTGAACCTCTCCGTGACCGTGCCCGGCCTGGTGATCGGACTCGGCATCGACGCCGTCACCCACTGGTGGGCCGACCGCCGCAGCACCCTCGCCCGGCTCGCCGACCGGCTCGGCCTGGGTGGCTTCTACCGGCTCGGCACGCCGCGCCCCGACCGCGACGACAACCCGCACATCGGTACCGGCGCGTACGCGCTGGATCAGTCCTTCCACCACCTGTGGTTGTTCGTCGCCGCGCTGGTCATCGCCACCGTCTGACCTCCCTGTCCTTCCCAGGGGCGGGCGCCGTCTCGCCAAAGCCTGCGCCCGCCCCGGCTCCCTCCCGTCCCTCCATTTCAGGAGTCATCATGCGTAGCTATGTCGGCGGCCATGAGGCCGTCAGTGACACCGATTTCGTGGAACTCGCCCTCGGTACCCCGCTCGAACTGTGGCTCGGGGAGGACGGCGAGAGCGAGACGGAGCGCGCGGCCCGTCTGGACGCGGCCCGCGACATCCTCGCCGACCACCCGAACATGCCCGACGACGCGATCCGTATCGCCGCTCAGGCGGTGGAGGCCTACGCGCCGGAGCTGTTCCACGTCGTCCCGCTGAAGCGGCCGACCGCCCGCCGCGAGCGCTCCCGTAGGGCGGTGGCGGCATGAACTCCACCGCCCCCGCGCCCGAACTGCTCGCGGACCACACTGGCCGCCCCAAGCCGACGCTGAAGATGCCGCTCACCTACGAGCAGGCCCGCTTGGGCATGGCCTTCCATGAGGCCGGTCACGCCGTGCTCAGCCTGGCCTATGGCATGCGGGTGGTGACCAGCGAGGTCATCGCCTGGACGCCTGAAGAGGGCGGTTGGTGCGTGACCGGCAACACCGCCTTCGAGACACGCGACGTGCATGCGTGGCGCTTCGCCGCGCAGGCTGCGGCCGGGTCGATCGCCCAGGTCACTTACCTGATGGCCTACGGCCTGTGGACGCCGGAACGGGCGCTTGCCTGCGCGGCTCTCCACGACCGTGAGCAGGCCATCGACATCCTCGCGCAGCACGGCTTTCTGATCGGCCGTGGCCACGTTCCGGCCCACGGCAAGTCCTGGGCGATGGTGCAGGGGATGGCGCGCCGCAAGATCGGCCACCTGTGGGGCGAGATCCGCACCGTGGCCCACGCCATGGACGAGAACACGGTGCTGACCGGTGACGAGATCGCCGACCTGACCGGCCTGCCCAACCCGCAATTCCGGGAGGAGTCGGCATGACCGCAATCGCGAGTACGGAGCCTGCGACGGTTCCGCCGCTGACCCGCCCGGAGTTGGGCCTTGCCGGGATCGGGGCCGCTGCGGCGGCCGGGGTCGGCTCGCTCGGGTTCATCGCTTCGTTCGACGCGGTGTCGGCCGCCGCGCTGCGCTGGGGGTTTGCCGAGCCGTGGATGCTGCCGGTCGGTATCGACGTGGCGATCCCGGTGTTCACCGTTGCCAACCTGCTGCTGATCCGTATGGATATGGCGCTCGGGTGGGTGCGGTTCGTGCCCTGGGTGCTCACGCTGATCACCTGCGGGCTGAACGTCGCCGCGGGCGACAGCCTGTGGGCCAAGGTCGCGCACGGCACGATGCCGCTGCTGTGGGTGGTGTTCTCCGAGATCGGCGCGCACATCTACGCCGTGCGTATCGGCGCGGTGACGGGCCGCCGGATGGACAAGATCCGGTTCAGTCGCTGGCTGCTGGCGCCGTTGACCACGTTCGCGCTGTGGCGGCGCATGACGCTGTGGGAGATCACCTCCTACGCCGACGCGCTCGCCCGGGAGCGGGAACGGCAGTTGGCCCGCGCGGACCTGCGCGAGGAGCACGGGCGACGGTGGCGTTCGAAGACACCACGCCGCGCCCGCGTGCTGCTCAGGCTCGGGGAACTCACCCCCGCCCCGGAGGGCGGCCCGCAGGACGAGCAGCCGAACCCGGGCATGGACGAGAAGCCCGATCCGCAGCCGCGGCGAAAGCCGTCGGCCAACCGCCGCCGCGCCAGCAAGACAGCCCGGCGAGGCTTGGACGAACTGCTGCTCGAAGCCCGGGAGTTGACGGCCACCTGGTCGGATGCGGAGGTCGACAACGGCGAGGCGCTGCGCAAGGCGCTGCACTGCGGAGCCAAGCCCGCGCGGCAGATCCGCGACGTGCTGACCGCCGAGCGCGCCGAGGGCCGGACCCTGCACTCCGTGGAGGACACGGAGGTAGCCGCATGAGGGCCCTGCGGATCGGTTCGGTGTGCACCGGATACGCGGGCCTGGATGACGCCGTCCAGGCCGTGTTCGGCGGGGGGCTGGCGTGGGTGGCGGACAACGACCCCGGCGCCGCGCTCATCCTTGCCCACCGTCATCCCGAGGTGCCCAACCTCGGGGACATCACCGCCGTCGACTGGCACGACGTCGAACCCGTCGACATCTACATCGGCGGCTACCCGTGCCAGCCGTTCAGCACGGCAGGCAAGCGGAAGGGCACCAAGGATGACCGGCACCTCTGGCCGTACATCGCCCGCGCCCTTGGGGTTCTACGACCCCGACTCGCGGTCTTTGAGAATGTCGCAGGCCACCTTTCTCTCGGATTCGACACCGTCCTCGCCGACCTTGCCTCCATCGGGTTCGATGCGGACTGGTGCTGTGTACGCGCGAGCGACATCGGCGCCGCCCACCAGCGCAAGCGGCTCATCTTCCTCGCCTGGCCTGCCGACTCCGGCGGCCCGGGACTGGCGCGGCGGTGGGCAAAGCGGCCAGCTTCCCACCGCCGTCTCCCTGCTGCCGACGCCGTCGACCTCGGAAAGCACCGGGGCCGGGCATGCGGCACAGGGCGGGATGAACCTGCGCCACGTCGTCTCGCTGCTGCCCACCCCGCGGGCATCGGCGAACGAGAACCGGCAGACGAAGCGCTCGCCCTCGCAGGAGGCCGGGACGCACGGCAAGAGCCTGGCCGCCGAAGTGTGCGAACTCCTGCCGACCCCGGCCACGGCGACGTGGCCGAGCAACCGGTCACCGAGCCCGGGAGCGGCGGTGCGCCCCTCGCTGCACCAGGTCTCGGAGTTGATTGGGGACCGTACGCCGCGGCGGTCGAAAGGTGGGCGCAGGTCATCGGCCGCCCCGCCCCCCGGCCAACTGACGATCTGGGACGACTGAACCCGGTCTTCGTCGAATGGCTCATGGCCCTGAACGAGGGTCACGTCACCGCCGTCCCCGGGCTGTCGCGCACCGCGCAGCTCAAGGCACTCGGCAACGGGGTCGTCCCGCCGCAGGCCGTGGCCGCGCTGCGCATCCTGCTCAACCGGGCCGAGCCCGACACGTGGCGGGAGGCGACGGCATGAAGTCACAGCCCATCGTCGGCGCCGCCGTCTTCAACACCGTCATGGAGTCCGCCGGCCACCGCTGCCAGTGCGCGGGTGCGTGCGGCAACCCGCACGCCAAGGGCGAGGGCCGCTGCCCTCACGAGCACGACGGCTACACCAGCAAGCACGGCCGCCGGGTCCGCCTCATCGCGGCCCCCGCCGACCCGCTCGCGTCCACCGTTACCGCGGCCGGGCTTCCGCCCGCGGAACTGCGGGCCTGGTGCCCGGACTGCCACACCGCCGCCGCCCGCGCGGCCAAGCGGCAACTCCCGGCCACGTCTACGGATCAGTGCGGCCTGTTCGACCTGTAGCAGCACAGACGGCCCACGTGAAGGGGCGTGACTTTCACAAACTGTGAAAGTCACGCCCCTTCCAGGCGACCACGATTTATCGACGGGGCCCGGTCTCAACCGACCAAAGCAGCGGCCGGACCCCGCCACCCTCCATCCCTGGAAGGAAGTCTCAGTGAATCACCCCGACGAGAACGAGCTGTTCAACCGGCTCGAAGCCGAGATGGTGAATGGCCCCGACGCCGACTCGGTCGGCAAGGTGGTCGACCTGACATCGGCCCGTACCGCGCGTACCGGATCGCCCGACCCGGTACCCGATTCGGACGCCGACCGGTCACCCGACTCGGCACCGCCGGAGTCGGCCGACTCCCCGCGCGACACCGGCGACGATGAGTCGGGCCCCGGGTCGGCCGTGATGGTCGACACCCCGGGCCCGGCTGGTCCTGGTCTGATGGACAGGATCCGGGCCGCGAAGCGTCAGGACGTGATCCCGGGGTGGGCGCGCTCCAAGCCGGAGTTCGTCAACGCCGCAGGATGGCTGGGCGGCTACGTGGGCCACTCGGCTGCCTACCACGCCGTGCGTCTGCCCTGGTACAGCCTGCGCCTGGCCTGCCAGGCGCCTGCCGGAGCGGCGAAGTTCATCGGCGGAACCCTGCGCTGGGCTGCCGATGCCGAGGGCGACCCGCTGCGGCGGGCGGCGGCCAGCCGCGAGAACGTCATGGAGTACATGACCCTCTCGCGCCAGCGGGATCGGCGGGTCAAGCTGCGCATGACCCTGATGACGGCCGGGCTCATCCTGGGCCCGATCCTCGCCCTGGTCCTGTACGTGCTCGCCCCGGCCTGGCTCACCGTCCTGGCCGTCGCCGCGCTGACCGCCGGACTCGGCTTCCTTGGGGCTCCGTCCGACAAGCCCGTCATCAGCCGCGCGGTCGTGACCACCGAAGTCGAGAAGCTCACCTCCGGGATCGTCGAACGGGCCCTGGGAGCGCTCGGCATCTCCGAGATCAACAAGGCGCTGGGCAAGGGCGGGGAAGGCATCAAGTTCCCCGCTCCGATCACCCGCGACGGCCCCGGCTGGCGCGCCGATGTCGACCTTCCCTACGGCGTGACGGTGCCGGACATCTTGGACCGGCGCGAGAAGCTGGCCTCTGGTCTGCGGCGCCCGCTGGGCTGTGTGTGGCCCGAGCCGGTGCCCGACGAGCACGCGGGCCGGATGGTGCTGTGGGTCGGCGACAAGGCCTTGAACAAGGTCAAGCCGCCCGCCTGGCCGCTGGCCAAGTCCGGCAGCGCGTCGCTGTTCAAGGCGTCGCCGTTCGGCACTGACCAGCGCGGACGCAACGTCGACCTGACGCTGATGTACGACAACGTCCTCATCGGCGCGATGCCCGGCATGGGCAAGACATTTGCCCTGCGCACGCCGCTGCTCGCCGCTGCGCTGGACGTGCGCGCCGAGCTGCTGGTGTGGGAGTTGAAGGGCACCGGCGACCTGGACCCGCTCAAGCGGGTCGCCGCCGACTACGGATCGGGCGCGGACGACGAAACCGCCGCGGCGGCGCTGGATTCGATCCGCTACGTCTACAAGGACTTGGAGCGGCGGGCGAAGGTCATCAGCTCGTTGCCCAAGGACAAGTGCCCGGAGAACAAGGTCACTCCGGAGCTGGCCGCGAGCCGCTCGCTTGGTCTGCACCCGCTGGTGCTCGCGATCGACGAGTGCCAGGAGCTGTTCTCGCACGAGAAGTACGGCAAGGAAGCCGGGACGTTGTGCACCGGCATCATCAAGCGCGGTCGGGCGCTCGGGGTGATTCTGCTGCTGGCGACGCAGCGCCCGGACAAGGACTCGCTGCCCACCGCGATCAGCGCGAACGTGGGCACCCGGTTCTGCCTGCGGGTCATGGGCCAGTTGGAGAACGACATGATCCTGGGGACGTCGAACTACAAGAACGGCATCCGGGCCACCAGCTTCACCAAGTCCGACAAGGGCATCGGCTACCTGGTGGGCGCCGCTGATGACCCGCAGATCGTGCGCGGCTACTACATCGACAACCCGGCCGCCGAAGTCATCTGCGAGCGGGCCCGCAAGGCACGCATGGAGGCGGGCACCCTGCGCGGCATCGCCGCGGGCCAGGAGCCGGAGCGCCGCGACGTGGTCGACACGCTGCTGGAGGACATCCTCGCCGTCGTCCCCGCCGGCGAGGCCAAGCCGTGGAACGACGTCACCGTGGAGCGGCTCGCCGACCTGCGCCCGGAGAAGTACGGCGCGTGGGGCGAGATGGAGGAGTCCGCCGACAAGGCCCGCCAGCTCACCTCCGCACTCAAGCCGTACGGCGTGAGCACCGGCCAGGTGGCGCGCCGGATCAAGGGCAAGACCGTCAACCGAACCGGCTTCGAGCGGGCCCGCATCGTCGAAGCGATTGCGGAGCGTGACCGAAAGCGGGACGCGGGCTGACCGTCAGAGGTCTCTAGCGCTAGGGGATCAACCCTCTAGCGCTAGAGACCCCGCTAGCGGTCCGCATAGCACCTGATCAGGCCGCTAGCCGATAGCGGCCCACCTGCGCAAACCCCTGAAACCCGCCCGTGGAGGCCTCTGATGCCCTCGATCGCGCTCGCTATCGCCTGCCTACTCGTCGTCACACTCGGTTACGTATCGGTGTGTGTGGCCTCGCCGTTCGGTGACTGCCGCAAGTGCCGCGGCTTGGGCTTCGCGACCAAGACCGACCGCAAGGGCCGCGTCAAGCGCGGCAAGCGCTGCCGTCGCTGCACGGGCTACGGCAAGCGCATACGGGTGGGCCGCCACCTCTACAACCTCTACGCCCGCACCCACCGCGAAGGCACCCGCTGATGCGTGCCCGCCTGCGCGCCGCCCTCGTCATCGTCCTGCTCGGCCTCGCCGCAGCGAGCTGCCCCGGCACCGATGACCGGCCGCCCGGCAGCGCCCCCGCATCCCAACTCCCGCAAGGAGGTCCGCCATGGCCGTGACCGTCTCCCTGGTCCTGCTCTTCGGACTGGTCCTGTTCTTCCTCCTGCGCTCCAAGTCGCTCGGCTACGGGTCCGCGTTCATCGCCGTGATGTTCGGGTTCTTCCTCGCCTCCACCGGCGCCGCCGGACCCATCAGCGAACTGACCCGCGCCGTCATCAGTGCCATCCCCGACCTGTGATCGGAGGCCCCGCCGTGCCCGATCCCATCTCCCTCATGGCCGCGGGCGAGATCCGCGACGCCCTCACCGCCGCCGCCCGCGGCGACCTGCCCGCCGCCGCCCACGCTCTGATGAGCATCGACCCCGCGTCCTGGCAGGCAATGGAGCACCGCCTCGCCGCGCTCGGCAGCTCCCTGCCCGACCTGGTCCGCGCCGCACAAGGAGAGCAGGCGACATGAACGCCGAACTCATCGCCCTCGCCGTACTGGCCGCCCCGGGCGCCGTGTTCGGCGCGGTGACCCTCACCGGCCACGCCGTTGCCCGCCGCCGTGACGCCGCGCTCGCCGCCGCCCTGGCGGCCAGCCCGGCGGGCGGTCCCAGGCCGCCCGGCGACCCGCAGCCCGCCCCCGAGCACGGCGAGACGGCCGGATCCCTGGCCGCCGTCGTCGACCTTGACCGGCACCGCCGCACCCACACCGCCCACGACACCCCGACCCCGAACCTTCCCGAGGAGGAAGCCTCATGAGCGCAGTCCTGTGGCCCGTCACCGCCCGCATCGTGGAGCGCCTGGATGCCGCCAACGGCACGGACGCGCACGAGATCACCATGCGCCTACTGAAGGTCGCGGAAGAGGCTGGCGAAGCGTCCGCCGCGTACATCGGCGCGACCGGCCAGAACCCCCGCAAGGGCACCACCCACACCTACCGCGACGTGGCCGACGAACTGTGCGACGTCATCATCGCCGCCACCGTCGCCCTGCACTCCTTCACTCCCGCACCGCCCGCCGTCCTGGAAGCCAAGCTCCATGCCGCCGCCCGCCGCCTGGTCCCCACCGCTGCGGCGGGTCGATCGGACGGTGACGCACTGTGACCTGCCGCGAGTGCACCGGCCACCACCCGGTGCGCCTGGACGCCTTCCCCGCCGGAAACCCCCGCGCTTCGCGGCGCGCCGCACGTCGCGCCGCCGAAGCCCGTGCGGAAGACCCCGCGCCCGTCCACATCCACTACGACGCGATCCACGATGCCTTCGCCGTCATCCGCACCGACCCGGTCCCCGCCGCCGTTTGAGGAGGCCAACTCCCATGCTCGACAAGCACGTCGACCCCGTCGACCTCCTGCGCGATGCCGCCGAGGCCATCCGGGAGTTCAACCACCTGACCTTCCCCACCCGCGAGAACCCCAGCGGCCTGGCCTATCCGCCCGAGGCCTACCGCGCCATCGGCGCGCTCAAGGCGCTCTCCCAGCGCCTCCCGCAGGCCTTCGAACAGATCGAGCGTGCCCTCACCGTCCTCAACGGGCGCGGATACGTCAGCGCCGACTACGGCACCCCCGAGAACCACATCGTCACCGCGGGCGCTGCCCTACAGGAATCACAGGACCACGCGCACGCGCTGGCCGCCGCCCTGGAACACGCCCACACCGCCACGAGCCCGCTCGGCTATAGCGGCCCGATCACGCACACCGACGCCGACGTCACGGAAGGCGAGTAACCCATGTCCGCAGGAGAGACCCCACTCACCGTCGTCGGCAACCTCACCGACGACCCCGAAATCCGCTTCACCCCCAGCGGCGCGGCGATGGCGAAGTTCACCGTCGCCTCCACCCCGCGCACCTACGACAAGACCAGCAACCAGTGGCGCGACGGGACCGCGATGTTCCTGCGCTGCACTGCCTGGCGCGACCTGGCCGAGCACGTCGGCGACAGCCTCACCAAGGGCGCCCGCGTGATCGTGACCGGCCGCCTGCGTCAGCACAACTGGCAGACCTCCGAGAACGAGAACCGCTCGATGCTCGGCCTGGAGGTCGACGAGATCGGCCCCTCGCTGCGCTTCGCCACCGCCAAGGTCACCCGCGCCCAGCGCAACGGCACCACCGCCACCGGCCCGGCCGCCGACGCGTGGAGCACCGGCGCCCCCGCCCCCAGCGGATGGGGTGCACCCGCCTCAACCGGCACTGCGTCCGCAGGCGACGAGCCGCCGTTCTAGATACGCCCGGGGCGGGGTGCCGTCTCGCCAAAGCCTGCACCCCGCCCCGGTACTCCCGTCCCTCCAAGAGAGCAGGAGAACCCCCAGCATGACCCATTCCACCCCGCCCCGGCGAGACCGGCTCAGGCCGCAGCCGACCGGGCCGCTGGCCACCGCGCTGGCGCTCGCGTCCAGGGGCGTGCCCGTGCTGCCGTTGCGCGTGGGCAAAGCCCCCTTCGGCAACTGCCCGTCCTGCGCCAAGAACGCGTGCGGCGGCCGACCGAACATGAAGCAGGCCGGGCCCTGCACCTGCCCGCGCCCCTGCCACGCATGGGCCGCCGCGACCACGGATCCATCCACGCTCACCTCAACAGCCTGGGCAACCGCATGGAGGCAGGCCACCGCCGTCGCCTACCACCCCGCCGGCGTCCGCCTCACCGTCGTCGACCTCGACCACGCCGACGCCATCACCTGGGCCCACGCCCATCTGCCGCCCACCCGCACCGTGCCCACGACACGCGGCCAGCATTGGATCTATGTGGGCACGATGCACTCCGCACACGGGGTACGGCCCGGAGTGGACATCAAGTCCCGCATGGCGTACGCCCGCTGGCTCGGCCCCGGCACCGGCCGCATGGCACCTCTGCCCGACGTCGTGCGGGCCCTGGCCGTACGGCAAGAGGCCACCCCGCCGCGGGGAGCGGTGGCCTCTTCCCCCAGCGCTCGCGCCGCCTGGGACCGGTCGGTGGCCACCGGATGCCGCCACACCGAGCGCTACGTGCGGACCGGCCTGGAACGAGGCCTCGACCTGGTGACTGCGCACACCGAATCCGGCGCCGGGTCACAGGCATTCCAGGTCGCCCGCTTCCTCGCCAAGCAACACGGCCAATGCCCCGGCCCGTGCGGCCTGGACGCCCTCGGAGAGGACATCGTGGCCGCCGCTGTTGCGGTCGGCGTGCCCGAACCCTACGCACGCCGTGCCGTCGCCAACGGCCTGGGCCTCACTGCCCACACGGCCGCATGAACCCTCTGCCACGCACCCCCACGGAAGGGAGGGGCCTTGCATGAACACCGAGGAACTGCCCGCGCCCTCCAACCCCATGGCCGTCGCCCGCCGCATCCTGCCCGCCTGGCAGAACGACGATGGAGCAATGGTGTGCCGCCGCTGGCGCGGTTCCTGGATGCGCTGGAACGGCACCCACTGGCGGGAGATCGACGAAGCCCAGGTCCGCAAGGCCATGTACGAGCGGCTGGAACACGCCGTCTTCCCAGTACCGGGAAGGGAGGGCCAGACGGAGGAGCGGGACTGGGCCCCGACGAAGCAGAAGATCAGCAATCTGTTGGATGCGCTCGGCTCCATCGCGCTTCTGCCCTCCGACGTGGACGCCCCCGCGTGGTTGAACAGCGGCGGCGCCGACACCGCCGGATGGGGGCCGATCGTGGCCTGTGTGAACGGGCTGCTACGTATCCGCGACCGCGAGCTTCTGCCGCATACCCCCGGGTTCTTCAACCACGTCTCCGTCCCCTTCTCCTACGATCCGGACGCCACAGCGCCGGAATGGGAACGGTTCCTGGCACAGCTCTGGCACGACGCTCCCGACGCCATCACTGCGCTACAGGAGTGGTTCGGCTACGTCCTGTCCGGGCGCACCGACCAGCAAAAGATTCTGCTCATGGTCGGCCCCTCCCGCTCCGGGAAGGGCACCATCGCCCGCGTCATGAAAGAGCTGGTCGGCAAGAACAACCTCGCCGGCCCCACCCTCGCCGGACTCGGCACCAATTTCGGGCTGGCCACCCTGATCGGAAAGCCGCTCGCGGTCATCTCCGATGCCCGCCTCTCCGGCAACGACAGCAGCCAGGTCGTTGAACGGCTGCTGACCATCTCCGGCGAGGACACCATCGACATCGACCGCAAGTACCGCGAGCAGTGGACCGGCAAGTTGCCCACCCGGCTGATGATGCTGTCCAACGAACTGCCGCACTTCGGCGACTCTTCCGGTGTCATCGCCCGCCGGTTCATCGTCCTCAACTTCATGGTCTCCTGGCTCGGCAGAGAAGACACCACCCTCCTGGATCGCCTCGTTGCCGAGATGCCCGGCATCCTCAACTGGGCACTGGACGGGCTCGCCCGCCTACAGCGCACGGGGCGGATCGCCGAACCGGCCGCCAGCCGTGAGGCGGTTACCACCATGCAGGACACCGCATCCCCCACTTCAGCGTTCATCCGCGAACGCTGCACCACCGGACCGGCCTGCACGATCCCCGTCGACAACCTGTGGGCCATCTGGCGCGAATGGGCCGAAGACAACGGCGTCCGCCCCGGTACCAAACAGGTCTTCGGCCGCAACCTCCAGTCCGCGATCCCCCAACTCAGCCTCACCCGTCCCCGAGACGGAGAGAACCGCGTACGGACCTACACCGGCATCACCGTGCGGCCCGCACCGGGCGCCACCGACTGAAGTTGCGCCCACAATCTGCTGGGTCGCGGACCATCGCGGACCACCCCCGCTGACCTGCACGTTCACCACACCCCGATCGCGGACCATCGCGGACCACCTCGCCATGGGTGGTCCGCGATGGTCCGCACAACACCCCCACAAAACCGCAGGTCAAACAGGGTGGTCCGCGATGGTCCGCGACCCACAGGAATGTGGCGCCAACTTCCCCGCCAATCCCGACGCTTCCCACAGGAGCCACGGAATGTCTCGCCAACGCATGCTCAAGGGCTCGGAAGCCGCCCCTCAGACGGACCCGCGAGCGACGCTCCGCAGTGGTCTGCCCGACCGGTATCTGACCCCGACCGACATCGCCGCCATGTTCGGCGTCCCCCTCGAAACCGTCTACCAGTGGCGCAAGAAGCGCACCGGCCCGCCCGGCTTCCGCATCGGCAAGCACGTGCGCTACGACCCCGCCGACGTCCGCACCTACGTCACGGAGCGCCAGCACGCCGACGTCGCCTGACGTCCGCACGCGACCACTCAACTCCGCAGGGAGGGCCACGCCGTGGCCCTCCCTGCGTGCGTCAGAAGGGACCACCACCACATGGCCGGCCATATCCAAGACCGCTGGTTCAAGACCGACACCGACTCCAACGGACAGTCCGTCCGCACCAGGACGGACCGCCACGGCGCCGGAATGCGCTACCGAGCCCGCTACGTCGGCCCCGACGGAACCGAGAAGTCCCAGAGCTTCCCGGACGGACAGAAGCGCCGCGCCGAGCAGTGGCTGACGAAGATCAAGGCTGATATGGACGGCGGCCGGTACATCGATCCCAAAGCCGGTCGGATCACCTTCCGGCAGTACGCCGAGAAATGGCTCAACTCGCTGACGACCGACCCGACCACAAAGGAACCCGTCGCCGTGCAGATCCGGCGGCACGCCATCCCATATCTGGGCTCGCGGCCGCTCGCCTCGTTCAAGCCCGAGCACATCCGGGACTGGCTGGCCGAGCTTGAGCGGGCGGTACCCGCTTCCTCCTATCGCCGCGTCATCTTCGCATCCGTGTCGGGCGTCTTCACCGCGGCCGTGGAGGACGACCACCTGCACCGAAACCCGTGCAAGGCAACTACCGTTACCGCGCCCGGTCCGAACAATCGGCGCGTAATCCCGTGGTCTGCCGAGCGCGTGTTCTCCGTCCGCGCCGCGCTGCCAGATCAGTACCGCGCGGCCGTCGACCTGGGTGCCGGGTGCGGCCTACGGCAAGGCGAGATCCTCGGCCTTCCGGTCGACGAGATCGGATTCGATGCCGGATGGCTGCACGTCGGGTACCAGGTGAAGGTGTCGGGCGGGAAGCTCGTATTCGCGCTGCCGAAGCGCAACAAGGAGCGTGACGTGCCGCTCGCCGACTCAGTGGCCCACGCGCTCAAGGAGCACATGGAGGCTCACCCGCCCGTGGCCGTCACGCTGCCGTGGATGCGTACTGACGGCCAACCAATCACCAAACGCCTCTTGTTCGTCCGCCCCGACGGAGTCGGCGCCGTGAGGCGCACCGACTTCAACACCCGCTTCTGGAAGCCCGCCCTCGTGGCCGCCGGCGTCATCCCGGAACCCAAGCCCGGCGAACGCCACCAGGCCGCCCGCGAGCACGGCATGCACGCTCTGAGGCACTTCTACGCATCGGTGCTTCTGGACGCGGGCGAGAACATCAAGGCTCTGAGTACGTACCTGGGACACACCGACCCCGGTTTCACGCTCCGGGTCTACACGCACCTGATGCCGAGCAGTGACGGACGGTCTCGCAAGGCCGTGGACAGCATGTACGGGGCGCGAACTGTCATGTAGGCCGCACTTGCCGCGATAGAGCTTTTCGTGCTTCCGACTTCAGCTCTCACTCCGGGGCAACACTGTCACCGCAACTCAATTGCATCCGCTCTAGTCCACTGAACGACAGTGACCGCGAGGTGCACAGCCGCCTGGGCTTCCGCCAGGGTAGGTTTCCTCCGACCCTCATTTGCATGCCTGTCAGGGTTCGGCCAGAGAATACCGAGAATCTGAAGAACGGGCTGGATCGAGTTATCCATCCCAACACCAGGGAGAACAAACTGCCAACGCTCTCCCTGGCTCTTCAACGAGCCGACAACATGGCCCAACTGGGATTTTTCCTGCTTTGGGACAATAACCGGTATCAGGACCGCCTCAACGGCCTTGATTGCGTGATCCCAGGCATCTGAAGCATCTGGATCACGCGAAAACGCGCGGTCCCACGCTTGCTTCAGCTCTTCACTGGCGAGGTCAGCAGGAGAGCTGGCACTGCTGAAGTTCTCTTGGGCCGTCGGATCGACACGTCGTTGCAGACCCTGTTCCTTAGTTGCCATCCAGGCGGACCCTCCCAGCGCGAGAGACTCCTCCAGGGACAACGACCTCCCCATACCCCGCTGTGAAGACCTGAGCAAGTAGTCGAGCAGATCCAAATACAGGTCCCCGTCTTGCCTACACTGGTGGAGAAGGTCATGCATCTTCTCTTGGGCTCTTCTCCCCGTCACTACCGGCAAACGCATGGCGAGAGCTGCATTGTGCACCAGATTAGTGTCCGTTTCGGACGAACCGCGATATCCGAAAACTCCCTCAGCCCAATGCTCCAGAGCGGGAAAGAGATAAGCAGGAACACCTTCGACCATTCCGGTCGGCGGCCGTATCCCGCGACGAACTGAAAGGGGGACCCAAGACGACATGACGCAAGGCTACAGCGGCATTGAGCCTTATGTGCAGGAATTTTCAGTATGCGGGATCGAGCCAGCCAGACTGCGCTGCCGGTGCGGCCTTAGCGACCGGGCCACGGCGTTGCTCGTTCTCATTGCCGATGTGGCGCACGGCCCTTCTAGGCGTGGCCCCTCCGTAGGCCCCCGAGATGGGGACCGGACTCTCCTCAGGCCGGGCCCCACGCCGGTCTTGGTAGCCCGATCCAGTGGCCCACGGCCCACAGACGG
This sequence comes from Streptomyces sp. NPDC051214, assembly GCF_040682375.1. Taxonomy (NCBI): domain Bacteria; kingdom Bacillati; phylum Actinomycetota; class Actinomycetes; order Kitasatosporales; family Streptomycetaceae; genus Streptomyces; species Streptomyces sp. NPDC051214. The sequence goes on from NZ_JBFBAT010000009.1 coordinate 375,892, forward strand.
CCCAGCCGCAGGCAGACAGCCGAGAGGGCCCACAGTCAACGACCGCGGACCCTCTCGGGAAAACGAACAGGAAGCCCTCTGACCTGCGCTTACAGCACCGGCAGGTTCTTCCTCAGCTCGAAGGCCGTGACCTCCGACCTGTACTCCTCCCACTCCTGCTTCTTGTTGCGCAGGAAGAAGTCGTATACGTGCTCGCCCAGGGTCTCCGCGACCAGCTCCGAGCGTTCCATCAGGGCGATCGCCTCGCCCAGGTTCTGCGGGAGCGGTTCGATGCCCATCGCGCGGCGTTCCGCGTCGCTCAGGGCCCAGACGTCGTCGTCGGCGCCCGGCGGGAGTTCGTAGCCCTCCTCGATGCCCTTGAGGCCCGCGGCGAGCAGCACCGCGTACGTCAGGTACGGGTTCGCGCCCGAGTCGATCGAGCGGACCTCCACCCGCGCGGAGCCGGTCTTGCCGGGCTTGTACATCGGGACGCGGATGAGCGCGCTGCGGTTGTTGTGGCCCCAGCAGATGTACGAGGGGGCCTCGCCGCCCGCGCCCGCCGTGCGCTCCGAGCCGCCCCAGATGCGCTTGTAGGAGTTCACCCACTGGTTGGTGACCGCCGAGATCTCCGCGGCGTGCTTCAGGAGTCCCGCGATGAAGGAGCGGCCGACCTTGGAGAGCTGGTACTCGGAGCCGGACTCGTAGAAGGCGTTGCGGTCGCCCTCGAAGAGGGAGAGGTGCGTGTGCATGCCCGAGCCCGGGTGCTCGGAGAAGGGCTTCGGCATGAAGGTCGCGTTGACCCCCTGCTCCAGCGCGACCTGCTTCATGACCAGGCGGAACGTCATGATGTTGTCGGCCGTGGAGAGCGCGTCCGCGTAACGGAGGTCGATCTCCTGCTGGCCGGGGGCACCCTCGTGGTGGCTGAACTCGACCGAGATGCCCATGGATTCCAGCATGGTGATCGCCTGGCGGCGGAAGTCCATGCCCACGTTCTGCGGGGTGTGGTCGAAGTAGCCGGAGTTGTCGGCGGGGGTGGGCCGCGAGCCGTCCAGCGGCTTGTCCTTCAGGAGGAAGAACTCGATCTCGGGGTGGGTGTAGAAGGTGAACCCGAGGTCTGAGGTCTTGGCCAGGGCGCGCTTGAGGACGTAACGCGGGTCCGCGAAGGACGGGGAGCCGTCCGGCATGAGGATGTCGCAGAACATGCGGGCGGTGCCGGGGGCCTCCGCGCGCCAGGGCAGGACCTGGAACGTCGACGGGTCCGGCTTGGCGATCATGTCCGACTCGTACACCCGGGCGAATCCCTCGATCGCCGAGCCGTCGAAGCCGATGCCTTCGTCGAAGGCCTGCTCCAGCTCGGCGGGGGCCACCGCGACCGATTTCAGGAAGCCGAGGACATCCGTGAACCACAGGCGTACGAACCGGATGTCGCGCTCCTCCAGTGTCCGGAGCACGAATTCCTGCTGCTTGTCCATCTTCCGCTTCCACCCATCCTTGCTGGTCAGACCACCTGCGTCCGCGCTGTTGTCGCGCTGTGCTCTCGTCCGGGGACACCGCGGGGCACATGAGCATCCCACCACACCGTTTCCGGCGCGTTGCGGGCCACGTGCCGCCCTGTGCCCATAGTGCCTGCTGATGGGCGCGCCCGTAACAGCGGGCGGCTCGGACTGCCCCTACAGCCCGCCGGGATCGCCCATTACGATCAGCGAACCGCTCCACCATGTTCCGCAACGCGCGTCCCGCCCTTTCCGTCGTATCGCCGCATCGCCGAAGGACACATCATGGGTTCCGCCAAGAACACGAGCAGCTCGTCCCGCAAGACCCGGATAGAGGAGATGCGCCGGGCAGAGCGCGCACGCGACCGCCGGGGCCGGGTCATCACGATCACCCTGAGCGCGGTGGTGGTCGCCGCGCTCGCCGTGGGCGGTGTCGTCCTCTTCCAGAAGGCCGATGATTCCGACTCGGTGGCCTCCGACGGGAAGTCCGCGCCGACGTTCAAAACGACCGCGGACGGCGAGAAGGTCTGGGACGCCAAGAAGCTGGGCCGTACGCACGTCACCAAGGACGTCAGTTACGCGATGACCCCGCCGGTGGGCGGCGATCACGACCAGGTGTGGATGAACTGCAACGGCGACGTCTACAAGGACGAGCTCCCGGAGCGCCACGCCGTGCACTCCCTGGAGCACGGCGCGGTGTGGGTGACGTACAACGACAAGGCGAAGGCCGCGGACCTGAAGAAGCTCGAGGCGAAGGTCAAGCAGACGCCGTACACGCTGATGAGTCCGGTCAAGGACCAGAAGGATCCGATCATGCTGTCGGCCTGGGGCCACCAGCGCACGGTGACCGGCGCGTCCGACCCGAAGGTCGCCTCCTTCCTGTCCACGTACGTCCAGGGCAAGCAGACCCCTGAGCCGGGCGCCGCGTGCACGGGTGGCAAGAGCCAGTGAGGCGGCGTACCTGTTGGGTGGTGGGGGCGCTCGCCGCGGTGGCCGTGGCCGGCGGCGGGATCACGGTCGCCGTCGCGTCGTCGGACGGCTCGTCCGCCGCGTCCTCGCCCTCGACGGACTCGGCCGACGCGGGCTTCGCCCGGGACATGGCCACGCATCACCAGCAGGCGGTGGAGATGTCGTACATCGTGCGCGACCGCACGAAGGACGAGGAGATCCGCCGCCTCGCGTACGACATCGCCCAGACCCAGGCGAACCAGCGGGGCATGCTGCTCGGCTGGCTCGACCTGTGGGAGCTGCCGAAGGTGCCCGACAAGGCGCCGATGGAGTGGATGGGGATGGGGGACATGCCGCCGGGCGAGGACGGCGCCCTGATGCCCGGGATGGCGACGAACACGGAGCTGAAGAAGCTCGGCAAGCTGAACGGGCGGGCCGCCGAGGTCCGCTACCTGCAGCTGATGATCAAGCATCACAAGGGCGGGGTCCACATGGCCGACGGGTGTGTGGACCGGTGCGAGGTGGGGGCGGAGGTGCGGCTCGCACGGGGAATGGTGGAGTCGCAGGAGTCGGAGATCGAGCTGATGAGGGACTTGCTGAAAGCACGGGGCGCGAAGCCGTAGGTGCGTACGCGGGGCGGGGCGCGAACCCGTGATTTTCCCCGACCCCGCCCCTTCCCGGCTGTGACATGTGCGGCTCCGCCGCGGGTCGCTCCGCCCCAGGTAGGTCCGGGGCGCAGGCACGGTTTTCGGGAAGGGGCGGGGTGGGGGAAAAATAACCGCCCCTACGCCACCCGCAGCAACTCCTCCCGCAGCAACCGCCCCCGCAACGCTTCCCCCCGCACGAACCGTTCCACCTCCCCCACCGCGAACTCCCCGAGCCGCCGCACCTCACTCCCCTGCGCCCCCGCGACATGCGGGGTCACCAGGACATTCGGCAACGTCAGCAGAGGGTGCCCCGTCGGCAGCGGCTCCGGGTCCGTCACGTCGAGGAAAGCGTCCAGGCGCCCCGCCCCGCACTCCCTGGCCAGCGCCTCCGTGTCGATCAGTGCGCCGCGCGCCGTGTTGATGAGCGTTCCCCCGTCGGGGATCAGCTTCAGCATCTCCTCGCTCATCATGCCCCGCGTCTCGGGCAGTTGGGGCGCGTGGACGCTGACGATCGAGCTGCGCCGGCACAGCTCTGAGAGGTCGACCAGCTCCACGCCGAGGCCCGCCGCCTCCTCCCGCGTGACGTACGGATCGCTGAGCAGCACGCGCCACCCCGCGTCGGACGCACGCAGCGCCGCGATGACCCCGCGGCCGATGCGGGAGGCGCCGATGATGCCGATGGTGCGTGCGTCGGCGCCGGTCCGTTCCGTGAAGGGCGGCCACCCGGCGGCGTACCCCGCCGCGGTCGGCAGCGCGCCCTTCGCCGCGAAGGTGATCGCGGCGAGGGTGTAGGCCACGACGGGCCCCGCGTTCGCGTCGGCCGCGGACGAGACCACCACGCCCCGGTCCCACAGCGCGTCCGTCACCACGGGTTTCACCGATCCGGCGGCGTGCACGAGGACCCGGAGCCGAGGGGCGTGGGCGAGGACCTCGGCGGTGACGGGCGGACAGTTCCAGCCGGTGACCAGGATCTCCGCGTCGGCCAGCGCGGCGAGCGCCCCGGCCTCCGTGAGTGATCCGGTGAGCAGGTCGGGCGCCAACTCCACGCTGCGGTCCAGTCGTTCACGGATGTCGGGGGCGAAGACCCGCTCCGCCACGTCCGCGCTCATCGCGAGCACCGCGTTCGGTCGGCCCGTCAACTCTGCCTGGTCTGCCACGCGTGACCATCCCTCGTAGTAACCGGTTACCCCACAGCGCCTGGAGGCTAGGCCGAAGTCGGGACGGTGGTCAAGAGATCGCGGGGTCAAGGGGGTTGACCGGGGTTAGTAACCGCTTTAGATTCCGGTCACCTTGTTCCGACAACGGAGGGGCTGCCGTGTCAGCGGTGACGAAGGACCGGACGGAAACCGAGGCGGTGAAGCCGCCCGGCAAGCGCATCAATCGTCCAAATGGCAACAAACCAGAGCGTGATGAGCGCTGGAAACGGTTTCGCTCCTCGCGAGTCCTGCTGCTGCTCATGGCCCCGGGAGTCGCGTACTTCCTGGTGTTCCACTACGGGGCGTTCATCGGGAACGCCGTCGCCTTCAAGGAGTACGTCCCCTTCGACGGCCTCTGGGCCAGCCCCTGGGTCGGCCTCGAGAACTTCGACCGGATGTTCGGCGACCCGGACTTCTGGCACGCGACCTGGAACACGCTCTTCCTCGCGGTGCTCCAGCTGGTCTTCTTCTTCCCGGTCCCGCTCGGTCTCGCCCTGCTCCTGCACAGCCTGACCTCGGACCTGACGCGGCGCTTCGTGCAGTCGGTGGTCTATCTGCCGCACTTCCTGTCGTGGGTCATCGTCGTCGCCCTGTTCCAGCAGGTGCTCGCCGACACCGGCCTGCTCAACTCCGTGCTCGGACAGGCGGGTCTGCACTCGGTCGACATCATCGGCAACCCGGACGCGTACCCCGCGCTCGTCGTCGCGCAGGTCGTCTGGAAAGACGCCGGCTGGGGCACGATCATCTTCCTCGCCGCGCTGATGCAGGTGGACGAGCAGCAGTACGAGGCCGCCGCCATCGACGGGGCGGGCCCCTGGCGCCGCTTCTGGCATGTGACGCTGCCGTCGATCCGGCCGGTCGTCATCCTGCTGCTGATCATGCGGCTCGGCGACATCCTCTCCGTCGGCTTCGAACAGATGCTGCTGCAGCGGCAGTCGGTGGGGCCCGAGGCCGGTGAGGTGCTCGACACCTTCGTCTTCTGGCAGGGCATCGTCGGCGGCGACACCGGATACGCCGCGGCGGCGGGCCTGTTCAAGGGCGTGGTCGGCGCGATTCTCGTCTTCGCGGCCAACAAGGTCGCCCATCGCCTCGGCGAGCAGGGGGTCTACAAGTGAGCACGAAATCCATGGCGATACGTTCCGCCCCCGCACCGCGTCCCGTACGCCCCTCCTGGATGGAGAAGCCGAAGCCGGTCACCCAGGTGGCCAAGGCGCTGGCGATCGTCACCATCCTGGTCATGGTCTTCGTGCCGTTCCTCGTGATCATCTCGACGTCGTTCGCCTCGAACCGCGAAGTCATCGCCAACGGCGGCTGGGTCCTGTGGCCCACGCACCCGACCCTGCGCGCCTACGAGCAGGTCTTCGAGGGCGGCATCGTCACCAAGGCGCTCGGCGTCAGCGCCGGCATCACGATCATCGGCACCCTCGCCTCGCTCGCGTGCACCACGTTCCTCGCGTACGCGCTGAGCCGCCCCAAGGTGTACGGCGGCAAGCCGATCCTCCTGATCATTCTCTTCACCTTCCTCTTCCCGCCCGGCATGATCCCTGCGTTCCTGCTGGTCAAGGGCATGGGGATGCTGGAGAGCTACAGCGCCCTGATCGTCCCCGTCCTCATCAACGTCTTCAACCTGGTCGTGCTGCGCGGCTTCTTCCAGGGCGTGCCCGAGGAGCTGTACGAGGCGGCGCGGCTCGACGGCGCGAACGACTGGCAGATCCTGTGGCGGGTCGTCCTTCCGCTCTCCAAGGCGGCCCTCGCGGTGGTGGGCCTCTTCTACGCGGTGAGCTACTGGAACGCCTGGTTCCATGCCTCGATCTACCTGGAGTCCGACCACTGGCCGCTCCAGCAGGTCCTGCGTACGTACGTCATGGGCGGATCGCAGATCGCGGACACCGGCCTGAGCGACGCCTCGAACGTCTCGGCCCCGCAGACGATGCAGATGGCCGTCCTGGTGATCGCCACCGTGCCGATCCTGATCGTCTACCCCTTCCTGCAGAAGTACTTCACCAAGGGCGTGCTCACGGGCGCCATCAAGAGCTGAGCCAACTTCCCCGTACCTTCGAAAGGTCGTCACTGTGTCCGGTTCCGCAAGTTCTTCGATGTCGCGCCGTACGCTGCTGCGCTCCATAGCCGTCGGCGGGGCCGCGGTCGCGGCTCCCTCCCTGCTCACCGCCTGCTCGACCGGCTCGGGCGGCGGTGGTTCGGTCAGCAACGCCGACAAGAAGGCGGCGCCCTGGCCGACGTACACGCCCGCCAAGGGCCCGACGCCCGACCTCGCGCCCACGGCCGAGGGCGTGCAGCCCGGCTTCACGCAGTACCCGCAGAAGCTGGTCGCCGCGACGGCCGAGAAGCCGGGCAACGGCAAGCAGAAGATCAAGGTCATGACCATCACCTACGGCACCCCGCCGAAGCCGGTCGGATCGAACAAGTTCTGGCAGGCGATGAACGAGGCCCTCGGCGTGGAGGTCGAGTTCTCGGTCGTGCCGGACGCGGACTTCCGCTCCAAGATGTCCACCCTGATGTCCGGCGACGACCTGCCCGACATGATCAACTTCGGTGGCGGGTACGTCCTGCCGCGCGAGTCGCAGTTCGTGAAGTCGCGGTGCGCGGACCTCTCGGAGCACCTCTCCGGAGACGCGGTGAAGGACTACCCGAACCTCGCCAACATCCCCACGTACGCGTGGGAAGGCATGGGCCGCGTGTCCGGTCGGATCTACGGCCTCCCGATCGAGCGCGCCAAGGTGCAGGGCGCGATGTTCATCAACAAGGAAGCCTTCGCCGAGGCGGGCTACAAGCCGGGCATGGCGGCGACCGACTTCCAGGCGATGGCGCGCGAGGCGTCGCGGAACAAGAAGTCCGCGCTCGGCGCCTCGTCGGTCGGCTTCTTCGGCTACCTCTACCACGCGATGTGGCACGGGGCGCCGAACCAGTGGCAGATCAAGAACGGCAAGGTCACCGACATGTACGGGACCGACGAGTTCAGGGCCGCGCTCGAGTACATGTCGAAGATGCGCAAGGCGGGCTCGTACAACTCCGACGCCACCTCGATCTCGCAGGTCGACCTGAAGACGCAGTTCTACAACGGCACGGTCCGCTCCATGACGGACGGCTGGGGTGCGGTCATCTCCAACGCGCAGGGCATCAAGGACGAGTTCACGCTGGACGCCGCCGTGCCGTACGTGGTGGACGGCGCGACGCCCGTCTACCAGCAGAACCGCGGCTGTTTCGGCTACACCGTCATCAAGAAGGCCTCCAAGGACCGCGTCAAGCTGATGCTGCGGGTGCTCGACTGGCTGGCGTCGCCGTTCGGCTCCAAGGAGTACGAGCTGATGCACTCCGGAGTCGAGGGCACGCACTTCGAGTACGACAAGAAGGGCGACCCGATCCCCACGTCGCTCGGCCTGGTCGAGAACCGCACGAACCTCCCGTTCGCCTACCTCATGGACGCGCCGCAGCCGCTGTACTTCCCCGGTTTCGCCGACCTGACCAAGCGGCTGCACACCTGGGAGAAGGCGGTCGTGCCGCACCTCGTCCGCGACGACCACTGGGGCCTGATGTCGGACACGTACAACCGGCAGGGCGCTTCCATGCAGCAGGTCATCGAGGACGGCGTGACGGCGATCGTCTCGGGCCGCAAGAAGCTGTCCGACTGGGACGCCGTCTACAAGAAGTGGCAGACCCAGGGCGGCGAGAAGGCACGCGAGGAGTTCGCGAAGGAGTACGAAGCCGCGCACTGATCCGGCGCGGGGACGGGATGATGGATGTTCGGGACGGGCTGTGGTGGGACAACGCGGCGACGCAGGTATCGCGGGTACGGCGGGTACGGCGGCCATCGCGGGCAACCCCGTCTCGGACACTGCTACTTGAGGACTTGAGGAGACACAGTGGGTGAGCGGGTCACCATCCGTGACGTGGCGGCGCGGGCGGGCGTCTCGGTCGCGACCGTCTCGCGGGTTCTCGCGGGCAACTACCCGACGTCGACGGCGTCTCGGGGGAAGGTGCTGCGGGCCGTCAAGGACCTCGACTACGTCGCCAACGCGCACGCGCGCGCGTTGGCGGGCGCAGGGCGCAAGACGATCGCGGTGCTGATGTTCGACGTGGTGAGCTCCTTCTACGCGCATGTGGCGCAGGGCGTGGAGATGGAGGCGGCCCAACGGGGCCGGCTCACCCTCATCTCATCGACGAACAGCGATCCGGCCCGCGAGCTGGCCCTGGTGCAGATGATGCGCGAGCAGGCCGCGGAGGCGGTGGTGCTCGTGGGCGGGGTCATCGAGGACGACGAGTACCGCGAGCGGATGGCGCGGTACGCGGAGGCCCTCGCGGCGGCGGGCTCCCGCCTCGTCCTGTGCGGGCGTCCGGCGCCGGCGCCGGATGTTCCCGCGCTGGTCGTCGAGTACGACAACGAGGCGGGCGCGTACGCCATCACGAGCCATCTGCTGGGTGCAGGGCACCGCAAGATAGCCCTGATCGGCTACCAGCCCGGCCACACCACGGGCGAGGACCGCGTCGCGGGCTACCTGCGCGCGCTGGCGGACCATGGGGTGCCGCGCGAGGAGGCGATCCTGCACGGCATCGGCTTCGGTCAGAACCACGGGTACGAGGCGATCAAGGACCTCCTCGAGAAGGCGGACAGACGGCCGGACTTCACGGCGGTGTTCGCGGGCGACGACAGGGTGGCGGCGGCCACGGTGATCGCCCTGCGGGAGCATGGGCTGCGGGTGCCGGAGGACATCTCGGTGGTCGGCTACAACGACGATCCGGTGGCGGCGGACATCACTCCCGGCCTGACGACCGTGCACATCCCCGCGGAGGAAATGGGCCGCACGGCAGTCCGCCAGGCCCTGTCGGGCTCCCCCCGAACGGGCCAGGAACGCCATCTGCTGGGGACGCATATCGTGATTCGGGAGAGTGTGCGGGGAGTTTGGGGGGGTGGGGTGTAGGGGGGCGGGGGCTGGGACCTCCTGGGGGCTGCGGCTGCTGCTTGTTGCCTGCTGCCTGCTGCCTGCTGCCCGGGGTATGTCCTGAACCGCCGCTCCGCGGCGGGTGCCTCCCGCCCACCCGCCCGATTACCCCGGGTCGAGTCGGGGGGGGTGGGTGCCGCGCGCTGCCCAGCGCGCACGTCAGCCCCCGCTCCGCGGCAATATTTTCCCACCCACCCACCCGATCACCCGGCATGAAGACGCCAAGAGAAAAAACCCAAGGCACCGCGAGTGACCCGGCTGAGCCGGTGAAACGCGCAGCTCAGCGGCCAACCAAGACAACAGACGGCACGCGCCCACAACGCGAACAACCCGGAGGAGACGCCCGCTGCCGGGCAATCGGCAAATCGGGTGGGTGGGAAAAAATTGCCGCGCAACGGCGCACCAGGCCAGAAACGGCACGCGGGACGCCCGCCGCCGGGTGCTCAGCTGGGCGGGCATGAAAGCCCCGCCGCGCAACGGCGAACCGAGACCATGGACGAGGCACGCACATCCACAACGCAGCAGCCACCCCGGGATAGATGGGACATCTCCGCTGCGGGGTGGGAAAACGCCGCGCAACGGCGAACCAGAACTACAGACGGCGCCCGCCCGAGAGACAACCAATCCCCGGACGAAGGACCCGCCACTGCCGGGCAACCGGGCAGGTGGGTGGGAAAGATCAGCCGCGCAGCGGCGAACCAGGCCACGGACGGAGCGCGCGCCCAAGACACAGCCCCCCGACGGGGGAACCGCCCGCTGCCGCGTGAGCGGGTAGGCGGGAAACGCCGCGCAGCGGCGAACCCGGACCACAGACGGCGCCCGCCCGAGAGACAACCAATCCCCGGACGAGGGACCCGCCACTGCCGGGCAATCGGATGGGTGGGAAAGATCTGCCGCGCAACGGTGAACCAGGCCACGGACGGAGCGCGCGCCCAAGACACAGCCCCCCCGACGGGGGAACCGCCCGCTGCCGCGTGAGCGGGTAGGCGGGACACGCCGCGCAGCGGCGAACCCGGACCACAGACGGCGCGCGCCCAAGAGACAACCAATCCCCGGACGAGGGAACCGTCCGCTGCCGGGCAATTGGGCAGGTGGGTGGGAAAGATCAGCCGCGCAGAACCAGGCCACGGACGGCGCGCACACAGGACGCAGCCACCCCCGACGGGGAAAGCCCGCCGGTGATCGGGTGGGCGGAGAGAGCCGCGCCCCGGCGAACCGGGACCACAGACGGCGCGCCCGAGAGACAACCAATCCCCGGACGGGGGACCCGCCGCTGCCGGGCAACCGGGTGGGTGGGAGAGATTTGCCGCGCAGCGGCGAACCAGGCCCGGGACGGGGCGCGCGCCCACGACGCAGCCACCCCGACGGGGAACCGTCCGCTGCCGGGTGAGCGGGTGGGTGGGTGGGGGAAAAGCCGCGCAGCGGCGGACCGGGGGCACCGGCGGTGCGCGGCCTAGGGGCGACCCGCCCCGGGCGGGGGCACCGGTCGCTGCCGGGTGAGCGGGTGGGTGGGCGGGGGAATAGCCGCGCAGCGGCGAACCGGGGGCGCCGGCGGCGCGCGCCCTAAATGCGACCCGCCCCGGACGGGGGAACCGGTTGCTGCCGGGTGAGCGGGTGGGTGGGTGGAGGGGGGTTCGGCGCGCGGTGGCGGTTTGGGGGTGGGTCAAGGCCCAGGGGCCAGTACCGCCCCTGCCACCGCCCCCGGAACATCCCGCATCACCAAGTGCCCCGAAGGCTCCGCCACACGGAACGCCCCGCCGAGCAAGCCGGCAAGGCCCCGCTGCCGAGCGAGCCACCCCACCCCGCCCCCACCCCCGTACGCAGCGAGAACCGTCACCGGAAGCCCACCCCGCAGGGGGAAAGCCCGCCGCAGCGCGGCGAGTTCAAGCGCCGCGTCACCGTACGTCGCGTACTCCAGCAACGCCCCCCGCCACACCCGACTCACCCCGTAGACCCGCCTCACGGGCCCATCCCCCCGCACCGCCACCCTCCGCAACGCGGGCCCCACCGCCCACGGCAACCCCACCCCCGCAAGTACCGCCCCACCCACCCGCGCCGCCCCCACCCGCACCCCACGGGGAACCCGCACCCGAGGCCGTTCCTCGACGCTGGAGTCGACGAGGACCAGGCCCGCCGTACGCTCCGGGAAGAGGCGCGCGAACGCCTCGCAGTGGAAGCCCGCCAGGGAGTGTCCGACCACGGTGGCCGGGCCGGCGAGGCCCACCGCGTCCAGGACCCCCGCGATCCGCTCGGCCTCGCCCATCAGCGTGGGCGCCACGCGCGCGTGGCCGCTCAGCCCCGCCCCCGGCCGGTCGAAGCGGACGACGGTCCGCCACGGAGCGAGGCGCTCCACCACCGCGTCCCAGTCGAACCACGCGAGCCCGAGCCCCGCACTCAGCACACACACCGGCCCGCTCCCCGCCACCCGCACGTGATGCGGCACTCCCCCGATCCGTACGAAACTCACCCGCGCCGCACCACCGCACGCGCGAGGAACCCCAGCCAGACCGCGATCAGCAGCACCTGAAGCCGCTGCCCCGCCCCCAGCGCCCACGTGCCGTACCCCGCGTCGAAGGCGGCGATGGCGGCCAAGGTCCAGACGGTGGCGGCGAGTTCGAGGCCCACGAGGACGAGGCCGAAGCCGCCCGCGAGGGAGGGCAGGAGCCCGTACCTGCGCGCCGCGAACGTCAGCGCCACCATCCCCACCAGCGCCCCCGTCACCGCGACACTGCTGCTCACCACGTGCGCCGAGTGCGCCGCGGGCACGAGCCCCGCCCGCTCCCTCGCCCCGCAGAGCGCGTCGGCGGTCGGCGCGCAGCTCAGCGGGAGCCGCGAGTCGACCGCGGTGGCCGCCCCGAACAGGGCGAGCCCCGCCCACCCCACGACCCCGCTCCCCCGCCGCGGCAGCCACAGCAGCGCGCCCACCGCGCCCGCGAGGACCAGCAGCCCGGCGGTCAGGTCGGTCGTGCGGAAGAGCATGCCGTACGGCTGGTCCCGGGCCCCGAGTTCACTGACGTACGAGGTCAGTGGTGACAGTCCCGTGCCGAGGAACGCTTCGAGGAGCCAGGTGCTGTAGGCGAGCGCGCCGAGCGCCAGGAGGGCCGCGGCGGTGAGGGCGCGAGCGTGGGGGCGGGCGCGGCGGGACTCCATCGGCGTGGCCGGTACGGCGGGGCGGCGGACGGCGCTAGTGGGTGACGACACGCGCGTACCCGCCGTCCACGAACACCGTTTCATGCCCCACTTTGTCCGTAATCGTCATGACGTCATGATCGGCGGCAAGCAGGGGGGCCGCATGTCGTCCATACCCGGCGGGGGTAAGGTTCCGCCCATGGCGGTCACGAGGAGACCAGGGAACGGCAGGCACCTCCTGCTGCTCGCCGCCCTGCTCTTCGGCATCGTCACGATGCATACGCTGGGCCACCCGACAGCCCACGCGTCGAGCCCTACGACGGGCCACTCCACGAGCGCCGCGACGGACCACTCTCCGAACCACCCGAGCCAGCCACCAAGTCACCACCCGAGCGGGCCCGAACAAGCCGCCGCGCAGCACGGAATGAGCGCGAGCGACGCAGCGCCACCGGGTCGCGCCGAAGTCACCGGCCCCGTGCGCGCGGCGACAGCCGTGGGTGCCCCCGCCGGGATGGCCGGGGTGGACGGGGTGGACGGGATGGACCCGCTGTCCGTCTGCCTCGCCGTGCTTGCCGCACTTACCCTCGTACTGCTGCTCAAGGCGGGCCTGCTGCGGCCCGGCGGCTTCGCCGTCCCCGCACGTCCGCTCGCCCGGCTGCTCGACGGACTGCGGCCCAATCCGCCGCCGCCCCGCATACTCCTCTCCCACCTCTCGGTGCTGCGCATTTAGGCCGACGCACCGGCTGCTTCGCGCTGCCCGCGTCCTGGTGCGTCCGTGCATGGGAACCTCCGGGCGTCGAGCGGTGTATCAGAAGCAGCAGATGCGGCCATCTGCACGCACCACCATCACGACGAGGTGTACTCAGCCATGCGCACTCAATTCCCGCGCACCCCTTCGCGCCGCGCCCTGCTCGGCGCCGCGACGGCCGTCGCCGGTTCGGGACTCCTGACTGCCTGCTCCGGCTCCGGGTCCGGGTCCGGCCACGCCGGACACGGCGGCGGGTCCGAGCCCGAGGGCTACTCCGAGGGCTATGTCGACCCCGCGGGCAAGGAAGTCGCCGCCGCGGAGAAGAAGCGGACCGGCGGCGGCCCGGTCCATGAGGTGAAGCTGACGGCGACGGCGGCCAAGCTCGACCTCGGCGGCCGCACGGTCAAGACCTGGGCGTACGGCGACCGGCTCCCCGGCAAGGAAGTCCGCGTCACCGCGGGCGACACCCTCGCCCTCACGCTCGCCAACCACCTCCCCGAGGCCACATCCCTGCACTGGCACGGCCTGGCGCTGCGCAACGACATGGACGGCGTCCCGGGCCTGACCCAGAAGGCCGTCAAGCCCGGCGCGGAGTTCACCTACCGCTTCGCGGTGCCACACCCGGGAACGTACTGGTTCCACCCCCACTCGGGCACCCAGCAGGACCGCGGTCTGTACGCACCACTGATCGTCGAGGACCCCAAGGAGCCGTTGCGGTACGACAGGGAGTGGGTCGTCGTCCTGGACGACTGGGTCGACGGGGTGGACGGCTCCACCCCGGACGCGGTCCTCGCCGAGCTCAGCAAGGGCATGGGCGACCACGACATGGAAGGCGGCTCCGGCGGGGGCGGCATGGACCACGGCGGCCACGCCATGTCCGGCATGGCGCTGCGCACGGCCGCAACGCCGAGTGCCGCTTCGCCGAGTGCCCCTTCGCCGGGCGCCTCTACGCCGGCTCCGCCTCCCCGCATGATGATGGGCGCCAAGAGCGACCTGCTGGGCGGCGACGCGGGCGACGTCGCCTACCCGCACTACTTGATCAACGGCCGTACGCCGGACGCCCCGTCCTCCTTCAAGGCCCGCCCCGGCGACCGCATCCGCCTGCGCATCATCAACGCGGGCGGGGACACGGCCTTCCGGGTGGCGCTCGGCGGCCACGAGATGACCGTGACGCACACGGACGGCTTCCCGGTGGAGCACGCGAAGACGGACGCGCTGCTGCTCGGCATGGGCGAGCGCTATGACGTCCTGGTCACCGCCGAGGACGGGGTCTTCCCGCTGACCGCGGCGGCCGAGGGCAAGAAGGCGGCGGCGCTCGCGGTCCTGCGCACGGGCGGCGGCCGGACACCTGCCCCCTCGACACGCCCCAAGGAACTGAAGGGCCGCCTCCTGACGGCGGACAAGCTCCGGGCGGCACGCTCGGTGGCTCTCCCGTCCCGCGAGCCGGACCGCACGATCAGGCTGCGGCTGACCGGCGGAATGGCGAAGTACGACTGGGCCTTCGACAAGACCCCCTACTCCCCCGACCGCCGCCACCCGGTCCGCGCGGGCGAACGGGTCCGCCTGGTCTTCGCCAACTCGACGACGATGTGGCACCCGATCCATCTGCACGGCCACACGTTCACCCTGGCCAACACGCCGAACGGCCCTCGCAAGGACACCGCGGTCATCTTGCCGAACGGCACCCTGACGGTGGACTTCGAGGCCGACAACCCGGGCCTGTGGATGATCCACTGCCACAACGTCTACCACTCGGAGGCAGGAATGATGACAGTCCTCGGCTACCGAAGCTGACGCTCCTCAGCCCCCGCCGGCTGACGGCCGTCAGCTCCCCTGGCTGACGGCCGTCGGCTCTCCCGACGGGCGACCACCGGCTTCCGCGCTCTCGACTCCCCCAGCCGACGATCGACGCCCCACCCCGCCCCGCAAGGCATCGCGTCGCTCTGACGATTACACTGGCCCTTGTGCCTCAACTACGCCTCGCCCTGAATCAGATCGACTCGACCGTCGGCGATCTCGCCGGGAACGTCGAGGCGATCGTCCATTGGACCCGGCACTCCGCCGAGCAGGGAGCGCACCTCGTCGCGTTCCCCGAGATGGCGCTGACCGGCTATCCCGTCGAGGACCTCGCCCTGCGGTCGTCCTTCGTCGACGCCTCCCGGGAGGCGTTGCGCGCGCTCGCCGCGCGGCTGAACGACGAGGGGTACGGCGAGCTGCCGGTCGTCGTCGGGTATCTCGACCGCACCGAGGAGGCCAAGCCGAAGTACGGCCAGCCGGCGGGCGCCCCGCGTGACGCCGCCGCCGTACTGCACCGCGGCGAGGCCATCCTGACGTACTCCAAGCACCACCTGCCGAACTACGGCGTCTTCGACGAGTTCCGCTACTTCGTGCCGGGCGAGACCCTGCCGATCCTGCGCGTGCACGGCGTGGACGTCGCGCTCGCCATCTGCGAGGACCTCTGGCAGGACGGCGGCCGTGTCCCCGCCACGCGTACCGCGGGCGCGGGGCTGCTGCTGTCGATCAACGCGTCGCCGTACGAGCAGAACAAGGACGACGTACGCCTTGAGCTCGTGCGCAAGCGTGCGCAGGAGGCCGGCTGCACGACCGCCTACCTCGCCATGATCGGCGGCCAGGACGACATCGTCTTCGACGGTGACTCGGTCGTCGTGGACCGGGACGGCGAAGTCATCGCGCGTGCCCCGCAGTTCGCCGAGGGGTGTGTCGTCCTCGATCTCGATCTTCCGGCCGCCGCTCCCGAGCCGCCGTCGGGCATCGTCGACGACGGCCTGCGCATCGAGCACGTCACCGTCTCGCAGGAGCCCCTGCCCGCGTACGAGCCGGAACTCACGGGTGGGTACGCCGAGCGGCTCGACGACGAGGAAGAGGTGTACTCGGCGCTGGTCGTCGGGCTGCGTGCGTACACCGCGAAGAACGGTTTCAGCAGCGTCCTGATCGGGCTCTCCGGAGGCATCGACTCCGCCCTCACCGCAGCGATCGCCTGCGACGCGCTCGGCGCGCAGAACGTGTACGGCGTCGCCATGCCCTCCCGCTACTCGTCGGAGCACTCCATCAGTGACGCGGAGGACCTGGCCCACCGTACGGGGCTGAACTTCCGCACCGTGCCGATCGCCCCGATGTTCGACGCCTACATGGGGTCGCTGGGTCTCACCGGACTCGCCGAGGAGAACCTCCAGTCGCGGCTGCGCGGCACGATGCTGATGGCCCTCTCCAACCAGGAGGGCCACATCGTCCTCGCCCCGGGCAACAAGTCCGAGCTGGCGGTGGGGTATTCGACGCTCTACGGCGACTCGGTCGGGGCGTACGGGCCGATCAAGGACGTCTACAAGTCCCTGATCTTCCGGCTCGCCGAGTGGCGCAACCGCGCGGCGCTCGACCGTGGCCAGACGCCACCGATCCCGGAGAACTCCATCACCAAGCCGCCGAGCGCGGAGCTGCGTCCCGACCAGGTGGACACGGACTCGCTGCCGGACTACCCCGTGCTCGACGCGATCCTGGAGATGTACGTCGACCGGGACCTGGGCGCGGACACGATCGTCGCCGCCGGTTATGACCGGGAGCTGGTCGTGAAGACGCTGCGGATGGTGGACACCGCCGAGTACAAGCGGCGGCAGTACCCGCCGGGCACGAAGATCTCCGCGAAGGGCTTCGGCAAGGACCGCCGCCTTCCGATCACCAATCGCTGGCGGGAGAAGTCCGCCTGACGGCGCCGGGCGGGTGGGCGGCGAGCGGGGAAGATTCCGCCGCGAAGCGGCAGTTCAGCCGCCCGCCCGCCGGTCGCCCGCCGCCCGTCACCCGGGAACTGAGGGACCGGCCCTAGCGGCTGGCCCTCTCCCGCCGCGGCTCGCCCGAAGCCACCAGCCGCTCACCACCCGCCGCCGGCACAGACGCAGACCCAGGCACAGGCACAGACCCGGGCGACCGCAGGTCCACCACGTACGCCACGCCCGCCACCGCGAGGCCGAGGACCGCGAGGCCCGCGCCCACCACGGCCGGTGACGTCACGCCGAAGCCCGCGGCCAGTGCGAGGCCGCCGACCCAGGCACCTCCCGCGTTGGCGAGGTTGAACGCGGCCTGGTTGGCGGAGGAGGCCAGGGACGGGGCCGCCGACGCCTTCTCCATCACCATCAGCTGCAGGGGCGAGCCCGTCGTGAACGCCGCCATGCCGAGCAGCGTGACCGCGAGCGCCGCGCTCCACGCCGTCCCCATCAGGACGGGGAACAGGGCGAGGACCACGACGAGCGCCGTGAGGCCGCCGAAGAGCGTGCCCCGCAGGGAGTGGTCGGCGAGCCGGCCGCCGAGCAGGTTGCCCGCCGTAGCGCCGACACCGAACAGCGCCAGGAGCAACGTAACGCTGGATTCGGCGTAGCCCGCGGCGTCGGTGAGCATCGGCGTCACGTAGCTGTACGCGGAGAACAGCGCCCCGAAGCCCGCCACGGTCGTGCCGAGCGCGAGCCACACCGGAACGCTGCCGAGCGCCCGGATCTCCCCGCGCAGCCCGCCGCTCTCGCCGTGGCCGTGGTCGGCGGGGACGAGGAGGGCGAGCGCGGCGATGGCGGCGAGGCCGATCGCGCTGACCGCGAGGAACGTCGCGCGCCAGCCGAGCTGCTGGCCCATCGCCGTGGCGACGGGTACGCCCACGATGTTGGCGACGGTCAGGCCGAGGAACATGAGCGAGACGGAGCGCGCCTTGCGCTCGGGGGCCACCAGGCCGGTGGCGACCACCGCGCCGACGCCGAAGAACGCGCCGTGCGGCAGGCCGCTGAGGAAGCGGGCGGCCATCAGCCAGTGGTAGTCGGGGGCGGCGGCGGAGAGCGCGTTGCCCGTGACGAAGAGCACCATCAGGCCGATGAGGACCCGGCGGCGCGGCATGCGCGCGGTGACCGCGGCGAGCAGCGGGGCGCCGATGACGACACCGAGGGCGTACGCGGAGACCAGGTGTCCTGCGGTGGGGATGGATATGTGCAGGTCGTCCGCGACGTTGGGCAGCAGGCCCATCATCACGAACTCGGTCGTGCCGATGCCGAAGGCGCCCACGGCTAGGGCGAGCAGGGCCAGGGGCATGAAGAACCTTCCGGGGGAGCGCATGAGGGGGACGGGTGTTCCGTAAGTTTACGTACGGAACAAAGTCGCTCGGGCTCAGTATTCCGCAAGGTGAGCAGAGGTGAGGCTAGAGATCTAGCCGCGCCGCGATCGGCAGGTGGTCGCTGCCCGTCTCCGGCAGCGTCCACGACGACAGCGGCTCGACGCCCTTCACCATGATCTGGTCGATCCGCGCCATCGGGAACGACGCGGGCCAGCTGAAGCCGAAGCCGTCACCCGCCGCGCCCTGCGTGGAGCGCATCTGGGAGGTGACCGCGTTCAGGGCGCGGTCGTTCATCGTGCCGTTCAGGTCGCCGAGCAGCACGACCTTGGAGACCTGCTCGTCGGCGATCGCCTCGCCGAGCGCGTCCGCGCTGTCGTCACGCTGGTTGGCGGTGAAGCCCGCGTCCAGCTTGACCCGCACCGACGGCAGGTGGGCGACGTAGACGGCGACCTCGCCCTTGGGGCTGTTGACCGTCGTGCGCATGGCGCGCGTCCAGCCCAGCTTGATGTCGACGGGCTTGGTGCCGGTCAGGGGGTACTTGCTCCACAGGCCGACCGTGCCCTGCACCGAGTGGTACTTGTACGTGCCGGCCAGCGCCTTCTCGTACGTCGGGACGGCGTTCGCCGTGAGCTCCTCCAAGGCCACGACGTCGGCGCCGGAAGCGGCGACGTCACGGGCGGTGCCCGAGGGGTCGGCGTTCTCCGCGTTCACGTTGTGGGTGGCGACCGTCAGATCGCCGCCGGCGCCGGACTTGTCGCTGACCAGGCCGCCGAAGGAGCTGACCCAGATGACCGAGGGCAGCAGCACCGCGATCAGCGCGGTGGCGGACCTGCGCACGAAGCCGACGACGAGCAGCACCGGGATCAGGACGCCGAGCCAGGGCAGGAACGTCTCGATGAGGCTGCCGAGGTTGCCGACGCCGTTCGGGATCTGTGCGTGGAAGAGCATCACCAGGGCGAGCAGCACCGCGATCCCGGCCGTGACGAGCCCGCGCCGCCAGATGCCCCGGTCGCCGCGCCAGCCGTCGGCCAGGCGCCGGAACCGAGACCCCTGGCGGCCGGGTTCCGAGCCGCCGCTGCCTGTCTCCGTCACATACGCCTGCGCCATACGCTCGTCGCCTCACTGGTGCCGTGCAACCGTCCTCGCCCCTGAAACCCTAGGCGATGATCGGGTGTCCTCCCCGCCGTCCGTGACGGCCGTACGGGACGAGGACGAGCGGCGCGGCGCGGCGGGTTCCGCATCTCACCGCACAACGGGCCGCTGTGACGAAACGCGCACATTCACCCCGTGGGCCGCAGTCCCGCGAGCACGGTGTCCACGATCCGCTCGGCGAGGTCCTCCTCCAGCGGCGCGTCGGAACGCAGGACGGTGCGTACGAGCATGGGGCCGACGAAGAGATCGTTGGCGAGGACGATGTCGACGTCGGCGGGCAGTTCGCCGTTCTCCGCGCCCCGGCGCAGCACCCCGAGCATGACGCGGCGCTGGGGTTCGACGACGGTCGCGTGGTACGCCTCCCACAGCTTCGGCAGGCTCTTCATCTGCGCGAACACGTTGTGCAGCAGCGCGGAGGAGCGCATGTTCACGCCGCGCCTGCGCAGATGGTCGAGGAGGACGATGATGTCGCCGCGCATCGAGTCGCCCGTCAGTTCGGGCGGCGGGTCGTCGATGCCGCGCAGGATGTCGACGAAGAGTTCCTCCTTGCCGCTCCAGCGGCGGTAGATGGTCGCCTTGCCGACACCCGCCGTGCGCGCGATCCGCTCGATGGAGAGATCGGCCAGGGGCACGCCGTCCTCGATCAGCTTCAGGACGCCCTCGACGATCGACCGCTCCACGGCCTCGCTGCGGGGGCGCCCCCGGACGCCTTTGGCGATGTGGCCCACGTCAACTCCGTCTTCTCGTCGTCCGGCGCTCTGCCGTGGCGATTCTCCCCTGCTCCCCCTGCTCTCCCCCGCTCCGGTCAGCGCCCCGCGCCCACGGGGTCGGCTTCCGGACGCTCCGCCTCTGGCTCCTGGGGCGTGCGGCCCGGCAGGAACAGGGCGACGACCACGACGCCGATCAGGGCCACGCCCGCGCCGCAGAGTGCTGTGATGTGCATGGCGTGCAGGAAGGAGTCGTGGGCCGCCGTTACCAGGGGTTCACCGCGCGGGCCGAGCTTGGCGGCGACGCCGAGGGTGGCCTCGATGGACTCGCCCGCCGCGTGCCGCGCGTCGGCGGGCAGGAGCGTGAGCTTGTCCTCTACGCCGCTGCGGTAGGCCGCGGAGAGCACGGAGCCGAGCACCGCGATGCCGAGGGCGCCGCCGACCTGCCGGAAGGTGTTGCTCAGCGCGGAGGCGGAGCCCGCCTTCTCGCGGGGCAGCGCCTGCATGATGACGACGCTGGCGGGCGTCATGATGTGCGCCATGCCGGTGCCCATCAGGAAGAAGATGACCTCCAGGATCCAGATCGGCGTATCGGCCTCCAGGGCCGTGAAGGCGGCGAGCATCGCGGCCAGGAGCAGCAGCCCGCCCGAGCACACGGCGCGGACCCCGAAGCGGTCGACGACGAGACGGGCGCGCGGCGCGAAGATGAGCTGGGCCGCGGCGAGCGGCAGCATCAGCAGGCCGGTCTGCAGCGGTGAGTAGCCGCGCACGCTCTGCGTGTAGAAGACGGCGAAGAACGTCACGCCCATCAGCGCGAAGAAGACGAGCGCGAGGCTGCTGATCGCCGCCGAGAAGACACGGTTCCTGAAATACGAGATGTCGATGGACGGGTGGTCGCTGCGCTTCTCGTACAGCACGAAGCCGACGAGTACGGCGAGGCCCGCGACGACCGTGCCGATGACGGCGGGGTCGGTGAAGTCGGCGAGCTGGCCGCCCTTGATGATGCCGTAGACGAGCAGGACGAGGCCGACGACGGACAGGGCGACGCCCACCAGGTCGATCCGGCCCGGCTTCGGGTCGCGCGACTCGGGCACGAGCCAGATCATCAGCCCGATCGCGACGATCACGATCGGCACGTTCACCAGGAAGACCGAGCCCCACCAGAAGTGGTCGAGAAGGACGCCGCCGGTGATGGGCCCGATCGCGATGGCGAGGCCGACGCCGCCCGCCCAGATGCCGATGGCCTTGGGCTGCTCGTCACGCTCGAAGACGTTCATCAGGACGGCGAGGGTGGCGGGCATCACGAAGGCCGCGCCGAGACCCATCACCGCGCGGAACAGGATGAGTTGGACGGGTGAGCCGGACTCGGCGGCGAGCGCGGAGCCGATGCCGAAGACGGCGAGGCCCGCGAGCAGCACCTTCTTGCGGCCGAGCCGGTCGCCGAGCAGGCCCGCGGTGAAGAGGAGCCCCGCGAAGACCAGGGTGTAGGAGTTGATGGCCCACTCCAGGTCGCCCTGGGTGGCGCCCAGGCCCGTGGGCTCGGGGGTCGAGATCGTCTTGATGGCGACGTTCAGGATCGAGTTGTCGAGCACCACGATCAGCAGGCTCAGCATCAGGACGCCGAGGATCGCCCACCGACGCCGGTGGACGGCTTCCGGGATGCGGGGAGTGGAGACGGCGGGAGTAGTCATGGGTGCCAGCCTAGGCCCATTTCGATACGAGACCGTCTCGTATTGTAAAGACTTTACCGAAGGGTCCACTAGCCGCCGGGCGCCGGGCGATGCCACCATGGAGGTGATCCGGGGACGCCGTCAGGGCGCCTCGAGATAACAGAAGGAGCCGTTGCGATGACGCAACTTTCGGCTGCCCAGAACCAGCCCGCGGGCCCCGCCGGTCAGTCCACCGACAGCAGCAAGGCGCTGTACGGAGGCAAGAGCACCCGCCGCATCACCGTCCGGGACATCACCGCCGCCAAGGAGCGCGGCGAGAAGTGGCCCATGCTCACCGCGTACGACGCGATGACCGCGTCCGTCTTCGACGAGGCAGGCATCCCCGTGATGCTGGTCGGCGACTCGGCGGGCAACTGTCACCTCGGGTACGAGACGACCGTGCCGGTCACGCTCGACCAGATGGCCATGCTGTCCGCGGCCGTCGTACGGGGCACGTCGCGTGCCCTGATCGTCGGCGACCTGCCCTTCGGGTCCTACCAGGAGGGCCCGGTGCAGGCCCTTCGCTCGGCGACGCGCCTGGTGAAGGAGGCCGGGGTCGGTGCGGTGAAGCTGGAGGGCGGCGAGCGCTCGCTCCCCCAGACCGAGCTCATCGTCTCCTCCGGCATCCCCGTCATGTCCCACCTCGGCCTGACGCCGCAGTCCGTGAACACCATGGGCTACCGCGTCCAGGGCCGCGGCGACGAGGCGGCGCACCGCCTGCTGAGCGACGCGAAGGCCGCGCAGGACGCGGGCGCGTTCGCGGTCGTCCTGGAACTGGTCCCCGAGGAGCTGGCGGCCGAGGTCACCCGCTCCCTGCACATCCCGACGGTCGGGATCGGCGCGGGGGCCGCGTGCGACGCGCAGGTCCTCGTCTGGACGGACATGCTCGGCCTGACCGGCGGCAAGATGCCGCGCTTCGTGAAGCAGTACGCGGATCTGCGGGGCGTGATGACCGGCGCGGCCAAGGCGTTCGCGGAGGATGTGGTGGGCGGCACGTTCCCCGCCCCGGAACACGCGGTCCACTAGCACCGCAGGGCGGTTCTCCCCACCCCCAGACCACAGTGGCACCACCGGCAGCCCGTCGATTTCCCCCGTCGACGGGCTGTCCGTTTTCCCGGGTGCAGGCGTCCTGTCGGTGGCTTGTCGGTGAGTTGTCGGTGGCGGATGCCAACCTTGCGGCATGACGCGAATCGACAACATCCCCGGCGGCGCCGCAAGCGCCGTCACCGTGAGGGGACTGGTCAAGCACTACGGCGAGACCAAAGCACTGGACGGCGTGGACCTCGACGTACGCGAAGGCACCGTCCTCGGCGTGCTCGGCCCGAACGGCGCCGGCAAGACCACCCTCGTGCGCTGCCTCTCCACCCTCATCACCCCCGACGCGGGCACGGCCTACGTGGCCGGGTACGACGTCGCCAAGCAGCCCCGCCAGCTCCGCCGGGTCATAGGCCTCACCGGCCAGTACGCCTCCGTGGACGAGAAGCTCTCCGGGCGCGAGAACCTCTACATGATCGGCCGCCTCCTGGACCTCTCCCGCAAGGAGGCCAGGGCTAGGGCGGACGGCCTGCTCGAGCGGTTCTCGCTCACCGAGGCGGCGAACCGCCCGGCCAAGACGTACTCCGGCGGCATGCGCCGCCGCCTCGACCTCGCGGCGTCGATGATCGGCAGCCCTTCCGTCCTCTATCTGGACGAGCCGACCACCGGCCTCGACCCCCGCACCCGCAACGAGGTGTGGGCCGAGGTCAAGCGCATGGTCACCGAAGGCGTCACCGTGCTGCTCACCACGCAGTACATGGAGGAGGCCGAGCAGCTCGCCTCCGAGCTGACCGTCATCGACCGCGGCAAGGTCATCGCCAACGGCGGCATCGACGAGCTGAAGGCGAAGGTCGGCGGCCGCACCCTGCGCATCCGCCCGGCCGACCCGCTGGAGCTGCGCCCGCTGGCCGGCGCGCTCGACGACATGGGCCTGACCGGCCTCGCCACCTCCACCGTGGACATCGAGACCGGCACGGTCCTGGTGCCGATCCTCAGCGACGAGCAGCTCACCGCCGTGGTCGGCGCCGTCGCCGCGCGCGGCATCACGATCGGCTCGATCGGCACCGAACTGCCCAGCCTGGACGAGGTGTTCCTCTCCATCACCGGCCAGAAGGCCAGCGCCCCGCAGGACGCCCGCCCCGAACTCGAGGAGGTTGCCGCATGAGCAGCACCACTCTCGCGCCGCCCCTCCACCAGGGAGAGGCCGACGCCCGTATCGGTCTTCGCGACCACGTGCGGCACACCAGCGCGCTGGTCCGCCGCAATCTGCTGTGGATCCGCCAGGACCCGGAGTCGATGTTCGACGCGGTCCTGATGCCGATCGTCTTCACGCTCCTGTTCGTGTACGTCTTCGGCGGCTCCATCGGCCAGGCCCTCGGCGGCGGTCAGGACCAGTACGTGCAGTACGTGGTCCCGGGCATGATGGCGATGATGAGCATGAACATCGCGATGGCCGTCGGCACGGGCTTCAACCAGGACTTCCAGAACGGCATCATGGACCGTTTCCGCACCCTGCCGATCGGCCAGGGCTCGGTCCTCTTCGCCAAGATCGTGGTGGAGCTGATGCGTCTGCTCATCGCGACGACGATCATGATGATCGTCGGTGTCCTGGTCGGCTTCGACATCACCAACTGGGGCGGACTGCTCGCCGCCGTGGGCCTCTCCGCACTCTTCGGCACGTCCATCATGTGGATCTTCCTGGTCCTCGGCGTCTCCATGAAGAGCGCCCAGTCCGTGCAGGCGATGGGCTTTTTGGTCCTGATGCCGCTGCAGTTCGGTTCGTCGATCTTCGCGCCGACGCAGTCGATGCCGGGCTGGCTGCAGGGCTTCACCGACTACAACCCGCTGTCCTCGCTCGCGGACTCCGCGCGCGGCCTGATGGTCGGCGGCCCGGTCGCGCACGACGTCTGGGTCACGGTCGGCTGGTCGGCGGTGCTCACCCTGGCGATGGCGCCCATCGCGATCCACAAGTTCCGCACGAAGAACTGAGTGCGGGCGCGCTAGCCGATGTGGCTGTCACAGAGGGCGGCGGCCTCCTCCACGGAGAGGCTGCCGCCTTCCGCGTACGCGGCTTCGTACGCGGCATCGCCGAGCGCCCCGCGGGCCAGCTTCACGGCGGTGTCGCGGATGTCGCGCTCCGCGGCGGGCGCGAAGTGACCGGGCGGCAGCTCACGGTCGCCGACCGCGATCAGCCGGGCCGCGTCATGGGCGTACCGGCCGTCGTCGAGGGCGGCCAGGGCGCGGGCGGCGGTGGTGAGGTGCACGGACGTCATCTGCGGCGCCATCATCTTGACCAGCGGGTCGAGGGACTTGCCGAGCGCTTCGCGCGCCGTGGCAAGCCCCCGTGCGTGACGTCCGTCGACGGTGTCGAGCCAGGCCTCGGCGCCCAGCATGAACCCCTCGAAGATGACGAACTCGACGGCCTTGAACTCCTCTTTCAGCAGCCGGAGTTGTTCCCGCGCCGCCACGGTGCGGCCGGTGCGGGCGAGCAGGTCCACGAGGAAGAACCGGGCGGCGGGCAGCGACTCGCTGGAGTTCGCGGCGGCCTGACCGTCGTGCTCGAGGACCGACCAGAGCAGCTCCTCGCCCCGGGCCAGTTCACCGGCCTCCGCGAGCACCGCCCCGAGCCGTGCCGTGAGCACGCTCACCTGTGCGGGGGCACCGAGCCGCTCCGCGTGCCCGATGGCGGCCGCGAAGTCCTCGGCGGCCAGGGTGAAACGGCCGCGCCGCTCATGGGCCTCGCCGCGCGAGGAGAGCGCCTCGGCCATGCCCCACACATCGCCGAGCCGGGTGAAGATCTCCAGGGACTCGTCGGCGTCACGGTGTGCGTCGCCCGCCCGGTCGGCGCGGTTGGCGAGGACGTTGGCGCGCTGCTGCAAGGACGCGGCGAGCTCCCAGTCGTACCCGCGCTCGCGGCAGGTGGCGATGGTCGCGTCGATGATGACGTGCAGTCTGTCGATGTCACCGTCGAGCAGGACCGCGAAGAACCACAGGCTCCCCGGCGACCAGCAGGTCTGCGGAAGACCCGGCCGGTAGGCCTCCCTGATGCCCGCGAGCTTCTCCACGGCCTCCGGCGTGTGCCAGGACTCCAGGTTCATGTCCATGCAGGACAGCTGGATGAGGTGCACGCCGCGCCGCGCCTCCTGGAGCACTTCGGGGCGCATCGGCGGCGGGTTGTCCGTGCAGCGTTCGTAGAGGGGTTCCACCGGGGTGACCGGCCGCGTGAAGGGATCGGGGCCGAGGGCGACGACATCGCGGGACCAGTTGCGGATCTCGATGCGCAGGTCGCGGATCGTCCAGAACCAGGAGAGCGAGAGGACCAGGCAGAGCGCCTCCTGCTCGTCCCGGGCGGCCACGGCGTGCCGCAGGGCGGTCCGCAGGTTCTCGTACTCGACCTCCAGCCGTTCGACGGCCTCCCGCTGCCCGCCGCCCCGCAGACGCGACTCGGTCGTCCGGGCCAGCTCGCGGAAGTACACCAGGTGGGCCCGCTCGGCGGCGGCGCGGTCGCCTGCCTCGTCGAGCCGCTCCCCCGCGTACTCGCCCACGGTCTCCAGGAGCCGGTAGCGCATGACGCCCTGGGGCGAGGGGGCGGCGACGACGAGGGACTTGTCGACGAGCGAGCCGAGCACGTCGGCGACGTCGGCCGACTCGGCCCGGGTCCCGCACACCGCCTCGGCGGCGGCCAGGTCGCAGCCGCCCGCGAAGACGGAGAGGCGGCGCAGGACGGTGCGTTCGGGGTCGTCAAGGAGGTCCCAGGACCAGTCGACGACCGCGCGCAGGGTCTGCTGGCGGGGCAGGACCGTGCGGGCGCCGTTCGTCAGGAGGCGGAAACGGTCGTCGAGGCGGTCGGCGATCTGGCGCGGGGTGAGCATGCGCAGGCGGGCCGCGGCCAGTTCGATGGCCAGGGGCAGGCCGTCGAGGCGGTGGCAGATCTCCGCCGCCGCGGCCCGGTCGTCCTCGACGCGGAAGCCCGGTCGCGCCGCCGCGCCACGGTCCGCGAGCAGGCGCAGCGCGATCGGCTCCGGCAGGGGCTCCACGGGGCGCAGCAACTCGCCCGGTACGCCGAGGGGTTCACGGCTGGTGGCGAGGACCGTCAGGCCGGGGCAGTGCGCGAGGAGCCGGTCCGCGAGGCGGGCCGCGGCGTCGATGACGTGCTCGCAGTTGTCGAGGATGAGGAGCATGCGGCGCGAGGCGCAGTGTTCGGTGAGGCGGACGACGGGGTCGTCGCCGTGCCACTCCGAGACCGCCCGCAGCTCTTCGGCGCCCGCACCGCGCAGCACCGTCTCGCGGGCGCCGAGCGCGGTGAGGACCGCCTCGGGCACGGCGTCGGGGTCCTCGACCGGCGCGAGCTCGGCCAGCCATACACCGTCGGGCACCCCGTCGGCGTGGGCCTCGGCGGCCTCCTGCGAGAGCCGTGTCTTGCCGGCGCCGCCGGGCCCGAGCAGTGTGACGAGGCGGGCCCGCGCCAGATCGCTTCGGATGGCCTCGATGTCACCCTCGCGGCCGACGAAGGAGGTGAGCCTGGCCCGCAGGTTGCCCTGCGGTCTCTGGGACGGACGGGTCCGGGCCGCGGGCGCCCGCGGGGCGTCGGCCTGCAGCAACTCCTCGTACAGCGCACGGAGTTCGGGCCCGGGGTCGGCGCCGATGCGGTCCGCGATGAGCCGCCGTACGCCGTCGTACGCGGCGAGCGCCTGCGCCGGGCGGCCCGCGTCGCGCAGCGCTCGCAGCCGCAGGGCCTGGAGCGGCTCGTCGAGGGGGTGGTCGTCGCACAGGGCGGCCAGCTCGGGCAGCGCCTGCTCGGCCCGGCCGAGCGCGAGGGCAGCGGCCAGCCCGGCACGCCGGGCCTCGAGGCGGCGGGCCTCCCACCGGGCCGCCTCCGCCGTGCGGTCGGGCAGGTCGGCGAGCACGGAGCCCTGCCAGAGGGCCAGCGCATCGTCCAGGATCGCCGCCGCCTTGGCCGCGTCGCCGTCGGCGAGTGCGTCGGCGCCCTCGGCCGCGAGGCGGTCGAAGCGGTACAGGTCAATGTCGTCCGGGGCGGCGCACAGCTGATAGCCGCCGTCGGTGGAGACGACGGTCCCGGCCCCTACGGCCCGGCGCAGCCGGCCCACCAGGGCCTGCAGCGCGCCGGTCGCGTCGGCGGGCGGATCACCGTGCCACACCTCGTCGACGAGCACGGCCGCCGGGACGGCCCGGGGTGCGCGCAGGGCGAGGATCGTCAGGAGCGCGCGCAGCCGTGAGCCACCCACGGCGATCGGGGTGCCGTCGGTACGAAATGCCTGGGTGGTGCCGAGAATGCGGTAGCGCACGGGGTCCATTGTCTCTGGTGGGGATGCGGAGCGATGTTCAGGCGGGCAAGGCGAGGGCGGCTCACGTACGTCTCGTAGCCCGCCGAGCCGTGGCGGTGAGCGCGATCGGCGGTCAGGCGGTGGCCTCGGCGACCTCCAAGGAGACCAGCACCCCCACCTCCCTGCGGAAGCGCCCCTGCTCCCGGCTTCCGTCCACCGGGTCCGTGAACCACTTGGGGCACGTCTCCACCGGGCGGAGCCACCTCTCCCCCTCCACCGGCTCGTACACGTCCGCCCGCAGCGCGAAGCCCTGCGTCACGATCTGGATCGACCGCACCCGGCCCACCGTGTCAGGCCCGTACCTCCCGTGCCGTTCGACGGAGTAGAGCGAGGGTCCTCCCCCAAGCTGCCAGGACACCTCGTCCCCCACGGAGAACGGCTTCCCGCAGCACTCCATCTGCCAGTCGTCGTACATCACGTTCCACAGCGCCATCCCCCCACCCTCCCTGGAACCACCCACCCGGTGCGAGACGTTTTCGGCGTACGTCGGGGTACGGTCCCCCGTACGACACCCG
The DNA here is from genome assembly GCF_040682375.1 of Streptomyces sp. NPDC051214. Classification (NCBI taxonomy): domain Bacteria; kingdom Bacillati; phylum Actinomycetota; class Actinomycetes; order Kitasatosporales; family Streptomycetaceae; genus Streptomyces; species Streptomyces sp. NPDC051214. Next base: position 404,557 of record NZ_JBFBAT010000009.1, read on the forward strand.
GCCCGCCATCTTCAGGAGCCTCGCCCCATGACCACCGCTCCCACCCGGCCAAGCGACCGGCGCATCAGCCCCGTCTTCCTCGGGATCGCCGCCGTCACCGCGGTCTCCGGCTGGGCCGCGTGGACCGGGTTCGCGGACAACGCCGGGCTCGCGGTCTTCCTCTTCGTGACGGCGGCCTGGATCGTCTCGCTCTGTCTGCACGAGTACGCGCACGCGCGCACCGCCCTGCACAGCGGCGACATCTCCATCGGCGCGAAGGGCTATCTGACCCTCAATCCGCTGAAGTACACGCACGCACTGCTCAGCATCGTGCTTCCGGTGCTCTTCGTGATCATGGGCGGCATCGGCCTGCCCGGCGGCGCCGTCTTCATCGAGCGCGGCCGGATCCGGGGCAAGTGGAAGCACTCGCTGATCTCGGCCGCCGGACCGCTCACGAACGTGGCGTTCGCGGTCGTCTGCACCGCGCCCTTCTGGCTCGACGCGCTCTCCGGCGTCCCGGACACCTTCCGCTTCGCGCTCGCCTTCCTCGCGCTGCTCCAGGTGACGGCCGCGATCCTGAACTCGCTGCCCATCCCGGGCCTGGACGGCTACGGCGTCATCGAGCCCTGGCTCTCGCACAAGATCCGCCGCCAGGTGGAGCCGTTCGCGCCGTTCGGCCTGATCGCGGTCTTCGGCATCCTGTGGATCCCCGAGGTCAACGGCGCCTTCTTCGACGCGATCGACGCGATCCTGCGGGGCCTCGGGGTCAATGACCTGGAGACGTACTGCGGGCAGGACTTCTATCGCTTCTGGGACGGCGACCCGAGCCAGTACTGCACGCTCAACCCGTAGCGGCGCGCGCGTTCCGCTCGGCCTTGGCGCGGCGCAGGTAGTACCACGCCATGTTCGATGAGAGCCCGGCGAGCAGCACCCAGACGACGCCGATCCAGTAGCCCTGGACGAAGGAGACCACGGCCGCGACGACGGCGAGGGCGCAGACCGTGAGGGCGTAGAGAGCGAGGCGGGGCATGGGGGTCGGCTCCTGTTGGGGGTCGGTCCGTGTGGTTCGACGGTCGGTCCCAGTGTCCCCCATGCCCGCTACGCCCTAGACGTCGGTCACCCGCAGCCCCGCGTGGGCCTTGTAGCGCCGGTTCACGGAGATCAGGTTCGCCACCAGGGACTCGACCTGGTGGGCGTTGCGCAGCCGGCCCGCGAAGACGCCCCGCATGCCGGGGATGCGGGCGGCGAGCGCCTGCACGATGTCCGTGTCGGCGCGGACCTCGCCGAGGACCATCACGTCGGTGTCGATCTCCTCGACGGCCGGGTCCTGGAGCAGGACGGCCGAGAGGTGGTGGAAGGCGGCGGTGACCCGGGAGTCCGGCAGCAGGGCGGCGGCCTGCTCGGCGGCGCTGCCCTCCTCGGGCTTCAGGGCGTAGGCGCCCTTCTTGTCGAAGCCCAGCGGGTTCACGCAGTCGATGACGAGCTTGCCGCTCAGCTCCTCGCGCAGCGCCTCCAGGGTCTTGCCGTGCCCGTCCCACGGCACGGCGACGATCACGATGTCGCTGCGCCGCGCGCACTCCGCGTTCTCGGCGCCCTCGACGCCGAGACCCAGCTCGTCGGCCGCGGTCTGCGCCCGCTCGGCCGCGCGGGAGCCGATGATCACCTTCTGGCCCGCGCGGGCCAGGCGGTAGGCGAGGCCGCGGCCCTGGTCACCGGTGCCGCCGAGCACGCCGACGACGAGCCCGGAGACGTCGGGCAGCTCCCAGGGGTCCTTGGCCGGGGGCTTGTGCGCATTGTCGTTAGAGGTCATGCCGCCGACCTTACTCACCGGTTCGGCGCCGCCGCCGTCAGACCAGCGCGCCCACCGGTATCCGCCGGAAGGTGATGGTCTCGTACGCGCTGAAGTCTCCCGTCTCGTAGAGGAGTCCGACGGTCTCGTCGTCGACGCGGACCAGGTCGGAGTACGCGGCGGGCAGCCCGTCCACCGTGTACGCGTCCTGCCACGTGGTGCCCCCGTCGCGGCTGCGGCGCACCGTCATCAGGGCACGGAAGCCGGGGTCGGCGGGTCCGGAGAACAGCAGCACGTCCGGCGTACGCAGCTGCAGCACGCTGCATTCGACGACCGGACCGACGAGCCCGGCCTGCGGCCGGAAGGGCTTGACCAGGCTCTGCCCGCCGTCGAGGGAGTGGGCGTCGGCGCGGGTGCCGGGGGACGGGGAGTCGTTGCGGGTGTTGAGGTAGAGCCGCCCGTCGGGGAGTTCGGCGGCGGTGGTCTCGTTCACGTTCACGTAGCCGTTGGTGTTGTCGTCGACGTAGCCGATGCGCCAGGTCTGGCCGAGGTCGTCGCTGAGCAGGCAGTGGCCGCCGTTGTACTTGCCCTCGGTGCCGTTGTCGGTGCCGGTCGGGGGCAGGGAGTGGTTGGCGGGCACGACGACGCGCCCCGTACGGGTCTGCACGGCGTGGCCCGGCGTGGTCGCGTACCACCGCCAGTTCGCCTTCTTCACCTGCCCGGTGATCTCCCGGGGCACCGACCAGGTGAGCCCGTCGTCGTCGCTGTGCCGCACCCAGATCCGCCGTCCGTTCGCGGCGGAGACCTTGCCGCGCCGGATGGCGTCCTCGGTCGCGGCGGCGGCGTTGCGGACGTGCACGAGGAGGATCCGGCCGGAGTCCAGGACGACGGGGGCGGGGTTGCCCGCGAGGCCGGTGCCGTTCTGCGCGACGACCTGGAGGGGTCCCCAGGTGCGGCCGCCGTCGCTGGAGCGCTTCAGGACCACGTCGATGTTGCCGAAGTCCTCCTGCGAGCCGACCCTCCCCTCGCAGAAGGCCAGCACGGTGCCGGAGTTGCTGAGCACGACGGCGGGGATGCGGAAGCTCGCGTAGCCCTCGCGCCCGGCCCGGAAGGGAACAGTTGTCTCATCAGCCATCCCCGGTCCGTCCCCACCCCGGACGAATTCCCGGTGAACTCCGCCTGACGACTCGCCCGTTGCGGCAGGATGCGACCCCATGGACGCCGTACGGGTCGCGCTGCTGCGCGAAGTGCTCGCGGGAACCGAGTGGGTGGGCGCGACACGCCGCTTCGCGGGGACGCTGCGGTCCTCCGTGGTGCCGCACGGGGGCGGGCTGCTCCTGGTGGGCACGCAGGAGTACGAGCCGTGGCATCTGGCCGCCCACCTCGTGGACGAGGCGGCGTGGTCGGGGACGCCGGAACTGACGCCGACGCTCGTACGCCACCGGGTGCGCGAGGGTGATCCCGCGCATCTGTCGACCGGGCTCGGCCGGATCGAGGCGGCGCGGCGCGGCGAGACCCTCCTGGTGGTGGCGCCGGACACGCCCGCACCGCCCCCGGCGGCTGACCTCCTCGAGCGGGTCCACGACGCCCGCGCGGCGGGGGCGACGGTGCTGTCCCTGGGTTCGGGGCACGGCGATCTGCGGGCCATGGCGCACGAGGCCCTGGCGGTGCCGGAATCCCCCGACCTGGACCTGGACATGGTCCAGCACCTGGTGAGTGCGGCGGCGGGCGAGAACTCACTGCCCGCGGCGCACGGCCGCAGGCGCCTGCGCGACCGACTGTCCCGCCTGGCGGACCAGCTGACGGCGCCACCACCCGCTCGGTGGTGAGAGCGCCGCGGAATTCGGTTGCCTCACCCCATGAGCAGCACTGAACATGGCTGTTCGTGTCCCTTTCCTCGATATTGCCCGACCTCTCTCCCTGGCGTTCCACGCGTGACTTCCGGCTGCTCTGGGTGCAGGGGCTCGTCACGACCTTCGGCAGCTTCATGGCCCTGGTCGCGCTGCCGCTCCAGATCAAGGACCTCACGGACTCACCGCTCGCCGTCGGCGCGATGGGCGCGGTCGAGCTGGTCCCGCTGATCGTCTTCGGGCTGTACGGGGGCGCGCTGGCCGACGCGGTGGACCGGCGCCGGGTGATTCTCCTGACCGAGGCGGGGCTCGGCCTGCTGGCCGCGGTGCTCCTGGTGAACGCGCTGCTCCCGGAGCCGTTGCTGTGGCCGCTGTACGTGGTGGCGGCGGGCGTCTCGGCGCTCGCGGGTCTGCAACGCCCCGCGCTCGACTCCCTGATGGCCCGCATCGTGCCGCACGACCAGCTCACGGCGGCCGCCGCGCTCAACTCGCTGCGCTGGAACGTCGGCGCGATCGCGGCCCCCGCCCTGGCGGGCCTGGTCGTCGCCTACGCCGGGCACGCACCCGCGTACGCGGTGACGGTGCTCTCCTTCGCCGTCTCCGTGGCCCTGTGCGCGCGCATCGCGCCCGCGCCTCCCGCGCACGACGCGGAGAAGCCGTCCCTGCGGGGCCTGGCGGACGGCGCGCGGTACGCGTGGTCGCGGCCGGTGCTGCTCGGCACGTACGCCATCGACATGGCGGCGATGTTCTTCGCCTTCCCGAACACGATCTTCCCGTTCCTCGCCGAGGACCTCGACGCCGAGTGGTCGCTCGGCCTGATGTACGCGGCCGGGGCGGTCGGCTCGCTGCTTCTGAGCCTGACCAGCGGGTGGACGTCACGGGTGCGCCGACACGGGCTGCTCGTCGTGTTCGGGGCGGCGGGATGGGGACTCGCGATCACGGCCGCCGGATGGTTCGGCAACGTCTGGCTGGTCCTCGTGTGCCTGGCCCTGGCCGGCGCGGGCGACATGCTCAGCGGGCTCGGCCGCTCCACGATCTGGAACCAGACGATCCCGGACGAGCTGCGGGGCAGGCTCGCCGGCATCGAGGTGCTGTCCTACAGCGTGGGCCCGCAGCTCGGCCAGGTCCGCGCGGGGGCGGCCGCCGGCTGGACGGGCACCCGCAGCGCCATCTGGTCCGGCGGCCTCGCCTGCGTGGCCTCGGTCGCCGCCCTGACGGCGGTCCTGCCGAAGCTGCTGTCGTACGACGCGAGCACGGACGAGGACGCCGTCCGGCGCCGGGAGGTGTCCGCCACCCGGTAGCCGGCTGCGCCCCGATGGCCGACTGCGCCCCGGCGGCGGATCAGGCGCTGCCGGGGTTCTTGTCGTGCCACTTCGGGTCGGTCTCCCACTCCAGGTTCCGCTCGGCGGCGGTCTCCATCGCCCGCTGGGCCTCCTCGCGGGAGCCGTACGGCCCGAAGCGGTCCTTGCCCGGGCAGTCGGGCCCCTCCTCGACCTTCTTGTGCTCCAGGCAGTAGTACCACTCGCCCGGTTTACCGACGGTCCGCTTCTTGAACAGTGGCATGTGATCTGCTCCTCTCTCTCCAGCCATGCTGCCCCACCACCGCTGGTTAGACTCGCTGGCATGTCTGGCCAGTCACTGCTCGTCCCAGGGGAGCTCTCCCCCATCCGCCCCGTTCCGGGAAACATCAGGCGCCCGGAGTACGTGGGGAAACCCGCGCCCACCCCGTACACCGGGCCCGAGGTGCAGACCCCCGAGACCATCGAACTGATGCGCACCGCGGGCCGTATCGCCGCGCGCGCGATGGCCGAGGCCGCCAAGCACATCGCGCCCGGGGTGACCACCGATGAGCTGGACCGTGTCGCCCACGAGTACATGTGCGACCACGGCGCCTACCCCTCCACGCTCGGCTACCGCGGCTTCAAGAAGTCGCTGTGCACCTCGGTGAACGAGGTCATCTGCCACGGCATCCCGGACTCCACCGTCCTGAACGACGGCGACATCATCAACCTCGACGTGACCGCGTACATCGGCGGCGTGCACGGCGACAACAACGCCACCTACCTGGTCGGGGACGTCGACGAGGAGTCCACGCTCCTCGTGGAGCGGACCCGGGAGTCCCTCGACCGCGCCATCAAGGCGGTCAAACCCGGCCGCCAGATCAACATCATCGGCCGCGTCATCGAGTCGTACGCCAAGCGCTTCGGTTACGGCGTCGTCCGTGACTTCACCGGCCACGGCATCAACACGTCCTTCCACTCCGGCCTGATCGTCCCGCACTACGACAGCCCGCACGCCACGACCGTGATCAAGCCCGGCATGACGTTCACCATCGAGCCGATGCTGACCCTCGGCACGCACGAGTACGACATGTGGGAGGACGGCTGGACGGTCGTCACGAAGGACCGCAAGCGGACCGCGCAGTTCGAGCACACGCTCGTGGTGACGGACAGCGGGGCGGAGATCCTTACGCTTCCCTGAGCTCAGGGCGGGTAGCATTTTACCGACAGGACGTCGGGAACCAGTTGACTTAGGTAAGCCTAACTTGGATGATCGGTGGAGGTCACCGGTTCATCCGTTCTTCGTCACTGGTTCCTGCCTTTCTTCGGCGATCCTCGCTTTCCCCGGCTTCGGAGGTCCCTCATGGATCCGTTCTCGACGGTCATCCGCACCGCGTCGCACGAGCAGCACACGGAGGCGGAGACCTCGACGTTCATGAGCGACCTGCTCGGCGGCAGGCTCGGCGTCGACGCGTACGCGCGCTACACGGAGCAGCTGTGGTTCGTGTACCGCGCCCTGGAGGAGGGCGCCGCCGCGCTCAAGGACGACCCGGTCGCGGCACCGTTCATACAGCCCGAGCTGCTGCGGGTGGCGGAGCTGGAGCGGGACCTCGCGCATCTGCGGGGCGCGGGCTGGAAGACCTCGGCCGCGCCGCTGCCCGCCACGGCTGCGTACGCGGCGCGGGTCGCGGAGTGCGCCGAGGAGTGGCCCGGCGGCTATGTCGCCCACCACTACACCCGCTACCTCGGGGATCTCTCCGGTGGCCAGATCATCCGCGGCAAGGCGGAGCAGACGTGGGGCTTCGCCCGCAAGGGCGACGGCGTCCGCTTCTACGTCTTCGAGGGCATCTCGAACCCGGCCGCGTTCAAGCGGGGCTACCGGGAGCTGCTCGACGGTCTGGGCGAGGTGGTGCCGGACGAGTTGGAGCGGCAGCGGATCGTGGACGAGTGCAAGCGCGCTTTCGCTTTGAATACCGGGGTGTTCCGCGAGCTGGGGGCGGAGTTCCCGCTGTCGGCGTAGGGCGATCCCTGCGGGGCCTTCCCCAATCCCACCCCTTCCCGAAACCAAGGGGCTCCGCCACCTGGACCCCCGACAAGATGTCCTCAAACGCCGGACGGGCTGGATTTCCAGCCCGTCCGGCGTTTGAGGACAAGGCCCCCGCGCCGAGCGGGTTTTCGGGAAGGGGCGGGGTTGGGGAAAAGACCGCCGGAGGCAGACCTCAGCCCCCTGCCAACCGCACCCGTCCCCCCACCTCGATCACCCCGCCAGGGCCCGGCGCCGTAAGGATCTGCGAGCCACGCCCCTGCGTGATGTTCAACGCACGGCCCTGCTCGGCGCACAGGAGCAACGCCGCCGCCCCCGTAGCCTCGTCCTCCCGGATGCCGTCGTCCCGGCCGGGGAAGGCCCTGGCCCGGATCCGCCCCGCCGCCTCGTCCTCCCACGCCCACGCGTAGATCCACTCCCCCGGCGGGGGCACCGCCAGCGCGTCCACCTCGGCCGGGCTCCCGAAAGAACGCAGCGTCCGCCGCGGCGCCCACTCCGCCCGCGCAGCGATCCAGCTGAACTCCCCGTCCTGGCGGGCCCGAACGACCCCCGCGGGCGTGACGACCTCAGGGACGTCGAGGAGCCAGGACGTACCGACGCAGGGGTGCCCGGCGAAGGGCAGCCGTAGCGTGGGCGTGTAGATGTCGATGACCCCGCGCTCGGGGTCATCGACGAACACCGTCTCGCTGAAGCCCAGCTTCCCGGCGACCTCCTGCCGCTCACCCCGCCCCGGAACACGGGCCCCGTCACGCACGACACCGAGCTCATTGCCGTGCCGACCGTCGGGCCCGCAGAACACGCGGAGTACGTCAAGACCGTCAGGCAGTTGCGTCATTCCGGCATTCAAGCACCCCGGGGCATCAAGAGGCCCGGCGGCGAGCCACGTACACCGCCCCGGCGCCCGCGGCGGCGATCGCCCCGGCCGCTCCGAGCAGCGCACCCGTCGGCACCGACGAACCGGTGGACGCCAGCGAGCCCCCCGTACCGCCGCCGACCGTGCCGCCGCCACCGCCGAGGTCGGACGAACCCCCGCCCGTGGAACCGGAGTCGGTCGAACCGCCCGTCGAGCCGCCGCTGCCGCCCGGCAGTTCGGCGCCCTCGGCGACGGAGAGCGCCACCGTCACGGGGTCGATCGCGTCGCCCTCCTTGTAGCTGGACGGCGCGTCCTCGCTCGCGAACTGCTTCGCGCCCGCCGCGGTGAAGGCCGCGGGCACCTTGTCGAGGACGACGACGTCGTCCTTCGCCGCGTACGACGCCTTGGAGAGGTCGAGCGTCGCGAACTTCACGTCGTCGGCGGTGCCCTTGGGCGTGGTGACATCCACGCTCAACGTGCCCTTGGCGCCGTCCGCCGCGATCTTGATGTCGCTGAACTTCATGTCGATGCCGTGCGCCTTGTACGCGAAGCGGACGGCGCCGCCGAAGGACGCGTTCAGCTTCTTCGCGCCGCTGTCCACGTCACCGTCGGCGTACGGGAAGTCGTAGCCGTTGTCGTTCTTCTCGGCTCCGCCGGAGAGCGTGGCGCCGCCGCCGGACTCGATGTAGCGGCGGAAGCTCTCCTTGACGCCCCAGGCGAGCGTGCCGTCGTGGACCTCGCCCGCCTCCTTCGTGGGCGCGGGCTTCGAGGTGGACGAGGTGGGAGCGGGGGCGGGCGAGGACGTCGTCGTGCCGGACGGCGTGGGAGTGGCCGTCGGCTTCGGCGTCGAGGTCGGCTTGTCCGTGGGCGTCGGGGTGGGCGTCGGCGTCGGCGTGCCCGTCGGAGGCGTCTTCTGCGCGACCGTCAGCGGGTCGCCGTCCGCGCCCGTGTACCGGCCACCGCCGCCGAGCGCCGCGTCCGCCTCCTTGGTCAGCTTGGTCTTCATGTCGGTCATGGTGCGTGTGACGGTGACGTCGGCGAGGGGCACGTCGTCCTGGGGCGTACCGCCGTCTCTGGTGACGTCAGCGGTGATCTTCGCCTTCGCGCTGTCGAAGCGGACGTCCGCGAGCTTGACGTCGAAGCCGTGCAGCTTGGAGGTGAAGTTGACGCTGCCCTTGAAGGCCAGGTCCACGGTGTGCTTCTCGGAATCGTAGGATCCCGCTCCGTCGACGAAGCTCAACGGCCCGTTGCCCGTGGCCTGTTCGGCACCGTCGGCGACCGTGATCTTCCCCGCCGCCATGCCGGTGACGTAGCTGCGGTAGCTCTCCTTGACGCCCCACGTCAGCCGGTAGTCCTTCAGCGGCACTTCGGCCGCGGACACGGGGGCGGCCGCGAGGACGGTGGCGCCGAGCGCCACGGCGGTGCCGGCTGCTGCGGCGAGGGCTATCGGGCGGCGAATGGCTGCCATGGTCAGTGATCTCCTTGTTGAGATGAGGCGTGGTGAAGTGAGGCGCCGGGCAGGGCGGTAGGCATGCCCGGCAGGTCGGTGAGGTCAGGTCCGGTCGGCGCCGCGCCGTTTGCGCAGGACCCCGAACGTGACCGCGGCGGCGAGCAGCACCGCCACGCCCGCGCCGACGCCGATCGGCAGGGCAGGCGAGGAGGAGTCGGACGAGTCGGCGGCGTTCTCGGTCTTCGGTCCGGCGGCCTTCTTCGGCTGCGGGGACGGGCTCGCGGACGAGCCGAGGTCCGGCAGCGCGGGCAGCTTCGCGTCGGCGTCGAGAGCCACGGCGAGGGAGAGCGGGTCCATCGCGGAGCCCGCCTTGTACATGCCGCCGAAGGCCTTGGAGCCGTCGGCGGTGAGCTTCGACGGCACCTCGGTCAGGGAGACGAGCCCGTCCTTCGGCTTCAGCCCCTTGGCCGCGAAGGTGATCAGCGGGGCCTTCTTGAGCGTGACGCCCTTCCCGCCCCCGTCACCCTTGCTCTCGACGTTCGCGAAAAGAGTGCCCTTGCCGTCCTTCACCTTCACGGCGACCTTGCTCAGCGCTAGGTCGAGGCCGTGCTCACCGGTGAAGCGCACGGTGCCGGCGAAGTCGGCGTCCAGGGTCTGCTTCTTCTTGTCGTACGTCCCCTCGCCCTCGGGGAAGCGGAAGAGCGCGCCGCCGTCCTGGGCTCCCGCGGACAGTTTCCATTCGCCCTGGGCGATGGAGCCGGTGACGTACTCGCGGAAGGTGCGGCGCACGCCCCAGTCGACGGCGGCGTCTTCGATCCGGCCCGCCTTCGTCTCCTTCTTCCCGGCCTCCGAGGACTTCGCGGGCTTCGGCGCGGGCTTCTTCGACTGCTTGCCGGAGCCGGACGGCTTCGCCGCGAGATCGGTCGAGAGGCTCACCCGGTCGAGCTCGGTGCCCGCCGTGTAGTAGCCGGCGAAGGCCTTGGCGCCCTGGGAAGTGAGTGTCGCGGGGAGGTTGTTGAGGGCGATCGGTCCCGAGCCGCCCTTCATGTTGACGCCGGACATGCCGAGGGACGCGAGCGGCACCTGGGCGTTGGTCGTGACCTTGCCCGTGCCCTTCTCCTTGCTGACCATGTCGGCGTAGAGCGTGCCGGAGCCGCCGGAGATCTTGACGGTGGGGCGGCTGATGGTCAGGTCGAGCTCGTACGAGCCGCCCTTCTTGTGCCCCAGGAAGTGGACTCCTCCGGAGAATCCGGCGCTGAAGGCCCCGGTGTCCGGGTCGTACGAGCCCTTCGCCGAGTGGAAGCGGAACTGGCTGCCGCCGACGGTGGCCGCGCCGCCCTGGAGGGTCGAACTCCCCTGGGCGATCGGTCCGGTGACGTAGCTCTGGAACGAGGATTTGATGCCCCAGTCGAGCCGTCCGCCCTGGACCGTGCGGTCCTCGGCGTGTGCGGCGGCCGTGGGAAGCAGTGCTCCGACGAGTGCGGTGAGCACGGCCACGGCTCCGGCGCGGGCGGTGGCTCGCGCCTGTCCTGACGACGACATGGGACCCCTCCGGGTGTAGCTAATGAGGTAAGGCTAACCTAAACTACGATCACTTCGGCTGGAACCCCCATCCCGGCCACCCCGCCCCACAAGCCCCACGGCGGGCCCTGGCGCCAGCCCCTCAACAGCACGACAGGACGGTGGACTTCGGTGCGTATGCCGCGCTCACTCCGTATCGCCGGCGCGTGGACCGCCGTTCTCGCCCTGGCCCTCACGGGCTGCGGGTCGTCCTCGGACGGCGGTGGAGAGACGTCCCCGAAGGCGAAGGCGGCCGCCTCCGCGCCCGACCGGGTCGAGCCGCTGAAGTCCCGTCACGCCCCCGTGCTTCCCGCCACCGTCACGTCGGCCGACGGCAAGAAGGTCACCGTCGAGGACACGAGCCGCATCGTGCCGCTCACCGGCAGCCTGAACGAGATCGTCTTCACGCTCGGGCTCGGCGAGAACGTCGTGGCGCGCGACATCACCGCGACCTTCGAGCAGGCCGAGAAGCTGCCGGTGGTGACACGCGCGCACGACGTCTCGGCGGAGAGCGTCCTGTCCCTGAAGCCGACGGTCGTCCTCGCGGACACCCTGACGGGGCCCGCGGAGGCCATCGGCCAGATCCGGGACGCGGGCATCCCGCTGGTCGTGTTCGATCCGGCCAAGGGCCTCGACGACGTGGGCCCCCGGATCGACGCGGTGGCCAAGGCGCTCGGGGTCGAGAAGTCGGGCGACGAACTCAGGTCCCGTACGCAGGACCGCATCGCGAAGGTGCGCGCGTCCATCCCGGCGTCCGCCCGCACCGAGAAGCCCCGCGTCGCCTTCCTCTACCTGCGCGGCTCCGCCTCCGTCTATCTGCTCGGCGGCCGCGAGTCCGGCGCGAGTTCACTCCTGGAGGCTGCGGGCGCGGTCGACGCGGGCAAGGCTTCGGGGCTGAAGAAGGACTTCACGGCGATCACCAGCGAGGCGCTCGCCAAGGCGGCGCCGGACGCGATCCTGGTCATGTCCAAGGGGCTCGCATCGGTCGACGGCGTGGACGGGCTGCTCAAGGTTCCGGGCGTCGCCGAGACCCCGGCCGGACTCGACCGGCGCATCGTCTCGATCGACGACGGGGTGCTCCTGAACTACGGGCCGCGCACGGACCAGGTCCTGAAGTCCCTGGTGGAGCAGTTGTACGGGGGCAAGAAGTGACCGTCCTGACCAAGGCGACGGACACGGGACCGCCCGGGACGGAAGAGCCGACGCCTCCCCGGAGCCGGCGGCGCGGGACGGCGGCCGCCCTGACCGCCGGGCTCGCGGCCACCCTCGTCCTGCTCTGTCTCCTCTCCGCGGGCATCGGCGCGTACGACATCCCCCTCGGGGACGTCATCGGCTCCATTCAGCACCGGATCGGTCTCGGCGGGAGCACGCTCGACCGGGTCGGCGAGAGCGTCCTGTGGAACGTGCGGCTGCCGCGCGTGGCGCTCGCGCTGCTCGTCGGGGCGTCGCTCGGGTGCGCGGGCGCGCTCATGCAGGGCGTGTTCGGCAATCCGCTGGCCGAGCCCGGCGTCATCGGGATCTCGGCGGGCGCGGCCGTCGGCGCGGTGGCGTCGATCGCGCTCGGCCTCAGCTTCTTCGGCAACTGGACCGTGACGGTCTGCGCGTTCGTCACCGGCCTCGCCACCGTCCTTCTCGTGTACGTCCTTTCGCGCGACGGCGGGCGCACGGAGGTCGTCACGCTCATCCTCACGGGGATCGCCGCGAACGCGTTCGCGGGCGCGTTGATCGGGCTCTGCGTCTTCTTCGCGGACAACGCGCAGGTCACCCAGATCACGTTCTGGCAGCTCGGCTCGCTCGCGCAGGCGACTTGGCCGAAGGTGCTCGCCGTGCTGCCGTGCGCGCTTGCGGGCCTTGCCGTGGCGCCGCTGTACGCACGGAAGCTGGACCTGCTGGCGCTCGGCGAACGGCCCGCCCGGCACCTCGGGGTCGACGTCGAGCGGCTGCGGCTCGTCCTTGTCCTGGTGGTGGCGCTGCTGACCGCGGCCGCCGTGGCCGTCGCCGGGATCATCACGTTCGTCGGTCTCCTCGTCCCGCATCTGCTGCGGATGGCGGCGGGGCCCGGCCACCGCTTCCTGCTGCCGGGCAGTGCGCTGGGCGGGGCGGTCGTCCTGGTCGGCGCTGATCTCGCGGCGCGGACCGTGGCGGCTCCGGCGGAACTGCCGCTCGGCGTGCTGACCGCGTTCGTCGGGAGTCCGTTCTTCTTCTGGCTGCTGCGCAGGACCCGTCGCAAGCAAGGGGGTTGGGCATGATCACGCGGATCGCCGAGCGGCTCTTCTCGTCCGGCCGCGGGCTCGCGCTTCCGGATCCCTTCGCTCCCGGCGACCCGCTCGCCGAGGCGTCGGGGCTCGTCGTGCGGCTCGGGGGGCGTGCGGTGCTGGCGGGGGTGTCCCTCTCCGCCCGCGCGGGCGAGGTGCTCGCCCTGGTCGGGCCGAACGGGGCGGGCAAGTCGACGCTGCTGGCCGCGCTGGCCGCGGACCTTCCGGCCGACGAGGGGGTCGTCCGTGTCTGCGGGCGGCCCACCGGGGAGTGGCCGGCGCGGGAACTCGCCCTGCGCCGTGCGGTGCTGCCGCAGGCGGCCGCGCTCTCCTTCCCCTTCGTGGTCGAGGACGTCGTACGGATGGGGCGCTCGCCCTGGGCGGGTACGGCGCGTGAGGACGAGGACGACCGTGTCGTGCGGGAGGCGATGGGCGCGACGGAGGTCGGCGAGTTCGCCGCACGTCCCTTCTCCGCGCTGAGCGGCGGTGAGCAGGCGCGGGTCGCGCTGGCCCGGGTCCTCGCCCAGCGGACCCCGCTCCTCCTCCTGGACGAGCCCACCGCCGCGCTCGATCTGCGCCACCAGGAGCTGGTGCTCCGTATCTGCCGGGAGCGGGCTGCCGCGGGGGACGCGGTGGTGGTGGTCCTGCATGATCTGGGGCTTGCGGCGGCGTACGCGGATCGGGTGGCGGTGTTGCGGGGCGGGGCCCTCGCTGCGGAGGGGGCTCCGGGTGCCGTCTTCACTGGCTCGCTCCTGAGCGAGGTCTACCGCCAGCCGGTGGAGGTCTTCCCGCACCCACGGACGGGGGCTCCGCTGGTGGCGCCGGTGCGGGGATAGGGCGAACCCTGCGGGGCCTTCCCCAATCCCACCCCTTCCCGAACCTGGGGCTCCGCCCCAGACCCCGCTCCTCAAACGCCGGAGGGGCTGAATATCCCTTCCCCTTGACCCGCACTTTGCCACCCCATGAACCCCCCATCACCCCACCGTGACGCCCCCGTGAGCAGGGCTGAACGGTGAGAGGTGAATCACGGAACAGCTGGGTATCGACCAGGTAAGGCTCAGTTAAGTTAGGTCCGCCTCACCGGCATGTCGGAGTCGTCCGCGTCCCGTCCGTGAACCGCCTTGGAGCCCCCATGCACCCCGCCCGCCTCCCCGTCGCCACCGCCATCGCCGCAGTGGCAGCACTCACCGCCGTCACGGGCTGCACCGAGAAGAGCGACGCCAAGGGCGGCGGCAACACCGTCGAGGTGACCGCCACCGACGACAAGTGCGAGGTCTCCAAGACCAAGCTCAGCTCCGGGCACGTCGAGCTCGCCATCGAGAACAAGGGCTCCAAGGTCACCGAGGTCTACCTCCTCTTCCCCGACGACCGCATCGTCAGCGAGCGCGAGAACATCGGCCCCGGCACGAAGCAGAAGCTCACCGCCGAGGTGAAGTCCGGTTCGTACCAGATCGCCTGCAAGCCCGGCATGAAGGGCGACGGCATCCGCCAGAAGGTCACCGTCAGCGGCGGCAAGGCCGTCAAGCGCGACCCGCGCCTGGACAAGGCCGTCGCCGACTACCGCGCCTACGCGCAGGAGCAGGCCGACGCGACGCTGCCCAGGACGAAGCTCTTCACCGACGCCGTCCGCGAGGGCGACATCGAGGCCGCCAAGAAGGCGTACTCCAACTCCCGCATCGGCTGGGAGCGCACCGAGCCGGTCGCCGAGTCCTTCGGTGACATCGACCCGAAGGTCGACCTCCGCGAGGACGGCCTGGAGGACGGCCAGGACCTGGAGAAGGACTGGACGGGCTGGCACCGTCTGGAGCGGGCCCTGTGGAAGGACAAGAAGCTCGGTGAGCGCGAGAAGGAGCTCGCCACCCAGCTGGACAAGGACCTCAAGGACTGGCAGAACCGCGTCGGCAAGGCGGAGATCACCCCGACCTCCATGGCCAACGGCGCCAAGGAACTCCTCGACGAGGTCGCCACCGGCAAGGTCACCGGCGAGGAGGAGCGCTACTCGCACACCGACCTCGTCGACTTCAAGGCGAACGTCGAGGGCGCGGAGAAGGCGTACGGGCTGCTCAAGGCCGTCGCCTCCGAGAACGACCCGGCGCTGACCAAGGAGCTCGACAAGCAGTTCGCGGCGCTGGACAAGCTGCTCGGCGAGTACCGCGAGGGCGGCGGCAAGGACTCGTACACGTTCACGTCGTACGACAAGCTCGACAAGGCGGACACCAAGGAGCTGTCGGACGGCGTCAACGCGCTCGCGGAGCCGCTGTCGAAGCTGGCCGCCGCCGTCGTGAGCAGCAAGTAACGGCAAGGGGGCCGGGACCATGGCTGAGATCACGCACGACACCGGGACCGACGACGGGGCCGACACCGCGCCCGACGACGAGAACGCCGCCAACTCCGGCTCCCCTTCCCGGCGTTCGCTCCTTGGCTGGGGTGGTGCCGGGCTCGCGCTCGGCGCCGCCGTCACCGGAGGCGCGGTGGCGGTGACCCGGTCCGGGGACGAGGCCGTGCCGGCCGCGTCGGCGGGCGGCGCGGTCGCCTTCCTCGGCAAGCACCAGGCGGGCATCGCGACCCCCGTCCAGGACCGGCTGCACTTCGCCGCCTTCGACGTGAAGACGGACGACCGCGAGCAGTTCGTACAGCTCCTCAAGGACTGGACGAAGGCCGCCGCGCGGATGACCGCGGGGCACGAGGTCGGTGAGGGCGCCTTCGGCGGTCTCACCGAGGCGCCGCCGGACGACACCGGCGAGGCGCTTGGCCTCAAGCCGTCCCGGCTGACGCTGACCATCGGCTTCGGGCCGAGTCTCTTCACGAAGTTCGGGCTCGCGGACCGGCGCCCCGAGGCGCTCGTCGACCTCCCGAAGTTCCCCGGCGACAACCTCGACAAGTCCCGCGGCGGCGGCGACCTGTGCGTGCAGGCCTGCGCGGACGACCCGCAGGTCGCCGTGCACGCCATCCGCAACCTCGCCCGCATCGGCTTCGGCAAGGTCGCGGTGCGCTGGTCGCAGCTCGGCTTCGGCAAGACGTCCTCCACGACTCCGGGCGCGCAGACGCCCCGTAACCTCTTCGGGTTCAAGGACGGCACCCGCAACATCTCGGGCGAGGACGGCTCCGCGCTCGCCGAGCACGTGTGGGTCGGCGAGAAGGACGGGCCCGCCTGGATGACCGGCGGCTCGTATCTCGTCGCACGCCGCATCCGCATGAACGTCGAGACCTGGGACCGGACTCCGCTCGGCGAGCAGGAGGACATCTTCGGGCGCGACAAGGGCGAGGGCGCCCCGGTCGGCAAGGCCAAGGAGCACGACGAGCCGTTCCTGAAGGCGATGAAACCGGACTCGCACGTACGGCTCGCGCACCCGGACACCAACGACGGTGCGACGATCCTGCGCCGCGGCTACTCCTTCACGGACGGCACCGACGGTCTCGGCCGCCTGGACGCGGGCCTTTTCTTCCTCGCGTACCAGCGGGACGTGCGCACCGGCTTCATCCCGGTGCAGCGCAGTCTGGCGCGCGCCGACGTTCTCAACGAGTACATCCAGCACGTGGGTTCAGCGGTCTTCGCGATCCCGCCGGGCGTCCGGAACAAGGACGACTGGTGGGGCCGGGCACTGTTCGGCTGAGGCCTAAGGGGATCTGACAGACATGTTCGGCAACTACCTGATCGGCCTGCGCGAAGGTCTCGAGGCCAGCCTGGTCGTCTGCATCCTCATCGCCTATCTGGTGAAGACGGAGCGGCGCGACGCCCTCAGGCCCATCTGGATCGGCATCGGGGTCGCGTGCGGCCTCGCGCTCGGTTTCGGCTGCGCGCTCACCTTCGGTTCGCAGGAGCTGACGTTCAAGGCGCAGGAGGCGCTGGGCGGTTCGCTGTCCATCGTCGCCGTCGCCCTGGTGACGTGGATGGTCTTCTGGATGCGGCGTACGGCACGCCACCTCAAGGCGGAGCTGCACGGCAGGCTGGACGCGGCCCTGCAGATGGGCACGGGCGCCCTGGTCGCCACCGCGTTCCTCGCCGTGGGCCGGGAGGGCCTGGAGACCGCGCTGTTCGTGTGGGCCTCGGTGCGCGCGTCGAACGACGGGACGCCCGGTCCGCTGATCGGCGTGCTCCTCGGCCTGCTGACGGCGATCGCCCTCGGCTGGCTGTTCTACAAGGGCACGGTCCGCATCAACCTGGCGAAGTTCTTCACCTGGACCGGCGCGATGCTGGTGGTCGTGGCGGCGGGCGTGCTCGCGTACGGCGTCCATGACCTGCAGGAGGCGGAGTTCCTCGGCGGGCTGCAGAACAAGGCGTTCGACATCAGCGCGACGATCCCGCCTGACAGCTGGTACGGCACGCTCCTGAAGGGCGTCTTCAACTTCCAGCCCGACCCGACGGTTGTCCAGGTCACGGTGTGGCTGCTGTACCTGATCCCGACGCTCGCGTTCTTCTTCGCCCCGGTAGGGTTCGGGCCCGGGAAGGGGAAGGTGAACGCAACGCATGAGCAGGCTTCCAAGGCAGCGCACTCCGATGCGGGACGGCCGGTCGCGACGGCAGGTCCGGTTCGCGATGGTGGCGTCGACGGTGACCGTACTGACGGTGACGGCGAGCGGCTGCGTGACGGTGCACGGGGAGCGGGAAGTCGTCCCGTCGGCGACGAAGGCTGAGGCCGACCGCGCGCTGAAGGACTTCCTCACCGCGTACAACAAGGCCGAGAAGGCGTACGACCCGGCCCTGGACGCGGCCCGGGTCACGGGCCCGCTGAGCGCCATCAACCAGGCGGGCCTGAAGTCGAAGGGCGCGCGGAATCCTGGCGGCAACCCCAACCAGGTGCCCCTGGAGTTGACGGACGCGAAGTTCTCCATCCCCAAGAAGGCCGGCTGGCCCCGCTGGTTCGTAGCCGACACGAAGTCCAACCGCAGGGGTGACCTGCGCTGGCTGCTGGTCTTCACCAAGGGCAGCAAGGACCAGCTGTGGGAGGCGTCCTACCTGAATCTGGTGTCGCCCTCCAAGATGCCCGAGCTGAAGAAGGACAAGGACGGCTGGGCGGAGCCGGTGGAGGCCGGCTCCTCCGCGCTCGCGGTGGCGCCGAAGAACCTCGGCAAGGAGTACACGTCGTATCTGAAGTCGGGTGGCGACACGTTCGCGCCGGGCGACCACACGTCGACGTGGAAGGCGTTCCGCGACAAGAACACCAAGCGGCGCGGGATCGCGGTGCAGTACATCGACGAGCCGCAGAACGACGGGACGTTCGCGCCGGTGGGTCTGCGGACCCAGGACGGCGGGGCGATGGTCTTCTTCTCGACGCACCACTACGAGAGGCAGACCGCCGCGAAGGGTGTGAACCTCACCGTCGAGCCCGAGGTGAAGCCCCTCATGAAGGGCGAGGTCAAGCAGTCGGTGACGCTGGAACGCGTCTCCAACCAGGTCGTCCTGGACCCGGCGGGGACGGGCAAGGTGACGTTCCTCAGCCGCATCCAGGGACTGACGGGCGCGAAGGGCGAGTAGCCGGGGGCGGATGCCCGGGGGCCGGTGCGCGGGCGTCAGCCCCTCATCGGCCAGGCGGCGACGTCGTGCTGGGGCTCGCCCGCCACACGGGCGCATTCGTCGGTGAGCGTCTCGAGGAGCGTCAGCGGGTCCGGGAGCGCGTGCTCGGGGCCACGGATCCAGTGGACCGCCAGGTCACCGGGGAGCCGTGCGGGCGGCACGAGGACGTACGAACCGCGGCAGTGCCAGCGCAGGCCCGGGTGTTCGTTGGTCGTCTCGGGGTGGCAGTCCAGCTCGCAGGGCCACCACTCGTCCTCGTCCTCGGGGGTGCCGCGGGTGAGCGTGAAGAAGAGCATCCGCCCCTCGTCCATGGTGCCCTCGGACTCGGCGACGGGGCCAACCTCGATGCCGTCGGCGAGGAGCCTGGCGAGGGCCTCGCGTCCGGCGGCCAGCGGCACGTCGAGGACGTCGTGGACCATGCCGGTCGCGGTGATGAAGTTGGCCTGCGGCTGATGCCTCGCCCAGCGCTCGATCTGCCCGCGGTCGGTGGTGGACTGCGTCTGCCAGGCGAAGGAGATGGGGTGCCTGGCGGGGGTGGGACAGCCGATGCGGTCACAGGAACATCGGTACGCGGAGGGGTGCGCGGCGGGTGAGAGCGGCAGACCCGCTGCCGCGGCGGCGACCAGCAGGGCCTCGCGGCTCGCCTCGTCGCCTGCCGTGTCCTCCGGTCGGGGACGCCGGCGAAGCCACTGGGAAATCCTGCTCTGTCCGCCGGACCGGCGGCCGAACTCCGCGCCCATCTATCCCCTCACCTCACATGTGTGCCGAGAAGCATCTCCCATGGTCGCACCATCCTGCTCCTCGGGGGGCCAGAGCCCACATCCGGGGTAGCTGGGGTGATGCACGGCGCAGGGTGACATCGCGCGTCATTGCGTACTAACCGGTGATTTACCCCCCTACCGTGTTCGCCATGGTCACCAGGACTGTGCTCACGGGACTCTCGGGGCTCATGAGCCTCACCACCGTGAGCGTGGCCGGCCTGCGACGGAAGTGGCCGGTCAACTCCCCGTGAGCTGTCAGCGGGGCGCGATCCCGTAGAGGGCGTACTCGACGAGCTTGTCGGCGTACTCGTGCGTGAGTGGTCCTGTGCGCTGCAGCCAGCGCTGGGCGAGCGGGCCCGTCCACAGCTCCAGGGCGACGCGGGGGTCCACGTCGGGCGCGACCTGGCCGGCCTCCTGGGCGAGCTCGATGCGCCGCACGTACATCTGAAGTCCTGGCTCCAGGAGCTTCTCGACGTACTCGGCGCCGAGCTCCGAGTTGAGCATGCCCTCGGCGGCGAGCGCGCGCCAAGGGGCGTCGTACTTGGGGTTCTTGAACTCGTCGACGGTGGCCCGCATGACGAGCTTGAGGTCCGCCTCCAGGTCCCCGGTGTCCGGGATCTCGGTCGGGGCCAGGTCCCGCCCCGCGTTGTCGCTCGCCTCCTGGTGGGCCTGTTCGCCGAGGTCCAGGAAGGCGTCCAGCAGGACGGCGCCCTTCGACGGCCACCAGCGGTAGATCGTCTGCTTGCCCACGCCCGCGCGGGCGGCGATCGCCTCGATCGTGAGCTTGCCGTACCCGACCTCGGAGACCAGGTCGAGGGCGGCGTCATAGATCGCGCGGCGCGAGCGTTCGCTGCGGCGCTTGGAGTCAGGGGCGGATTTCGTGGCCATGCCGTCGAATGTAGCAGCGAACGAGCCGAGACGTACCGTCTCGTAAACGCTTGACAAGACGAATCGTCTCGTTCAAAGTAAGGACATCGAAGCGAGACGGACCGTCTCGCCAGAGTCCGATTGCCGATCCGGAGGTACAGACATGACGCGAGGCGGAGCAGGAAACATGCTGGGTGTGGGCGGTACGCGCACCAACCTCTCCCGCAAGGCGCTGCGCGGCGGTGGCCGTGGCGGCCAGGTCGGCGGCGGGCTCAGCCCGCAGGCGCAGAAGCGTGAGTTGCTGCGCAAACTGCGGGAAGGCCGCACGGCGGACGACCGGTCATGACCATTCGATGAACCACCCGTTCAGATCACTGCGCGAGGGCTCCTCAGACCGCACCATGGGCAGCAACTGCCCCACTATGGGCAGTAACTGACCCAGCGGTACGTGAGGAGCCCTCGTTGAGTCGTTTTCCTCGTCGCGCCACACCCCGGCGCTATCTGATGTGCTCACCGGCACACTTCAAGGTCACGTACTCCATCAACCCCTGGATGGACCCTTCGAAACCGGTCGACGTCCCCCTGGCCATCGCCCAATGGGAGGACCTGCGCGACCGCTACCGCTCGCTCGGCCACACCGTCGAGGAGCTCACCCCGCGTCCCGGCCTGCCCGACATGGTCTTCGCCGCGAACGGCGCGACCGTCATCGAGGGCCGCGTGCTCGGCGCGCGGTTCGCCCACCCGGAGCGCGGCCCCGAGGCCGTCGCCCACCTGGAGTGGTTCCGGCAGCACGGCTTCACTGACCTCCACGAACCGACCCACATCAACGAGGGCGAGGGCGACTTCGCCGTCACCTCCTCGTACGTCCTCGCGGGGCGCGGCTTCCGGGCGAGCCCCCTGTCCCACGGGGAGGCGCAGGAGTTCTTCGGCCGCCCGGTCCTCGGGCTCGATCTCGTCGACCCCCGCTACTACCACCTCGACACGGCACTCGCGGTGCTCGACGACGCGGCGGACGACGTCATGTACTACCCGCCCGCGTTCTCGGCGGGCAGCCAGGCAGTGCTGCGGCGCCTCTTCCCCGACGCGCTGATCGCCGATGAGCCGGACGCGGTGGCCCTCGGGCTCAACGCGGTCTCGGACGGCCTGCACGTGCTGATCCCGCAGGCCGCGGCCGGTCTCTTCGCACCCCTGCGGGAACGTGGCTACGAACCCGTCGCGATGGATCTGAGCGAGCTGCTCAAGGGCGGCGGCAGCGTGAAGTGCTGCACGCAGGAGCTGCGGGGCTAGCTCTCCTGGTGGGGCGGCCAGGGGTCGCCCCACACCGCGTCGCGGGCCGCGCGGTACAGCGGTCCGTGGCGCTTGGTCACCGTCTCGCGGTGCAGGGTCTCGTCCGCCGCGCACAGGTCGAGCAGGACCTGGCCCTTGCGGATCTGCGGCCTGCGGACGACGCGCTCGGGTGCGGGCTCGGCATCGAACCGCACGGCGGCCACATAACTGAACTTCTCGTCCTCGTACGCCAACGATCCGCCCTTGACCTTCCGGTGCAGGGAGGAGCGGCTGACGCGGGCGGAGAAGTGGCACCAGTCGTCGCCGGGCACGATCGGGCAGGCGGCGCTGTGCGGGCAGGGCGCGGCCACGCGGAAGCCGGCCTCGATGAGGCGGTCCCTGGCCTCGATGACGCGTGCGTAGCCGTCGGGGGTGCCGGGCTCGACGATGACGACGGCCTGCTGAGCGGCGTCCGCGGCGGCGTCGACGAGGGAGCGCCGATCGTCTTCGGTCAGCTCCTTCAGCACGTACGACACGGTGACGAGATCGGTGCTCTCGATGCTGAGCGCCGATCCGATACGAGAGCGCTGCCACTGGGCGGACTTCAACCGCGGGTTGGCGGCGGCCAGTTCACGCCCCAGGGCGAGGGCGGGCTCGGCCCAGTCGAGAACCGTGACGGGCCGCTCGCCGTCCCAGGTCGCGCTCACCGCCCAGGTGGCCGCACCGGTCCCGCCGCCGACGTCCACATGACTGCCGGGCGCCCACCCGGCGGGCGCCGCGTCCGCAAGGGCCCCGAGCGCGGAACGCACCGCCTCGAAGGTCGCGGGCATGCGGTACGCGGCATAGGCGGCGACATCCGCCCGGTCCCGCAGAATCGGCGCATCGGTAGGGGTGACCCCCCGGTAATTGGCGATCAACCGCTCAACGGCCTGCGCGGCCTGCTTGGGCGGCAACCCATCAAGAAGCCCACCGAGAGCACTACGCAGGACATCGGCAGACCCAGCCGAAAAAATCGGGACGTTCACCAGACAATTCTAGGCGCCTCGCCAGACCCATCCAGCAGGCGGCTCCGCCGCGGGCCCCGTCAGGGGCGCGGGGAACTGCGCGACAAGCCCCCACCGGGCCGCAGGTGATGTCCCGCCGAGCCGAGGAAAGCCAAGCCAAGCCGGCCCAGCGAGCCGCAGGCTACCTCGCCGCGTGGGCCAGCCGCGTGGCCGCCCGAGCCCGGGGCCCACTGTCGGCGACCCCCCGCCACGGGTGGACCGTGTTCGCCAGGAGAATCAGGAACGTGTCCGTGGCCGGGTCGAGGACCAGCGACGTCCCGGTGAACCCCGTATGCCCCGCCGCCCCCCGCCCCGCCAGCTCCCCCATGAACCACGCCTGGTCGAGCCCGAAGCCAAGACCCGGCGGCGTCAGCATCAGCTCCACGAAGTCGGGGCCGAGGATCCGCGCCGTACCGTAAGAGCCCCCGCACAGCAGCGCACGGCAGAAGACCGCGAGGTCACGCGCGGTGGAGAAGAGCCCGGCGTGGCCCGCGACACCACCCAGCGCCCAGGCGTTCTCGTCGTGCACCTCCCCCCGCAGCATCCCCCGGTCAGCCTTCGCCCAGGGCCTGCGCTGATCCTCGGTGGCGGCGGCGTCGGGACGGGGCCCGAAGCCGGTGGCCGCCATGCCGAGGGGCCGGGTGATCCCCTCCCGGACGAGGACGTCGAGCGGGCGCCGCGTGATGCGCTCCAGGACGTGCTGGAGGAGCAGCATGTTCAGGTCGGAGTAGAGGTGATCCCCCGGCGGACTCGACGGAGCCTCACCCCGCAGCGCGGCGAGACGCGCGGCGCCGTCCGGCAGGTCGTACAGCGGGAGTTCGGGCCGCAGACCAGAGGTGTGGGTGAGCAGCTGCCGCACCGTGATGCCGTGCTCGGCGGCGGCCGTGAATTCAGGGACGTACGCGGACACCAGCGCGTCGATGCCGAGCGTGCCACGCTCCAGCTGCTGCATCGCCGCGACGGTCGTGAACAGCTTGGTCAGCGAGGCCAGGTCGAAGGGCGTGCCCGTGCGGGTCAGCACCTGCTCCGCGGGCGGCAGTTCGACGCCCGCGTCCTTCTCCGGGTCGTACGCGGCATAACGCACCGCACGGCCCACCGCCTCATGAACGGCGACCACCGGCCCACGCCCGGCGAGCACGACGGCACCGGAGCACCAGGGCCGCTCGCCGCGCGTCAGCGCACGCACCTCGCGCACGAGGTGGGCCATCTCGTCCGTGTCGAGCCCCGCGCGATCCGGCGTCCCGGCGCGCAGCAGGCGTGGCGCGGTCAGTGGTCCGTCCCCTCCTGAGTCGGTCTCGCCGAGAACGCGTGCGCGTTCGCGTGCGCATGCGCATGCGCGTGCGAGTTCTGCCAGGGTCGGCACAGTCCCAAGAAGCAGCCGATGGCCGCAAGGCCGCAGACGAGCTGGACCACGGCCATCGGCACGGCCGTGGCCTCGCCCGCGATGCCGACCAGCGGCGACGCGATCGCGCCGACGAGGAACGAGGACGTGCCGAGCAGCGCCGACGCCGAGCCCGCGGCATGCGGGGTGCGCATCAGGGCGAGGGCGTTCGTGTTGGGCATCGCGAGGCCCATCGCCGACATCAGGACGAAGAGCCCGGCGGCGACGGGGAACAGACCGACGTCACCGAAGACTCCCGACGTCATCAGGAGCAGCGCGCCGGCGGCGAGGACGATGACGCCCAGACCGATGGAGAGCACCTTGTCGAGGCTGACCCGGCCGACGAGGATCTTGCCGTTGATCTGGCCGACGGCGATCAGGCCGACGGAGTTCACGCCGAAGAGCAGGCTGAAGGTCTGCGGGGACGCCCCGTAGATCTCCTGGATGACGAACGGCGACGCGGAGATGTACGCGAACAGCGCGGCGAACGCGAACCCGCCCGCGATCATGTACCCGGTGAAGACGCGGTCGGCGAGGAGCGACCTCATGGTGCGCAGCGCCTCGACGGTCCCGCCGCTGTGCCGGTCCCGGGGGGCGAGCGTCTCGGGCAGGCCACGCCAGACCACCACGGTCAGGGCGATGCCGACGACCGTGAGCACGGCGAAGATGCCGTGCCAGTCGGTGAAGCGCAGGACCTGGCCGCCGATGAGGGGCGCGACGACCGGGGCGACCCCGGAGATCAGCATGAGGGTGGAGAAGAAGCGGGCCATCTCCACGCCGTCGTAGAGATCACGGACGACGGCACGGGCGATCACGATGCCGGCGGCGCCCGCGAGGCCCTGCAACAGGCGGAAGGCGACGAGGAGTTCGACGGTGGGCGCGAACGCGCAGATCGCCGTGGCCAGGATGTAGACGAGGAGCCCGACGAGCAGCGGCCTGCGCCGCCCCCACTTGTCGCTCATCGGCCCGACGACGAGCTGCCCGAGCGCCATGCCGGTGAGGCAGGCGGTGAGGGTGAGCTGCGCGGTCGCGGCGGACGTGTGCAGCGAGCGGGTGACCTCCGGGAGCGCCGGGAGGTACATGTCCATGGAGAGCGGCGGTACCGCGGTGAGGCCGCCGAGCACGAGGGTGACGAGAAGGCCGGTGCGGCGCTGGGCGGTGAGGCCGACGGTGTCGGGTGCCGGGCCCTTCTCCGCCGTCCTTTCCACCGTCGTTGACTGCCGTATGAGGGGGCCTTGCGACCCGCTCGTGGTGCGGCTGCCGTGCTCCGGCATGCGGATTCCCTCCCGATTAGGCGTGCGATTACCTATGCTCTCAGCTCAGCTGTGCTGGTTGAGACCATTTCCGTGCTACTGCGCGGTACTCCGCGGCACTCCGGCTGTACGAACAGGGGCCCAGCAGTGGAAGACAACCGTGAGCCCGTGCGTTGGGGCATCCTCGCGACGGGCGGGATCGCCGCATCGTTCACGGCGAACCTCCTCGACATGCCGGACGCCGAGGTCGTCGCGGTCGCCTCGCGGACCGACGCGTCGGCGAAGGCGTTCGCCGAGCGCTTCGGCATACCGCGCGCGTACGGCGAGTGGGGCGCGCTCGCCGAGGACAAGGACGTCGACGTCGTGTACGTGGCGACGCCGCACGCCTCGCACCGGGCGGCGGCGGGCCTCTGTCTGGAGTCCGGCCGTTCGGTGCTCTGCGAGAAGGCGTTCACGCTGAACGCGCGCGAGGCGGCGGAGCTGGTGACGCTCGCCCGGCAGCGCGGCCTCTTCCTGATGGAGGCCATGTGGATGTACTGCCATCCGCTGATCCGGCGGATGAAGGCGCTGGTCGACGACGGGGCGATCGGCGAGGTGCGGACCGTGCAGGCCGACTTCGGCCTCGCGGGTCCCTTCCCGCCCGCGCACCGGCTCCGTGACCCGGCGCAGGGCGGCGGCTCGCTGCTCGATCTCGGGGTGTACCCGGTGTCGTTCGCGCAGCTGCTGCTCGGGGAGCCCTCGGGGGTGAGTGCGAGAGCGACGCTCTCGGACGAGGGCGTCGATCTCCAGACGGGCATGCTGCTCTCGTACGAGAGCGGTGCTCACGCTCTGTTGCACTGCTCCATCAACGCGGGCACCCCCGTCACCGCGTCCGTCACCGGTTCGCGGGGCCGCATCGACATCCCGAACGGCTTCTTCTTCCCGGAGAGCTTCGTGCTGCACCGCGACGGCCGTGACCCGGAGGAGTTCGCCGCCTCCCCCGAGTACGGCCCCCGCGACAGCCTCAAGCACGAGGCCGCCGAGGTCATGCACCGCTTGCGCGCGGGCGACACCGAGTCGCCTCTCGTCCCGCTGGACGGCACCCTCGCGGTGATGCGGACCCTGGACACGGTGCGGGAGCGGATCGGGGTGCGCTACCCGGGCGAGTGAGCGCACCCCCGCAGGTCATACGGGCTTCAGGCCCGGGTTCCCCGCCTCCGTCACGAAGGAGGCCGCCGTCGTGACGGGCGCTCCCGGCGTGGTCACCGCCGACACCGTCTTGAAGTCGGCGCGCGCGGATTTTTGGCCGAGGTCCACGGTCACGTAGCCGCGCCGCCCGTTGTAGAACTTCATGTGCGGGTTGGCCTTGGTGTAGGTGTCCCAGGTGGCGGGCTTGTCGGCGCCGTCCCTGCCGCTCGCGACGGACGTGGCGACGATCTCCGTGCCGACCGTCTTGGACGCCTGGTCGTCGAAGTCCGCCTTGATGTCGTAGGCGTACCCGACGTGCACGTCGCCCGTGAGCACCATCAGGTTCTCGATCCCGGCCGACGCCGCGCCCGCGAGGACACGGTCGCGGGAGGCCGGGTAGCCGTCCCAGGCGTCCATGCTGAGCTTCGCCACCGCGTTGAGGTCCAGCTTGCGCTGCGAGAAGTTGACCTGTTGCGGCATGACGTTCCACACGGCCTTCGAGCTGCGCCAGCCGTCGATGAGCCAGCGCTCCTGGGTGGCCCCGGTGATGCTGCGCTTCGGGTCGGTCGACTCGGGGCCCGGGATGTCCGCGCCGTCGCCGTAGGCCTGGTTGGAGCGGTACTGCCGGGTGTCCAGGATGTCGAACTGCGCGAGCAGGCCCCACTGCAGCCGGCGGTAGAGCTGCAGGTCGGGGCCGACGGGCTGCTGGGGGCTGCGCAGCGGCAGGTTCTCCCAGTACGCGCGGTAGGCGGCGGCGCGGCGCACCAGGAACTCGGCGGGCGGGCTGCCGTTCTCGTCGAGGTCGTCCGCGTAGTTGTTCTCGGTCTCGTGGTCGTCCCAGGTGACGACGAAGGGGTGGGCCGCGTGCGAGGCCCGCAGGTCCGGGTCGGTCTTGTAGAGGGCGTACCGCAGGCGGTAGTCCTCCAGGGTCTGCGTCTCGCGGTTGAAGACGGCGGGCAGCACGCGGTCGGTGTAGTTGCGGTGGCCGCCGGCCGAGTTCACCGCGTACTCGTAGAGGTAGTCGCCGAGGTGGAAGACGACGTCGACGTCGTCCTTCGCCAGGTGTTTGTGGGCGGTGAAATAGCCGTCGTGGTACGCCTGGCAGGACACCGCGGCGAACTTCAGGGAGCTCACCGTGCTGCCGGCCGCGGGCGCGGTGCGGGTCCGGCCGGTCTCGCTGATCCACTTCCCCGTCTTGAACCGGAAGTAGTAGGTCCGCCCCGCGTCCAGGAATCCCACCTCGACGTGCAGCGTGTGGTTGAACTCGGGATGGGTGATCTCGAAGCCTCGTCTGGCGACCCGCTGGAAACCGGCGTCGTGGGCAAGCTCCCACTCGACGACGACGCGCTGGTTCGGCAGCCCGCCGCCCGGTTCGTACGGGGACGGGGCGAGGCGGGTCCAGAGAAGGACCGAGTCGGGCTGCGGGTCGCCGGACGCGACGCCGAGGGTGAACGGATCGTCGGCGATCTTCCGCGCGTCCATCTCGGCGGCGCCGGCGGCGCCCGCTGTCGGCAGATTGGTGGCGAACGCGAGCGCGGCCGCGGCGCCGGTGACGGTCAGGAAGCGCCGGCGGCCCAGGTGGCGCGCGGCGGCTCGAAGCTCGGCTGTGTCCTGCTGGCCTTTGGGTGTCATGTGGCCCTCCCCTGACGATTGGTGTCCTGGGCATGCAAGTGGCGGGGGAAGACGCGCGACTGTCGCGTACACAACACCCAAATGGCGGGCGGATGATGACCCTATAGACACACCTCCCGTACGCTGCGGGGCCATGAACGCTGAGCCAACTGAGCACCCGACCGGACGACCGAAGACCGCCGTGGTGACCGGCGCGGGTTCCGGGATCGGCCGGGCCGTGGCGGTGGAACTGCTGAGGGCCGGATGGTCCGTGGCGCTCGCGGGGCGCCGCAAGGAGACGCTCGAGGAGACGGCGGCGATCGCCGCGGGGGTGTCGGAGGGCGCCGCGGTGCGGCCCGTCCCGCACGCCGAGGGGTCCGCCGAGCCGAACGCCCCGGCCGCGACCGACGCCCTGTGCGTGCGCACCGACGTCTCACGGCCCGAGGACGTGGCCGCGCTGTTCGCCGCCGTGCGCGACCGCTTCGGCCGGCTCGACCTCCTCTTCAACAACGCCGGCACGTTCGGCCCCGGCGGCGTGTCCGTCGACGAACTGGAGTACGACGCGTGGCGGCACGTCGTCGACACGAACCTCAACGGCGCGTTCCTGTGCGCGCAGGCGGCCTTCCGGCAGATGAAGGAGCAGGACCCGCAGGGCGGCCGGATCATCAACAACGGCTCGATCTCCGCGCACGTGCCGCGTCCGCGTTCCATCGCGTACACGGCGACGAAGCACGCGCTGACCGGCCTGACGAAGTCCCTCTCCCTGGACGGCCGCCCCCACCGGATCGCCTGCGGCCAGATCGACATCGGCAACGCGGCGACGGACATGACCGAGCGGATGCAGGCCGGGATCCTCCAGGCCAACGGAGAGCTGGCGCCCGAGCCGGTGATGGACGTGTCGGACGTGGCCCGGACGGTGCGTCACATGGCGGAACTGCCGCTGGAGGCGAACGTCCAGTTCGCCACGGTGCTCGCGACGAACATGCCCTTCATCGGGCGGGGTTAGGTCCCTGGCGCCGACGGCCCCGCCGGCCCCTCGTGGCCGACCGTGACCCCTCGTTCACGGTCGGCCCACATCTTCACAAACGGAATGGGAAATACCGCGTCAATTACGCGCATCAACCCCCGTATGCTCAGCGTGCCCTCCACGAGAACTGCACACTCGGAGCACACCTTGCGCATACGTTCCGCGGCCCCGGCCGTCCTCGCCGCGGCCGCACTCGCGGCCCCTCTGCTCGCCGCGTCCCCGGCGGCGGCGGCCGCCGCCGCACACCAGGGCGGACTGCACCTCGGCTACATCCAGTTCGACAGCCCGGGCCGGGACTCCCGTTCCAACTCCTCGCTGAACGCGGAGTGGGTGAACATCCACAACAACTCCGGCTCGGCGATCCAGCTCAAGGGCTACAAGCTGAAGGACAACACGGGCTACACGTACACCTTCGGCAGCTACAAGATCGGGGCGGGCAAGACGGTCAAGGTCCGCACCGGCAAGGGCACCAACGCGTCCGGCGTCCGCTACTGGGGCCGCGGCTCGTACGTCTGGAACAACACCAGCGACAAGGCCCGCCTCATCAAGCCGAGCGGTTCGCTCAAGGACTCCTGCTCCTGGACGAACAGCAACCCCGGCTACAAGAACTGCCACTGACGGCACATCTGTCACCTCTGCTGCGTCTACAGCATCTGCTGCATCAGCCACAGTGAAGGGGGAGGGGGGCAGGGCAGCCGCTCCGTGACGGCCGGCGGGGACCCGCGCAGTGCCGCGGGAAGGGCCGGGGCCACGGAACGGTTGCCCTGCGGCATGCCGGTCGCTTCAGGCCTGCCCCGTCTCGAAGCGCGAGACCTTTCCGCCGTCGACGGTGAACCCCCACTTCGTCCGCATCTCGCCCCACGTGTCGTTGCGGTACGTGACGACCAGCGTGTGCCCGCCGTCCGACTCGCTCTCCACGTCCATGTGGCCGTTGGAGGAGAAGATCTCGCGGTCCGCCCAGTCGGCGACGTTCCGGTCGGAGCCGTCGTCGGACATGGTCACGTCCGGCGTGAGGACGGCCCGGAAGGCGGCCTCGTCGTGGGCGTTCACTGCGGTGACGAAGGCCCGGACCGTCGGGTCGGCGAGCCGCTCTGCCTCGATGCTCATGCGCTCACCGTCACATCGCCCGCCCCGCCCCGCCACCGCACGGAGTCACCCGTACGGCCGCCCGAGCGGGGTGCGCGGCGGAGCTCTGACGGACGGTGGAGTGACGAGCACCCGGCACCCGTCCGGCAGCCACCGGCACCCACCCGGCCCCCACCCCAGGAGACAGCGCCATGACCCGTTCCTGCTTCGACCGACGTGACCTGGGCCTTCTGCTGCTCCGCGTCGGAACCGGCGGTGTCCTCGCCGCTCACGGCGCCCAGAAGCTCTTCGGCTGGTTCGGCGGCCACGGCATCGAGGGCACCGGCGCCTTCATGGAGTCCATCGGCTTCGCGCCCGGCAAGGCGAACGCCGTCGTCGCCGGGCTCGCCGAGGCAGGCGGCGGCACGCTGCTCGCACTGGGCCTCGCGACCCCCGCCGCCGGTTCCGCGGCGGCCGGCGCGATGACCGGGGCGACCGCGGTGCACGCCCCCAACGGCTTCTTCAGCCAGGCGGGCGGCTACGAGTACCCGGCGTTCCTCGGCATGGTCGCCGCCACCCTCGCCGTCACGGGCCCCGGCGCCTACTCCCTCGACGACGCGCTCGGCCACTCCTTCAACCGCAACTGGATGGTGCCGGCGGCCCTGGCGGGAACGGCACTCGGCGTACTCGTCTCGGTGGGCTCACGGGCGAAGAACGTACGGGAGCAGGAGAGCGCGTCGGGGCCGGACGAGGTCTGACGGCGGCTTCACGGCGTACGTGGTTGCCTGACCCCCATGATTGTGTGGGTCAACGGAAGCTACGGGGCGGGCAAGACCACCACGTCCGAGCGGCTGGTCGGTCTGCTCCCGGGCGCCCGGCTCTTCGACGCCGAAGAGGTCGGCTACATGCTGCACCACGTGCTCGGCCCTCTCCAGGAGGAGGCCGACTTCCAGCACTGGCCGCCGTGGCGGGCCCTGGTCGTGGAGACCGCGCGCCACCTGCTCGCGTACAAGGGCGGGACGTTGGTCGTCCCGCAGACGGTGCTCGTGGAGGAGTACTGGACGGAGCTGCGCGAGGGGCTCGGCCAACTCGGCGTTCCCGTACACCACTTCGTGCTGCACGCCGACTCCGAGACGCTGGTGCGGCGCATCGAGTCCGACCTCCCGGCGATCATCCCCTGGCGCCTCGACCACGTCGTCCCCTACCAGGAGGCGCTGCCGTGGCTGCGGCGCGCGGGCGAGGTGATCGACACGACCGGTGTGCCACCGGACGAGGTCGCACGGCACATCGCTGCGAAAGTCGCTGGTCGGGAGGGGAGCTGACCGGATAGCGTCCTCGCCCATGACCGACACCACCCTCCAGAACGTGCCGCCCCGCCTGACCGGCCTGACCTTCCACGGCCCGCTCTCCGAGGCGCGAGCCGCTCGCCTCGTCGAGCGTGTCGCGCCGGGCACCGGCTCCGTCCTCGATCTCGGCTGTGGCTGGGGCGAGTTGCTGCTCCGCGTCCTCGAGGCCGCCCCGGACGCCACCGGGGTGGGCATCGACCTGTCGGCCGAGGACCTGGCCAGGGGCCGTGCCGCCGCCAAGGAGCGCGGTCTGGCCGAACGCGTCTCCTTCGTCGAGGAGTCCGCGACGGACACCACCCGCGGCCCCGCCGACCTGGTGCTGTGCCTGGGGTCGAGCCACGCGCTCAGCTCCGCCGAACCGCCCGCCCACACCGAGGCCGCCCTGCGCGCCCTGCGCCGCCTGGTCACTCCGGGCGGCCGCGTCGTGCTCGGCGAGGGCTTCTGGCAGCGCACGCCCACCGCCGACGAACTCGCCGGGATGTGGCCCGGCGCCCACACCGGCGAACACCTCTTCCTGGGCGACCTCGTGGACGCGGCGATCGCCGCGGGCTTCCGCCCCCTGTGGGTGGAGACGGCGAGCGCGGAGGAGTGGGAGGACTTCGAGTCCGGCTACCGCACGGACGTGGAGGAATGGCTGGCCAGGAACCCCGGCCACCCCCTGGCCGCCGAGACCGGCGAGAAGGCCGACCGCCAGCGCTCCACCTGGCTGCGGGGCTACCGCCAGGTGCTCGGCCTCGCGTATCTGACCCTGATGCCGGTGGGCTGAGGGTCCTGGGCCGGGGGGCTGAGGGGGGGCGTCAGGGCTCAGCCGCTTCCGGCGTCGAACCACGTCCGGGCCAGCGCGTCGAGCGTCGGCTCCGGCGGGGCGGGCAGTTCCCGCAGGTACCAGGGCAGGTTGCTGTAGACGTGGAGCAAGGTGTGGGCGAGGAGTTCGCGCGGCTCGAAGGTGTGGCCGTAGGCCCCCATGAAGCGGCCGAGGAGCCCCGGCTCCGCGCGCGTGACGAAGAGGCCGACGCCCACGAAGTCGTACGCCCTGTCCCCGATCATGGCGGGTTCGAAGTCGAAGAGCCCGGTGAGGCGGGGCCGCCCCTCCCCGCCGACGGACCCGACCAGCAGGTGCTGCCGCATGAACTCGGTGTGCAGCAGAACGCGCGGCGCGTCGGCCCGCGGCGGCACCGCGTCCAGGAAGCCGGGGATCTGCTCCAGCCAGCTCTCCGGCAGCCCGCGCTCCCGCTGCCGCGCGACGGCCCCGGCACGCTGCTTGCGGAGGAAGGCTCCCCAGTCGCCGGGCCCGAGCACATCGGCGAGCGGCCCGGGGTCCAGGGCGTGCAGCGCGGCGAGCGCCTCACCGGCCTCGGTGACCAGACGCTCCCGGTCGGCGCGCGGAATGCGCGGCCAGGCCTCGGCGAGGTCTTCGCCGGGCAGCCGGGACATCAGCACGTACCGCCAGCCGTTCTCGTACGTCCCCGCCGCGTGCACCCGCGGTGTCGGGACGGGCAGCCGGCCCTCAAGATGGCTCAACACCCGCTCCTCGACGAGGCCGTCGTGGGCGACGGCGCCGGGGAAGAGCTTCAGGACGAGGTCGTCCCCGACGGCGTAGACGGGTTGTGTCCCCTCCGTGAACCGGTGGAGGGGCGCTGAGGCGAGGCCGAGCCTGCGGCAGAGGTCCTCGACGCCGGGCCGCATGACGGCCTCGTCGGGGACGACGACGTCCCATTGCTCGTCGGTGTCCACGGTGGGCAGCATGATCGGCACGGTAGGAGGGGGCGCCCGGCCACGGCAACGCATTTGTGGACGGCCCGGTCCGCGGCGCGCACCCTCCCCCACCCCCACAACACCGACCGAAGTCTGTCGCTCACCTACTTTCGGCCGCTCCCCCGTGGGTGCCTGCCCGCCTAACGTCGGGGACATGACCAGCGAAGAGAGCTACGGCCCCGTCCCGCTCCACAAGGACCGGACGACGGTCCTCGGTTACCCGCGCGCCGACCTGCTGACCGTACTCATCGGCATGCCGATCCTCGGCCTCTTGCTCGGCATCGCCCTGCCGCCTCTGGCCCGCTGGCTGAGTGACCTGCCGGTGCTGCCCTGGCGGGACGGCATCACGTTCGTCGGCTCGCTGGACAGGCCGTGGCAGACGGCGATCGCGGCGGGCCTCGGCCTGGTCGCCGGGCTGCTCATCGCCGCGACGGACTTCGACGAGACCCTCAAGCTGACGCTGACCGACCGGGAGTTGACGGCCGACCTGCACGAGAAGAAGCGGACCATCGAACGCGCCCGCGTCTCGGCGGTGTTCCTGGACGGCAAGGAACTGGTGGTCCTCGATGAGTCATCGCGCGAGTTCACGCGCGGCGTCCACAAGACGGCAGCCGCGCCCCTGTCCAAGGCCCTCCGCTCGCACGGCTACCCCTGGCACGACACCGACCCGCACGCGGCCCTGTTCCACCGCTGGATCCCCGGGGCTCCCGGTCTGCCCGCCGAGGCGCACGCGGTCCTCGCCGCCCGGAAGGTCGCGCTGAAGAGCAAGGCCGAGGAGGACGTCCGGGACCTCGCCGAGACGATGCAGGGTCTGGGGTACGTCGTACGGGACGAGGGCAAGGACCAGTACTGGCGCCCGCTGGCGGGGGAAGCCGACGGGCACCAGTAGACAGCTGTCGGTAGGTAACCGGCCGTCAGAAGACGAACGGCCCGGGTGCCTGCGCGGAGGTGGCGTTGCAGGTCACGGTGATGCCGAGGACCACGACCTGCAGCGACTTGCCCTCCAGGCTGTCGCCGGTGGCGACGGTCCCGTCGAGCGGTCCGGTGGACACCTCGCCGCCCGCGGGGATGGCCGGGTTGGAGCTGCCGGTGAAGGTGGTGCTGTCCGTTCCGTTCTTGGTGAGCGTGAGCGTCGAGGCGACGGAACCGGCGGCGATGTCGATGGGGGCGCTGATCGCGGACGTGGAGACGCTGATGGTCGCGGCGGTCCCGTCCTGGGTGGCCTTGAGCGTCGCGGAACCCGAGCCCCAGGTCCCGCAGTCGAAGGAGATGGTGGCGGTGTCAGGGGTGACCGCGGTGGCGGCGGGCGCCATCACCATGGCACCCACGGCGACCAGCCCGACGCCCAACGCCGACCCGGTACCGATCCTGCGGAGCCTGTCGGCGCCGAATCTGCGCTGCGGCCTGCCTGTTGCGCGAATGTCCTGCCTCATGGGGGCCTGCCTTCAAGTGGGGGGAATGCGGGGGGGATTCAGGTGAACTGACGACCAGTCAGCGCCCTGAGTCGCATTGAGGCACGGCTTACTGGAGGTAACAAGAGCCGCTCCCACACTTGTTGACATGCTACGGCCAAATCCGGCCGCTACCCGCGATGTCGGTCGTCCGGGTGCAAAATGGCGATCATGACCCCGCCCCGGACACCCCCGACCTACCAGCCGGTCCTGGACCGCATCGCGGCCGAGATCGAGAAGACGCCGGGGCGCGGCAAGCCCGCCGACTACATCCCGGCGCTCGCCGCCTGTGACCCGCGCCGGTTCGGCATGGCCGTCGCGGAGCCGGACGGCACGGTGTACGGGGTGGGCGACTGGCGGCAGCCGTTCTCCGCGCAGTCCATCACCAAGGTCTTCACCCTGGCGCTCGACCTGGCCCGCGAGGGCGACGCCCTCTGGGACCACGTGGGCCGCGAGCCCTCCGGCAACCCCTTCAACTCGCTCGTGCAGCTGGAGTACGAGAACGGCATCCCGCGCAATCCCTTCATCAACGCGGGCGCACTCGTCGTCACCGACCGCCTGCAGACCCAGACGGGCGACGCGGCGGTCGCCCTCCTCGACTTCCTGCGGGCGGAGAGCGGCAATCCCGGGCTCGCCATCAACGAGAGCGTCGCCGCCTCCGAGTCGGCGCACGGCGACCGCAACGCCGCGCTGGGCCACTTCATGGCGTCGTACGGAAACATCGCCAATCCGGTGCCGGTGCTCCTGAACCAGTACTTCCGCCAGTGCTCCGTCGAGGCGTCCTGCGCGGACCTGGCCCTCGCCACCGGCTTCTTGGCCCGCCACGGCATCCGCGCCGACGGCACCCGCCTGCTCAGCCGCAGCCAGGCCAAGCAGGTCAACGCGATCATGCTGACGTGCGGGACGTACGACGCCGCGGGCGACTTCGCCTACCGCGTGGGGCTGCCCGGCAAGAGCGGCGTGGGCGGCGGCATCATCGCCGTCGTCCCCGGTCACTGCACGCTCTGCGTCTGGAGCCCGGGTCTGGACGAGCGGGGCAACTCGGTGTCGGGAGTGGTGGCGCTGGACCGCTTCACGACGCTGACGGGCTTGTCGGTGTTCTGAGACACTCGTACCAGAAATCGGTACCATCGTGGTACCGTTTTTCCGTACCACCAGGAAGGAAAGAGGTCCAGTAAATGGCGATGAGCGCCAGCGAGGCCCGCAAGGACCTCTTCCCGCTGATCAAGCGCGTCAACGATGACCACACCCCTGTGCGCATCAGCTCCAAGAACGGCGACGCGGTGCTGATGTCCTCCGAGGACTACGACTCCTGGCAGGAGACCGTCTACCTGCTGCGCTCCCCCGCCAACGCGCAGAGCCTCATGGAAGCCGTGGCGCGGGACAGGGCCGGCGATGCCGCGGTCACCAAGACCATGGATGAGCTCGAAGAGCTGGCGGGTGACGGGTGAGGAGCGTGCACTTCGACCCGGCCGGATGGGAGGACTTCCTGTTCTGGCTCGGCTCGGACCGCGCCAGGGCCCGGAGGATCACACGGCTGATCGCGGAGATCCAGCGCACTCCCTTCACCGGCATCGGCAAGCCGGAGCCCCTGAAGGGCGACCTGTCCGGCTACTGGTCACGCCGGATCGACGACGAGCACCGTCTCGTCTACCGGGTGGACGTAAAGGAAGTCAAGATCCTCAAGGCCCGCTACCACTACTGAGGCCACGGGCACACACGTGCATCCCGGCGGGGCGGATGGCGACCTCGATCCAGGTCAGGGCTGTAGCGGCAGACGAGTCGGGCTGTACGCCGGGTTCTGTCGCCCGGTCGCCTCGCGGCGGCCGGGGAGACGGCCATCCATCTAGGGTCCGCATTGCTGCGGACCTCGTGCGGTCTACCCGCGGACTCGGGCGGGCAGCCCTCGATCATCCGCGCAGAACCGCCGCCTTTCGCAAAGCGGCGCTTCCTCTTGACCTTGCTCCAGGTGGGGTTTACCTAGCCGCCTGAGTCACCTCAGGCGCTGGTGGTCTCTTACACCACCGTTTCACCCTTACCGGAGACCGAAGCCTCCGGCGGTCTGTTTTCTGTGGCACTGTCCCGCGGGTCACCCCGGGTGGCCGTTAGCCACCACCTTGCCCTGTGGAGCCCGGACGTTCCTCGGGAAGACCCCCTGGTGAGGGAACCTCCACGCGGCCGTCCGCCCGGCTCGTCTGCCGTGCCGACCATGCTACCCGGCGCCCCGAGCCGCGCGGCCGACGGCCTCAGCCGAACTCCGCGGTCTCCAGTTCGAAGCCGAACGGTTCGGGGAGCGCCACCGCCTTGCCGAAGGGAAGCGTGCAGTGCTGGCGGTAGTCGTCGCCCTCCGGGTCGCTGAACAGCGTCACCGAGGAGCCCTCACGGTCGATGAGGAGGTAGAGGGGGATGCCACCACGGGCGTAACAGCGACGCTTGGCCTCGCGGTCCGCCTGCGGTTTGGTGGAAGTGACCTCGGCAACCATAGCCACGCCCTCACAGGGCATCCAGGACTCGGCGCCCCGGAAGAGCCGCAGCTTCCTGGGGGCGAAGGTGCCGTCCGGGATGGCGTGATTGTTCGGGCAGGCGCCCCCGCTTTTCAACTTCAAGCCCTTGTTCCCGGAGAACTGCATGTCGGTCCGGGAGCGCCGGTAGACCTGGCTGACGACCAGCTCGATGTAGTCCTCGTGGTCCCCGTCCGGCGGTGGCGTCACGACAATCTCCCCCTCGATCAGCTCCGCACGGAAGCCATCCGGCGTGCCCAGTTCGAGGAAGCCCTCCAGCAGGACTTCTGCCCGCGTGAGCGGCTCGTGTGCCATGGCAGTCATGTCACGCCCCTTCCTCGGTCGCTCGCCAGACTGGGACATCGCTTGATCCGCCGTCCAAGAGATCGGGAGTCGTTCCCTCGATCGTGGCACAGGATCACCGGCGGACGTCAGGCTTCGCCCGTCCGGCGGGTCCCGCCCCGTCGCTGCTTGACCGGCTGCTTGACCTTGCCGCAGCGTCAACGTTTCTACTGGCCCCATGAACGCGATGCGAGGGGCTCCATGAACGGGGCGGGCGGGATGCGGATCGGGGAGCTTGCCGGGGTGGTCGGTGTGACCACCCGGGCCATCAGGCACTATCACCACCTCGGGCTGCTGCCCGAGCCCGAGCGCCGGGCCAACGGTTATCGGGAGTACGGGCTGCGGCACGCCGTCGCGCTGGCGCGGATCCGGCGGCTGACCGAGCTGGGGCTCGGGCTCGCCGAGGTGCGGGACGTGCTCGCGGACGACGCGGGGCGCGAGCTGGCCGAGGTGCTCGCCGAGCTGGACTCGGACCTCGCCCGGCAGGAGACCGCGATCCGCGAGCGGCGGGAGCGGCTGCGGGTGCTGCTGGACGACGCGGAACACGGGCGGTTGTCCGCCGAGGGGCCCGTCTCGCCTCAACTGGGCGACTTCTTCGCCGAGATGGCCCGTTCCGGCGCCGGCCGCGAGGGTCCCGAGTCCGCGATGGCCGCGAAGGACCGGGAGCTGCTCGCCCTGATCGACTCGACGGCGCCCCCGGAGGAGCGCGACAGGTTCATGGCCGCGCTGCACCCCGCGCTGTCCACCCCGGACGCCGTGGAGCGCGCGCACGAGGTGTACGCGCTACTCGACGCGCTCGCGGAAGCCGACCTCGCCGATCCGCGTACGGAGGCTGCCGTGCACGAGGCGGCGCAGGCGCTCGCCGCGGCCCTGCCCGACTCGCTCCTGGAGCAGCTGGGCACCGAGGGCGTACAGGCGGTGGCCGACGGGCGGGGCCGCGGTGACGACCGGTTCCTCGAAGCCTTCTTCTCCGACTTCTCCCCCGCCCAGGCCGAGGCCGTACGCCGCGGGATGCGGCTCCTCATCGAAAGGGGTGCGCGATGACCAGGCTCGTGCGGGGCCTCGCCTGGGTGGTCGTACCTGTCGAAGTCGTGCTTTTCGTATGCCTGTTGACGGGGGACGTGCTCCCCGTGCGTGTGCTCGTCGGTGTGGAGGCCGTGGCCCTTGCGCTGCTTCTTATCGAGTGCGCCGGGCTTCTGATCGTGTACCGGCGGGGCGGACGCGCGGCGGTCAGGGACGTCGTGCCGGAGCCGGTGCGACGGATCGTCGGGCACGAGGTGCGGGCGCTGTCGAGCCTGGTGCTGTGGGTGGCGCGGCGGCGGCACGGGGTGCGGGAGGGGGATCTCGCCTTCGGGCACGCCCGGGATCAGGCCGCGATGCTCTACGGCTTCGTCTTCGTCTCCGTCGTGGAGACCATCGGGCTCGCCCTGCTGCTGCGGAACATGCCCACGCTCCACGCGATCACCCTCGTCATCGACGTCTACGGCGTGATCCTGATGCTCGGCATTCACGCCGCCTCCGTGACGCGGCCGCACGTGCTGTCCGCCGACTCACTCCGCGTACGCCACGGCGCCCACCGGGACATGTCGATACCGCTGGAGCGGATCGCCGCCGTGCGCGGCGAGCGGCTCTTCACGCACGAGGCCGCCGACGGGGTGCTCAACATTCCGGTCGCCGCGCAGACGTCCCTCACGCTGGAGCTGACGGAGCCCGTCATGGCGGTCGGCTTTCTTGGTGGGCGCCGGCCCGTGACGACCGTACGGCTGCACTCCGACGAGCCGGCGGAGCTGCGAGCGGCGCTGGGGCGGGCCCTGGAACGCACGCGGGGACGTGCGCAGGAGCTCACCCAGTAGCTCACGCGGGCGCGAACTGTACCTTCGCCGACCCCGGGTCGGCCTGCGTGAGCCGCACCCGCAGCCGCTCCCCCAGGGGCAGGCCACCGATGCCGCCCTCGATGCGGGCGACGATCGCGGGATCGGTCAACTGGACCGTCCCGACGGTGGGTTCGCGCTCCTGGACGTCCACCACCACCCCGTCGAAGAGTTCACCCACCCGGTCCTTGAGCAGCGCGGCCTCGACGAGGTCCACGCACTCGCGCTCGACGGTGTTGGCACGCCGCGTCCCGTCCGCCATCTCCTTGGGCAGCTCGGGGAGCGCGGCGAGCACCCACTCGGGCGGTTCGTCCCCGGCGATCGCGGCCAGGCACAGCTCGGAGGCGTAGCGGTCGACGAGACGACGCAGGGGGGCAGTGCAGTGGGCGTAGGGGGCGGCGACGGCTGCGTGGGTGATCAGCTCCGGGACGTGGCCGCCGCTGAACGCGGTATATCCCGCGCCGCGCAGGAGCGTCGTGCACTCCTGGAGGAACGCGGCGTGGTGGGGCAGGCGCGGGTCGAGGGAGCGGACGAGCTCGGCGTACGGGACGTGGTGCGGCCAGTCGACGTCCAGGGCCTTCGCGGTGCGGCGCAGGCGGCCGACGGCGCCGTCCGGGGCGGTGGGGAGGGTCCGCAGAATGCCCGCGCCCGCCTGGATCATCAGCTCGGCGGCGGCCATGCCGGTGAGGAGGGAGATCTGGGCGTTCCACCCGTCGGCGGGAAGCGGCGCGCGGAATCCCAGCTCGTACGTGCCGTTCCGCTCGACGATCTCCTGTTCGGGGACGTTGAGGGAGATGCCGCCCCGCTCGACCTCGAGCCCTTCGCGCAGCCGCCCGATGTCGGCGAGCAGCGCGAGCGACTCCTCTGCGGTGCCGGCGTCGATGGCCTGCTGCACGCCGTCGTAGTCGAGCTTGGCGCGGCTGCGTACGAGGGCACGGCGCACGTCGGTGGAGAGGGTGCGCCCCTCTCCATCCAGGTCGACGGTCCACAGCACCGCCGGGCAGTCCTGACCCGGCAGCAGACTGGCCGCGCCCTCGCTCAGGGCGGTGGGGTGCAGCGGGACCTTCTCGTCGGGGAAGTAGAGGGTGGTGACGCGCCGATGGGCCTCCGTGTCGAGGGGTCCGCCGGGGGTGACGTACGCGGCGACGTCCGCGATGGCGTACCGCACGCGAAATCCGCCGCCGTTCCGCCGGGAGAGGTGCATCGCCTGGTCCAGGTCGACGGAGGTGGGCGGGTCGATGGTGAACAGGGGGATGTCGGTCGCGTCGTGCGCGGGGAGGGTCGGAGCGGCGAGGGCCTGCTCGGCATCGGCGATGACGTCCGCGGGAAATCCCTCGGGCACGTCCAACTTCGTACGCAGCTCACGCAGCGCGCCCCCCAGGGGAGCTTCCGCTGCGCCGGTCACACGGAGATGGCGACGGGGCATGGGTCGAGCGTAGGCGGGGTGGGGCGGGGTGGCACGGTGGAGGGACGCGTGGACGTCTCCCGGACCCGGCGGAGGGAGGCGTGGGCGCCCCTCGGACCCGGTGGCGATTACCCTGGCGCAGGGTCCGCACCCCCATCCGTTGTTCTCTGAAGGAGACCCATGCTCGTCCTGCTGCCGCCCTCCGAAGGCAAGGCGTCCTCCGGCCGTGGCGCCCCCCTGAAGCCGGAGTCGCTCTCCCTGCCGGCGCTCGCGGACGCGCGGCAGGCGGTGCTCGACGAGCTGGTCGATCTCTGCGTGGCGGACGAGGAGAAGGCCCGTGACGTACTCGGTCTGAGCGAGGGTCTGCGCGGCGAGATCGCGAAGAACGCCGAGCTGCGTACGGCGGGTGCGCGGCCCGCGGGCGAGATCTACACGGGCGTTCTGTACGACGCCCTGGGCCTCGCCACGCTGGATGCCGCCGCCAAGCGCCGTGCGGCCCGCTCCCTTCTGGTCTTCTCCGGGCTGTGGGGCGCCGTCAGCGTCACCGACCGCATCCCCTCCTACCGCTGCTCGATGGGCGTGAAACTGCCCGGCCTCGGCGCCCTGGGCGCCTATTGGCGTACGCCGATGGCCTCTGCGATGCCCGAGGCCGCGGGCGACGGGCTCGTACTGGACCTGCGGTCATCGGCGTACGCGGCCGCGTGGAAGCCGAAGGGTGAGGTCGCGGACCGGACGGCGACCGTGCGGGTGCTGCACGCGCAGATGGTCGACGGCGTCGAGAAGCGGTCCGTCGTCTCGCACTTCAACAAGGCGACGAAGGGGCGGATCGTCCGGTCGCTCCTGGAGACCGGCACGCAGCCGAAGAATCCGGCCGAGCTGGTCGAGGCGTTGCGGGATCTTGGGCATGTGGTGGAGGCGGAGGCGCCCTCGAAGGCTGGTAAGGCGTGGGCCTTGGACGTGGTGGTGCGGGAGATTCACTGACTCCGGACGGGTGCTTGTTGCAGCATGCGCAACGCCCTTTGCGCATGCTGCGTGGCCCGGGGCAGGATGCAGCCATGACTTCCCCCTCCGGTGCGGCCTCCTCCTCCGCCTCCGCCTCCGTGCTCGATCTTGCCCCCGTCGTCCCCGTGGTCGTCGTGGAGGACGTCGCCGACGCCGTGCCGCTGGCGCGTGCGCTGGTCGCGGGCGGGCTGCCCGCGATCGAGGTCACGTTGCGTACGCCCGCCGCGCTCGACGCGATCCGGGCCATCGCGGCGGAGGTGCCGGACGCGGTGGTCGGTGCGGGCACCGTCATCTCGCCCCAGGGCGTCGCGGAGTCCGTCGACGCCGGGGCCCGCTTTCTGGTCAGCCCCGGGTGGACCGACACGCTGCTTGCCGCGATGAAGGCGTCCGGGGTGCCGTTCCTGCCGGGGGTCTCGACGGCTTCCGAGGTGGTGGCGCTGTTGGAGCGGGGGGTGCGCGAGATGAAGTTCTTTCCGGCGGAGGCCGCCGGCGGTACGGCTTATCTCAAGTCGCTCGGGGGGCCGCTGCCGCAGGCCCGCTTCTGCCCTACGGGGGGTATCGGTCTGGCCTCCGCGCCGGCGTACCTCGCTCTGGCGAACGTGGGGTGCGTGGGGGGTAGTTGGATGCTTCCCGCTGACGCGGTCTTGGCGAAGGACTGGCCCCGTGTCGAGGGCTTGGCCCGCGAGGCGGCGTCCCTTC
This sequence comes from Streptomyces sp. NPDC051214, assembly GCF_040682375.1. Classification (NCBI taxonomy): domain Bacteria; kingdom Bacillati; phylum Actinomycetota; class Actinomycetes; order Kitasatosporales; family Streptomycetaceae; genus Streptomyces; species Streptomyces sp. NPDC051214. The sequence goes on from NZ_JBFBAT010000009.1 coordinate 446,945, forward strand.
GCTGAATCCGTGGGCCCCGGCTGGGGGCCTGGGGGGCGATCGCGCAGTTCCCCGCGCCCCTGAGGATCCCTGCGGGTGCGTTGTGGCTGAGCGCGCCGTTCCCCGCGCCCCTGACGGGGCCCCGCCCCGCGCTCATCCCTGCAGGTGCTTCGTGGCCGCTCGCGCAGTTCCCCGCGCCCCTCACGGGGCCCCGCCCCGCGCTCATCCCTGCACAGGTGCTTCGTGGTCGCTCGCGCAGTTCCCCGCGCCCCTATAGATCCCTGCGGGTGGGTTGTGGCTGAGCGCGCCGTTCCTCGCGCCCCTGGCGGGGCCCCGTCGCACCGCGCCCGAAGGGGCGCGGGGAACTGCGCGCTCAGCCCCCACTGACCCGCACAGGGAACACGACGGCATGCCCCCCAGGGGCGCGGGGAACTGCGCGCTCAACCCCCACTTACCCGCAGAGGGAACACGACGGCATGCCCCCAGGGGCGCGGGGAACTGCGCGGTCCGCCCCCACTCGCCCGCAGGGGACGGCACGGGCAACCGCCCCGCCCCCGTTATGTTTTCCGCGGCTCCGCAACGGGGTCGCTGGCTTCCGGGCCCGGCATGACTGTGTCCCCCTGTCGAAGGCATGACCTGGGGGGT
>NZ_JBFBAT010000010.1:0-56548 GCF_040682375.1 Streptomyces sp. NPDC051214
CCCCGCCGTGGCCCCCCACCTCCCCCCCCCGCAGACCCCGCCCCCGCCCCCGCGTAAGGCGTGCCCGGGCCGGGGGCCCCTCTTACCCCACACCCCCCCCCCCCGCCGTCACCGCGCGCAGTATCGATTGCATGCTGTGGTCGGACCCGGAGGACAACCCGCCGAAGGACATGCGGGACATGCAGGTGAAGATGCGCCGTGCGGGGCTCGTCCTCGCCCTGGCCATGGTCATCGCGATGTTCGTCCTGGGCATCCACTGAGGCGTCCGCCGAGACGTCCGCCCGGGGGTCCACCGGGGCTCGCTAACCTGGCCGCATGAGTGATCAGCCCCGACAGCCACGCCGCCTCGTTCTCGCCTCCAAGTCCCCCGCCCGGCTCGGCCTCCTGCGCCAGGCCGGTCTCGCCCCCGAGGTGATCGTCAGCGGGGTCGACGAGGACGCGATCTCCGCACCGACCCCCGCCGAGCTGGCCCTGGCCCTGGCCGAGGCCAAGGCATCGGTCGTCTCGGCGCGCCCGGACGCCAAGGGCGCCCTGGTCATCGGCTGCGACTCGGTCCTCGAACTGGACGGCCAGGCGCTCGGCAAGCCCGCCGACGCCGAGGAGGCGACGGCCCGCTGGAAGTCGATGCGCGGACGCGCGGGCGTCCTGCAGACCGGCCACTGCGTGTACGACACCGCGGCGGGCCGCCATGTGTCGGCGGTCGCGTCGACCGTCGTCCGCTTCGGCGACCCTTCCGACGAGGAGATCGCCGCGTACGTGGCGAGCGGCGAACCCCTGCACGTGGCGGGCGCGTTCACCCTCGACGGCCGCTCGGCCCCCTTCGTCGACTCGATCGAGGGCGATCACGGCAACGTCATCGGCCTCTCGCTGCCGCTGCTGCGCCGCCTGCTGTCCGAATTGGGCGTCGGGATCACGGAGTTGTGGGCGAAGTAGACCCACGCGACAGCCCCGGAGGGGCTCAGGCGGGCTGTGGGGCGCCGTTCTCCGGAGCGGCGCCGCCCGCTGCCCCGTTGCCGGTGCGCGGCGCGTCGGCGGCCTCGCCGGGCTTCCTGTCGTACGCCACGAGCGTCAGGACGATCAGGCCGAGCACGACCATCATGAAGACGAAGGCGGGCCAGCCCACCAGGCCCACCGAGAACGCCCCGAGCAGCGCGTGCACCACGGCGGCGCTGATCAGCAGGAGCCGGCCGAAGCGGCCCGGCGCACGGTCGGTGATCCCCGAGCGCGCCATGACCAGGCCGCACAGCGCGAGGTAGAGGCCGAAGACGCCACCCGCGATCCACGTCGAGACCGACATCGCGTGCGGGTCGAGCCCGGCGAGCGACATGTCCTGCTTGTTCACGACGAGCCCGAGGAACCAGTTGAGGAGTGCGATGCCCACCGCCTCCACCAGGAGCACGATCGCGCCCACCAAGGCCACCGGTCTACGCGCCACGGCGCCCACCCACTTCCACTGTTACCGCCAGTACGTCCCAGACATCGCGAACGCTACATGGGGGCACCCCCTGCTCGTTAAGAGCTTGGGGGAGGGTAAACCGGGGGACAAGGGCTTCGCCCATGGCAAAGAATCATTGGGCCATTCGTAGGGACTCCACAAAGATTGCCCCTCTGCCGCAGCGCGCTCTCACAGAGACCTTGACCACACCGGGACGTTAGTCTGCCGGTAAGGGACCCTGCGTACCGTGGTGCGACAAGGGATTTCGCGGTACGGGCAGGCCCGGATCACGCTCCGTGTGGGCAAGCTCACCATTGGGGACGGGTCGAAAGGTCGTGTCGGCAGTCCCTAAACTCGGCTTGTTTCAAGGAGGGAGCCATCGTGCGCAAGGTGCTCATCGCCAACCGTGGCGAAATCGCTGTCCGCGTTGCTCGGGCATGCCGGGATGCAGGGATCGCGAGCGTAGCCGTCTACGCAGATCCTGACCGGGATGCTCTGCATGTACGTGCGGCAGATGAGGCGTTCGCGCTGGGCGGTGACACTCCGGCCACCAGCTACCTGGACATTTCCAAGGTGCTGGCAGCGGCCAAGGACGCGGGGGCGGACGCGGTCCACCCCGGCTACGGCTTCCTTTCGGAGAACGCCGACTTCGCGCAGGCCGTTCTGGACGCGGGCCTCATCTGGATCGGCCCGCCGCCGCAAGCAATTCGTGACCTCGGCGACAAGGTCGCGGCCCGGCACATCGCGCAGCGCGCGGGTGCCCCGCTGGTGGCCGGTACGCCGGACCCCGTCAGCGGTTCCGACGAGGTCGTCGCCTTCGCCGAGGAGCATGGCCTGCCGATCGCGATCAAGGCCGCCTTCGGTGGCGGCGGGCGCGGTCTGAAGGTGGCCCGGACCCTCGAAGAGGTGCCCGAGCTGTACGACTCCGCGGTGCGCGAGGCCGTCGCCGCCTTCGGCCGCGGCGAGTGCTTCGTGGAGCGCTACCTCGACAAGCCGCGGCACGTGGAGACGCAGTGCCTGGCCGACAAGCACGGCAACGTGGTCGTCGTGTCGACCCGTGACTGCTCGCTTCAGCGCCGCCACCAGAAGCTGGTGGAGGAGGCCCCCGCGCCGTTCCTGAGCGAGGCCCAGAACGCCGAGCTGTACGCGGCGTCGAAGGCCATCCTGAAGGAAGCGGGCTACGAGGGCGCCGGCACCGTCGAGTTCCTCGTCGGCACCGACGGCACGATCTCCTTCCTGGAGGTCAACACCCGTCTCCAGGTGGAGCACCCGGTCACCGAAGAGATCACCGGCATCGACCTGGTCCGCGAGATGTTCCGCATCGCCGACGGCGAGGAACTGGGGTACGGCGACCCCGAGATGCGCGGCCACTCCTTCGAGTTCCGCATCAACGGCGAGGACCCGGGCCGCGGCTTCCTGCCCGCCCCCGGCACCGTGACCGAGTTCGCCCCGCCGTCGGGTCCGGGCGTGCGCCTGGACGCGGGCGTGGAGTCCGGCAGCGTCATCGGCCCGGCGTGGGACTCGCTCCTCGCCAAGCTGATCGTGTCCGGCGCAACGCGTCAGCAGGCGCTGCAGCGGGCCGCTCGCGCCCTCGAGGAGTTCAACGTGGAGGGCATGGCCACGGCCATCCCGTTCCACCGCGCGGTCGTCAAGGACCCGGCCTTCGCCCCCGAACTCACCGGCTCCACGGACCCGTTCACGGTCCACACCCGCTGGATCGAGACCGAGTTCGTCAACGAGATCCCCGCGTTCTCCGCGGCGGCGGACGCCGAGACGGACGAGGAGCCGGGCCGCGAGACGGTGGTCGTCGAGGTCGGAGGCAAGCGTCTCGAGGTCTCGCTCCCCTCCTCCCTCGGCATGACCATCGCCCGTACGGCAGCGGCGGGCGGGGCCCGCCCCAAGCGCCGCGCGGCGAAGAAGTCGGGCCCGGCGGCCTCCGGTGACACCCTGGCGTCCCCCATGCAGGGCACGATCGTCAAGATCGCTGTCGAGGAGGGCCAGGAGGTGCAGGAGGGCGACCTGGTCGTCGTCCTGGAGGCCATGAAGATGGAACAGCCCCTGAACGCGCACCGCTCGGGCACGATCAAGGGCCTGACGGCGGAGGTCGGCGCGAGCCTGACCTCCGGCGCGGTGATCTGCGAGATCAAGGACTGACCCGAGCGCCGGACGGGCTGAGTTCTCAGCCCGTCCGGCGTTTGAGGACGAGCTCGGCGCAGCCGGTGACGGGCGGTACGCACGCTTCGGGCAGACTTGAAGCACGCGTACGTCCAGGGAGGCACGCCATGGCAGAGGCAGAGAGCCCGCAAGAGCGCCCCCGCTCGAAAAGAGCGGACGCGCGCCGCAACTACGACCGGCTCCTCGCAGAGTCCCGCAAAGCCTTCGCAGAGCACGGCACAAGCGCCTCGCTGGAAGACATCGCCCGCCACGCGAACGTGGGCATCGGCACCCTCTACCGCCACTTCCCCAACCGGCACGCCCTGATGAGCGCCGTCTTCGAAGAGGCGGTGAGCGACCTCCTGGACCGTTCCCGCGCGCTGCTCGAAGATCCGCAGCCCTGCTCGGCCCTGGTGACCTGGCTGCGCGCCATCATCACTCATGCGGGTGAGTACCGCGGGCTCTCCCGCGCCCTCATGTCGGCGTCGCACGACGACAGTTCGGCACTCTCCCGATGCAGCAGGCCCATGCGTGAGGCGGGCACGGCCCTGCTCGTGCGGGCCCAGGAGGCCGGTGCCGTACGCCAGGACGTCTCGATCGGCGACCTGATGCAGCTGACCAACGCGATCGCGCTGGCCGCCGAGGAGACCCCCGACGAGCCCGAGCTGGCCGACCGCCTCCTGATGCTGACCCTGCGCGGCCTGAAGGCCGATGGATCGGCACCCGAAGACCGCGGCCAGGTCCCGGCGGCCACGGCCGGTTCAGCGGCGGCGTAGATCCGCCACCCGCGCGGCCCGCTCCCCGGGCTGCTGCTCCCCGAGCACCGCACTGCGCAACTGCGCCCCGGGGCCTGCCCCGTGACCGCCGTGGTTGCGGCGCTGGCCCGGCAGTGGCACGTCCCGACGCGGTTGCCGCGCCGGGACGGAATCCACCCCCGGTCCGGAGTTGGGGCTCGCGGCCCCCCCGGCGACGGCGATCTGCACGCCCTGATCGGCCAGGGCCTGCAGCTCGGTGGCCGCGCGGTCGTCGTGCGTGGGCGGTTCGTCCGTGACCAGGCGCGTGATGACGTCCGTCGGCACCGTCTGGAACATCGTGTCGGTGCCGAGCTTGGTGTGGTCGGCGAGGACCACGACCTCGGCCGCGGCCTGGACGAGCGCACGGTCCACGCTCGCCGAGAGCATGTTGGACGTGGAGAGCCCGCGTTCGGCGGTCAGACCACTGCCCGACAGAAAGGCGCGCGAGACCCGCAGGCCCTGCAGGGACTGTTCGGCCCCGCTGCCCACGAGCGCGTAGTTGGAACCGCGCAGGGTGCCGCCGGTCATGACGACCTCGACGCGGTTGGCATGGGCCAGGGCCTGTGCCACCAGAAGGGAATTGGTGACGACGGTCAGACCGGGCACCCGCGCGAGCCGTCGGGCCAGCTCCTGCGTGGTCGTACCCGCCCCGACGACGATGGCTTCGCCTTCTTCGACGAGTCCCGCCGCGAGATCGGCGATTGCCGTCTTCTCGGCGGTCGCGAGATGTGATTTCTGCGGAAAGCCGGACTCCCGCGTGAATCCGCCCGGCAATACCGCACCGCCATGTCTGCGGTCGAGGAGTCCTTCTGCCTCCAGAGCGCGCACGTCCCGCCGTACGGTCACTTCGGAGGTCTGGACGACGCGGGCGAGCTCCCGGAGCGATACAGCTCCGTTGGCCCGCACCATTTCGAGGATCAATTGGCGACGTTCTGCAGCGAACACGAAACTGACAGTAACCCCAACGACCGTCTGCTTTCAGCAGTTTGCGCCGAATTACAGAAGTTGTTCGCACGGCAGGGTGGGAAGTGGTATAGGTGCCTACTCCCCCCGCCTATGCCGGGCGAATGGGCGACAACAGCCCGTGACCTGCGCGGAGTTGCTACCCCGGACCGGCCCCGATCATTCGGCGTTCAACCGACGATCGGTCCGCGATCAGGCTTCGCCCGCCGACTTCCGCGTGTGGAGCTGACGCGCGACCTCGGCGATCGAGCCCGAAAGGGAGGGATACACGGTGAACGCATTCGCGATCTGCTCGACCGTCAGGTTGTTGTCGACCGCGATCGAGATGGGGTGGATCAGTTCCGAGGCGCGCGGTGCGACGACCACACCGCCCACCACGATGCCCGTGCCCGGACGGCAGAAGATCTTGACGAAGCCGTCACGGATGCCCTGCATCTTCGCGCGCGGGTTGCGAAGGAGCGGCAGCTTGACGACGCGGGCGTCGATCTTGCCGCCGTCGACGTCGGACTGGCTGTAGCCGACGGTCGCGATCTCGGGGTCGGTGAAGACGTTCGACGACACGGTCTTCAGGTTCAGCGGCGTCACCGCGTCGCCCAGGAAGTGGTACATCGCGATGCGCCCCTGCATGGCGGCGACGGAGGCCAGCGCGAAGATGCCGGTCACGTCACCGGCGGCGTACACACCGGGAGCAGAGGTCCTGGACACCTTGTCGGTCCAGATGTGCCCGGAGTCCTTGAGCCGGACACCGGCCTCCTCCAGGCCCATTCCGCTGCTGTTGGGGATGGCGCCCACGGCCATCAGACAGTGCGTGCCGGAGATGACGCGGCCGTCGTCGAGCGTCACCTCCACGCGGTCGCCCACCCGCTTGGCGGAAGCCGCGCGGGAGCGTGACATGACGTTCATGCCGCGGCGCCGGAAGACGTCCTCCAGGACGGCGGCGGCGTCCGGGTCCTCGCCGGGCAGCACGCGGTCGCGGCTCGACACGAGCGTGACGTTCGACCCGAGCGCCTGGTAGGCGCCGGCGAACTCGGCTCCGGTGACACCGGAGCCGACCACGATGAGCTCCTCGGGGAGCTCGTCCAGGTCGTACACCTGGGTCCAGTTCAGGATGCGCTCGCCGTCGGGCAGCGCGTCCGGGACCTCGCGCGGGTGACCGCCGGTGGCGATGAGCACGGCGTCGGCGACGAGGGTCTCCTCGGTGCCGTCGGCCGCGCGCACGATGACCTTGCGCGAGCCGTCGGTGTCCTGCTGGCCCTCCAGGCGGCCACGGCCGCGCAGCACGCGCGCGCCCGCACGCGTGACGGACGCGGTGATGTCGTGGGACTGCGCGAGCGCGAGGCGCTTCACCCGGCGGTTGACCTTGCCGAGGTCCACGCCGACGACGCGGGCGGGGGTGTCGATGTGCGGGGTGTCGTCCGCGACGATGATGCCCAGCTCCTCGTACGAGGAGTCGAAGGTGGTCATCACCTCGGCCGTGGCGATCAGAGTCTTGGACGGGACGCAGTCGGTGAGCACCGACGCCCCGCCCAGACCGTCGCAGTCGACGACGGTCACCTCCGCGCCGAGTTGGGCGGCAACGAGTGCCGCCTCGTATCCGCCGGGTCCGCCGCCAATGATCACGATCCGAGTCACGTACTCCATTGTCCCGCACGCTTCAAGGTGCTTCGCCCCGGGGGCTCCATCCGGCCGTTCTGCCTACTGGAGGGGCCTGTGCGCACCGGAGGGACGCACGCGTCGCCTGCCGTACCCTCGACCACATGTCGCTCTACGCCGCGTACGCCGGCAATCTGGATCCGCGGCTCATGTCCCGCCGCGCCCCGCACTCGCCGCTGCGCCAGACGGGCTGGCTGAACGGCTGGCGGCTGACGTTCGGCGGGGAGCACATGGGGTGGGAGGGCGCGCTCGCCACCATCGTGGAGGCGCCGCGCTCGCAGGTCTTCGTGACGCTGTACGACGTCGCCCCCATGGACGAGGACTCCATGGACCGCTGGGAGGGCGTGGGGCTCGACGTCTACCGCAGGATGCGGGTGCGGGTGCACACCCTGGACGGCGAGGAACCCGCGTGGGTGTACGTCCTCAACGGGTACGAGGGCGGCCTGCCGTCCGCGCGCTATCTCGGGGAGCTGGCCGACGCGGCGGAGACCGCGGGGGCGCCGCACGACTATGTGATGGAGCTGCGCAAGCGGCCCTGTTAGGGCCTTCCGCGCGCCTGCCGGGGCTCTCGTCGGAAACGACAAGACAACGATCCGAATCCCGTGGGCATCGTCATCTACGCGCGTAGGGCGAGAGCGGCTACTCTCGTCCGCGTGAACGCTTCAGTTATTTCGGACGACCAGGGCGACCCGTACGCCGCCGCCGACGCCGCCGCCACGCGCCTGCGTGAGCTGACGGGCGCCGAGACCCACGACGTGGCCCTCGTGATGGGCTCCGGCTGGGCGCCGGCCGTCGACGCGCTCGGCGAGCCCGACGCCGAGTTCCCCGTCACCGATCTGCCCGGCTTCCCGATGCCGGCGGTGGAGGGACACGGCGGACGCATCCGCTCCATCAAGATCGGTGAGAAGCGCGCCCTGGTCTTCCTGGGCCGCACCCACTACTACGAGGGCCGTGGCGTCGCCGCCGTCGCGCACGGCGTGCGTACGGCGGTGGCCGCGGGCTGCAAGACGATCGTGCTGACGAACGGCTGCGGCGGTCTGCGCGAGGGCATGCGTCCCGGTCAGCCGGTCCTGATCAGCGATCACCTGAACCTGACGGCCACGTCGCCGATCGTCGGCGCGAACTTCGTGGACCTCACGGATCTGTACTCCCCGCGGCTGCGCACCCTCTGCAAGGAGATCGACCCCTCCCTCGAAGAGGGCGTCTACGCGCAGTTCCCCGGCCCGCACTACGAGACTCCGGCGGAGATCCGCATGGCCCGCACCATCGGTGCGGACCTGGTGGGCATGTCGACGGTCCTCGAGGCCATCGCCGCGCGCGAGGCCGGCGCGGAGGTGCTCGGCATCTCCCTGGTCACGAACCTCGCCGCGGGCATGACGGGTGAGCCCCTGAACCACGAGGAGGTGCTCCAGGCGGGCCGCGACAGCGCCACGCGCATGGGCGAGCTCCTGGGCGACGTCTTGGGCCGCATCTAGCTTTTCCCTGCGGGGGGGCTTGGCCTGGGGGCGCTTTTCTCGGCAGCCGGGGACTTCATCCCGGGAGGAGCGCCCCCGCACTGTGCCTTGGTGACCCGAAGCGCTGGTTGCCGCACGGGCTTTCCCGCCCACCCACCCGTTCACCCCGCAGCATCAAGCCTGTTGCCGCACAAGCTTTCCCGCCCACCCGCCCGATTGCCCCGCAGCATCGAGCCCGTCAACGCACGAGCCTTCCCGCCCGGCTGCCACGGAGCGGCGGGCGGGTGCGTGAGCCTTTTCGCCGCGGGGTGAACGGGTGGGTGGGCGGGAAAGATCTGCCGCGAAGCGGCGGGACAGGAAAGCCCCACCAGGCCGCACCAGACCGACGCACCCGCGACCCAAGCCAGGCAAGCCCCCGGACCGCAACGGGTAGACGCACCGGGGACCCACCCCGGGGCCACCCCGCACCCGCCCCCGGGCCCGGGTAGCCGAACCCGGCCCGCACAGAACCCCGCATACGAGAGGCTGAAGAACCGTGCTGGACGACTCTGAACTCATCGCGCGGGCCCAGGCCTGGCTGGCCGAGGACCCGGACCCCGAGACCCGCGAGGAACTCGCGAAGCTCATCGAGACCGCGGACGCCGCGGACACCGAGGAACTGGCCGCCCGCTTCAGCGGCACCCTCCAGTTCGGCACCGCCGGCCTCCGCGGCGAACTCGGCGCGGGCCCCATGCGCATGAACCGCTCCGTGGTCATCCGCGCGGCAGCAGGCCTCGCCGCGTACCTGAAGGCCCAGGGTCAGACCGACGGCCTCGTCGTCATCGGCTACGACGCCCGCCACAAGTCCGCGGACTTCGCGCGCGACACCGCCGCCGTGATGACCGGTGCCGGACTCCGGGCGGCGGTGCTCCCCCGCCCGCTCCCCACCCCCGTACTCGCCTTCGCCATACGGCACCTCGGCGCGGTCGCGGGCGTGGAGGTGACGGCGAGCCACAACCCCCCGCGCGACAACGGCTACAAGGTCTACCTCGGCGACGGCTCCCAGATCGTGCCGCCCGCCGACGCGGAGATCGCCGCGCAGATCGACGCGGTGCCGAGCCTGCACGACGTACCCCGCCCCGAGACCGGCTGGGAAACCCTCGGCGACGACGTCCTGGACGCCTACCTGGCCCGCACGGACGCCGTCCTGTCCCCGGACTCCCCCCGCACCGCCCGCACCGTCTACACGGCGATGCACGGCGTCGGCAAGGACACCCTCCTCGCGGCGTTCGAGCGGGCGGGATTCCCCGCCCCGGTGCTCGTCGCCGAGCAGGCGGAGCCCGACCCGGACTTCCCGACCGTCGCGTTCCCCAACCCGGAGGAGCCGGGCGCGATGGACCTCTCCTTCGCGAAGGCCCGCGAGGTGGACCCGGACCTGATCATCGCCAACGACCCGGACGCGGACCGCTGCGCCGCCGCGGTCAAGGACGGCGCCGACTGGCGCATGCTCCGGGGCGACGAGGTCGGGGCACTCCTGGCGGCGCACCTCGTGCGCAGGGGCGCCCGCGGCACGTTCGCGGAGTCGATCGTCTCCTCGTCCCTGCTCGGCCGGATCGCCGAGAAGGCGGGTCTCGGATACGAGGAGACCCTCACCGGCTTCAAGTGGATCGCCCGCGTGGAGGGCCTGCGCTACGGCTACGAAGAGGCCCTCGGCTACTGCGTGGACCCCGAAGGCGTACGCGACAAGGACGGCATCACGGCGGCGCTGCTCCTCACCGAGCTGGCGTCCGAGCTGAAGGAGCAAGGGCGCACGCTCCTCGACCTCCTGGACGACCTGGCCGTGGAGCACGGCCTGCACGCCACCGACCAGCTGTCGGTCCGCGTGGAGGACCTCTCCCTGATCGCCGACGCGATGCGCCGTCTGCGCGAGCAGCCCCCGACGTCGCTCGCGGGCCTGCCCGTGACGAAGGCCGAGGACCTGACGCAGGGCACGGACACGCTGCCGCCCACCGACGGCCTGCGCTACACGCTCGACGGGGCCCGCGTCATCGTGCGCCCGAGCGGCACGGAGCCGAAGCTGAAGTGCTACCTGGAGGTGGTGGTCCCCGTCCCGGCGAAGGACGGACTGCCGACCGCCCGCACCGAGGCGACGGAGCTCCTCGCGGCGATCAAGCGCGACCTGTCCGCCGCCGCGGGCATCTAGGGCCTCAGCCACCACCCGTCCGGGTGGTTCGATCGGCGCAGCCGCCGCAGTGATCCGGTGCGCTGCCGGTCCCCCAGGAAGGGTGACCGGCAGCGCACGATCACGTTCCTGGAGCTGCCGCAGTGCCGTACGGACCGACCCCCGAGACCACCCCGACCGCACCGGCGTCCACCGCGACGCCCCGGGTCGTCGCCCCGTCCCGCCGCCCCCGCGTCACCCCGGGCCGCTCCCCCGGCCGCCGCGCACGCGCCGTCCGCGCCCTGCGCCGCGCGACGCCCGCGCTCCTCGCGTACGGCGCCGTACGCCTCTTCGGCACCCTCGTCTTCGCCCTGTGGGCGCGCCGGGAGGACCGGGACGTCTGGCATCTGCTGGCGGAGTCGTGGGACTGCGACTGGTATCTGAAGATCGCCGACAAGGGGTACGCGGACACCCTGGGCACCCAGATCGACGCGAACAACCTCGCCTTCTTCCCCCTGCACTCGCTCCTCATCAGGGCGGGCGGTCTGCTCGTCCCGGAGCCGCGCGGGGCCGTGGGGCTCGCGATCGCCGTCACCTGTTCGTTCCTCGCGGCGTGGGGGATCTTCGCGGTGGGCGACCGCCTGTACGGACGCAGGGCGGGCGTCCTGCTCGCCGTCCTGTGGGGTTCGCTCCCCGTCGCGCTCGTGCAGTGGATGGGCTACACGGAGTCGCTCTTCACGGCGCTCACCGCGTGGGCGCTGTACGCCGTGCTCACCGGACGCTGGATCTGGGCGGGTTCGCTGGCCGCGCTCGCGGGGCTGACCCGCCCCACGGGTGCGGCGCTCGCGGCGGCGGTGTCCCTGACGGCCCTGCTCGCACTGTGGCGCGCACGAGGCGCACGAGGCGCACGAGGCGCACGAGGCGAACGGGGCGGCACCGGCCGCAAGCGCATGCTCCTGGGGGCCGTGCTCGCCCCGCTCGGCTGGCTCTCGTACGTCGGCTGGGTGGGGCTGCGACTCGGCCGCTGGGACGGCTATTTCGCCGTACAGAAGCTGTGGCGCAACGAGTGGGACGGCGGGGTGGCGACCGTGCGGACCGTGCAGGACCTGCTGTCGGTCCAGCGGCCGCAGCTGTTCCTGATGATGGTGACGGCGACGCTGCTCGCGTCGGTGGCGCTGTTCGTCCTGTCGGTGGGTGACCGGCAGCCGCTGCCCCTGCTGGTCTTCACGGGCCTGCTGCTCCTGATCGTGCTGGGCAGCAAGGGGGTCTACTTCCCCCGGGCCCGCTTCCTGCTCCCGGGCTTCCCTCTGCTGCTGCCGCTCGCGGCGGCCCTGTCCCGCGCGCGGACGCACGTCGCCGTGACGGTCGTGGTGGCCGCGGCGCTCACATCGGCGGCGTTCGGCGGCCACATGCTGCTCGCGTGGATGGGCCCGCCGTAAGTCCAGCCCTCAGGCGACGGCCAGCAACACCGCGAGCAGCACCGCCCCGGCCACGGCGGGCGCCAGGATCTCGTAGCCCCAGCGCACCTCGGGCTCGCCCTGAGCGGACTTCGCGGAGGCGCGGAGTTCGGACAGCTCGCGCAGGTCGTCCATGATCTGGTCCCCGGCAGCGCGCTGGGTCTCCGGCCGGCCGGACTTCAGGGAAGCGCGCAGGCCAGGCCCGCCGACGCTCGGGTCGCCCGCGGCCACCCCCTGGGACTTCCTCCGGGCGGCCTTCTTGCGGCCGCGCAGAGAGACCGGGATGGCCCAGAGCTGGTACTTGGTGCCGTCCTGCGTGAAGACCTCGTTCGAGTACCCGGAGCGCAGGCCCGAGACGGACGCCCACGGCAGCGTGATCGTCCGGAACGGGTTGCGGATGCGCAGCCGGTCGTCGTTCGCGAACACGGCGGGGCGCACGGTGAAGGCCACGACGATCGGCACCGCCAGGAGCAGCCCGGCGAGCGCGAGCCACGGCGTACGGCCCTCCCCCCGGATCATCGCGTCGATGCCGAGCCAGCCGCCGAGGGCGAGCAGCAGGACGCCTCCGGCGATACCGCCGGACGACCGGTACGTCCGGTCCTTGTACTCGGGCTCAGCCACGGGGTGCTGGGGGTCGGTCATGTCCCTGATTCTGCCTGAGGCCCGCTCCGGGACTGCCGCGGGGACGCCCGCCCGGCGGATTACCCCGGAGCGACCCACCTCTGTACAGCCGCTACGCGCGTAGATATGCTCCCCTCGTGACCATGCCCCATGCATCCGCCCCCCTCGCACACGCGCTGACGGACGTCACAGCGTCGGACCGCACGCTGCGCCGCTTCCTCCACGGGCTGCCCGGCGTCGACACGGTCGGCCTGGAGGCACGCGCCGCAGCGCTCGGCACCCGTTCGATCAAGACGACGGCGAAGGCGTACGCCATCGACCTCGCCATCTCGATGATCGACCTGACGACGCTGGAGGGCGCCGACACCCCGGGCAAGGTCCGGGCGCTCGGCGCGAAGGCCGTGAACCCCGATCCGACCGACCGCGGCACCCCGAGGACCGCCGCGGTCTGCGTCTATCCGGACATGGTGACCACCGCCAAGGAGGCCGTCGGCGACAGCGGGGTCAAGGTCGCCTCCGTCGCGACCGCCTTCCCCGCGGGCCGTGCCGCCATCGACGTGAAGCTCGGCGACGTCCGCGAGGCCGTCGCGGCGGGCGCCGACGAGATCGACATGGTCATCGACCGCGGCGCGTTCCTCGCGGGTGACTACATGACGGTGTTCGAGCAGATCCGCGCCGTGAAGGAAGCCTCCGGCGAGGCCCGGCTCAAGGTCATCTTCGAGACCGGCGAGTTGTCCACGTACGACAACATCCGCCGCGCCTCCTGGATCGGCATGCTGGCGGGCGCGGACTTCATCAAGACCTCGACCGGCAAGGTCGGCGTCAACGCCACCCCCGCGAACACCCTCCTGATGCTGGAGGCCGTACGCGACTTCCGCGAGCAGACCGGGGTACAGGTCGGCGTGAAGCCCGCGGGCGGCATCCGCACCACCAAGGACGCGATCAAGTTCCTCGTCCTGGTGAACGAGACCGCGGGCACGGACTGGCTGGACAACCACTGGTTCCGTTTCGGCGCCTCATCACTCCTCAACGACCTGCTGATGCAGCGCCAGAAGCTGGCCACGGGCCGCTACTCCGGCCCCGACTACGTCACGGTGGACTGACCCATGACTTCCACGCCCTTTGACTACGCACCCGCTCCGGAGTCCCGCTCCGTCGTCGACATCGCGCCGTCGTACGGCCTGTTCATCGACGGCGAGTTCGTGGAGGCGGCCGACGGCAAGGTCTTCAAGACCGTCTCGCCCTCCACCGAAGAGGTCCTCTCCGAAGTCGCGCAGGCCTCCTCCGAGGACGTCGACCGCGCGGTGAAGGCCGCCCGCAAGGCCTTCGAGAAGTGGTCGGCGCTCCCGGGCGCCGAGCGCGCCAAGTACCTCTTCCGGATCGCCAGGATCATCCAGGAGCGCAGCCGCGAACTGGCCGTCCTGGAGACCCTCGACAACGGAAAGCCCATCAAGGAGACGCGCGACGCCGACCTCCCCCTGGTCGCCGCGCACTTCTTCTACTACGCGGGCTGGGCCGACAAGCTCGACCACGCGGGGTACGGCGCGAACCCCAGGCCGCTCGGCGTCGCCGGCCAGGTCATCCCCTGGAACTTCCCGCTCCTGATGCTCGCCTGGAAGATCGCCCCGGCGCTCGCCACGGGCAACACGGTCGTCCTGAAGCCCGCCGAGACCACGCCCCTGAGCGCCCTGTTCTTCGCGGACATCTGCCGCCAGGCGGGCCTGCCCAAGGGCGTCGTCAACATCCTTCCCGGGTACGGCGACGCGGGCGCGGCCCTCACCGCCCACCCGGACGTGAACAAGGTCGCCTTCACCGGCTCGACCGCCGTCGGCAAGGCCATCGCGCGCCAGGTCGCGGGCACGGACAAGAAGGTCACGCTCGAACTGGGCGGCAAGGGCGCCAACATCGTCTTCGACGACGCCCCGATCGACCAGGCCGTCGAGGGCATCGTCACCGGCATCTTCTTCAACCAGGGCCAGGTCTGCTGCGCCGGATCGCGCCTCCTCGTACAGGAGTCCGTCCAGGACGAGGTGCTGCACGCGCTCAAGCGGCGCCTGTCCACCCTGCGCCTGGGCGACCCGCTGGACAAGAACACGGACATCGGCGCGATCAACTCCGCCGAGCAGCTCGCCCGTATCACCGCGCTCACCGAGACCGGCGAGGCGGAGGGCGCCGAGCGCTGGTCCGCGCCGTGCGAACTGCCCTCCTCCGGCTACTGGTTCGCGCCGACCCTCTTCACGAACGTCACGCAGGCGCACACCGTCGCCCGTGACGAGATCTTCGGCCCGGTGCTCTCGGTGCTGACCTTCCGCACCCCGGAAGAGGCCGTCGCCAAGGCCAACAACACGCAGTACGGCCTCTCCGCCGGCATCTGGACGGAGAAGGGCTCCCGCATCCTCGCGGTCGCCGAGCGCCTGCGCGCGGGCGTCATCTGGGCCAACACGTTCAACAAGTTCGACCCGACCTCGCCCTTCGGCGGCTACAAGGAATCGGGTTACGGCCGCGAGGGCGGCCGCCACGGCCTGGAGGCTTACCTCGATGTCTGAGCGTTTGAGTGTCTTCAAGACCTACAAGCTATACGTCGGGGGCAAGTTCCCCCGCAGCGAGAGCGGCCGGGTGTACGAGGTGACCGACTCAAAGGGCAAGTGGCTGGCCAACGCCCCGCTCTCGTCCCGCAAGGACGCGCGTGACGCGGTCTCCGCCGCGCGCAAGGCGCAGGGCTCCTGGGCGGGCAAGACGGCCTACCTGCGCGGCCAGATCCTCTACCGCGTCGCGGAGATGCTGGAGGGCCGCAGGGACCAGTTCGTGCGCGAGGTCGCGGAGGCGGAGGGGCTCTCCAAGTCGAAGGCCGCCGCCGAGGTGGACGCCGCGATCGACCGCTGGGTCTGGTACGCGGGCTGGACCGACAAGATCGCCCAGCTCGTGGGCGGCGGGAACCCGGTCGCGGGCCCCTTCTTCAACCTCTCCTCGCCGGAGCCGACGGGCGTGGTGGCGGTCGTCGCCCCGCAGAAGTCGTCGTTCCTGGGTCTGGTCTCCGTCATCGCGCCCGTGATCTCGACGGGCAACACCGCCGTGGTGATCGCCAGCGAGAACTCCCCGCTCCCTGCGCTCTCGCTGGGCGAGGTGCTCGCCACCTCCGACCTGCCGGGCGGCGTCGTGAACATCCTGTCCGGCAGGACGGCGGAGATCACCCCGTCGCTCGCCGCGCACCAGGACGTGAACGCGATCGACCTCGCGGGCGTCGAGGACGACGACCTGGCCAAGGAGCTCGAGGTCGCCGCCGCGGACAACCTCAAGCGCGTCGTCCGTCCACAGCCTGTGGACTGGTCGGCCGACCCGGGCACGCACCGCCTGACGGCCTTCCTGGAGACCAAGACGGTCTGGCACCCCACGGGTTCGCTGGGCGCGTCGGGCTCCTCGTACTGAGGCCGCCTGAGGCCATCTGAAGCCACTGCGCACGACGAAGCCCCGGCCCTCCTCCGTCCAGGAGGGCCGGGGCTTCGCCACCGCACAAGGCCGGTCGGCTAGCCGGGCAGCAGCCCCGTGGCCGCACCCACCACCGGCAGGTCGCCCAGCGTCCCTCCGCCCTGCGCCAGCGGGGCCGTCACCGGCGCCGTCGAGAGCGGCTTGAAGTCCGCGACCTGGGTGCCGAGCGCGTTGTCCAGCGGGTCGGACCCCGTACCCGCCAGCGGGTTGAGCTTCAGCTCCTTGACGGGCCCGAGCCCGCCCGCGCTGACCTCCTCCACCGCCCGGAGCACCCCCGCACCGGCCGCGGGCAGGTTGTCGGAGGCCGGGGGCGCGGGGGCCGGCGCTGCGTTCGCCGTCGCCGCGCCACCGATGCCGAGCGCCGTGCCCGCGACGGTGACCGTCAGACCTGCCCGCAGCAGGACGCGGGAGAGGTGCTTGGAGGCTGTTGCGTGCCGTGCCATGGTTCCGCCCTTATCCTCTTGGGTAATCAGATGTGCACGTAGCGTAGTTGAGGGGCGATGCGGGTACCAAAGCCCTACCCTTCGGGTCGCCTGGGCGGGTCAATGCAGCACACTGTTCTCTCGTGAGTTCCCATCCCCCGATACCCACCCGAGTCGTGCTGCTCGCCGGCCCCTCGGGCTCAGGCAAGTCGTCGTTCGCGGCCCTCACGGGGCTGCCGGTCCTGTGCCTCGACGACTTCTACAAGGAACACGACGACCCGACACTGCCGCAGGTCCCCGGCAGCACGGACATCGACTGGGACTCCCCCGCATCCTGGGACACGGACGTGGCCGTCGCCGCCATCGAGCGGCTGTGCCGCACGGGACGTACGCGCATCCCCGTCTACGACATCGCCACCAGCTCGCGTACGGGCGAGACGGCGATGGACATCGAGCGCACACCGCTGTTCATCGCGGAGGGCATCTTCGCGGCGGACATCGTGGAGCGGTGCCGGGAGATAGGGGTGCTCGCCGACGCGATCTGTCTGCGGGGGCGGCCCTCCACCACGTTCCGGCGGCGGCTTCTGCGGGACCTGCGCGAGGGGCGGAAGTCGGTGGCGTTCCTGCTGCGGCGCGGCTGGCGGCTGATGCGGGCCGAGCGGGCGATCGTCGCCCGGCAGACCGCTCTCGGCGCTCACCCCTGTGGCAAGGACGAGGCCCTGGGACGGCTCGCGGCCGCTGCCGCCGGGCGGTGCGCCAAGGCCCGCGCGGACGCCGCGTAGCCCCGCGAGGGGGGCGGTGCACCAACAGCAGAAGGACCGGAAAGACCCCCCGGCCTTCCGGTCCCGCCACTTTTTCCCCCGTGGATCCCCCGTGATCCCCGTGCTTCCCCCGTGTCCCCCCTGCTTCCGCCGCCTCCCCCCCGGGAGCGGCGGCCCCCCGTGATCCCTAGGCGACCAACTCGCCGAAGGACTCCTCCTGGTCACGGCCGAAGCTGAGGACGTCGTCCTCGCGCAGCCGGCGCAGGGAGCGCCAGATGCTGGACTTCACCGTGCCCACGCTGATGTCGAGGATGTCGGCGATCTCGGGGTCCGTGCGGCCCTCGTAGTACCGCAGGACCAGCATCGTCCGCTGCAGTTCGGGGAGGCGGGCCAGGGCCTGCCAGAGAACCGCACGGAGTTCGGTGCCACGCATCGCGTCCGTGTCGCCCGCCGTCTCCGGCAGCTCCTCGGTCGGGTATTCGTTGAGCTTGCGGCGCCGCCAGGCGCTGATGTGCAGGTTGGTCATGGTGCGGCGGAGGTACCCGCCGACCGCGGCCTTGTCGCTGATCCTGTCCCAGGCCCGGTACGTCGAGAAGAGGGCGCTCTGGAGCAGGTCCTCGGCCTCGAAACGGTCACCGGTCAGGTGATAGGCGGTTGCGTACAGGGAGGCACGACGCTCCTGGACGTAGGCGGTGAACTCCGCCTCCGACGCTGTGGTGCGCTCCCCCGTGTCCTCCCTGTACGCGGCTCCCCCGTGAGCCCCCCCATCGGTTCCCCCGTTGTCCCCGCGGGTTTCCCCCGGGAACGCGTCAACCACCGTCATGTACGCGGTGTGCTGACGCCCGGTGCCGCGAGCGCACCCCCGCCCGCTCACGGCACCGGACTTCTCGTGCCTCTCGGCAGGCCGGATCACGTCGTGGAGACGCGTGATTACTGCGCTTGAGCTGGTGCTGTGCAGTGTGTTCATCTCGCGCCCCCCGTCGGTGGAGTCCGGCTGTTTCCGTGTGACCAAAACTCTGCCGGACCCACTTCATGACGGTGTCCGCCGACTGTCACAGGCCTGCAACAGGCCTTCCATGTGTAGGGGAGAAGTGTGGGAGCCGACCAACAGTCGAACTGTGCCCGTGCCATGGGACAGAATGACGTCCGTGCCTTCCCTGTTGCTGATCGAGGACGACGACGCCATCCGTACGGCCCTTGAGCTTTCGCTCACCCGCCAAGGGCATCGGGTGGCCACTGCTGCCACCGGCGAGGACGGCCTGAAGCTGCTCAGTGAGCAGCGGCCGGACCTGATCGTGCTGGATGTGATGCTGCCGGGCATCGACGGCTTCGAGGTGTGCCGTCGCATCCGGCGCACCGACCAGTTGCCGATCATCCTGCTGACCGCGCGCAGCGACGACATCGACGTCGTCGTCGGGCTCGAGTCCGGTGCCGACGACTATGTGGTCAAACCCGTGCAGGGACGGGTGCTCGACGCCCGTATCCGTGCGGTGCTTCGGCGCGGTGAGCGCGAGGCCAATGACGCGGCGACGTTCGGTTCGCTCGTCATCGACCGCGCCGCCATGACCGTCACGAAGAACGGCGAGGACCTGCAGCTCACGCCGACCGAGCTGCGGCTGCTCCTGGAGCTGAGCCGCAGGCCCGGACAGGCGCTCTCGCGGCAGCAGTTGCTGCGTCTGGTGTGGGAGCACGACTACCTCGGTGACTCCCGGCTCGTCGACGCGTGTGTGCAGCGGCTGCGGGCGAAGGTGGAGGACGTGCCGTCCTCGCCGACGCTGATCCGTACGGTGCGTGGAGTGGGCTACCGGCTGGACACTCCTCAGTGACCAAACCGCAGGACCAGCTCCGCGGTTGGGCCGCGGCGCGCAAGGCGATCATGGCGGGGCTCCGTTTCACGAGCCTCAGGCTCCGGCTTGTCGTGGTGTTCGGTCTGGTGGCGCTCACCGCCGCCGTGACGGCGTCCGGAATCGCGTACTGGCTGAACCGCGAGGCGGTCCTGACGCGTGCGCAGGACGCGGCCCTGAAGGACTTCCAGCAGGAGATGCAGACCCGCGCCGGTGCGCTGCCGCCCAATCCGACCCAGGACGAGCTGCAGCAGGCCGCCGGGACGATGGCCAACAGCAGCCAGCGCTACAGCGTGCTCCTGATCGGGAAGGACGCCGACGGTGACACGATCGTCGGCTACTCCGACCTGGACGCCTTCACGCTCGCCGACGTGCCCAAGTCCCTGCGCAAGACGGTGAACAAGGAGCAGCCGCTCACCTCCAGCAACAAGAGCCCGTACCACCTGTACTGGCAGCGGACCGTCGAGGGCGGCACCCCGTATCTCGTGGGCGGCGCCAAGGTCATCGGCGGCGGCCCGACCGGTTACATGCTCAAGTCCCTGGAGCCGGAGGCGAAGGACCTGAGTTCGCTCGGCTGGTCCCTCGCCATCGCCACGGGGCTCGCGCTCATCGGCTCCGCGCTGCTCGCGCAGGCCGCCGCGACCACCGTGCTCAAACCGGTGCACCGGCTCGGCGTCGCCGCGCGGCGGCTCGGCGAGGGCAAGCTGGACACGCGTCTTCGGGTGTCGGGCACGGATGAACTGGCCGATCTGTCACGGACGTTCAACCGGACCGCGGAGAGCCTGGAGAAGAAGGTCGACGACATGAGCGCCCGTGACGAGGCGTCGCGGCGCTTCGTCGCCGACATGTCGCACGAGCTGCGTACGCCGCTGACCGCGATCACCGCGGTGACGGAGGTCCTGGAAGAGGAGCTGGACGCCGAGACCGGGTCCGTCGATCCGATGATCGAGCCCGCCGTGCGGCTCGTGGTCAGCGAGACCCGCCGGCTGAACGACCTGGTGGAGAACCTGATGGAGGTCACCCGCTTCGACGCGGGTACGGCCAGGCTCGTCCTGGACCACGTCGACATCGCCGACCAGATCACGGCGTGCATCGACGCCCGTGCCTGGCTCGACGCGGTCGAGCTGGACGCGGAGCGCGGCATCATGGTGCGGCTCGACCCGCGCCGTCTGGACGTCATCCTGGCGAACCTGATCGGCAACGCGCTCAAGCACGGCGGCTCCCCGGTGGAGGTCTCGGTGCGGCTCGCGGGCGAGAAGCTCGTCATCGCGGTGCGTGACGGGGGCCCCGGCATCCCCGAGGACGTCCTGCCGCACGTCTTCGACCGCTTCTACAAGGCGAGCGCGTCCCGGCCGCGGTCGGAGGGCAGCGGCCTGGGGCTCTCCATCGCCCTGGAGAACGCGCATATCCACGGCGGGGAGATCACCGCCGCGAACTCGCCCAAGGGCGGCGCGGTGTTCACGCTGTGGCTGCCGCGCGACCCGTCGGAGCTGCTGCCCGAGGACGAGCCCGCGGCGGGCACGGACGGCGACGACGTCGTCGAGGGAGAGAAGCGATGAACCACCGACGGCTGCGCGTCGCGCTGCTCGCCACCGCGCTGACCACGCTCCTGGCGGGCTGCGGCATCCGCGCGACGGAGGTGCCCACGGACTTCGGCCCCGGGCCATCGCGGGTGCCCTGCGTGATGTCCGGGTCGAGCATCGCGTCGCAGTCCAGCGGGGTTCCCGTGCAGGTCTTCCTGGTGTGCGCGGCGCAGCTGGTGACCGTCGACCGGTCGGTGCGGATTCCCACCGAGAAGGCGACGACGGACCGCGTGCGGATCGCGCAGGCGCTCCTCGACGAGCTGTCGCATGCGCCCTCGGCCCCGGAGAAGCAGGCGGGATTCGCGACGGACGTACGCGGCGGCACGGTCGTCGGCGGCCCCCGGAAGGGCGACCCCGAGGACGCGCTGCGGTTCAGCACGTCCCCGGAGGATCTGTCGGCGTTCGCTCTGGCACAGATCGTTTGCACGTTCGCGGACAGCGCGGCGGCGGGCGAAGACCGAGAGGTGATCATGGGCGGCCCCGGCGACGACCCGCTGCGCCGCTACGAATGCACCCAGGCGGTCCGGCAGCGCCCCGGGACGGTGGCTCCGCCCACCGAGACCGTGCGGTAGTCGATCAAGACAGTCACGGTGTGCGATCAGGACAGTGCGTGTTCCGGGAGTGAATGCGCGGAACCGATCCTGCCGTCGGGCGCGTCTTGGGGGGCGTGCGTCAAGGCTCGGGCGGCCACGGGGCCGCCATCCGCTTCCGTGCGGCAGGAGGATTCCTCCTCGTCGCGCATCTTCTGTTCGTCGGCTGGCTCACTCTGCGTCCACTGGACGTGCCGTGGGTCAGCGCGGCGAATCTGCAGCCGTTCGCCGGCATCAAGGCGGATCTGGCGCTCGGACCTGTGCAGGCCGCCCGGCAGATAGGCGGCAGTCTGCTGCTCCTCGCCCCGCTCGGTGCGCTGCTTCCGCTCGCCGGTGGGCGGGTTCACGTGTCACCGCTCGGTTCGCTGGTGCGGACGGTCGCGGCGGGCGCGCTGATCTCGCTCGGCATCGAACTGCTGCAGACCGGGGTCCCCGGGCAGGTCGTCGACATCGACTCGCTGTTCCTGAACTCCGTGGGCGTGGCCCTCGCGCATCTCGCCGTGGTGCCCGCGGCCAGGGCCAGGCTCCGCCGCCGTACGGACGGGGAGCATCGGGCGGCCCTCCTGCGGGAGGACGCCTCTCAGGGGCCGACCCCGACGATTCCCAGGGTCGGCGTCGCACCTTAGGGCGACGCCTCGCCCGCTTCGTGAACGTAGCTTTGAGTCATCGGGGAAGACGCCCCGGAGCGTCTCGGGGAACGGCCCCGAGCCTCATCGCCACGGTTCACGAAGGAGCCACCATGACCGCCCTTGCCCGCCCCACCCACGGCCGGATGTTCGGCGGAGTGTGTGCCGCCCTCGCCCAGCGTTTCCACACGTCGGCCACCACGATGCGCGTGATCTTCGTGGTCTCGTGCCTGCTGCCGGGGCCGCAGTTCCTGCTCTACCTCGCGCTCTGGGCCCTGTTGCCCTCCGAGGGCAAGGCCAGGCAGGCAGCCTGGTGAACCGGCGGCCCCCGCCGCCACCGCACACGTACGCCGATGGGGCGCACCCTTGAAGAAGGGTGCGCCCCATCGGCGTGTGCGGGGACCGCGAGGATCAGCCGAGCGGCAGACCGTTCAGGCCCAGGCCCTCGGTGGGCAGACCCTGGAGGGGCAGGCCCTGCGTGGGCAGGGCGCCGGCGAGCGGCAGGCCACCGAGCAGACCGGAGACCGGGTCGGCCGCGGCGGGCTTGCCCCGGTCGCTGGCGTCCTTCATGCTCTGGCCGAGCTTGTCCACGGTCGGCGCGGAGGCCTGCAGGGTGCTGCCGAGCACGTTCTGGCCGGCGGAGATCGCCTCGGGGCCACCGGCGGGCAGCTTCTCGCCGACCGCTTCCATGGGGAGCACGGTGGTGGCGGAACCCAGGGCGCCCGTGGCGTCGGGCAGGGCCGGCGCGGCGGTGGCGGCACCCGCACCGGCGGCGGCGAAGGCGGCGCCGAGAGCGGCGACACCGAGGGTCTTGGCGGCAGACTGCTTCATCTTCAATGCGTCCTTGATGACGGGGACTTTCGAGCGGCCCATGACCGTAAACATGTGAAGGGGCGGTCCGCAAACAGCGAAACAGCAAAAGCGCGGCCGGGAATTAATGTTCCCGGCCGCGCCCACACTGCTTCGTTTCCTGTTACACGTCGACAGAAGCCCTGGTGGAGGCGGTCTGACGGAACAGCCATTCGGACTTCAGCTCGGCATATCCGGGCTTGATGACGTCATTGATCATGGCCAGTCGTTCATCGAAAGGAATGAACGCTGATTTCATCGCATTGACTGTGAACCACTGCATGTCGTCGAGCGTGTAGCCGAATGTCCCGACCAGGTGCTCGAATTCGCGGCTCATGCTGGTGCCGGACATCAGACGGTTGTCGGTATTCACCGTGGCCCGGAAGTGCAGCTTGCGGAGCAGACCGATGGGGTGGTCGGCGTACGAGTCGGCCGCGCCCGTCTGCAGGTTGGAGCTGGGGCACATCTCCAGGGGGATGCGCTTGTCGCGGACGTAGCTGGCGAGGCGGCCGAGCTTCACGGTGCCGTCGTCGGCGACCTGGATGTCGTCGATGATCCGCACGCCGTGGCCGAGGCGGTCGGCGCCGCACCACTGCAGGGCCTGCCAGATGGACGGCAGACCGAAGGCCTCACCGGCGTGGATGGTGAAGTGGTTGTTCTCGCGCTTGAGGTACTCGAAGGCGTCGAGGTGCCGGGTGGGCGGGAAGCCCGCCTCCGCGCCCGCGATGTCGAAGCCGACGACGCCCAGATCGCGGTAGCGGTTGGCGAGTTCGGCGATCTCCAGGGCGCGGGCCGCGTGCCGCATGGCGGTGAGCAGCGCGCCCACGCGGATGCGGTGACCGTTCTCCTTCGCGCGCCGCTCGCCTTCCCGGAAGCCTTCGTTGACGGCCTCGACGACCTCTTCGAGGGTGAGGCCCTGCTCCAGGTGCTGCTCGGGGGCGTACCGGATCTCGGCGTAGACGACGCCGTCCTCGGCGAGGTCCTCGGCGCACTCGGCCGCCACGCGCTTGAGGGCGTCCTTCGTCTGCATCACCGCGCAGGTGTGCGCGAAGGTCTCCAGATAGCGCGGCAGCGAACCGGAGTCGGCGGCTTCCCTGAACCAGATCCCCAGCTTGTCGGGGTCGGTCTCGGGCAGACCCTCGTAACCCGACTCGCGGGCGAGGTCGACGATCGTGCCGGGGCGCAGGCCGCCGTCGAGGTGGTCGTGCAGGAGCACCTTCGGGGCGCGGCGGATCTGGTCGGCGCTGGGCGTTTCGCGGTCCGTCTGACCGGCTTTGGTGGTCTGGCTCGTCATCTCGGCACTCTAGCGCCTACGCGCGTAGATCGCCGGGTGGATCTCACGGGTCGATACGTAACAGTGACCCCGCGGACGGGTGGCGTACACCATCGCTTCTGACACTGTTCTGTCATGGCACAGCAAGCGACGCCCGATTCCGCGCGCGCGGCCAGGCTCGGACGCGTGATCGGCGCCCGTCCTTCGGCGGTCAGCGGCGCGGTGCTGCTGCTCCCCGGCGGCCACGAGACCTCCGACCGCAAGCCGTCCCCGTTCGCCGCGTCCTCGGTGCGCGCGCTCGGCCGCAGGCTCGCCCAGGACGGCCGCACGGAGGGACTCGCCGTGCACGTCGTGCACTACCGCAGCCGCGGGTGGAACGGTGCGCAGGCGCAGCTCGCGCGGGACGCGGAGTGGGCCGCCGACGAGATCGTCCGGCTCTACGGCGACGTCTCGATCTGCCTCGTGGGCCGGGACATGGGCGGCCGGGCCGCTCTGCGGGCCTGCGGCCACGAAGCGGTCAACTCCGTCCTGGCGCTGGCCCCTTGGCTGCCGGAGGACGACGTGGCCGCCTCCCCCGAGCCGGTGAAACAGCTCGCCGGGCGGCGGGTCCTGATCGTGCACGGCACGAACGACGAACGGACCGACCCCGAGCTCTCGTTCCGTCTCGCGGCGCGGGCGAAGAAGGCCAACCGTGAAGTCTGCCGGTTCGAGGTCCACTCCGACGGCCACCGGTTGCAGCAGCATCAGTCCGAAGTCCAGGCGCTGGCCTCGGACTTCGTCATGGGCTCACTGTTCGGCCACGCGTACGCGCGCCCCCTGGAGGACGCGCTGGCGGCTCCGCCGCCGCTGGGGCTGCGGATGCCTCTTGCCTCCGGCTTCGGGCGTTCGATGCGGCACTGAGCGATGACACCAAGGGGCTTCGCCCCCTGGACCCCCCGTACAGGATGTCCTCAAACGCCGGACGGCTGACACGAGAGAGAAGTCACTCCGGCAGCAGCCTCCCCCGCCGCCCCAGCAGGAACTTCTTGAACGCCGCCACCGGCGGAGTGTCCGGATGCCCGTCCAGCCACGCAACGCCGATCTCCCGCACCGCCCGCTGCCCCGTCACCGTCAGCTCCACGACCCCCGGGCGCGGCACGGCCGGCGGCGGCAGGAGGGCCACGCCCAGGCCCGCCGCGACCAGGCCACGCAGCGTCTCCGCCTCCTCCCCCTCGAACGCGACCCGCGGCTTGAAGCCCGCCTGCTGGCAGAGGTCGTCCGTGATGCGCCGCAGGCCGTAGCCGGGTTCGAGGGTCACGAACGCCTCGTCCGCCGCCTCCGCGAGACGCACCCGCTTACGGGAGGCGAGGCGGTGGTCGTCCGGCACGACAAGGCGCAGCCGCTGTTCGTCCAGGCGGCGGGCGACGAGATCCGGCGCGTCCGGCACGGGCGACGTCAGGCACAGATCGAGCTCCCCCGCCCGAAGGCGCTCGATCATCGCCTCCCCGTAGTTCTGTACGAGGCTGAAGCGGACCCGCGGATGATCCGCGCGGAAGGCGCGGATGAGGCCGGGCACGGTCTCCGAGCCCATGGTGTGCAGAAAGCCGAAGGCCACCTTGCCCGATGCCGGGTCCGCGTCCGCCCGCACCGACTCCGCGGCCCGCTCCACCTCACCGAGCGCCCGCTCGACGGAGGCCAGGAACGTACGGCCCGCCGGGGTCAGCGACACCGTACGGCCGTGGCGTGCGAACAGGTCGACCCCCAGGTCCTGTTCGAGGCGCACCAGCGCACGCGACAGCGTCGACTGCGGCACCTGCATCTCCTGCGCGGCCCGCGTCACATGCTCCGTGCGCGCGACCCCCGCGAAGTACGCGAGGCGCGGCGAGAGCAGCGCGGACCAGGACTCCGGGGTCAGCTCGGCAGGCGCGGACACCGCCGAGCCGATGTCTCCTACGTAACTGCTCTGCGACAGACGCCGCTCTGAACTGCGCTCATGCACCATGGGAACGATTATGACCAGTCCATGCATTGGACGGATGAGTCGTGTGTGCCTACGTTCGATGCATGCCTCCTGCCAGTAGCGGGGCGTCCGTCACCCACGCGGCCGCCCACACCCCGTCGTCCCCGCAGACCTCGTCGTCCCCGCAGACCGAACCCGCCGACACGCGCCTGAACCCCGGCGGCCCCGGCTACCGCCGGATGAGCTTCGCCCTCTTCCTCGCCGGCGTCGCGACCTTCGCCCTCCTCTACTCCACGCAGGCGCTGCTCCCCCTCGTCTCCGCCGACTTCGGCGTCAGCGCGAGCTCGGCGAGCTGGACGGTGTCCGCCGCCACGGGCGCGCTGGCCCTCTTCGTGCTGCCCCTGAGCGCGCTCAGCGAGCGGTTCGGGCGGCGCACGCTCATGACCGTCTCGCTGACGGTCGCGGTGGTCGTGGGTCTCCTCGTCCCCTTCGCGCCCTCCATCGGCGCGCTCATCGCGCTGCGCGCCGTCCAGGGCGCCGCGCTCGCCGGGCTCCCGGCCTCCGCGATGGCCTTCCTCGCGGAAGAGGTCAGGCCCAAGGCGCTGGTCGCCGCGATCGGCATGTTCGTGGCGGGGAACTCCATCGGCGGCATGAGCGGACGCATCATCACCGGCTGGGTCGCGCAGGCATGGGGCTGGCGCGTGGCCGTGGCCGTGGTGGGTGTCGTGGCCGTCCTGTGCGCCCTCGCCTTCCGCGCGCTGCTCCCCGCGCCGCGCCACTTCACGGCGGGCTCACTCAACCCCAAGGCCCTTGGCCGGACGATCCGTTCGCACCTCGCCAACCCGCTGCTGTGCAGGCTGTACGCGATCGGCGCGCTGTTCATGACGGTGTTCGGCGCGGTCTACACCGTCATCGGCTACCGCCTCACCGAGGCTCCCTTCTCGCTCCCGCAGGGCATCATCGGCTCGATCTTCCTGGTCTACCTCGTCGGTACGGTCTCGTCGGCCGCCGCGGGAAAGCTGGTGACGCGGCTCGGGCGGCGCGGGGCGCTGTACCTGGCGGTGAGCACGACGGCCGGCGGTCTGCTGCTCTCCCTCTCCGACTCCCTGGTCATGGTGCTGCTCGGGCTCGTCCTGATCACCGCGGGGTTCTTCGCCGGGCATGCGGTCGCCTCCTCGTCCGTGAGCCGGACGGCCACCACGGGGCGTGCGCAGGCATCGGCGCTCTACCAGTCCGCGTACTACCTGGGCTCCAGCGCGGGCGGCACGCTCGGCGCGGTCGCCTTCCACGCGGGGGGCTGGGCCGGGACGGTGGGCCTGGGGCTGCTCGCGGTGAGCGGCGTCGTGTCCCTCACCGTCTGGGGGTCGCACGTGGCCCGGGTCCAGGAGCGGCGCGACCGGCAGCGGCTGGTGGCGGCGCACTAGTCGGCTGCTGCTGCCCTGGGCGACCCCCTCCCGCCTGCGGGTTTTCCGACTCCGGGGGCCGTTGTCAGTGGGCTGCGGTAGCTTCCAAAGTGCCGGGACTTTCGTGGCAGCCGCAGGGGTGGGTGGGTTGGTATGACTGACATCGCAGGGACGACGTCGGAACTCGACGTCACGCTGGAGAAACACCGGGTCGAGCTGACCGGGTACTGCTATCGCATGCTGGGCTCCGCCTTCGAGGCGGAGGACGCGGTGCAGGACACGATGGTCCGCGCCTGGCGGAGCTACGAGAAGTTCGAGGGCCGCTCCAGCCTGAGGTCCTGGCTGTACAGGATCGCGACGAACGTCTGCCTGGACATGCTGAACGCGGGCAACCGCCGGGCCCGCCCCATGGACCTGACCGCGTCGGCGCCGCTCGCGCAGGCCGCGCTCACCCCGCGCCCGGACAACGTATGGCTGGAGCCGATGCCGGACGCGCGCGTGCTGCCCTCCGTCAGCGACCCCGCCGAGGCCGCCGTGGCGAAGGAGTCCGTGCGGCTCGCGTTCGTCGCCGCCCTGCAGCAACTGCCGCCCAAGCAGCGGGCGGTGCTGATCCTGCGCGAGGTCCTCGCGTGGAAGGCCAGCGAGGCGGCCGAGCTCCTCGACACCTCGGTGGCCTCCGTCAACAGCGCGTTGCAGCGGGCGCGGGCGACGCTGGCCGAGGGACCCGGCGACGACACCGCCGTGTCCGACCCCCTGGACGAGGAACAGCAGAAGCTCCTCGAGCGGTACGTCGCCGCCTTCGAGGGGTACGACATGGCGGCGCTGACGGCGCTGCTGCACGAAGACGCCATCATGACGATGCCCCCGTTCGACCTGTGGCTGCGCGGCACGGCCGACATCACCGGCTTCATGTCGACGATCGGCGCTTCCTGTGCCGACAGCCGCCTGTTCCCGGTCGACGTCAACGGCACGCCGGGCTTCGCCCACTACAAGCCCGACCCCGAGAAGGGTGGGTTCGCGCCCTGGGCGATTCAGGTCATCGAGATCTCAGAGGGGCGGATCGCGGGCTTCCACTGCTTCCTGGACACGCCCCGGTGGTTCCCGCTGTTCGGCCTGCCGACCCATCTCGATCTCCATGGGGAGCCCGACGAGGTCCAGTAGCTCGCGGAGGGCCGGGGCCGGGTTGCGCAGGCGGATGCGGCCGCCTGCGCGGCGGGCGGTGAGCTGGAGTCTGGCGAGGGTGTCTATCGCGGCGAGGACGGGTGGGCCTACGTCTGCGACGTCGCACACGAGGACTTTCGCGCCGGTTGCTTGCAGCGCGGCGCGGGCCTCTTCGCAGAGGCGGTGGGTGGCTTCTCGGTCGAGGGTGCCGGTGAGGGTGAGGGTCGGCTGCGGCTTTGGGTTCATGTTGGGGGGACTGGGCGGGCGCGCAGAACTCATCGGCAGGTTCACCGTTTCGCCTGCGGCGGGCCGCTCTGGCGCGGGGGCCTTGGTGGGCGCGATCACCGGCTTCGCCGAGTTCGTCCTCAAACGCCGGACGGGCTGAACCACTCAGCCCGGCCGGCGTTTGAGGCCATCTTTTGGGGGTCCAGGGGGCGGAGCCCCATGGTTTTGGGAAGGGGCGGGGTGGGGGAAGGGAAACCCCTACGCGATGCGGTCCAACACGATCGGCGTCGGGGCGAAGCCCGTGCCCTCCGGGGCGATGTCGAAGGAACCGGTCACCGACTCCAGCGCGTACTCGAACCGCTCCGGAGTATCCGTGTGCAGAGTCATCAACGGCTCCCCCGCGCGGACCTGAGCGCCCGGCTTCGCGTGCAGCTCAACCCCCGCGCCCGCCTGCACCACGTCCTCCTTGCGCGCACGCCCCGCGCCCAGGCGCCACGCGGCGACGCCGACGTCGTACGCGTCCAGGCGGGTCAGGACACCCGACGACGGTGCCGTCACGACGTGCGTCTCCCGGGCCACCGGGAGGGCCGCGTCCGGGTCGCCGCCCTGGGCGGAGATCATCCGGCGCCAGACGTCCATCGCCGAGCCGTCGGCCAGCGCCTTCGCCGGGTCGACGTCACGCAGGCCCGCCGCGTCCAGCATTTCGCGCGCCAGGGCGAGGGTGAGCTCGACGACGTCGGAGGGGCCACCGCCCGCGAGGACCTCCACCGACTCGCGGACCTCGAGCGCGTTGCCCGCCGTCAGGCCGAGCGGCGTGGACATGTCGGTGAGGAGCGCCACCGTGCGTACGCCGTGGTCCGTGCCCAGGCCCACCATCGTGGACGCCAGCTCACGCGCGTCCTCCAGCGTCTTCATGAAGGCGCCGGTGCCGACCTTCACGTCCAGGACGAGCGAGCCCGTACCCTCCGCGATCTTCTTCGACATGATCGAGGAGGCGATCAGGGGGATGGCCTCGACCGTTCCCGTCACGTCCCGCAGCGCGTACAGCTTCTTGTCCGCGGGGGCCAGGCCGTCGCCCGCCGCGCAGATCACCGAGCCCACGCCGTCCAGGACCGACAGCATCTCCTCGTTCGAGAGGAGGGCGCGCCAGCCGGGGATCGACTCCAGCTTGTCCAGCGTGCCGCCCGTGTGGCCGAGGCCCCGGCCCGACAGCTGCGGAACCGCCGCGCCGCACGCCGCGACCAGCGGGGCGAGCGGCAGCGTGATCTTGTCGCCGACACCGCCCGTGGAGTGCTTGTCGGCCGTGGGGCGGGAGAGCGACGAGAAGTCCATGCGCTCGCCGCTCGCGATCATCGCGGCGGTCCAGCGGGCGATCTCGCCGCGGTTCATGCCGTTCAGCAGGATCGCCATGGCCAGGGCCGACATCTGCTCGTCGGCGACCACGCCGCGCGTGTACGCGTCGATGACCCAGTCGATCTGCTCGCCGCTCAGTTCGCCGCGGTCCCGCTTCGTACGGATGACGGAGATGACGTCCATGACTCCCCTTTGCGCCTAAACCGGCGCCGCTTTCGCGGACCGGGTTCTCGCCGTGGTGGTTGCTCAATTGGTGGTCGCGGTGATCACCTAAGTGCCACCGCATCTGGGTGAGGCGACTCTACGCGCATAGAGTCGCGCGTTGAAGACGGCCCCTGCCCGCAATCCGGTAACGAGCAGGAGCCGACGGTCAGTTCAGATGCTGCGGCCCGAACGCGTCCGGCAGCATGTCCTCCAGCGTGCGGATGCCCGCGGCCGTCTCCAGGAGGAGCGTCGGGCCGCCGAACTCGTAGAGCAGCTGGCGGCAACGCCCGCACGGCATCAGGATCTCGCCCTTGGCGTCGACGCAGGTGAAGTGCGTCAGACGGCCGCCCCCGGTGAGCTGGAGCTGCGAGACCAGGCCGCACTCGGCGCACAGGCCGAGGCCGTACGACGCGTTCTCCACGTTGCAGCCCGACACCGTGCGGCCGTCGTCCACGAGGGCCGCGGCACCGACCGGGAAGCCCGAGTAGGGCGCGTACGCACGGGACATGGCCTCGCGCGCAGCATCCCGCAGCGCGTCCCAGTCGGTCTCGGTCACGTTCCTTGTCCCTTTCGGTAGGGCTGGCCGTCCGCCTTCGGCATGCGCAGCCGCTGGGCGGAGAGCGAGAGCACCAGCAGCGTGACGACGTACGGCGTCGCGGTGACGACCTGGTTGGGCACCTCGTCGGTCAAGCCGTACCACGCGAACATCAGCGCCGAGACGGCCGCGGTGATCGCCGCGGGCACGTAACGCTTGCGCCATACGAGGTACGCCGCGCCGATGACCAGCAGGATCGCGAGCAGCAGGAGCAGTGCGTGCACGTTCGTGCCGCCGCCCCGGAGCTTCAGGCTGTCGGTGTAACCGAACAGTCCCGCACCGAGCGCGAGGCCGCCGGGCATCCAGTTGCCGAAGATCATGGCGGCGAGGCCGATGTAGCCGCGGCCGCCGGTCTGGCCCTCCAGGTAGATGTTCGAGGCGACGAGCGAAAGGAACGCGCCGCCCAGGCCCGCGAGACCGCCCGAGATGATCACTGCGAGGTACTTGTACTTGTAGACGTTGACGCCGAGGGACTCGGCGGCCACCGGGTTCTCGCCGCAGGAGCGCAGGCGCAGACCGAACGACGTGCGCCACAGGACCCACCAGCTCAGCGGCACCATCGCGATGGCGATGACGGTGAGCGGCGACAGGTTCGTGAACAGGCCGCCGAGCAGGCCCGCGATGTCCGAGACGAGGAACCAGTGCTTCTCGTTCAGGTCCTGCAGCCAGTCGGAGAGGCCCGGCACGGAGAACTCCCCGAGCGAGTCCACCGGCGGCGACTGCTTCGACGTGCCGCCCTCCTTGCCCTCGAAGGCGAAGGTGGAGAGGTAGCGCGTGACGCCCAGGGCGAGGATGTTGATGGCCACACCGGAGACGATGTGGTTGACGTTGAAGGTGACCGTGACGATCGCGTGCAGCAGACCGCCGAGCGCGCCGCCGAGGATGCCGAACAGGATGCCGACCCACGGACCCCACTGGTAACCGGCGAACGCGCCGAACCAGGTGCCGAGGATCAGCATGCCCTCGAGGCCGATGTTGACCACGCCCGCGCGCTCGGCCCACAGACCGCCGAGGCCCGCGAGGCCGATCGGCACGGCGAGCCGCAGCGCGGTCGACATCTGGCCGGTGGAAGTGATGCCGTTCGCGTCGGTGATCAGCCGGACCACGGACGTCAGGACGAGGACGCCCGCGATCACGAGAAGGAGGACGGGGAGCGATATGCGGCGGCGGCCCGGCGCGGGCTGCTTGGCCGGGGGCTTGGCTACGGTTGCCGAGCTCATCGGGCAGCCACCTCCTTCACGGTGTCGTTGTTGCCGTTGTTGCCGTTGTTGCGGGCTGCGGCGGCCAGTTCCTCGCCGACGCGGCGCTGCTGACGCTTGAGGCCCCAACGGCGTACGGCCTCATAGGAGACGACGACCGCGATCACGATGAGACCCTGCATGATCACCGCGATCTCCTTGTCGTACGCGACCGGGGTCGCGTAGTCGAGGGCGGGCGACGCCTTGTCGAGGAAGGCCCAGAGCAGCGAGGCGAACGCGATGCCTACCGGGCTGTTGCGGCCGAGCAGCGCGATGCCGATGCCGGTGAAGCCGAGCCCCGCGGGGAAGCTGAGGCTGTAGGTGTGGGTGTCGCCGAGCAGGATCGGCATGCCGGCCAGGCCCGCGACCGCGCCGGAGATCAGCATCGCGCTGAGCACCATGCGCTTGGCGTTCACGCCGGAGGCCGCGGCGGCCGACGTGGAGGCGCCGGTGGCGCGCAGGTCGAAGCCGAAGCGGGTGCGGTTGAGGACGACCCAGTACAGGATGCCCGCGAGCGCGGCGATGATCACGAAGCCGTAGATCTCGCCGGACTCCCCCATGCTGATGCCGGGGAACCAGCCGGACTCGTGCATCTCGCCGGTGGTCTGGTTGTTGCCGACCGGGACACCGAAGTTCTCGGTGAGGGTCATGTAGCCGATGACGCTCGTCGCGATGGCGTTGAGCATGATCGTCGCGACGACCTCGCTGACCCCGCGGGTGGTCTTCAGGATGCCCGCGATGCCCGCCCAGAAGGCGCCGGTGAGCATGGCGACCAGCATCAGGAGCGGGATCTGGAGCGCGGCCGGGAGCGCGACGTGCGCGCCGACCACGGCGGTGGTCATCGCGGCGAGGCGGTACTGCCCGTCCACACCGATGTTGAACAGGTTCATGCGGAAGCCGACGGCCACCGCGAGCGCCGCCAGGTAGTACATCCCGGCCTGGTTGATGGTCAGGACCTGGACGTCGGAGTAGCTGATCTGTTCCAGCATCAGCGTGTACGGCTCGATCGGGTTCTTGCCCGAGGCGAGCAGCACGACCGAGGTCAGCGCCACGGCCACGACGAGCGCGATGACCGGTCCGGCCACCGCGAGGAGCACGCGCTCCTTGTCGAACTTCTTCATCGGGCCTCGTCCTCCGAAGCGTCGCCAGAGCCCTCTGCGGGCTCTTCTTCTACGTGTTCGAGGTGACCGGAGGCCGCGCCGGTCATGGCCGAGCCGAGCTCCTCCGGCGTGACGGTGGCCGGGTCGGCGTCGGCGACGAGCCGTCCGCGGTAGATCACGCGGAGGGTGTCGGAGAGGCCGATCAGCTCGTCCAGGTCGGCCGAGATGAGGAGGACCGCGAGTCCTTCCCGCCGCGCCTCGCGGATCTGGTCCCAGATCTGGGCCTGCGCGCCGACGTCCACACCGCGGGTGGGGTGGGCGGCGATCAGGAAGCGGGGCTTGTGGCTCATCTCGCGGCCGACGATCAGCTTCTGCTGGTTGCCGCCGGAGAGCGAGGCCGCCGTGACGTCGATGCCGGGCGTACGGACGTCGTACTGCTCGACGATGCGCCGGGTGTCGGCCTGCGCGCCCTTGGGGTCGAGCCAGAAGCCGCCCTTGCCGCGGGAGTTGGGCTTCTCGGTGACGTGACCGAGGATGCGGTTCTCCCAGAGCGACGACTCCAGGAGGAGGCCGTGGCGGTGGCGGTCCTCGGGAATGTAGCCGACGCCCTGCTCGCGGCGGTGGCGCGTGGCCAGGTCGGTGATGTCCTTCCCGGCCATGCGGATGACGCCGGAGTCGGCGTGCTTGAGGCCGATGAGCGCGTCGATCAGTTCGGTCTGGCCGTTGCCCTCCACGCCCGCGAGGCCGAGGACCTCGCCCTCGTGGATGGTGAAGGAGATGTCGTCGAGGAGGGCGCGGCCCGACTCGCCGTCGGCGAGGAGCTTGAGCTCCTCGACCTCGATCATCGCGCGGTCGGTGACCGTCGACTCGGCCGTCTCAGGGGTGGGCAGCTCGCTGCCGACCATGAGCTCGGCGAGCTGGCGCGGGGTCGTCTCGGAGGGGATCGCCGTGCCGACCGTCGTGCCGCGCCGGATGACGGTGATGTCGTCGGCGACGGAGAGGACTTCGCCCAGCTTGTGGGAGATGAAGATGACGGACAGGCCCTCGGACTTCAGCTCGCGCAGGTTGTCGAAGAGCGCGTCGACCTCCTGCGGCACGAGGACCGCGGTCGGCTCGTCCAGGATCAGTGTCGTGGCGCCGCGGTAGAGGACCTTGAGGATCTCCACGCGCTGGCGGTCGGCGACGCCGAGGTCCTCGACCATGGCGTCGGGGCGCACCCCGAGGCCGTACCGCTCGGATATCTCGGCGATCTTGCGGCGGGCCGCGCCGCCGATGCCGTGCAGCTTCTCGCTGCCGAGAACGATGTTCTCCAGGACCGTGAGCTGGTCGGCGAGCATGAAGTGCTGGTGGACCATGCCGATGCCGCGCGCGATGGCGTCGGCGGGGCCGGCGAAAGTCACCTGGGTGCCGTCGACGGAGATGGTGCCCTCGTCCGGCTTCTGCATGCCGTAGAGGATCTTCATCAGGGTCGACTTGCCCGCGCCGTTCTCGCCGACGAGGGCGTGCACGGTGCCCTTGCGGACGATCAGGCGGATGTCGTGGTTGGCCACCACGCCCGGGAAGCGCTTGGTGATGCCGGTGAGTTCAACGGCAACGGCCTGGGCGGGGGTCTGGCCCTTGTCGGGCCCGGTGGACGCGTCGATGGCGCACTCTCCTCGGGAATCCTCAGGAAAGGGGCCACCTACGCGCGTAGCGCCCCTGGTTCGACGGGAGTTGGGCAGTGGGCCGCGCGAACGGGGCGCGGGGGAAACCATCGTCCCCCACACCCCGTTCCGCGACCATCACGCTGTTGTTACGGCTGTGGCGACCGATGTCGAGGCGGTCGCCGCGCTGTCGTCACGCAGGGGTGACGTCAGCCGTCACGGCGTGGCCTTGACCTTGATCTTGCCGCTGATGATGTCCTCTTCGGCCTTCTTCAGGGCGGCCTGGAGGTCGGCGTTCTTCTTGAACTCGGGGTTCGAGTCGGCGAGCGCGACGCCACCGGACTTGAGGTCGGCGCGGACGACGCCACCCTTGGCGCTGTCGTCGGCGACGGACTTCGCCAGGTTGTAGACCGACCCGGCGACATCCTTCGTCGCGGAGGTCAGGATGTACTTCTTGTACTTGGCGAGCGCGTCCTGCTTGTACTGGTCGGAGTCGACGCCGATCGCCCAGACCTTCTTGGCAGCCGCGGCCTCGATGACGCCCTGACCGGAGAGACCGGCGGCGTGGTAGACCACGTCGGCGCCGTCCTCGATCTGGCCCTGCGCGGCGGTCTTGCCCTTGTCGGGGCTGGTGAAGCCGCCGTCCTCGGCCTTCTCCGTCAGGTACTGCTTGACGACCTTGACCTTGGGGTTCGTGTCCTTGACGCCCTGCGTGAAGCCCGCCTCGAACTTGTGGATCAGCGGGACGTCCACGCCGCCGACGAAGCCGACGGTCTTGCTCTTGGTCGTCTTGGCGGCGGTGACGCCCGCGAGGTACGAGGCCTCCTGCTCGCTGAAGACCAGGTCGGCGACGTTCTTGGCCTTGACCGTCTCGTCGTCGACGATGCCGAAGGTGACCTTCGGGTACTTGGCGGAGACTTCCTTGACCGCGGGGGCGTAGGCGTAACCGACGCCGATCACCGGGTTGTAGCCCTGCTTGGCCAGCTGGGTGAGGCGCTGGGCCTTGTCGGCGTCGGACTCGCCGTCGTTCGGCTCGACGGCCTTCTTGCCGATCTTCAGGTCCTTGGCGGCCTTGTCCATGCCGGCGGTCGCGGCGTCGTTGAAGGACTGGTCGCCCTTGCCGCCGACGTCGTACGCGATGGCGACGCCCTTGCTCTTGCCGTCGCTCTTGGAGCCTGCGGCGTCGCTGGACGTGCCGCCGCAAGCGGTGGCGGAGACGGCGAGGGCGGCGGTGGCCACACCCGCTGCGGCGATTCGGGAAACCCGGCGCATAGAGAGGAACTCCTTATGTACAAGCAAGCACAAGCACGTACGAGCGCCTCACCTGGCGCTGATTTCGCCGCAGCGTAACGCGCGTAGACCTGACATAAGAACCCTTCTGTCCCGTCCGTTATCGAGCTGTGGCCGCGAGGTTGCGGGAGCATGTACGCGCTGTGGGGCGCCCCTCACCGCACGGGGCGCCCCACAGCTACGACGGGATGGTCACGGAGTGGTCTTGACCGTGACCTTGCCGTCGACGATGTCCTTCTCGGCCTTCTCCACGGCGGCGACCACGTCCTTCATCGCCGTGTACTTCGGGTTGCTGTCGGCGAACCCGACGCGCCCCGACTTCAGGTCGTAGCGCTGCTCGCCGGTGATCGGCTTGCCCTCGACGACGGACTTCGTCAGGTCGTACACCGCCCCGCCGACGTCCTTGAGGGCGGAGCCGAGGATGTAGTCCTTGTACTTGGCCAGGGCCTTCTGCTTGTACTGGTCGGAGTCGACGCCGATCGCCCACACCTTCTGCGAGCCGGCCTCCTGGATCACGCCCTGCCCGGAGAGCCCCGCCGCGTGGTAGAGCACGTCGGCGCCCGACTCGATCTGACCGCTGGCCGCGTTCTCCCCCTTGTCGGGGCTGCTGAAGCCGCCGTCCTCGGGCTTCTCGGTCAGGTACTGCTTCTCTATCTTGACCTTGGGGTTCGTGTCCTTCACGCCCTGCACGAAGCCGGCCTCGAACTTGTGGATGAGCGGGATGTCCACGCCGCCGATGAACCCGACGTGATCGGCCTTGGTGGCCTTGGCCGCCGCGACGCCCGCCAGATACGACCCCTGCTCCTCGTGGAAGACGAGGTCGGCGACGTTGTCGGCCTTGACGGTGTTGTCGTCGATGATCCCGAAGGTGGTCTTCGGGAACTTCGCGGCGACCTCCTTGATGGCGGGCGCGTAGATGTACCCCACCCCGACGACCGGGTTGTAGCCCTGCTTCGCCAGCTGCTCGATCCGCTGCACCTTGTCGGCACTGGACTCGCCGTCGCCCGGCTCCATGTCGACGCCGCCGATCTTGAAGTCCTTGCGGGCCTTGGCGTATCCGGCGTAGGCGGCGTCGTTGAAGGACTGGTCGCCCTGGCCGCCGATGTCGTACGCGAGGCCGATGCCCTTGTCGTCGTACTTCGACGAACCGCCGGACTTGTCGTCCTTGCCCTCGTCCTCCGAGGCCTCACTGCTGGTCTTGCCGCACGCCGAGGCGGCGAGGGCGAGGGACGCCACCGCCACGGCCACTTGGGTGAGCCTCGACACCCGGGCTCCCCGGGTTCCACAAGATCCTCGACGAAGACGCATAGGACGCACCCCTTACGTTCCCCAAAGCACCCTTGAAGGGCCTGATTTCGGCGCACAGTAACGCGCGTAGAAAGGGAGGGGAACGGGGTTTCGCACTGCCGTTACCTATTCGTGCCGAGGGCCGGTTACGTCCGGATGAACGGGTACGCCGTAACCGGCCGCCGGCAGCGCTTGCCTACGGGGATTGTCTACGGGGTTCCTCTACCGGGCCCCGTCGAGCAGAGCGGCGGCGGTGAACAGTTCGACGCCGACCGTGATCGCCGACTCGTCCGCGTCGAAGTCGCCCTGGTGGAGGTCGCGTACGGTGCGCTCGCCGGGTGTACGGACGCCGAGGCGGGCCATGGCGCCCGGCACGTGCTCCAGGTACCAGGAGAAGTCCTCGCCGCCCAGGCTCTGTTCGGTGTCCTCGACGGAGTGCGGCCCGAGGCGGAGCCGCATGGCCTCGCTCAACAGATCAGTCACATCCGGGTCGTTGACCACGGGCGGAACCCCGCGGATGTAGTTGACCTCGGACTTGGCGCGGTACAGGTCGGCGATCTCCTGGATCGCGCCGTGCACCAGGTCGGGAGCCTTCCGCCAGGCGGCCAGGTCCAGGCAGCGGACGGTGCCGGAGAGTTCGGCGTGCTGCGGGATGACGTTGCAGGCGTGCCCGGACTCGATGCGGCCCCAGGTCACCGCGAGCCCCGAACGGGCGTCGATGCGGCGGGCGACGAGCGCGGGGACCTCGGTGACGACCTTGGCGGCGGCCGTGACGAGGTCGGTGGTCAGGTGGGGCCGAGCGGTGTGGCCTCCCGCCCCGTCGAGCGAGACCTCGAGCCGGTCGCAGGCGGAGGTGATGGCACCATGCCGCAGCCCGATCTTCCCGGCGTCGACACGGGGATCACAGTGCACGCCGATGATGCGTCCCACCCCTTCGAGCACCCCGGACTCGATGGCGTCGGGCGCACCGCCGGGCAGCACTTCCTCCGCCGGCTGGAAGATCAGGCGTACGGGCTGCGGCAGTTGCCCTTGCTTCGCGAGCTCGGCGAGGACGAGGCCCGCCCCGAGCACCACGGTGGTGTGCACGTCGTGACCGCAGGCGTGGGCGCGGTCGGGCACGGTGGAGCGGTAGGGGGTGCCGAGCTTGGTGTCGGGGATGGGAAGGGCGTCGATGTCGGCACGGAGGGCAAGCATGGGCCGGCGAGCACCGCTGACGCGCTCCTCGCTCTCGTCGCTTCCCTCGCCCTCCTCAATGATCCCGATGTCACAGACGAGTCCCGTGCCGATGGCGAGTACGCGGGGTTGGAGCCCTGCGCGCTCAAGCCGGGCCTTGAGCGCCGCGGTGGTGCGGAACTCCTGGTTTCCGAGCTCGGGGTGCATGTGCAAGTCGCGGCGGAAGTCGATCAGTTCGGCGCGCAGATCGTCCGGGAGCGCACCGGGGAGCAGTGCTTCCCCGGGGGCGTCCCCCGCTGCTTCCCCGGGCAGATCGGCCCCGGACCCTCGCTCGGACTCTTGCGACATCAGTTGGTTCACCCTCTGAAGGGTAGGGCGGCGCAGGGTCCAACTGACCCACGATCAACAAAAGTTCAGCCCGATAGGGTAAGAAAAAGTGGCCGGGTGGCGCATGGCCGCTAGTTGAGCTGGGTAGGCTCTGGGGCTTTTCGGGGGTGCCGGAGGCTTCTTGCAGGGGTGAGGGGTGACTTCGGTGGTCCGGTGGCTTCGATGGGTGCCGGGGCCATCCGGTGTCGCGAGGTTGGCGGTTACGGGCCGGGAGTCAAGGGCGCTCCGCTGCGCTACGCGTCGGCTGCGCCGATTCCGCTGCGCTCCACCCTTGACACCCGCCCCTCCACCGCGCGAGGGAAGACAACCGGACGGCCCCAGGGGCGGGACTCTCGGACACTCCCGCGGGGCGGCTCGGCTTTTGTGCCGGGTGCGGACTGGTTCGTCGGAGGCACCCGGAGGTGGGCGGGGTGCGCGGCCGGTTCGGAGATGGCTCCCGCTCTCGTCAAGCGGGTGCGGGCTAGTTCGTCGGGGGCGACCGGTGGGGGACGGGGTGCGCGGGCACTCCGGGATGGGTCGCGCTCTCGTCAAGCGACTGCGGACCGGATCGTCGCGGGGCGATCGGCAGCGGGCGGTGTGCGCGGTGGGCTTGGGGAGGGGTGACGGTCTCGTCAAGCGGGTGCGGATTGGTACGTCGGGGGTGATCGGTGGGGGACGGGGTGCGCGGCCGGTTCGGGGATGGGCGACGGTTTCGTCAAGCGGGTGCGGACTGGTTCGTCGGGGGCATCCGGCAGTGGACGGGGTGCGCGGTGGGCCCGGGGATGGGTGGCGCCTCGGTCGCGCGGTCATCTCTGCGGGCCACCCACCCTTGTGGTTGCGCCGCCCCTCGCTGCAATGCTCGCCGGGCATCGAGTCGGCCGCTCGCGCCGAGCATCGGGTCGGCCGCTCCCGCCGGGGGCCTCGCGCCGGGAGCCTCGAGCGTCGGCCCCTCCCACTAATCAGTCGCCCAAGTCGTTACGGATGGCGCGGAATGCAGCAAAGTCCCACGAGAAAGGGCTCCGGAGGCACGGTTCCCGGGACTTCCCTGCAATCCGCGCCCGTGGTGCCGTCGAGAGGGCAACACGTGCCACATCGGGAAGGCGCGCGCCACATCGCATGGGGATCCGTGGCGCATTGGGTGGGCGTGCGATCAGGGGTGGGCGAAACAGGTCGTCGAAACGGGCGGGCCTCGGGGGCTGGGTGCCGGGACCTACTTGGGGAAGTTGTGTTCGGGCAGTTGGGGGGCGCGCGAGTTGGTCAATGCGCCTTCTGCGAATTAGGTGCCAGACCCCCCACCGCACCCCGCCCATCCCCACCTAGGCAGGCCCCGCCCCCGAGCGAGCCACCCCCGAACCGCGCGCAGCCGCCGGCCCTCCCCCACCTCTTCCCGCGACGTCCGCCCCGGAAGAACCAGTCCGCACCCGGCACGACACCCGCACCGCCGCCAAAGCGCCCCCGCTTGCCCGCGTCTGCGCTCTGCCAGCTGCCGTTCGCCCCGGAAGAACCAGTTCGCACCCGCTTGACGAGACCGGGAGCCAGCCCCGAACCGCTCGCGCACACTGCCCACTGCCGAGTGCCCCCGACGGACCAGTCCGCAGCCGCTTGACGAAACCGTCGCCCATCCCCGAACCGCTCGCGCACCCCGTCCCCCACCGGTCGCCCCCGACGAACTAGCCCGCACCCGCTTGACGAGAGCGGGAGCCATCTTCGAACCGGCCGCGCACCTCTCCACCGCCGGGTGCCCTGCGACGAACCAGTCCGCACCCGGCGGAAAAGCCGAACCGCCCCACGGGAGTCTCCGAGAGTCCCGCCCCTGGGGCCGTCCGGTTGTCTTCCCTCGCGCGGTGGAGGGGCGGGTGTCAAGGGTGGAGCGCAGCGGAATCGGCGCAGCCGACGCGACGTAGGAGCGCCCTTGACTCCCGGTCCGTAACCGCCAACCTCGCGATACCGGATGGCCCCGGCGCCCCTCAAAGCCACCGGACCACCGAAGCCCCCGTAACGCTCACCGCGCGGGGCGGGCCTCCGATGTGTGTTCCAGTACCAAGACCGGGATCACCCGGGCGGTCTTCTCCTGGTACTCCGCGTACGGCGGGTACGCGGATACCGCTCGGTCCCACCACTCCGCCTTCTCGGCCCCGGTCACCTCGCGAGCCGTCATGCTCCAGCGCTCCGACCCGTCCTGGAGTTCCAGGCGCGGGTCGGACTTGAGGTTGAAGTACCAGACCGGGTGGCGCGGGAACCCGCCCTTCGAGGCCACGGCCGCGTACCGCCCCTCATGCTCCACCCGCATCAGCGGAACCTTACGGATCTTGCCGCTCTTCGCGCCCCGCATCGTGAGGATCACCACCGGCAAACCCGTGTCCCACAGCGTCCCCCCTTCCGTGCCGCCCGAACGCTCGTACAGCTCGACCTGTTCGCGCACCCACCGGGCCGGACTCGGCCCGTACTCACCCTCGAGCGGCTCCATCGTCATCGTCACCATCTCCATCACCTCGGCGACCGGGCAGTACCGCTCGCAGCGTGTGTCGCCCCTATCGCGGTCGTCAAGGGCGCCGTCACGCCGTAGCCGCTACCCCCCGTACCGGCGAACCCACCGACGCCAGGCGATGTACGTCCCTCGCCGTTCCCGTTACGCCGGACAAGAAGCCCTGAGCCCTGGGTGAGGCGTTCTCCGTGAGCCAGGCCGGGTCGATGTCGCAGACCGCGACCCGGACCTCCGTGCCCGCCAGGGCCAGGGGGAGGGTGTGGACCACCGTTGACGGGAAGCTCAGGATCGTTCGGCCGATCGGGCCCCGGCGGGCGATCAGCTCCAACGGGAGGTCCGGGCGGACCACCTGGAGGCCGGTCTCCACCGCCAAGCGGTGGAGCTTCTCCGAGCTTTCGCGGCGGTGGGCGAAGTAGCGCGTCGCGCCGTGGGCGGCGGACAGGGTGCGGACCGCTTCCACGTAACGATCGAGGTCCACCACGCCCGTCTCCACGAGCGACGTACCCACCAGGTCCGCGCCCTTCGACACCCGCGGCGGGCCGAAGCGGTCCCGCGTCCAAGCGAAGGTGTTGGCCGTGACGACGACACCGTCAGGCGCCGACTCGATCGGCATGGAGGAGAAGACCTCCACCGTCCGCTTGCCGCCGGGCGTCAGGCGGCGGCGGGCGGAGGACGAGACCGGGGCGAAGGCCAGGTCCCGCAGGCCGGGGCGGCCGCCGCGCCGGTGCCAGCGCACCAGGCGCTCACCGGCCGCCAGTTGGGAGATGAACTCCATCGTGGCGGTGCCGTCGTCCACGACCACCAGCGAGCGGGCCCGCGTGATCGTCAGGAGCAGTTGCACGTAGCGCGAGAACGGGTCGCCGATCACGATGCGGTCCGCCGCCCGCAGCGCGCCCGCCAGGCCGCCGATCGTCTGGAAGGGAGCAGCCGCGCCGCCGCGCGCCTCCTCCCAGCGGACGTTCAGGCCCTCGTCACGGGCCAGTTGGGCCATGCGGCGCAGCTGGCCGCGGGTCATGGGGTCGTTCGGGGAGAGGACGACGACGGTGAGCCCCCCGGCCGGACGGGCCGGGAAGACCGGGCCGGCCGGGCCGATC
This sequence comes from Streptomyces sp. NPDC051214, assembly GCF_040682375.1. Lineage (NCBI taxonomy): Bacteria > Bacillati > Actinomycetota > Actinomycetes > Kitasatosporales > Streptomycetaceae > Streptomyces > Streptomyces sp. NPDC051214. The sequence goes on from NZ_JBFBAT010000010.1 coordinate 42,662, forward strand.
GCCCCCGCCGAATGCGCCCACTCGAGGACGTTGAGGAGCTGCACAGGGCTCTCTACGAACGCCAGGGTGGTGGGCGCCGCAGCGGTGGGGGCCGTCGGCCCGGTTCGGGGGCTCATCGTCGTATGACCGTGTCCTGTCCTTGGGGGAATCCCGGTGAGAGCGGCTGCGCGCTCAGACCGAGACCGGCTCACGCTCGGCCGCGTCGGCCGCCTCGGCCGCGTCCGCCTCGGCGACGACGCCCGTGACGCGGCGCAGCTTCTTCATCGGGCCGAGCTCCGACTCGTAGACCTTCTTGACGCCGTCACCGAGGGAGGCCTCGATGGTGCGGATGTCCCGGACGAGGCGCGTCAGACCCTGGGGCTCCACCGACGCGGCCTGGTCCGAGCCCCACATGGCGCGGTCGAGGGTGATGTGGCGCTCCACGAAGGCGGCGCCGAGGGCGACCGCGGCGAGCGTGGTCTGCAGGCCCGTCTCGTGGCCGGAGTAGCCGATCGGGACGTTCGGGTACTCCTGCTGGAGGGTGTTGATGACGCGGAGGTTCAGCTCCTCGGCCTGCGCCGGGTACGTCGACGTGGCGTGGCACATCAGGATGTTGTCCGAGCCGAGGACCTCGACCGCGTGGCGGATCTGCTTCGGGGTCGACATGCCCGTGGAGAGGATGACCGTGCGGCCCGTGGCGCGCAGGGCTCGGAGCAGCTCGTCGTCCGTCAAAGAAGCGGACGCGACCTTGTGGGCCGGGAGGTCGAACTTCTCCAGGAAGGCGACGGCCTCGGTGTCCCACGGGGAAGCGAACCAGTCGATGCCGCGCTTGGCGCAGTGGTCGCTGATCGCGCGGTACTCGGACTCGCCGAACTCCACGCGGTGGCGGTAGTCGATGTACGTCATCCGGCCCCAGGGGGTGTCGCGCTCGATGTCCCACTGGTCGCGCGGGGTGCAGATCTCCGGGGTGCGCTTCTGGAACTTGACCGCGTCGCAGCCGGCGTCGGCGGCCACGTCGATCAGGGCGAGGGCGTTGTCCAGCTCGCCGTTGTGGTTGATGCCGATCTCACCGGTGATGTACACGGGCTGACCGGGTCCGGCCGTCTTCGAACCGAAGCTGCGCAGACGGGAGTTGGAGATCGTAGAGCTCATGGCAGGAACGTTCCTTACTTGTTGAGGGAGGGGCCGAGGATCCATGCGGCGATCTCTCGGATCGCGCCGTCACCACCGGGGAGAGCGGTGACCGCGCGTGCGGCGCCGCGCACGACGTCGTGGGCGCTCGCGACCGCCACGGGCCAGCCGACAAGGCCGAAGCACGGGAGGTCATTGACGTCGTTGCCGACGTAGAGCACGCGCTCGGGAGCGATGCCCTGCTCCTCGCACCACTGCTTGAGTGCGAGGTCCTTGCGGTCGATGCCGTGCAGGACGGGAAGCCGCAGCTTCCGGGCCCGCGCGGCGACGACCGGGTTCTGTTCCGTGGACAGGATCAGCAGCGGGATGCCCGCGTCACGCAGGGCGGCGATGCCGAGGCCGTCCCCGCGGTGCACGGAGACGAACTCCCGTCCTTCGGAGTCGATCAGCACCCTGTCGTCCGTCTGGGTGCCGTCGAAGTCGAGTACGACCGCGTCGATGTCGTCGCGGGTCGGAAGGGCGTCGGCCCGGCCGGAGTCGAAGAGCGGCGCGAGCGCCCTGGCGCGGGCCAGGTCGTGCGGGTCGTCGATCTCCAGGACGCGCGCCGGGTCGGTGCGGACCAGTTCGGTGCGCCCGAAGAAGCGGTGCTTGTGCTCGCGGAAGCCGGCCACGTCCATGGCGTAGACCGCGCCCGTCTCCAGGAGGTCCTGGGGGCGGTCCTGGCGGCGCGGGCGGAAGGACTTGTCGTGGTTGATGCCGTAGCCGCCGTCCGTGGCGGTGGCCGTGGCGACCTTCGTGGTGCCGCCCACCTCGCCGGTGCGGCGCGCGTCCAGGGCCTTGGGCTCGTCGTCGGCGTCCCGCCAGACGAAGCCGTGGAAGGGCGCGACGGTCAGGGCGGTGTCCGCGCCGCCGTCGATGATCGAGCCGACCACGCCGTCGACGTCCTCGCGGACGATGAAGGGGCTGGTGCACTGCACGAGCAGGACGACGTCCACCGCGACGGAGTGCAGCGCCTCGTGGGCGTCCATGGCGTGCAGGACCGCGGCCTCGCTGGTCGCGGTGTCCCCCGCGATCGCCGCGGGCCGCAGGACCACCTCGGCGCCGGCCGAGCGCGCGGCCTCGGCGATCACGTGGTCGTCCGTGGAGACGACGACGTCCGTGACGAGCCGCGCGGCCAGGCACTCGCGGATGGCGCGCGCCACCAGGGGCACACCGCCGACCGGGGCGAGGTTCTTGGCGGGCACGCCCTTGGAGCCGCCGCGGGCCGGGATGACGGCCAGGACGCGGCGTACGGGCGCGCTCCCTGGGGCGGGGAGAGACATGGGGGCTCCTTGAGAGGGGTGGGGTATCACGGCACGCCCTGGGTCCGCGGCTCGATCGCGGTTCACAGCTCGATCGCGGTTCACAGCTCGCCCATCCGCCGGATGACGGGGGCCACGCGCTGCACGCCGTGCCGGTAGGCGCCGCGTGCCGCGCTGCGGACGGCCTGGCGCACGGGGCCGGGCTCGCGGTCCGCGGCGGGCGCGCCGGGCAGCGGGGCGCCGTCCGGGCCGAGGTGGTGGCGGGCCAGGATGCCGGGGAGGTATCCGGGGGCGGTGGTGAGGCTGTAGTACGGGGCGATGGGCGGCAGCCGGTCCTGCGCGAGGAGGCTGGAGACCCGCTCACGTGCCGCGTCGAACGCCGTGGCGTACGTCCCGTCGGGCGCGACGCCCTGCCGCGCGACCCACTCCGGAGCGGCCTCGGGGCTGTGCCCGGCGTCGATCTCGTCCCAGGACGCCAGGCATCCGGAGCCGATGAAGTGGTGGTTGCCGAGCGCCTCGCGCACCCCGAGGTCGGTGAGGACCGCGGTGGGGATGCGGCGGTGCAGGGATTCGAGCGCGGCGGTGGAGCTGACCGTGACGAGCAGGTCGGTGCGGTCGAGGACCTCGCCCATGTTCCCGTACACGAGGCGGCAGTTGGGCGGCAGGTCCTCGCCCTTGGCGAGCTTCTGGTAGGGCAGTTCCTCGATGTGCGTGGTGTGCTCGCCGGGCTTGCTGCGCAGCTTGATCAGGACCTCGCGGTCCGGGTGGAGGCGTGCGTGCTGGACCATGCGGCGCAGCAGGTACGTGCGGTGTGCGCGGCTGTCGGGCACGGAGGGCTGCGCGGCGAAGACGACCGTGTACGGGTCGTGCTTCTGGCCCTTCTCGAGGTACGCCGCGCCGCCGAGGAACGGCAGCGCGCTCTCCACGACGCCCGACGCGTCGGCGCCGACCCCCTCGTACACGGCGCGGAAACGCTCCGCGTCCTGCCGGGAGTTGGCGAGGACGACGTCCGCGCCGTGGCGCAGGAGCAGACCGTCGGCGAGCTTCTCGTAGACGACGCCGACGTAGCCGGTGACGACGACGGGGCGCCGCTCCAAGGAGACAGCTGTACGGGCGAGCCCGTGCAGCACCGCCTGGACCGCGCCGCCCACCAGGGCGAGCACGATCACATCGGGCGCGTCGCGCTCCACCTCACGCAGGAATTCGACCGCGGTGACCTCACGGAGCGAGTCCGCGCGCACCCCGACCTCTTCGAGCTGACGGACGGTGGGCGTGGCCCTGCCACGAAGGAGGCGTCCGTCGAGGCGCATGTCCGCTGCCTCACCCGAATCCGCTCCCTCGCCGGCGAGGCGGCTCGCGGTGAGCGCGCCCCATTTCCACCGAGTGTCGGAGTCGGCGAGCACGGTGATCCGTGTCGTCCCGCTGTTGCTTGCTGGCACAGCCAAGACGCTAGGAAGGCATTCCGATGGGCGGCCCAACTCAGATGCAACAAACGGTTAACAGCACGCCGACGAATGGCGAATCGGCCCCGGAAAAGACCGGCCGGCAGGCGGGTTAACCATTCCGCCATGCGTCGTTCACCTGGCATCTCACCTTCGGCCAAGACGAATGCCGGGCCGACACCTAACGTCACCCACGTGGTTAAGCTCTCCGTCATCGTGCCGTTCTACAACGTGCAGCAATACGCGCCCGACACCTTGAGGAGTCTGCGGGCGAACGCACGCGAAGACTTCGAATTCATTCTCGTCGACGACTGTTCGAAGGACGAGACTCCAGAGATCCTGGAGCGTGCCGCGCGCGAGCTGCCCGGTGCCGTCCATCTCCGCCATGAGACGAACGGCGGTCTGGCGACCGCCCGCAACACGGGCCTTGACGCGGCGCGCGGCGAGTACCTCACCTTCCTGGACGGTGACGACTGGCTCGCCCCTGGTTATTACGCGCAACTCGTCGCCGCCATCGAGCAGTTGGGCTGCGACTTCGTGCGTACCGACCATGTGCAGTGCACCGCTCGGGCCCGCAGCATCCACCGTGTCCCGCACGGCAGACGCGGTGTCGTCATGCCGCCGCGGGACGTCATCCTGCCCGCCGACCGGTCGACGTCCGTCGACTACGCGTACGCCTGGGCGGGCATCTACCACCGGCGCCTCGCCGACCAGGGCCTGCTGCACTTCACGGACGGTCTGCGCACCGCGGAGGACCGGCCGTGGATCTGGCGCCTGCACCGCGAGGCGGAATCCTTCGCGGCGGTGGGTCTGCTCGGCGTGTTCTACCGGCGCGGGGTCGCCTCGTCACTGACACAGATCGGCGACGTACGGCAGCTCGATTTCATTCGGGCATTCGACCAGGTGGTACGTGAAACCGCGGCGGACCGGGACGCGGACAAACTCCTGCCGAAGGCAGTCCGTACTTACTGCGCGATCATTTCCCACCATCTGGGATCCATCGAAAGGTTCGAGCCACAAGTGGCGCGGAAATTGAAGTCACTGAGTGCGGCCGCCCTGAAGCGGATGCCGCAGGGCGTTCTCGACGACGCCCTCGACTCCATGGACATACAGCGGGCGACCCGCCTTCGCCGCCTTCGTCGGCGTCCGGTGTCGGCGGAGGTGGCCGCGTAATGGCGACGACGCAGATCTTCCTCGCGTCCACGCTGTACGGCACCGCCACGCTGGCCGCCGCGATCGACGCCGACCGCTTCGGTCCCGCCGACCGGCGGATTCTCCTGGTCAGCAACAACGCGGCGACGCCGGAGACGACCGTCGCCGTGTACGAGATGCCGGGTTTCGATCGCCTGCGGGACCGGTTCGACGACGTACGGTCCTGGAACGAGGCCATCTCCCCCTTCCACCCGGGCGGTTGGGCCCCGCGGGCTGACGACATCCCTCTGTGGGAGCGGTACATCCGGCTCCTGTGGGATCTCGGTGACGACGCCATCGAGCTGGCCGTCGAGTCGATCCAGGTCAACCCGGCCCTGGCCCTGACGCAGATCTTCACGGGCGCGCCCGTGGACGTCTATGCGGACGGCCTGATGAGCTACGGCCCGACCCGCAACAAGATCGACCCGCTGGTCGGCACGCGCGTGCGCCGCCTGCTCCACCTGGACCTGGTGCCGGGCCTGACCCCGCTGCTCCTGACCGAGTTCGACGTCGAGCCGGAGATCGTGCCGACCGAGGCCTTCGTGAAGGTGCTCGACCGCCTGGCCGACGGCGAGTCGGATGTACCGGACATCGCCGAACCCGCCCTGCTCCTCGGCCAGTACCTCTCCGCCCTCGGCATCCTGACCGCCGAGGAAGAGGAGGAGCTGCACGTCCGCATGGTGCGCGGCGCCGCCGAACTCGGCCACACGCGCGTGGTGTTCAAGCCGCATCCGACGGCCCCGGCCCGCTGGTCGCGCATGCTCGAGAAGGAGGCGGAGGCGATCGGCGTGGAGCTGACCGTCCTCGACTCGCCGGTCCTCGCCGAGGTCCTGTACCAGCGGATGCGCCCCGCGCTCGTCATCGGCTGCTTCTCGACCGCGCTGCTCACGGCGTCCGCGCTGTACGGCCTGCCGGTCGCCCGCACCGGCACGGAGACCCTTCTGGAGCGGCTCGCGCCCTACCAGAACAGCAACCGCGTCCCGGTCACCATCGTGGACGCGCTGATCCCCGACCTCGCCGACAAGGGCGCCGTCACCGGACGGCAGCCCGGCATGCCGGTCGCCGACCTGGGCGAGCTGCTCGTCGCCGTCGGCTTCGCCATGCAGCCGCAGATCTACCCGCGCCGCCGCCAGGCCGCCGAGCGGTACCTCTCGACGCACCTGACCCCGCACACCTGGCGCTACTTCAAGCGGCGCCGCCTCACGGCCCTCGCCCTGCCCGGAGCGCTGCCCACGCAGCTCTCGTTCATCCCGCGCAACGCGGCCGTACGCCGGGTCGCGCGCCGCGCCCGCTCGGTCCAGCGCACCATCAAGCGGACCGCACTCGGATGACCTCTCCCGGAACCACGCTCCCGAAGGAATCCTCGGGGGCGGACGCTCTCGCGCTCACGATCACGACCCCCGCCGTCCGGCGCGCCCGCCCCCGCCTCAGGGCCCTGGACGGGCTGCGGCTCATCGCGGCCCTGATGGTCGCCGCCTACCACTACGGCGGACGTGACGGCGAGATCAGCGAGGCCTGGGGCAGCTCACCACAGCTGCAGTTCCCCACGGCGCACAGCTGGTTCGCGTACGGCTGCCTCGGCGTCCAGATCTTCTTCGTGATCAGCGGCTTCGTGATCTGCATGAGCGGCTGGGGCCGACCGCTGCGCGCGTTCTTCGCCTCACGCGTCTCGCGGCTCTTTCCCTCGTACTGGGCCGCCATCGTGCTGGTGACGGCGGTCTTCGCGCTGCCCGTCGTGGCGTACGACGCGGTCGCGCCGAGCGACGCCCTGGTGAACCTGACGATGCTGCAGCAACCGCTGGGCGTGGACCGGGTGCTCGGGGTCTGCTGGACGCTCTGGGCCGAGCTGCGCTTCTACGCCCTCTTCGCGCTCTTCGTCGTCATGCCGGGCGCGAACCGGGCCCGCGTCATCCTGTTCTGCGCGGTGTGGACACTGGCCGCGGTCATCGCCGAGGGCGCGGACGAACCGCTGCTCGACCTCGTCCTCATGCCCGAGTACGCCCCCTTCTTCATCGGCGGCATCGGCATCTACCTCGTCCACCGGGACCGCAAGGACCTGACGGCGTGGGGCATCGTGGGGGTGAGCTGGCTGATCGGCCAGCACTACGCGGTGGACCGCCTCTGGCACGCGCCGAACCCGGACTTCTTCTCCTACCGCACGTCCTTCGGCATCATCGCGGTCGTGACGGCGGGCTTCGCCGCGGTCCTGCTCATCGCGCTCGGCGCACTGCACCGGGCCGACTGGAAGTGGCTGACGGTGGCGGGCGCCCTGACGTACCCGTTCTACCTGGTGCACGAGCACCTGGGCTGGGTGACGGTGGGCGCGCTGCACCGGGGGCTCGGGCTTCCCTCGTACGCGACGCTCGGTCTGACCGTCGCGGCGATGCTGCTGCTCGCCTGGCTGCTTAACCGTTTCGTGGAGGAGCGGCTCACGCCGCTGATCCGCAACGGGCTCATGACCCGGAAGTGACTCCGTCCGCATCGGTGTCGGCGGAGCCGTCCGCCGACACCGCGCGGGCCACCTCCACGGCCTCGTCCATGGCTGCCCCGGCCTCCCCGATGGCGTCCACCAACTCCTGGACCAGCCGCTCCAACGTCTCGCCTTCATCCATGGGGGCAAGACTACGGACACGTGGCCTCGATCAGACACTTGACCTCAATCAAACTTGAGGTTCTACGTTCTGGGCATGGACACTTTCACGTACTCCCACAGCGACGAAGACCTCATCAACCAGCCCATCGGCTACTGGGCTTCGGCCACGGGCGACGCCGTCGTCCACCACATCCGGACCATGCTGGCCGAGGCCGGGCTCACCCAGCCCCAGTGGTGGATCCTGAACCAACTGCTCACGTGCGACGACCGCGAGCGTGCGGAGGTCGTGGGAATCCTGCGCGGCTACCTCGACGTCGGCGACGGCAAGCTGGACCACGACATCGACGCCCTGCGCGACCGGGGCCTCCTGGCCGAGGACGCCGACGGCCGCATCCGCATCACCGACGAGGGCCGCGCCGTGCGGGAAAGCGCCGCCGTGCGCCAGCAGAAGCTGCGCGCGGAGATCCACGCGGGCATCCCGGACGAGGAGTACATCCGTACCCTCAAGGTCCTCCAGCGCATGATCCACAACGTAGGAGGGGCGGCCTGGCACCACTGAGCGCTGCCCGGTGGTGGCCGACTCTCAGCACTCACCCGCTCTCAGCACTCACCCACTGGCGAGCGACAGCTTCGCCGCGAAACCGAGGAACAGCGCGCCCGCCGCCGAAGTGGCCCCCGCCGAGAGCCGCTTGCGGCGGCGGAAGGCGGCCGACAGCTTGGTGCCGCTGAATATCAGGGCGGTGAGGTAGAGGACGCTCGCGAGCTGGGCGAGGGCGCCGAGCACGAGGAAGGACAGCGCGGGGTAGGCGTAGCCCGGATCGACGAACTGAACGAAGAAGGCGATGAAGAAGAGGATGGCCTTCGGATTCAGCAGGCTGATCACCAGAGCCCTGCGGAACGGCCGCTCGGCGGCGCCTTCCTGAGCCTCGGCGCCGGTCTCGGTCACCGGCTGCCGCCGTTCCCGCCACAGCCCCCAGGCCGCCCGCAGCATCCCGATCGCGAGCCAGGTCAGATAGCCGGCACCGGCGTACTTCACGATCCCGAAGAGCAGCGCGTTGGCCTGCAGCAGCGAGGCCACACCGGCCGCGGACAGCGTCATTAGGACAGTGTCACCGCACCAGACGCCCGCGGCGGCGGTATAGCCGGTGCGTACGCCGCGGCGCGCGGCGACGGAGAGCACGTACAGCGAGTTCGGCCCCGGCAGCAGAATGATCAGGGCGAGGCCCGCGAGATAGGTCGGAAGATCGGTGACACCCAGCATGGGGCGGAGTGTCGCACGCGCGTACGACATGAGGGATCAGGTGTCCGCACATCGGACACCCCGCTTCTTGTGACGTCGGCCGGACGACAGGCGGGCGTCAGAAGACGTCCGACGGCTCGTACGCCCCCCACACCTCCCGCAGCGCGTCGCACACCTCGCCCACCGTCGCCCGCGCCCGCAGCGCGTCCTTCATCGGGTGGAGGACGTTGGCCTCCCCCTTGGCCGCATCCTGGAGCGACGACAGCGCCGCGTCCACCGCCGCCTGGTCCCGCTCCGCCCGCAGCTTCGCGAGGCGGGCCGCCTGCTGGGCCTCGATGGCGGGGTCGACGCGGAGGGGTTCGTAGGGCTCCTCGGCGTCCAGCTGGAAGCGGTTGACGCCGACCACGACGCGCTCGCCGGAGTCGGTCTCCTGGGCGATGCGGTAGGCGCTGCGCTCGATCTCGCCCTTCTGGAAGCCGTTCTCGATGGCGGCCACCGCGCCGCCCATGTCCTCGACGCGCTCCATGAGCCCGAGCGCCGCGGCCTCGACGTCGTCCGTCATCTTCTCGACGACGTACGACCCGGCGAACGGGTCGACCGTGGCGGTCACGTCCGTCTCGTACGCCAGGACCTGCTGGGTGCGCAGGGCCAGGCGCGCGCTCTTGTCGGTCGGAAGCGCGATCGCCTCGTCGAAGGAGTTCGTGTGCAGGGACTGGGTGCCGCCCAGGACCGCGCCAAGACCCTGGACCGCGACCCGGACCAGGTTCACCTCGGGCTGCTGGGCGGTGAGCTGGACCCCGGCCGTCTGCGTGTGGAAGCGCAGCATCAGCGACTTGGGGTTCTTCGCGCCGAACTCCTCGCGCATCACGCGGGCCCAGATGCGGCGCGCGGCACGGAACTTGGCGACCTCCTCCAGGAGCGTCGTACGCGCCACGAAGAAGAAGGAGAGGCGGGGCGCGAAGTCGTCCACGTCCATGCCCGCGGCGACCGCCGTACGGACGTACTCGATCCCGTCGGCGAGGGTGAAGGCGATCTCCTGCGCGGGCGTCGCGCCCGCCTCGGCCATGTGATAGCCGGAGATGGAGATGGTGTTCCAGCGCGGGATCTCGGCCCGGCAGTACTTGAAGATGTCCGCGACCAGGCGCAGGGACGGCTTGGGCGGGAAGATGTACGTGCCGCGGGCGATGTACTCCTTCAGGATGTCGTTCTGGATCGTGCCGGTCAGGGCGCCCGCGTCAACTCCCTGTTCCTCGGCGACCAGTTGGTACATCAGGAGCAGCAGGGCGGCCGGGGCGTTGATCGTCATCGAGGTCGAGACCTTGTCCAGCGGGATGCCGCCGAACAGGATCCGCATGTCGTCGATCGAGTCGATCGCGACACCCACCTTGCCGACCTCGCCCGAGGCGATCGGGGCGTCCGAGTCGTGGCCCATCTGCGTCGGCAGGTCGAAGGCGACCGACAGGCCCGTGGTGCCGTTCTCGATGAGCTGCTTGTAGCGGGCGTTCGACTCGACCGCCGTACCGAACCCGGCGTACTGGCGCATCGTCCAGGGGCGGCCGGTGTACATCGACGGGTAGACGCCGCGCGTGTAGGGATACGCGCCGGGGGCGCCCAGCTTCACCTCGGGATCCCAGCCGTCGAGGGCCTCGGGGCCGTACACGGGCTCGACGGGCAGTCCGGACTCCGACTCACGCGCCATCGCTCTGTGCCTCCTGCCAGAGATCCTTCGTTACTTCTCCGGTATAGCGGTCATCCACCAGCATGCGGCAACGTGCAGGAGTGGTCACTCGCTGGGAACACTCCCGGTGAGTCTGTCGATCGGTCCAGCGACGCCGGGGGTCATTGTGCGCAAAGGTGCGATAGCCGTGGGAGCCGTGATGACGGTCGCCCTGGTGGCCGGCTGCAAGGCGCAGGCCGTCGACTCGGACGGGAAGGCGCAGCCGATCCGGATCTCTCCCACGAAGACGGATGCGGGCGGCGGCGGACAGGACGGACCGGCCGAGAAGCCGGGGACGGAGCGGGCTTCGACCCCGAAACCGGCCCCGAAGGCGCCGCCGAAGACCCTGCTGGCCCCGGGCCAGCGCAGTGACCAGGTGCGGGAACTGCAGGCCAGGCTCCGCGAGGTCGAGTGGCTCTACGAGGACCCCTCGGGCACGTACGGCGAGGCCACGACCACCGCGGTCAAGGGGTTCCAGGAGAAGCGCGGGCTGCCCGCCACCGGCACGACCGACACGGTGACCTGGCAGCGGCTGCTCGCCATGACGCACGAGCCCACGAAGTACGAGCTCTACTCCGGGGGCGGCATCCCGCCGTCGAAGCCCGCCAAGGCCTGCCTGACGGGTCGCGTCCTGTGCATCAGCAAGGAGAGCCGCACGCTGAGCTGGATGATCGACGGCCGGACCGTCTCCACGATGGACGTGCGCTTCGGCTCGCAGGGCACGCCCACCCGCGAGGGCACGTTCACCGTCTACTGGAAGTCCCGCCACCACGTCTCGACGCTGTACGACTCGTCCATGCCGTACGCGCTGTTCTTCAGCGGCGGCCAGGCCGTGCACTACTCGACGGACTTCGCGGCGACCGGCTACACCGGCGCTTCGCACGGCTGTGTGAACGTACGCGACGAACAGAAGATCGCGAGCCTGTACGCGCAGGTGAGGAAGGGCGACAAGGTCGTCGTCTACAAGTGATTAATCAGCGTGGGCGGGATCGGGGGAACGTCTCCCGCCCACGCTGGTGGCACTGAGCCAAAGGTACGGGGGGAACCCCTGGCTCGTGCGCGGGCCGATGACCAGTCGGCTCACTTCTTACTGCGTCACTGCTCCAAAAAACGTCACACCCACCCTGACCGGGGTCTTTGAGCAGGTCAGGAGCGGGTGAGCGGCAGGTCAGGAGCGGGGCAGCACGGGCTGTGCGGTGTAGGAGGCGGTGGGGGTCGGCGTCGGCCGCGGGACGGTGGGCCCGACGATCGGCGGGACGGGCTTGCTGCCGCCATTGCCCCAGTGGTCGTTGCCGCCGCCGGGTGCTCCGTCGCCACCCTTGTCGCCGTCGCCGCCTTTGTCGCCGTCGTCGTCCCCGCCACCGCTGCCGCCGCTGCCACCGCTGCCGCCGCCGTTCTCGCGGTCGCCGCCGCCGGAGCCGTCCAGGACGCGACCGCAGAACTCGGTCACCCGCTGGGATCCCTTGGCCGCCTCCTCCAGGCGGCGCCGCTTCTCGCCCTGGAGTTCTCCGCTGCGGTAGTCGCGGCAGGCGGAGACCACCTTGCGGTACCAGTCCTTCGCCTCGTCCTCGCGGCGCGGACCACCGGAGCCGGGCTGCGTGGTGCCCGCGGTGCCGCCCTTGGAGGCGCCGGCGGAGTCCTCGGTCCTGCGCGGCGGGGCGCTGCCGCCGGGCTCGCGCGTGGGGTCCTCGGGGGTGGTGGTCACGTCCTCGGGCTCGATGTCCGGGGTGCTGGTCGCCCCCTCGGACGGGGACGCGAGCGGCTCGGGCGAGGCGACGGAGGACGCGGAGGCCGCGGGGCCCGGCTGGTCCCGGTCGCCGAACGGCGAGGGCAGCACGCCCGTACCGGCCGCGACGGCGACCCCGCCGATCATGCAGCCGGCGAGCACGGCGGCGAGGCCGTAGCGCAGGGGACGGGCCCAGCGGGCGGGGGGCGGTGGCGCGGCCGAGCGACCGATACGTACGGTTTCGCCCGCTCCCACGCGCGTAGAAGCCGCCCGGGGGCCACGGGCCTCGCGGAACGCGGCGAGCGCGGCGGCCTCGCCGGGGAGTTCGGCGGAGACGTCGGCGGGTACGACGGATCCCGCGCGGTCGTCCGCCGCGAGCGCGGCCAGGGCCTTGGCCAGCCGTGCGGCCTGTTCCTTGGTGTGAGGGTCGGTGCCGTCGATGGACTCACCGCTCAGCAAACGCTCCGCCGCGTCGCGGTCCAGCCACCTGTAGTCCTCGTCGGCCATCACATGTCCTTCTGCGCCCGCGAACGCGAATGCGTCACACCGGCGGATGTCACCGCGCGCCCGCGCCGCTCCCTCTGCGGCGGTACGGCGTCCAGCGCGCCCTCGCTCGGCGGGCCCTCGGCGCCGAGCAGTTCGGCGAGCCGCTTCAGGCCGCGGTGGGCGGCGGTGCGGACCGCGCCGGGGCGCTTGCCGAGGGTCTGGGCGGCGCTCTTGGCGTCGAGGCCGACGACGACCCGGAGCACGACCGCTTCCGCCTGGTCCTGCGGGAGCTGGGCTATCAGGGCGAGGGCGTCTCCGGTGGCGAGGGACTCCATCGCCTCGTCGGCGGTGTCCGCCTCGCCGGGTTTTCCGGTCAGCTCGGTCTCGTCGCCGCCTATCGCCGGGCGGCGGCCCCGCATGCGTATGTGGTCGAGGGCGCGGTTGCGCGCTATGCGTGCGGCCCAGCCGCGGAACCGGTCCGCGTCGCCGCTGAACCGGTCGATGTCACGGGCTATCTGCAGCCAGGCCTCGGACGCGACGTCCTCGGCGTCCGGGTCTCCGACCAGCGTCCGTACGTAGCCGAGCAGCCGCGGGTGCACGGCGCGGTACACAGTCCGGAACGCGGTCTCGTCCCCGTCCTGCGCCGCAAGCACCGCGGCGGTCAGTTCCGCGTCGTCCCCCAGCACAACTTCTCCCTATGCGCCTACACCGGCGGCGGTCCTGCCCCCGCAGCCTGGCGCGAAGCAGCACGCTACGGGCTGAAGTGGGCTCACGTCCATGTTTGGTACAACGTGCAACTAGCGCGTGACAGTACGCGGTGTGACAGAAAACGCACGCGCGGCGCTGAAGGGAGTACGGGCCGCGTGCGGTCCGTCCGCGTGACGGCCGGGGTCTCTCCTGTGGGGGGTGGCGACCCCGGCCGCTCACCTTGGCGGGGCCTACCGGTACTTGCCCCCGCGGCTCCGCCACCCCGGGTCTCGACCCTGGGCCCGCATCCAGCTGAACGTCGCGCAGTTCCCCGCGCCCCTCCCCCCACGGCGGGGGGGCGGGCGGCAAACCCCACCCCCCCCCCCCGCGCGAC
>NZ_JBFBAT010000010.1:56558-385788 GCF_040682375.1 Streptomyces sp. NPDC051214
CGCGGACCCGCCGGGGCCCCCCCCTCACTCGCCGCCACCGCGCGCGGCGACCCCCGCGGCGGCGCGCCGCCCCCCCCCCCCCGACAAGCCCCCACGCACGTGCAGGCGAAAGACCACGCGAGCCCCTCCCCCGCCCCCCTCACCCGCGCCAATCGTCACCGGGGCGCGTCGGCGGAGGGTTCCGTAAGGACAAGGCTTCGCGCGCCGAGCGAAACGCGGCGAGCGCACGGCGCTGAGCCTCCGCGTCGACACGCTCCGCACGAATCGCCTCCGCCAGGAGCACGGCGAGGCGGGGCTCCCCGGCAGCCGCCCCCGGCCGCCGACTCACCGCGGACCCCCCAACTGCCGCGCAAGCCTCCGAAGCCCTCGGTACGCAGCAGTCCGTACCGCCCCAGGCCGCTTGCCAAGCACCCGCGCCGCCGCCCCCGCGTCCAGTCCCACCACGACCCGCAACAGCACCGCCTCCGCCTGATCCCGCGGCAGCCCCGCGATCAGCGCGAGCGCCTCCCCCGTGGAGATCGACTCCAGCGCCTGCTCGGAGGTGCTGAGGGGACCGGGAAGATCGAGCACGTCCTGGTCGAGGGCGGACGGCCGCGGCCGGACCTTCTGGCGCCGCAGGTGATCGAGGGCCCGGTGGCGCGCGATCGTCGCCGTCCAGCCGCGAAAGCCGGCGCCGTCACCGCGGAACCGCCCCAGATCACGGGCGATCTCCAGCCAGGCCTCCGCTGCGATGTCCTCCGCGGTCTCCCCGTCGTGGCCGACCAGGCCCCGCAGGTAGCCGACGAGCCCCGGCTGCACCAGGCGGTACGCGACCGCGAAGGCCGCCTCGTCACCCTCCTGCGCCCGCGCGACCGCGGCGCCGAGCTCCTCGTCCCGCGCCCGTGCGCGACGGGGTTCCCCTCCTCGACCCACGCTTTCCCATCCGTACCGACGCGACACAGCTCACCGTGTCCGTGCCCCCACGCTGAGCTGCGCCAGAGCCGACAGAAATGTCACAGGTGAGGGTCACGGATGCGGACGGCGTCTCAGACCTCGAACAGTGAGCCGCCGCCCGGCCCCATGCCGAGCGCTTCGATGTCGAGGACCAGGGAAGGATCGGGAGCTTGCGCGGCGACCGGCTTGTCGTAGTCGGACATCCGCATCTCCATCAGCTCTTCGCCACGCTCCTGCGTCATGCCGACGATGTACGGCTTGTCGCCCGTCGCCAGATAGGCCGTCATGTCGTGCCCGCTGTCCGTCGCGGCGAGCGGCGTGACCTTCTCGCCGTGCCACCGCCTCTCCGGCAGCGCGCGGGCGCCCTCCATGTCGGCGTCCGACCCCGAGCCGCCGAGCTGACCGAACGCCTTGTCGAGGTCACACATCTTCGTCGGCGAGGCCGCGCCCGAACGCGCGCCGCCCTTCGGCAGTTTCATGTACTTGCCGCGGGCGAGATCCGTCCGCTCCCTGGCCGTGGCCGCGATCCGCGGACCACGCGCCACGGCGGCGTCCCGGATCGCGTCGAGTGACGCGTCCGAGAAACGGATGTACGTGTCACCGCTGCCAATCATGACCAACTCGCCCTGCTGCATGGGCCCCGAGTCGAAGGTGCCCGTGCAGTTGCTCCGGCGGTCCATGTGCACGGAGACCTCCTGGTGGCCCTTAGGGCTGGTCATCTCGACCCCGATGCGCACGGATTCGGCGTTCTTGAGGAGCTCCATGGCCTCGTGTGCGAGTCGCCCGCCCCGCACCTCGTCGGCGGGGGCCGAAGGCTCCGCGGGTGTCCGCTCGACCAGCCCCTCGTACACCTTCCCCTTCGCACCGCAGGCCGCGAGCGCCCCCATCGCGAGACAGCAGGCGATCCCCCGCACCCACAGGCCTCTCTTCCGCGCCCCTGAAATCCCCACCCCTGTCATCCCCACCCCTGAAACCAAGGCCCCCACCCACACTCCTCGTTCACACCTGTCAGGTGACTCAGCGCAATGATCCGTCCATCTGTCACACCCTTGAAGTGCGGGATACATCACGTCACATTTCACCCTCCCTCGTACAACCGTTTGACCCCTCGGGCAGTCGTACGCACTCGCTTTGATCAACCGGGACAGCCGGCGATTTCGTTGAGGGGTGGGGCATTTGAGCCCGCGCAAACCGCGCGAAGCAGCGCGAAGCACGCACGCGTACAGGCCGCTGAGTCTCAAGCGCAGGGCGTGGCTGACGATCGGGGCCGTCGTCCTTGGCGGCGCGGGGGCCGTCACGTACGCGATGGCGGATCCTTCGGACGAGGGCCGCCCCGGCGACGTCTCTCGCGACAAGCGCCCGGTGAGCGTGCACGACATCGCGCTGAAGGCGGACGGCACCAAGAAGAGGGAGCTGCCGCGCACGTCGACGGAGCAGTTCTCGCTGCTCGGTGTCTCCTGGACCGGCGTGACGAAGGAACTCGAGGGCACGGCCCAGGTCCGCACGCGCTCCGTCGAGAACGACAAGTGGACCGGCTGGCAGCACCTGGACCTCGAGCTGCACCTGCCCGAGAAGGCCGAGGCCGGCATGCGTGCCGCGTCCGAGCCGCTGTGGGTCGGTCCGTCGGACGGCGTGGAGGTCCGCGTGGTCGCGGCCGACGGCACCACGAGTGCCGCGCTGCCCAAGGGACTTGAGGTCAACCTCGTGGACCCGGGCGTGACGTCCAAGGAGGCGAACAACCCGGCACTCGACGGTTCGGCGATGGCGCCGGTGGCGTTCGCGGCGGACGAGACCGTCCCGCCGACCCCCGACCCGGACCCGAGCACGCCCGCCCCGACAGAGGCCCCGACCGAGGCGCCCACGGACGCGCCCTCCTCCCCAGCCCCTTCGGACCCCGGCGCCGAGCCGCCCACGTCCCCCGCCCCCTCGGGCTCTGCATCGCCCGACCCGGAGCCCACGGTTCCGCCCGCTCCCGCGTCCACGGTCACCAAGCCGCCCATGATCAGCAGGGCAGGATGGGGCGCGGACGAGTCCCAGGTCGAGGATCCGCCGGAGTACATCGAGAAGGTCAAGGCGGTCTTCGTCCACCACACGGTCGGCACGAACGACTACAGCTGCGCCCAGTCGGCGTCCCTGGTCCGCGGCCTCATGACGTACCACGTGGAGACCGAGGGGTGGAACGACCTCGGCTACAACTTCCTCGTGGACAAGTGCGGCCAGGTCTTCGAGGGCCGCGGCGGCGGCACCGATCTGCCGGTGCGCGGCGCGCACACGTTCGGGTTCAACGGTGAGTCCGCGGGCATCGCGGTCCTCGGTGACTTCGAGGGCAACGAGAACCCGGCCCCGGGCGAGACGTACAAGAAGGCGGGCAAGCCGACCCGCGCCGCCCTCGAGTCGGTCTCCCGCGTCGCGGCCTGGAAGCTCGGCCAGTACGGAGGCGACCCGTCCGCCAAGGTGACGCTGACGGCGGCCGACGACACGGGCGTGTGGAAGAAGGGCGACACCCCCTCCCTGAACACGATCTCGGGCCACCGGGACG
This sequence comes from Streptomyces sp. NPDC051214, assembly GCF_040682375.1. Taxonomy (NCBI): domain Bacteria; kingdom Bacillati; phylum Actinomycetota; class Actinomycetes; order Kitasatosporales; family Streptomycetaceae; genus Streptomyces; species Streptomyces sp. NPDC051214. Next base: position 60,031 of record NZ_JBFBAT010000010.1, read on the forward strand.
GCTTCGCGACCCTCTGCCCCGGCAAGAACCTGTACTCCAAGCTCGGCGAGATCCGCCGGTACGCGACGAGCGCGGGCCGCAACTCCGCGATCCCCACGGCGGACTTCAACCGCGACGGCATCACGGACCTGGTGGCGGGCACGCCCAAGGCGTCCGGCGGCGTCGGCACGCTGACGATCGTCCCCGGCGGCCTCGACGGCCCGGTGGCCGGCTCCAAGAAGACGCTCACCCAGTCCAGTCCCGGCGTCCCCGGCGCCTCCGAGGCGGGCGACAACTGGGCCGCGGCCACGGCATGGGGCGACATCAACGGCGACGGGCACGCGGACCTGGCGATCGGCGCCCCCGGCGAGGACGACGCCACGAACAAGGACCGCGGCGCGGTCACGATCCTCTATGGTCCCGCCTTCGACACCGGCACGGACATGCAGCTGGCGGACGACTTCCACTACCCGGGCGCCAAGTTCGGCTCGGCCGTGGCGGTCGGCGACTTCAACGCCGACGGCAAGGCGGACGTCTTCTCGGCGTCCACCGGCACGGGCGGCACGTGGGCGGCGCGCTTCAAGGCGGGCAGCGAGGTGGGCGGCACCCTCACCTCGGGCGACACGGCCATCTCGTACGCCGATGCCGCGTCCGGCGACTTCAACCGTGACGGATACGCGGACGTGGCGCTGAACTACCGCGACCAGGCCGGCGTCGGCAAGGTCCAGTGGTTCAAGGGCACGAGGACGGGCCTGAGCAGGGTCGGTTCACTCTCGGTCAAGGGCGGCCGCTCCCTCGCCGTCGGCGACGTGAACGGCAACGGCTACGACGACCTGGTCATCGGCCAGCCGTACACGGCGGAGTCCGGCGCACACGCGGGCGGGCAGGTCACGGTGGTGCCCGGCACGTCCACCGGGTTCACGACCACGGGCCTCAAGACCGTCCACCAGGACACGTCCGGGGTCCCGGGCGCCGCCGAGTCGGGCGACGCGATGGGCTGGTCGGTCTCGGCGGGCGACTTCAACCTGGACGGTTACGCGGACGTCCTGACGGGCGCCCCGAACGAGGACATCACGCGGGACGGCAAGGCGAAGACGGACGCGGGCACGAGCCTGCTCCTGAAGGGCACGACATCGGGCCTGACGGGCACCGGCGCCCAGGCCTTCTCTCAGGACACGGAGGGCATCACGGGCTCCACGGAGTCCGCCGACCGCCTGGGCGCGTCAGTGGTCCTCGCGGACCTCTCGGGCTACGGCCGCGCCGACCTCGCCATCGGCGCGGACGGCGAGGACGAGGGCAACGGCACGCTCCTCCAGCTCGACACGGGCGCCTCCGGCGTCTCGCCGTCGAGCGGCGTCTACTACGGACGCACGCAGCTCGGCACCCCGGCGGCAGCCCACTTGGGCCAGACGTTGACGCCGTAAGCGCGCGAGTGCAGAAAAATCCCGCGGACACGCCGGTCGCACCGGCTTCCGCGGGATTTTTCTGCGGTCAGACCTTGCTGACCGTGTCGGCCTTGCCGACCTTGCTGATCTTGCTCCCCCGCTCCCGTCGTGACACCACGGCCCGCAGGACCCGGCGCCCCTCCGTCGAGATGTCCAGCGCCTGCCGGAGCCCGACCGCGCCCGCGCCGGCGACCCCGTCCCCGCCCCCGCCCCGGTGGGCGAGGAGCTCCAGAATCCGTACCTGGCGTCTCAGTTCGGCGGCCACGAGGGGGGACATCCCCTCCGTGCGTTCCGCGCGGCGCGCGCTCAGGGCCGATGCCCGGGTGCCTCCGTCCGGCCCGGTGTCGAGCAGCCGGTGGATCTGCAGCGCGGCCACGGAGCAGGCGTCGGCCCACTCCCGGAGTTCGGCTGCGGAACGCCGGGAAGGCACGGCGCCGAGCATGCGGTAGGCGAGGGTGCTGGCCTCGTCGGCGGAGGGGTCCTCAAGGATGTCCGCGCCGCCCAGCCTCACCCGCGCGTCCGCGAGCGCCACGTCCCAGGCCCCGCCTTCCGCGAGGTTCCCCCACAGCGGGCGCAGCACCTCGTCATCACCGCCGAGCAGGGGCACACAGCGGTCGAGGCAGGCGAGCCCGCTCGCCGCCAGACCTCTCTCGTCGGCCTCGGCAATCAGCTCGACCAGACTCGCGCCGCTCATGTCGTACGCCTCCCGTCGGGGACCATGCATGTCCCCTACTGCGTGCGCGCCCTCGGTAACGTCACTGCGGCACCACGCCGAGCCGGTCCAGGAAGCGGAAGAAGAGCTCTTCGGCGGACGGTTCCGCGGCGGCGTTCAGCACGTCGAGCAGCGTGCCCGGCGCCACGGTCCGGCCCGACTCCGCCGCCCAGGTCACCGCACGGTCCGCGGCGTCGCGCGGCTCCAGGAAGTAGTCGTCGAGGCTCAGGCCGTCGTCGCCGAGGTACCCGGCCATCGCGTCGCGGGCCAGGCACGTCGTCCATACCCCGCTCTCCGGGGCGGCGGCCTCGACGACCACGCAGTCGCTGTCCATGACGTATCCGAAGAGGGCGGGCGCACCCGTCTCCAGGGCCAGGGTGTTCATGTTGCCGACGTCGCGCGTGCCGTCGCCGCCGGGCACTTCCCACACCTGCCAGCCGTCGTCCCGCTGGACGAGGAGGCTGAGCTCGTCCCGCACCCCGGCCACCGCCGAGAGCTCGACGAGCGGCCGCTCGCTTCTGCCCACGACGTAATAACCCCAGTAGCCCATGCCCGCGTCTCCCCGTGTTCTCGACGTGTACTCGACCCTGCGCACTTGCGCTCGCCGACTGCGCTCGCCTTTGGGCCGAATACACCACAGACGTAGGCAAGTTCGCCACCAGAAAGCCGAAAACGGATCTCGCGGACCTCTCAGGCCGAAGCGTGCCCGCTCGTCAGCAGGCCCGCCTTCGCCTTCGCGTCCTGCATCCGCGTCAGTCGGCGTACGAACAGGATCGCCATCACCGCGGCCGCGATGTCCAGGACGTCCGACAGCATCAGCCGGGAGACCGCCGCGTCGATCTCGTCGGCCTCCTCCGCGCCCCAGTACGCCGTCGACGCCCACCGCCCGACGACGAGGCTCGCCAGCCACAGCGTCCACCAGCCGTTGATCAGCGGGTGCGTGGCGCGGGTCGTGGGGTCGCCGAGGGTCATCGTCCGGTCCAGGGCCGCGGAGCGGTCGCCGCTCGCGTCCCAGATGTCCAGGGCGATCCGCCGCGGGAACCACAGGTTCACGACCGGCACGAACCAGCCGCCCACCGTCCAGCCGCGCGTCTTGCTGTGGATGTGCGGCTCGAAGACCTCGGCGTTCACGCGGACGCGATGGAACCAGCAGAGGAAGACGACGCAGGTGGCGACGAGCGCGGCCGTCTGGAGCCAGCCGGAGACGGCGTACAGCTTGTCGGCCCGCTCTGCCTCACGCACCAGATCCGGTCCATAGCCCGTCATGTACGGCGCACTGAGCAGATCCTCCATCACGCCCTGGACGACCGTGCCCGCCCACAGCGAGTACAGATCGGCGGCGATGACGACGCCCAGGAGCGCGATGGCCGCACGGGCGAGCCCGACCGGCGAGCGGAGGTACGCGGGGCGCCCGTCGGACATGTATCCGGGCCGAGGCGTCGGCAGCACCTGCGCGGCGGCCGTGGAGCAGATGTTGCAGAGGCCGTCCGGCGTCGTCGCCGCGTTGAACCGACATTCCGTACACAGCATGGCTGAGCGACCCCCCACGGGTGCATCCGATACGACAGAGGCCGCCCGCGTCCCTCCCCAGGGCGCCGGCGGCCTCCGGAACCTACCCCACCTGATCGGCCAGCTTCACGAATTCTTTCCAGGACAGGCTCGGTCGGCGCGCATCCCAGAGCTTCTGGACCGTCGCCTTCAGCGGCATCCGGATGCCCTGCGCCACCTGCTCCTGCGTCTGTGAGCCGGCCAGGTCGCACCAGACCGCGAGGGAGCCGCCGAGGATCTGGTCGTCGTACTTCGCGTCCACCGGCTTCGTCCCACGGATGACCAGCGGGGTCCACTGCTCGTAGATCCGCTGACCGGTGGGATAGCGGAAGGTGTTGGGCTGGCCGAGGACGTAGTAGAGGTACTCGTCGTTGTAGTTGATGACCTTGCGGCCCTCCTTCAGATACTCGGCCGGCTCCCTCGACCCGATCTCCTTGCCCGTCCAGTACGCGACGTCGATGTCGTCGTCGGCCTTCTCGACCCCGCCGCGGAAGAACCCGTCGTTCCAGGCGCGCAGGCCGCGCTCGTAGGGGCGCATGGTCTCGGCCCGGTCGTTGAGCCAGCCGGTCGCGAGGTCCTGCACGCGGGCGTCGGGGCCGTACTTGTCGCGGGCAGCGGAGGCCAGTTGCGGATAGCTGGCCTCGGGGTTCGCGACCGTGAGGGCCTGGTACTCGTCCGCGCCGAGATGCCAGTAGCGGCCCGGGAAGAGGTCCGCGTACTCCTCGAGCAGATCGTCGACGATCTCCGCGGCCAGCGGCTTGGAGATGTCGACCGCGCCGCGCGCGGCGACGCCACGGGTGTCGCGGAGCTGGAGGGAGGGGTGTGCCTTGATGACCGTGCCGAGGTGGCCCGGTGAGTCGATCTCGGGCACGACGGTGATGTGCCGGCTCGCCGCCAGCTCGAGGATGCGGCGGACCTGTGCCTTGCTGAGGTGATCGCCCGAGACGATCTCGGGGTGCGAGTCGGACTCGATGCGGAAGGCCTGGTCGTCGGAGAAGTGCAGGCCGAGCTGGTTGTACTTGAGGTCGCCGAGCTCGCGGATGCGGTCCTCGATCCACTGCGCGTCGAAGTGCTTGCGCGCGATGTCGAGCATGAAGCCACGCTGCGGCTTGGCGGGCTTGTCGCGTACGACGCCTTCGGGCGCGGTGCCGCCGCCGTGCACCTCCTGCTTCAGGGTGCGCGTCCCGTAGAAGACGCCCGCTTCCTCGGGCGCGGAGATCTTCACCCGCTGCGCCTTCACGGAGAGGGTGTACGACTCGTCCCTGCCCTCGGAGGCGTCGGCGTCGTCCGGGTCGAGCGCTAGCTGCACATCACCCTTCCGAGGGTCGGCATCACCCGCATACGAGAGCTTCAGCTCGCCGGCGAGCAGCTTGCCCTCGTCGGCGAGATCTTCGTCACCGATGACGACACGCCCGCCGCCCTCGGGCTTCCATCCCGGCCCGCGCGCCGCGCTGTGCTCGCGTACGGCAGGGATGGTGGCGGGCGCCTTGGAGAGGGGGTACGACTTCGTGGGCGAGGGGGTCGGGGCGACGGCGGCCTTGCTGTCGGACGGCGAAGCCGCGGGCGCGCCTCCGCCCCCACCACCGGGCCAGACGGCCACGGCAAGCACGACGGCCCCGGCAACAAGCCCCACGGAGGCAAACGCGAAACGCCGCTGCTGCTTCACCGGAGACCACCTACGGCCGCAGGGTGAACGGGTGGGTGGGTGGGAGACATCCGCCGCGCAGCGGCGGCGCAGGGAGCCCCCCACCGGCCGACGGGGACAAGACGAGCAGCGGGAGCAGAGCAAGCAGCGGGGACAAGACGAACAGCAGCGCAGGCGGCAGTCATCCGGCCACGGTAAAACGGCCCCCGCACAGGTACCGTCCACCACGCGAAGCGAAACTCTCCCATCCGGGTGAAATTCACGCATCCGTCAGACAGCCCCCACCAAGCCTCGCTAGCGTTACGACAAATCCCCCACTCCTCCCTCGTCGCTGCCCCCTGCCCAGGAGCCCCCGCTGTCCCCGCACCGTTCACCGAGCCCCGTCCCGGAGCAACTGAACACAGCCGAGCCCGGCGCCGCCGAAACCGCGCTGCTCACCTGCTGCGGCAGCCACCTCTGGGCCCGCCGACTGGTCGACCACCGGCCGTACCCCGACCTGGAAGCGCTGCTCGCCGCGTCCGACGAAGCGGCGTACGACCTGCCGCCCGCGGACCTCGCCGAGGCCCTGGCCTGCGAACCTCTGCGTCCCGTACTCCCCCGGCAGGGGACGTACACCGCGGCCCACACCGCCCTGCGGGCCGCCCACGCCGCGTACGAGAGCCGGTTCGGTCACGTGTTCGTGATCTGCCTGGACGACGTCCCGCCGAGCCAGGCCCTCGACCATCTGCTCGCCGGAATCCGCACCCGCCTCACCAACGACCCGGAGGAGGAGCGGGTCCTCGCGGCCGAGGAAATGCGCAAGCTGGCCCGCGGACGGCTCGCCCGGCTCGCACACGACCTGAATAGCCCGTACGTGCCTGTTTGATTGCCTGTTTGATCACACCTGGCTACCCCGCGCGAGCGAACCGACAACTCGTCGATACGATGACGAGCGGCCGGTGGACCGTACCCGGCCGGGCCCGTCCGACCACCCAAGCCGGCTGGCCCCAATCCCCGCTCCCGGAGGGTTCTGCCGTGCCGGCTGGAACGCTGTACCGCGGCCGGGAAGGAATGTGGTCCTGGGTGGCTCACCGAGTCACCGGCGTCCTCATCTTCTTCTTCCTGTTCGTGCATGTGCTGGACACCGCTCTCGTCCGCGTCTCCCCGGAGGCGTACGACGATGTCGTCAGCACCTACAAGACCCCCCTCGTCGCACTCCTTGAGTACGGCCTGGTCGCCGCCATCCTCTTCCACGCGCTGAACGGCCTGCGTGTCATCGCCGTCGACTTCTGGTCGAAGGGCCCGCGCTACCAGAAGCAGATGCTCTGGACCGTCGTGGGCATCTGGGTCGTCCTGATGGTGGGGGCGCTCTACCCGGTCCTCGGCCACGCCGTCCGCGAAGTCTTCGGGAGCTGACGCCTGATGTCCGACACCACGCTCGAGAAGTCCGGCGGGTCCGGAGTGGGTCCCGTCGAAGGCGCCTCGCTCTACGACGCCGACAACCCGGCCCCCCTCATTGAGGCGCCGCGCAAGCGCACCTCCAAGACCCCGCGCTCGACCCGCGGCAACTTCGAGATGGCCGCATGGCTCTTCATGCGCCTGTCCGGCGTCGTCCTGGTCGTCCTGGTCCTCGGCCACCTGCTGATCCAGTTGGTGCTCGACGGCGGCGTGAGCAAGATCGGCTTCGCGTTCGTCGCCGGTCGCTGGGCCTCGCCGTTCTGGCAGGTCTGGGACCTGCTGATGCTGTGGCTCGCGATGCTGCACGGGGCCAACGGCCTGCGCACGGTCATCAACGACTACGCGGAGCGCGCCAACACGCGCCTGTGGCTCAAGGGCCTGCTGTACACCGCCACGGTGTTCACCATCCTTCTGGGCACGCTGGTGATCTTCACCTTCGACCCGAACATCCGCTAAAGCCGAGGCGAACCCAGTGAAGATTCACAAGTACGACACTGTCATCGTCGGCGCCGGCGGCGCGGGCATGCGCGCGGCCATCGAGTCGACGAAGCGCAGCCGCACCGCGGTCCTGACGAAGCTCTACCCGACCCGCTCCCACACGGGCGCGGCGCAGGGCGGCATGGCCGCCGCGCTCGCCAACGTGGAGGAGGACAACTGGGAGTGGCACACCTTCGACACGATCAAGGGCGGCGACTACCTGGTCGACCAGGACGCCGCCGAGATCCTGGCGAAGGAGGCCATCGACGCGGTCCTCGACCTGGAGAAGATGGGCCTGCCGTTCGGCCGTACGCCCAAGGGTGAGATCGACCAGCGCCGTTTCGGCGGTCACTCCCGCAACCACGGCGAGGCCCCGGTCCGCCGTGCCTGCTACTCGGGCGACCGCACCGGCCACATGATCCTCCAGACGCTCTACCAGAACTGCATCAAGGAGGGCGTGGAGTTCTTCAACGAGTTCTACGTCCTCGACCAGCTCCTGGTGGAGGTCGACGGCGTCAAGAAGAGCGCGGGCGTCGTCGCCTACGAACTGGCGACCGGCGAGATCCACATCTTCCAGGCGAAGGCCGTGGTCTACGCGTCGGGCGGCACCGGCAAGTTCTTCAAGGTGACGTCGAACGCGCACACGCTGACGGGCGACGGCCAGGCGGCCTGCTACCGCCGCGGTCTGCCGCTGGAGGACATGGAGTTCTTCCAGTTCCACCCGACCGGCATCTGGCGCATGGGCATCCTCCTCACGGAAGGCGCCCGCGGTGAGGGCGGCATCCTCCGTAACAAGGACGGCGAGCGCTTCATGGAGAAGTACGCGCCGGTGATGAAGGACCTCGCGTCGCGAGACGTGGTGTCCCGCTCCATCTACACGGAGATCCGTGAGGGCCGCGGCTGCGGCCCCGAGGGCGACCACGTCTACCTCGACCTCACGCACCTCCCGCCGGAGCAGCTGGACGCGAAGCTCCCGGACATCACGGAGTTTGCTCGCACCTACCTCGGCATCGAGCCCTACACGGACCCGATCCCGATCCAGCCGACCGCGCACTACGCCATGGGCGGCATCCCGACGAACGTCGAGGGTGAGGTCCTCGCGGACAACACCACGGTGGTTCCCGGCCTGTACGCGGCGGGTGAGGTCGCCTGTGTCTCCGTGCACGGCGCCAACCGCCTCGGCACCAACTCGCTCCTGGACATCAACGTCTTCGGCAAGCGCGCGGGCGTCGCCGCCGCGGAGTACGCGGCGAAGAACGACTACGTGGAACTTCCCGAGAACGCGGAAGAGCTCGTGGTCGCCCAGGTCGAGCGCCTGCGCGACGCCACGGGCAACGAGCGGGTCGCCGAGCTCCGCAAGGAGCTGCAGGAGACCATGGACGCCAACGTCATGGTGTTCCGCACGGAGCAGACGATCAAGACGGCGGTGGAGAAGATCGCGGAGCTCCGCGAGCGCTACCTCAACGTCTCGATCCAGGACAAGGGCAAGCGTTTCAACACCGACCTCCTCGAGGCCATCGAGCTGGGCAACCTGCTCGACCTGGCCGAGGTCATGGCGCAGTCGGCCCTGGCCCGCAAGGAGTCGCGCGGCGGTCACTACCGCGAGGACTTCCCGAACCGCGACGACGTCAACTTCATGCGCCACACCATGGCGTACCGCGAGGTAGGCGACGACGGCGCCGAGTCGATCCGACTCGACTACAAGCCGGTCGTGCAGACCCGCTACCAGCCGATGGAGCGTAAGTACTGATGGCAACCCCGACCCTCGACAAGGAAGACGCCAAGCCCGAGGCCGGCTTCGCCGACTCCCCGTACATCACGGTCACCTTCCGCATCCGCCGCTTCAACCCGGAGATCTCGGCGGACGCGACCTGGGAAGACTTCGAGATCGAGATCGACCCGAAGGAGCGTGTCCTCGACGCCCTTCACAAGATCAAGTGGGACTTGGACGGGTCGCTGACCTTCCGTCGCTCCTGCGCCCACGGCATCTGCGGCTCCGACGCCATGCGCATCAACGGCCGCAACCGCCTGGCCTGCAAGACCCTGATCAAGGACATCAACCCGTCCAAGCCGATCACGGTCGAGGCCATCAAGGGTCTGACGGTCCTGAAGGACCTGGTCGTCGACATGGACCCGTTCTTCCAGGCGTACCGCGACGTCATGCCGTTCCTGGTCACCACGGGCAACGAGCCGACGCGCGAGCGCCTGCAGTCCCCCGAGGACCGCGAGCGCTTCGACGACACCACGAAGTGCATCCTGTGCGCGGCGTGCACGTCGTCGTGCCCGGTCTTCTGGAACGACGGCCAGTACTTCGGCCCGGCCGCGATCGTCAACGCGCACCGCTTCATCTTCGACAGCCGTGACGAAGCGGGCGAGCAGCGCCTGGAGATCCTGAACGACAAGGACGGCGTGTGGCGCTGCCGCACGACGTTCAACTGCACGGACGCGTGCCCGCGAGGCATCGAGGTCACGAAGGCGATCCAGGAAGTAAAGCGCGCGCTGATCACGCGTCGCTTCTGAGTACGCCGTCGGCTGTACGTGGGCCCCGTTCCCGGTTTCGCACCGGGGGCGGGGCCTTCGCCTTTACGGCCGCGGCGGGCCGGGGCGGCGGTTCATGGCGGTCAGGTCGATCTCTACGTCGAAGGGCAAGGAGACCTTGAGCCGGTCGTGGAAGATGCCGATCAGCCCGTAGGACCTCGTGGCCGGGTCGAGTTCGAAGACGTAGACGACCGGGAGCCCCTTCTCCTCGTCCTGCTCGACGCGCCAGAAGTGCGGGACGCCGGCTTGGGCGTACTTGCGGGGCTTGACCTCGCGGTCACGCTCGCGGGAGTCGGGGGAGACGACTTCGATGGCGAGGAGGACGTCTTCCGGCTTGTGCCAGGTCTGATTCGAACAGGTGGCAGCCTCGGCGGGAACCACCAGGATGTCGGGCTCCGGCCGGTTCCTGGCATCCAGCTTGATCGTGAACTCCCGGTCGACATCCAGATGCTCCGGCGCCTGCTGGAGGAGGCTGTGCTCCAACAGGCGCATGCAACGCATGTGGAACCGGGTCTGCGGACTCATGAAGACGAGACTCCCGTCGATCAACTCCGTGTGCGGCGGGAGGCCCGGAATCCGGTCGAGGTCGTCAGCGGTCCAGCCCTCGGCGGGCGGGATCGGCCAGCGGTAAGCCGACTCGTCCTCGAGCCCGTTCCCGGATGCGGCGCTCATGATTGCTCCCATGCGACGGAGTCTCGCGTTGCGCCTCAGAGTACCGAGCGGGAATCCCGGGGCCTCACTCATTCGAGTACGGGGCGGGGCCGCTACGCCCAGACGAACGCGTCTCAGGCCTCACACCCCGGGCCTCGCCTCTCAGGCCCGAGCGATGCTAGCGACGGCAAACGATGCCGGACGTCGACCGCTCGCCGCCGCGGAACCAGGGCATCGCCGATCGCGCCCGGCACGGGGGATTCGCAGGGAAATGAGCTCGAATCACTGCAATCCCCATGCCCGTTGACTGCCCGTCGAGGCAATCCCGCGTGATCTCCTCGCAAGCCGCGGAGATAGCGTTTGGTTCGCTTGCGTAACCCCCCACCCCCACCGGGAGCCCAGAGTGAACCGCCCCACCCGCCTCGTGTCGACCGCGCTCGCCGCATCCGCAGCCCTGTTGTTGACCGCGTGTGGTTCGGGAGGAGGCGACGACTCTTCCTCCGACAAGATCGAGGGGGCGGGTGACGGTGGTTCGAAGGCTTCCGCGAGCGCGTCGGCGAAGCCGGGCGGTACCGAGCGGCCAGAGATCAAGCTCCCGGCCGAGTTCCGGGCGAACTTCGCGGGCTGGACGAACAGCGATCCGAAGCTCCAGGCAGTTCTTGACGACGGCAAGGAGGAGCTGCGGGCAAAGTATGCGGCGATCATCGAGGCCGACCCGAACTCCAAAGCGGTGGCGTTCTACGACGCGGGCAGTTCACTCTCCACGGCCCGTAAATGGATCAAGGGGTTCGTCGAGACCGACGACAGTCTGATCGGTGAGATCAAGGTCTACGACCCGAAGGTCAACGTCAGCGGCAAGGACGCGGCCGTGTTCTTCTACTGCGTCGACGAACGCGAGTCGTCCACGAAGAACCGCAGGACGAAGAAGGTCACCGCCACCCCCGACACTCCCGAGTCCGTGCTGCAGTACCGGGCCAGGCTCACCAAGTCCGAGCAGGGCGTGTGGCAGACCGTCTCGCTGGAGACGGTCCCTGGCGGTTGCAAGTAATGCGGACCACCGCGCAGGCAGGCGCCGTCCTGCTCGCCACAGCTCTCGCCCTCGGCCTCTCCTCGACGGCCGCGTACGCCATCGGGGGCAAGAACAACCAGAATCCACCCGGACCTTCGGGCGGCGCGAACAACAACACCCTGACCGCCGGGGTCGGCGCCACGAACATCAAGGTCAGCCAGGTCAGCGGCGGCAAGGGCGGCTCCTCCGCCAAGGGGCTCGCCCCGGTGGACCCCAACTGGAAGCCCCCGGCCTGCTGGTACGAGCCCGTGGCGACGTCCGAGGAGGTGAAGGCCGCGACGGACCAGCTCAAGAAGACCCCGAACGAGAACCTGGTCCCCGTCACGCCCTCGCTCAGCTGGGGACAGCAGCTGATGGTGGACTACTACGAGAAGGGCAAGCCGCAGAGCGACGGCACGAAGAGCTACAAGAACTTCAACCTCGGCAAGGACGGCAAGTTCTGGCGCGGTGTCGTCAACCCGGACATGGAAGACGACCCGGGAGCCTACGACTGCGAGGAGGCCCTCTTCTGGCAGGACGCCGGGACGCTCCCGAAAATCGACAACGCCCCCACACCTGAGGTCCTCGCCTCGTACGCGTACGACAAGGTCAAGGTCCCGGACACCAAGGTCGAGCTGAAGCCGGAAGGCAGGTCGACGGTGAATCTGCCCACGTGGATCTGGTTGGACAAGGGCAAGTTCGAGAACGTCAAGGTCCGCGCGGAGCTCCCCGGAACAGGCTTGTGGGCGGAGACCACGGCCAAGCCGGTCAGCCTGCACCTGGAGCCCGGCACCGCTGACGCGACACTGTTCCCGGCGTCGGGCGAGTGCAAGGTGAACGAGGACGGCAGCATCGGCACGCCCTACACGAAGGGCTCGTCCAACGAGGACCCACCGTGCGGCATTGCCTACCTGCGCTCAACGGGCGACAAGGCATTCCAACTGAGGGCGTCCATCACCTGGGAAATCACCTGGGAGGGATCGGGCGGCACGGGCGGCGACCTGCCGAACGGCACGTTCGACGGGACACAGGACGTCCAGGTCCAGGAGATTCAGTCGATCAACCGGTAGCCGGGGGAAGGGCCACCCGTGGCCAGCCGTACCGGCGTCGGCTTCGCCAACCGGGTGACATGACCTGACAGGTCGCGCCCGGCCGCCCGCGGTACGTGGGAACTCGACTTCCGACATTTACCCTGACGAAATGTCAGACAACCAGTCGGTCGGCCTGTCCGTTGAGCAGCCCGTTCGTCAATCCGTTGACCAGTCGGCCGAAGACCGGTCGATCGAGTTGCTCGGCTTCGACAACGTCCTGTTTCCCGTCGGTGACCTCGGTGAGGCCGTCGCCTTTTATGAGCGTGCCGGGTTTCCCGTGACGCACCGGATCGACGAGATCGGGCTCGCGATCCTGAAGGTGGGCAAGGAGACGCCCGGGATTCTGTTGCGGGTGGAGGAGGGGGTCGAGCATCGGCCCACCGCGTGGGCCATGCCGCGGGTGTGGCTCGAGGTGGGGGACGCGCGCGCTGCCGGGCGCGCGCTCGAGGCCGCCGGGGTCAAGGCGCTGGCCCCGCCCGCCTCCGTCGCCACGGGGTGGACCGTCGAGGTCGCCGATCCGTGGGGGAACGTCGTCGGGTTCACCGACTACCGCAAGCGGCCCGAGCTGGCCCGGAGTTGAGCAAAGGGGCGCGCATCAGTTCCAGCGCGCCCCGCCGTCCGCCTCCGCCACCACCATGATGCGCCGCAGCATGTCCGAGAGCTGCGCCCGCTCCTCCTTGGATAGCAACCCGAGGAGGCGGTACTCCTCGTGGCCCAGTACGTCCATCGCCCCCAGCCAGATCGACCGGCCGGACGCGGTCAGTTCCACGTCCACCCTGCGGCGGTCCGTCTTCGACGGGGTGCGGTGGAGCAGGCCGCGCTGTTCCAGGCCGTCCAGGCGGCCGGTCACGGAGGCCGGGGCCAGGTCCAGGTCCGCGGCCAGTTCGGACGGGGTGGCCCTGCCGCCGCGGCCGGCCAGTTTGTGCAGGGTGTCGAACTCGTGGCGTTCCAGGTCGAAGTCGACCAGGGACTGTTCGCGGACCCGGCGCAGATGGACCGTCAGCTTCTTCATGCGCGTGACCGCGCCCTCGATGTCGGCGTCGAGAGCGGGGAGCACGGGGAGCCAGCGCTCCACGTGATCGTCCGTCCAGTCACGGGTGGCCGGGCCACTCTCCCCCGGGTCCCTCGGCTCCACCGGCTTCCCCGGCTGCCCCTTCGCGCCCGCGTCCGCGTCCGCTCCCGCAGTCCTCTTCTCGCGCCTCTTCGCCATACGCAGCAGCCTACTTCGGCATCCTTCGCTTCCGTAAACTTCGGTTCCGTAAACTTCGCTTCCGGAAGGTTCGGTGCCTAATAATTCGCTAGCAGGTACTTCGGAACCGAAATACAGTACCCCCCATGCTGTCGCACCCCCTGCTGCACAACCGCTCCTTCCGGTTGTTCTTCCTCGGCCGCTCCCTCTCCCTCATCGGCGACGCCGTCATCCCCGCCGCCCTCGTCCTCGCCGTACTCCGCGTCACCGGATCCACCTCCGCGCTCGCGCTCGTACTCGGCTGTGCAATGGGAACGAAGTTGCTGTTGCTGCCCCTCGGGGGAGTCGTGGGCGACCGGTTCGATGCCCGTACCGTCGCCCTCTCCTCCGACCTGGTGCGGTGCGCGACCCAGCTCTTCGTGGGCGTACAACTGCTAGGCGGCGATCCGCAGTTGTGGCACATCGCCGTCGCCGAAGCGATCGGCGGCGCCGCTTCCGCCTTCGCCATGCCGACCCTCTCGCCGCTCATCACGACCACGGTCGCCCCGAAGGACCGGCACGCGGCCAACGCCGCCCTGGGCGTGGTCAACAGCGGCGCCCGCGTCGGCGGCCCCGCCCTCGCGGGGCTGCTGATCCTGGTCGCGGGGCCCGGCTGGGCGTTCGTCCTGGACGCCGCGTCCTTCGCCGTCAGCGCGTGCCTCCTCACGGCCGTCCGCACCCGCCGCACCATCGAAGTCCCCACCGCGCACCGTTCCCTGCGCAAGGACCTCGTCGAAGGCTGGCACGAGGTCCGCAGCCGCGACTGGTACTGGACCAGCCTCGTCGCGCACTCCGCGTGGAACGGCGCCGCCGCCGTCCTCATGACCCTCGGGCCTCTCATCGCCATCCAGGAGCTGGGCGGCGAAGGCGCCTGGATCGCCATCCTCCAGGCGGGCGCCATCGGGCTCCTCGTCGGCTCATTGCTCGCCGGGCGCGCCAGGCCGAAGCGCCCCATCCTCGTGGCCAACCTCGGCCTCGCGACGTACGCCCTGCCGCTGGCCCTGCTCGCCGCCGAGGCCCCCGCGCCCGCCGTGATCGCCGCCTACGGAGTCGCACAGGCGGGCCTCGGCTTCCTCAGCCCCGTCTGGGAGACCTCGGTCCAGGCGGCGATACCGTCCGGCGCGCTGGCCCGCGTCACCTCGTACGACTGGCTGCTTTCGTTGGCCGCGATGCCCCTCGCGTACGTGCTCGGGCCGCTCGCGGCGGACGCGTGGGGCACGGCGACCCCGCTGTGGATCGCGGCGGCCATGGTGGGCATCGCGTGCGCGGGGACGGCAGCCGTGCCGGGAGTGCGCCGTTTCGAGGCGCACGCCTCCACCACCCCCACCCCTCAGGCCGCCCCCGGCGAAACCGGCCTCTCGAAGAACGTCTCCAGCGACACCGTCGCCTGAGTCCCACTCACCCCGTCGATCGCGTACAGCCGCCGCAGCACGTCCTGGAGCTGTTCCGTCGTCCCCGTGCGGACCTTCACCAGGACGCTGGCCGCGCCCGCGATGACGTGCGCCTCCTGGATCTCGGGGATCGCGGCGAAGTCCGCTGCCCGGTCCCCCATCCACGCCGTCGAGTCGACCATGACGAAGGCGAGCACGCCCTGGTCCACGGCCGCCGGGTCGACGTCGATCGTCGTGCGGCGGATCACGCCGCGCTCGCGCAGTTTGCGTACGCGCTCGTGGGTCGCGCCCGCCGAGAGCCCCACCGCCTTGCCCAGGGTCGCGTAGGGCTGGGCGGCGTCCTCCTGCAGCAGGGCGAGCAGGGCGCGGTCGGTGTCGTCCATCAGTTGCGAACCCGCCATCCGTTCATGATCCCGCCATCCGCTCGTGGTCCCGCCATCCGTTCATCAACTCTTGACGAACACCGTACCTCGTACTGCAATATCGTCCCAGTACCGAATGATGTTTGCTCATCACCTGAGGCAGGGGTCGTCATGTCTTCCCAGAAAGTCCCGACGTCGTACGAAGTTCTGGACGATCGCTTCCGTACGGGGCGGTGCGCCAATGGCGACGCCAAGCTGGAGGTGCTGTACGACGACTGCCGGTGGGCGGAGGGGCCGCTCTACCTG
Source organism: Streptomyces sp. NPDC051214 (assembly GCF_040682375.1). NCBI lineage: Bacteria > Bacillati > Actinomycetota > Actinomycetes > Kitasatosporales > Streptomycetaceae > Streptomyces > Streptomyces sp. NPDC051214. The sequence goes on from NZ_JBFBAT010000010.1 coordinate 75,889, forward strand.
CCCGCATGGCGGCAGCTCATCTGGAGCGACATCCCCAACGACCGGCTGCTGCGCTGGGACGAGGCGACCGGTGCGGTAGGCGTCTTCCGTTCGAACGCCGGATACGTCAACGGCAACACCCTCGACCGCGAGGGCCGCTTGATCTGCTGCGAGCAGGGCAACCGGCGCGTGACCCGTACCGAACACGACGGCAGTGTCACGGTTCTCGCCGACCGCTTCGAGGGCAAGCGGTTCAACAGCCCGAACGACGCCGTGGTCCGCTCGGACGGCTCGGTCTGGTTCTCCGACCCGGACTTCGGGATCACCAGCGACTACGAAGGGCATCGTGCGGCCGCCGAGATCGACGGCTGTCACGTGTACCGGATCGACCCCGTGACCGGTGAGGTGCGGATCGTCGCCGACGGCTTCGAGGGGCCGAACGGGCTCGTCTTCTCGCCCGACGAGCGGCAGTTGTACGTGTCCGACTCGCGCGCCTCCAGGATCCGGGTCCTCGACGTGAGCGAGGACGGGACGGCCCTCACGGACGGCGCCGTCTTCGCCGAGTCGAAGGCCGGCTTCGACAACATCCGCTTCGACGACGCAGGCCGCCTGTGGGCCGCCGCCTTCCACGACGGGGTGCACTGCTACGACCCCGACGGCACCCTCATCGGACGGATCACGGTCCCGGAGGCCGTCGCCAACATCGCCTTCGGCGGGCCGAGGAACAACCGGCTCTTCATCGCGGCGACGACGTCGCTCTACTCGCTGGTGATGTCGGTGACCGGACTGCCGAGGGTCCGGGCCGCGCACCCCGGACCCACCGGCTAGTCCACCGCGTCCACTCACCCGCCGGCTAGTTCACGGCGTCCATCTCCCCCACCACCAGCTCCACGTCGTACACCAGCGGCTCGTCCGCGACCATGAGGTGCCGCGCGCGGGACGCGTAGCCGGGGGCCGTGACGGCCAGCAGGTAGGCGCCCGCCGACGGGGCCGCGACGATGTACGAGCCGTCCGCGAGGGAGGTCACACGGTCCAACTGGCCGCCTCCCTTGGAGAGGAGGGTCAGCGTCGCGCCCTCCACCGGGTCGCCCTCCGTGGTGCGGATGAAACCGTGCACTACGGAGGCACCGTCCTCGCGCCCAGGCTCCCCCACGCGCGCGTGAGGCACGGACGAGTGAGGCACGGACGAGTGAGGCACGCGCGCGTGGGGCACGGGCGCCGGCTCGTCCGGCGCCTCCCGCGGCTCCACCGCCAGGTGCGGAAGGCGCTTCTCCAGGCCCGCGGGAAGCCACCAGTTGGCGCGGCCGAGCAGATGCATGGCGGCCGGGACGAGGGCCGTGCGCAGGATGAACGCGTCCAGGGCGACCGCCGCGGCCAGGCCGATGCCCGCCATCGCGCCCTCCATGTCGCCGCTCAGGACGAACGCCGAGAAGACGCAGATCATGATCAGGGCCGCGCAGTTGATGACCCGGCTGGTCTCGGCGAGGCCCACCCGTACCGCGCGGGCGTTGTCCTTGGTGTGCACCCATTCCTCGTGCATGCGGCTCACCAGGAACACCTGGTAGTCCATCGACAGCCCGAAGAGCAGCGACAGCATGATGACGGGCAGGAAGGCGGTGATCGGCCCCTCCTTGCCGATGCCGAGGATCTCCGTGCCCCAGCCCCACTGGAAGACCGCCACCAGCACGCCGAAGGAGGCCGCCGCCGCGATCAGGTTCATCAGGGCCGCGGTCAACGGCACCACCAGCGAGCGGAACGCGACGAGCAGGAGGAGGAAGCCGAGCGTGATGATCGCCCCTACGAAGTAGGGCAGTCGATCACCGGTCACCGCGGCGAAGTCCTTGAAGACGGCTGTGACGCCGCCTACGTGGGCATCGACTCCGGCCTTCGGAATCACGTCTCCCCGTAGACGGTCGATGAGCTGGTCCGTCTCCTCCGACTGGGGGGATGTCGTGGGGACCACGTTGATGACCGACACGCCGTTGGCCGGTGGGGCGGCCGCGACCCTCGCGACGCCTTCCGTCTCGCGGATGGTCGCCACCAGGTTCCCGGTGTCGGCTTGTTCGGCCACTACTTGGAGGGGGCCGTTGAATCCCGGACCGAACCCCTCGGCCAGGAGGTCGTACGCCTGCCGGGTCGTCGTCGACTCCTGGTGGTTGCCCTGGTCGGTCGCGCCGAGCCGCAAGGAGAGCAACGGCAGCGCGAGGAAGGCCATCACCACGAAGGCGAGCGCCGCGATCGAACGAGGTCGCTTCTGTACGTACGAGGACCAGCGCGCCGCGAGGCCGCTCGCCTCGGCGGGCTCCGGTCCCGTGGCGGCGAGGTGGCGCCGCTGCCTGCGGCTGAGCACCCGGGGGCCAAGGAGGCCGAGGAGCGAGGGCAGCAGGGTGATGGCCGCGAGGACGCTCAGGACCACCGTCAGGGAGGCCGCGATGACCACGCCGTCCAGGAAGCGCATGTTCATCACCAGCATCCCGGCGAGCGCGATGCACACCGTGCCGCCCGCGAAGAGCACGGCGCGGCCGGAGGTGTTCAGGGCCTGCACCGCGGACTCCTCGGGCTCCATGCCGCGCAGGATGCCGCGCCGGTGCCGGGTGACGATGAAGAGCGCGTAGTCGATGCCGACACCAAGGCCGATCAGCGAGCCGAGCAGCGGGGCCACTTCGGGGATGTCGGTGACGTGGCTGAGCAGCATCGTGGAGAGCATGCCGAGGCCCACTCCGAAGACCGCGATGACGATGGGCAGGGCCATCGCGAAGAGCGAACCGAAGGCCAGGAAGAGCACGACCGCCGCGGCCGCGATGCCGACCATCTCGGCGATGCCGGTGGGCGGCTCCTGGATGCGGGTGATCGCCTGGCCGCCCAGTTCGACCTGCAGACCGGCGCGTTCGGCGTTCTGCGCCGTGTCCACGACGTCCTGCACGAGTTCCTTGGGGACCGAGTTCGCCTCCTCGGCGAAGGTCACCTGGGCGTAGGCGATGCGCCCGTCCCTGCTGATCTGGGCCGCGCCGGCCTGCTCGGAGGCGTACGGGCTCGTGACCTCGCCGACGCCCTTCATGCCGGCGATCTCCTCGAGCGCCGGCTCGACACGGGAACGTACGTCCGCGTCACGGGCCGAGGCTCCCTCGTCGACGTGCCAGACGACCGTGTCGGTGTCTCCGGCGCTCTGCGGGAAGGCCTTCGTCATCAGGTCGTACGCGCGCTTGGAATCGGTGTCCGGCAGGGAGAACACATTCGAGTAGTTCGTTCCCGCCGAGGCCCCCGCGGCTCCCAGGCCGAACAGAGCCCCCACCCACAGCACAAGGACCACCAGACGGTGCCGATAGCACCACCGTGCCAATGCCGCCACGATCCACTCCTCCTTCGCGTTCGCCAGGTCCCCCGGGTCCGTGCCTCAGGAGCCTCAGCATCGGCGCCACCGCGCCGCGAAGGCGCCGCGCGGCCATGATTCTCAAGTAACTCCAAGGCACGGACCGGGTCTTCGTACAACGCCCGCGCCGATACTGAGGTCATGAGCCACGCCGAAGGCCAGCAGGGAACTGATGTCGGAGTGCGAACCGGCCCGGACGGCCGGAACGGTCCGGCAGGTCCGGGCGCCGGGGCGACCGTGCTCGTCGTCGAGGACGAGCCGAGCATCGCCGACGTGCTCGCCATCGCCCTGCGCTACCACCGCTTCGACGTGATGGTGGCGGGCACCGTCCGCGAGGCCCTCGCGCTCACCGGGCGCACCCGGCCGGACGTGGCGCTGCTCGACGTGATGCTGCCGGACGGCGACGGCCGCGCCCTGGCCGGGGAACTGCGCGCCAGGTGCCCCGAGACGGCCCTGCTCTTCGTGACCGCGCGGGACGCGCCCGCGGAGGTCGTGGGCGCCCTCGGGCTCGGCGACGACTACATCACCAAGCCGTTCAACATCGACGAGGTCATCGCCCGCATCGGAGCGGTCCTGCGCCGCACCAGGGCAGGCGACGTGCTCCCCCAGCGGCCCCCGCTGCGCTACGGCGACCTGGAGCTGGACGAGACGGCCTACGTGGTGCGCCGCGCGGGCCGCACGGCGCAGCTCACACCCACGGAGTACGCGCTGCTGCGCTTCCTTGTGCGCAACGGCGGGCGTGTGGTGCCCAAGGAGCAGCTCCTGCGCCATGTGTGGCAGTACGAGCATCCCGCCGAGTCGACCGTCGTGGAGACCTACATCAGCTATCTGCGGCGCAAGCTGGACGCGCTCGGCCCACCGGTGATCACGACCCGGCGGGGTGTGGGGTACGGCCTCGCATGAGGCGGGCGCACCGCGGCATGAGCTCGCTGCGCGCCAAGCTGACGTGGGTGAACGTGGCACTCCTTGCTCTCGGTGTCATCGTGGCGACCGGCGTGAGCGTCATGGGCATGCGCCACTATCTGCTCGACAACGTGGACGCCGATCTGACGCAGTCGCGCGACTCGCTCCTGAACACCGGGCTCACCATGAAGGAGATCGAACGGCTCAGCGAACTGGGCATCGCTCTCGACAAGCTCTCCCCCGGCGGCAAGGAGCGCGCGAGTGCCCTGCCGCGCGGTAACACCGTGTTCGTGGCGGTGGACGAGCGCGGTGAGCCCGTGGCCATCGGCGCACTCGCCCCGACCGCGCGCCAGCGCGCCCTGGCCGCCGCCGTCGACGACGCCGAGGCGGTCGCCGACCGGTCCGAGCCACAGGACATCACCCTGGGCGGTAACGCCCACCGCATGGTGGGTGCGGAGCTCGCCGACGGCACGACGGTCCTGATGGCCGCGGACACGCAGGACGTGGAATCGGGCATCAGGAAGGCGCTCAAGCTCGACGCCGCCTTCGGAGTGGTCCTGTTGGGGCTGCTCGCCGTCCTGACGATGCTCTCGGCGCATCACCGGCTGCGGCCTCTGGAGGACATGGTCGAGACCGCGTCCGCCATCGCCGAGGGCGACCTCACCCGGCGCGTCCCGTCGAGCCGCGCCCCGGTGATGGAGACCGAGCAGCTGCGCCTGGCCCTCAACTCCATGCTCCACCAGGTGGAGTCCGCCTTCGAGACCCGCGAGCGCAGCTCGGCACAGCTGCGCCGCTTTGTGGCCGATGCCTCGCACGAGCTGCGTACGCCCTTGTCGGCGATCCGCGGCTACGTGCAGCTGTACGACAAGGGGATGCTCCGTGACCCGGCGGAACGCACGCGCGCGTGGAGCCGCGTCATCGCCGAGACCGACCGGATGGGGCACCTCGTCGACGAGCTGCTCACCCTTGCCCGGCTCGACCAGCAGCCGGAACTGCGCTTCACGAACGTCGACTTGAGCCGTCTCGTACGGGATGCCGCCGACGATCTGCGGGTGCAGGAACCGGAGCGTCCGCTCACGGTCTGCGCCGAAGGGGCGGTACTGATCCGCGCGGATGAGTCGGGGATGCGCCAGGTGCTCGGCAATCTGCTCGCGAACGTACGTGTCCACACGCCCGTAGACGCGCCGGTCACGCTGGGCGTGGAGCGGCAGGACGGGGTGGTGCGGCTGCGCGTGGCCGACCGGGGGCCCGGCCTCGCGGAGGCGGACGCGGCGCGCGTGTTCGACCGGTTCTTTCGCGCGGGCGGTGGCGCGGGGAGCGGGCTGGGGATGGCGATCGTGCAGGGGGTCGTCACGGCGCACGGCGGCGAGGTGGGGGTGGAGACGGCGCCGGGGGCGGGGCTCACGGTGACGGTCACGCTGCCTGCACGGACGGGCGGTTGAGGTGGGCGGGCAGGGTGGGGTCGCGGCTCAAAGAGGGGCGTGAGGCCGCTCAAGGGGCGGGGTCGCGGCTCAGGGAGGGGCGTAGGGCCACTCAGGGGGCGTCTCAGGCTCTTACCAGCGCCCACACCGTCTTCCCGTGCCGTCCGCGCTGCCAGACGCCCCACGCCTCGGCCAGGGCGTCGAGCAGGCGCAGGCCGCGGCCGCCCTCCTCCAGGAGCCCCACCTCTCGCAGCTCCGGTCTCGTCGGGCTCTCGTCGGACACTTCTATGAAGCAGTCCCCGTCGGCGAGGACCGTGACCGCGACCTCGAACTCCCGGTCGTGGACCAGGCCGTGGCACACCGCGTTCGTCACGAGCTCCGATACGAGGAGCACGGCGTCGTGCAGCGCCGCGCTCTCCTCCTTGTGCCCCCAGGCGGCGAGGTGATCATGGACGCGGAGCCGGGCGAGCGATACGGATGCCGGATGCGGAGGCAGCCGGAAAGCCTGTCGTCGCAACAATGTTCCCCCTATGGCACACCAAAGCACCAAGAACCGCACACACTTCCGACACTTAATGCTGCGCAGAGGTAGTGCTCGGTGTCACTCCGTCACCTTATGGCCCGGCTGTATCCGGCCAGGTTCGTCCCGGATCGAACCAACGCACGATTACGCCTGGCGGGAGGCCAGTTCGACGACCGTGATGTCGGACGGCGCCCCCACGCGCACCGGCGGCCCCCACGCGCCCGCGCCACGCGTCACGTACAGCTGCGTGTCGCCGTACCGCTCCAGTCCCGCGAGGGTCGGGTTCGCCAGGTCGGCGATGAAATTGCCTGGCCAGAGCTGTCCGCCGTGGGTGTGCCCGGAGAGCTGGAGGTCGACGCCGTGCTTGACGGCGTCGTGGATGACGACCGGCTGATGGGCGAGGAGCACGGCCGTCCGCGAGCGGTCCCGGTCGCCCAGCGCCTTGGCGAAGTCGGGCCCGTGCCCCTCGCTCTCGCCCGCGACGTCGTCCACGCCCGCGAGGTCGAAGCCGGGCAGTTCGGTGCGGGCGTTCTCCAGGGGCCGCAGACCGAGTTCGCGTACGTGGTCGACCCACTGCTCGGCGCCCGAGAAGTACTCGTGGTTGCCGGTCACGAAGTACGCCCCGTGCCGCGCCCGCAGCTGCGCGAGAGGGGCTGCGGCAGGGCCGAGGTCCTCGACGCTGCCGTCGACCAGGTCGCCGACGACCGCGATGAGGTCGGGCTGCGTGCCGTTGATCGTGTCCACCACGCGCTGCGTGAAGCCGCGTCCGAGAATCGGCCCCAGGTGGATGTCGCTGACCACCGCGATCCGGAACCCGTGCGCCCCGCGCGGCAGCTTGGCCAGCGGCACGGTGACGCGCTTCACGCGGGGGCCGCGCAGGACGCCGTAGGTGCCGTACCCCACCGTTCCGACGGCGACGGCCGCGGCGGTCCCGCCGACGATGCGGGAGACGAAGAGGCGGCGCGAGGGTGCGGTCGGTCGCCCGCGCACGGGAGCGGGAGTGGGGGCGGGTGCGGGTGCGGGTGCGGGTGCGGGTGCGGGTGCGGGTGCGGGGGCCGGGTCGCCCTCCGGCTGGCCGGGGGCGGGATCCTCCGTAGAGGACGGCTTCGTACGCCGCCGCAAGAAGAAGGGCCGTACGAGCTCACCGACAAGAAGCGCGAGCACCAGATAGATCGACAGCGCCATCCACATGAAGCCCGGCCAGGCCAGCACCTTCTGAAGCCAGAACGGCGCCCCGGCCCGCTCACTGGCGACCGCCGCGAACATCAGCAGCGGCCCCGCCACGAAGACCACGGCACCCGCACGCCGGGCGAGCCCCGGCCCGGTGGTGGTGTCCCGCACCAGACGCCGCCAGGCGTACCACTGCATCGCGGCGAGGGCCGCGAGCGCGGCGAGGCCGACCAGCACGAACAGGATGACCACGGTGGTGCGCCCCTCAGCAGTGCCCGAAGTGACCGGTCAGCTGTAGCGATCAGCTGAACCGAAAGCTATGACGTACGGCGCAGAGCACGTACTCCGCGCAACCCGATGGCCCCTACCACCGTCCCCAAGACAAAGGAGGCGACGGCGAGCGTCAGGTGCACCCAGAAGTATGCGGTCGGGTCGCCTGCGTCATCGAAGGCGAGCCCACTGCCGTCCTTCCACAGGTTCTTGACGAAAGTGATCCAGATGAACCAGCTCCACACACCGAAGGCGAGCAGGAACCAGGAGACCGGGCGGCTGAGCTTCATGCGTTCAGTATCGCGAGCCTCCCTTCCGCACCGCCGCCGGGGTGGGGAGTCCGGGCCGGCCCAGCCGCACGTGACCCAGCCCACCTCGGCGGAGACGCCCACAGCGGCGCCCTGTACGTTCTCGTCCGTGCCTGCCGTAAAAAAGACCGCCTTGTTGGTCACTTCCGCCGCATTGCTCACCATGTCGACCACGGCCCCCGCATGGGCGGACGACAAGCCGGGAGGCGAGAAGAAGCCCAAGCCGCCCGCCTCCATGTCGACGGTCGGCGGCGCCAGGCTCGGCGAGCCGGGCACCCAGGTGAGCCTGAAGGCGGGCGCTCCCGTCCTCCCCAAGGACCTGTCGGCGCGCTCCTGGATGGTGTCGGACGCCGAGACGGGCGAGGTCCTCGCCTCGCACAACTCGCACTGGCGGCTGCCCCCGGCGAGCACCCTGAAGATGCTCTTCGCGGACACGGTCCTGCCGAAGTTCCCCAAGACGCAGAAGCACAAGGTCGAGCTCTCGGACCTGGCGGGCATCGGCGCGGGCAGCAGCATGGTCGGCGTCAAGGAGAACGAGACGTACACGGTCCACGACCTGTGGCTCGGCGTCTTCCTGCGCTCGGGCAACGACGCGGTGCACGTCCTGTCGGCGATGAACGGCGGTGTCCCCGCGACCGTCAAGGACATGCAGTCGCACGCCGACGAGCTGCAGGCCCTCGACACCCACGTGGTCAGCCCGGACGGCTACGACGAGAAGGGGCAGGTCTCCTCCGCGTACGACCTGACGCTGTTCGCCCGCTCCGGGCTGCAGAAGAAGGACTTCCGCGAGTACTGCTCGACGGCCACCGCGAAGTTCCCCGGGGAGACCAAGAAGGTCAAGAAGGGCAAGGACAAGGGCAAGAAGAAGCGCGAGTCCTTCGAGATCCAGAACACCAACCGGCTCCTCACGGGGGACTACGGTCTCGACCCCTACAAGGGCATCGCGGGCGTCAAGAACGGCAGCACCACGAACGCGGGCAACACCTTCACCGGGGTTGCCGAGCGCGACGGCAAGGTGCTGCTCGTGACCGTCATGAACCCCGACTCCGGAGAGCAGCACGCGGTCTACAAGGAGACCGAGCGGCTCCTCGACTGGGGCTTCAAGGCGTCCGGCAAGGTCGAGCCGGTGGGCGAACTGGTCGCTCCGAAGAGTGCCGGTACGGGCAGCGGCAAGGGTGCTCCCGGTGCGGGCAAGGGCGGCTCGGACTCGTCCAAGAACGTGGCGCACGCCTCCGACAAGGAGTCGGGCGGTGGCGCCGGCGTCGCCCTGGGGATCGCGGCCGGTGTCCTCGCGCTGATCGCCGCCGGGTGGTTCGTGATCAGCCGCCGGCTGCCGCTGCCGAAGAGCCGCCGCTGACCTCGCCGGGCTTTTCCGGCTCCTTCTTGTGCTGCTCCTGTTCTTCTTCTGTACGTGCCTGCTTGCGCGTCGCCGTCCAGGCGGCGCAGAACAGCAGGAGTTTCGCGGTGAAGTTGATCCACAGGAGCAGCGCGACGGGCACTCCGAAGGCGCCGTACATGCTCTTCGCGGCGACGCCCTTGATGTAGCCGCCGAGCAGCAGCTTGAGCAGCTCGAATCCGGCCGCGCCGATCAGCCCGGCGGTGATGAGGTGGCGGCGTGGCGGCTGCACGTCCGGCAGCAGCGTCAGGACGTAGAGCAGCAGCAGGAAGTCCGCGAGGACGGCGATGGCGAACGCGATCACTTGCAGCAGCAGCCCGCCCCAGCCGTCCTCGGAGACCCCGAGGAGGTCGGCGCTCCAGCCGACGGCGCTCGACGCGAGGGTCGAGGCGATCAGGGACGCGAGGCCCGCGCCGCCGAGACCGACGAGGACCCCGGCGTCCTTGACCTTGCGCATGACGGGGTTCTCGTCGCCGTCGTCCAGCTCCCAGACGGCCCGCAGGCACTCCCTCATCGAGCCGACCCAGCCGATGCCCGTGAAGAGCAGCAGGGCGCCGGCGACGAGGCCGACGGTGCCCGCGTTGGCGACCAGGGCGTCCAGGTTCAGCTGGTCGGCGATGCCGGGGACCTGCTTGGAGATGCTGTCCTCGAGCTTGTCCTGCTGGCCCTTGGAGAGCGTCGCGGCGGCGACCGCCGCGGCGACGGTGATCAGCGGGAACAGCGCGAGGAAGCTGATGAACGTCATCGCCGCCGCGAGGCGCGTCCAGTGCACGCTGTCGAGCCGCTCGTACGCGCTCCACGCGTGCGTGCGCATCAGACGCTCCACCTGGGGTCCGATGCCGGGGAGCTTTTTCAGCCAGTCCATGATGCCTCCCTGCCCGTTGTGCGGAAGACCAAGGTCCGCGTACCCCAGAAACGCAGCACCGTGGCGAGTGCCATACCCACTCCCGCTCCGGAGATGGTGTCCGCGCGCTGCGAGGTGAGGCCGAGGCCGTAGTGGGACACCGCGATGCAGAGCAGCTGCACCAGGGCGCCTGCGATGTTGACGGCGAAGAAGACGCCGTACTGGCGTAGGCGCGAGACGCCCGCACCTTCGCGCCGCCGGTAGGTGCCGAGCGCGTTGCCCGCGTAGGCGACCGTGCAGCCGGCCACGAAGGACAGCGCCTTGGCGGTCAGCGGGTCGAGGCCGCCTGGTCCGCGCAGCCAGACGAAGAGGCCGAGGTCGACGGCGTACGCGCAGATCCCGGCGGCGGCGAAGCCGAGCAGTTCGGGGCCCATGGCCCGTAGCCGCTCCCTGAGGGCGCTCACCAGTCGGCGACCGCGAGACCGTACATCGCGATCCACACCAGGCCGATGACGGCCAGCGCACGGTCGCGCAGGACGACGTCCTCGGGCTCGCCCGCCGTGCCCCGGTCGGCGAAGACGGCGTAGCGCAGGACGGCGAGGACGAAGGCGGCCATCGACAGCTGCCGCCAGGGCAGCAGGCCGTTCGCGGTACCGCCGCTCTCCATGGCCCACAGGCAGTACGCGAGGACGGCGACCCCGGCGGCGAGCTGCCAGACGAAGCGGAGGTAGCCGGTGGTGTATTCGGTGAGCAACGCGCGCGTGGCGCCTGCTTTTCCTGACATCTGCACGGCTTCGGAGTAGCGCTTGGCGGAGACCATGAAGAGGGCGCCGAAGCCCGTGGTGATCAGGAACCACCGCGAGAGCGGGATGTCGAGGGCCACTCCCCCGATCATCGCCCGCATCAGGAAGCCGGTGGTGACGACGGCGAGATCGACGACCAGGATGTGCTTGAGACTGACGCAGTACGCCAGTTGCATCACTACGTAGGCGCCGAGCAGGCACGCGGTCAGGGGTGTGCAGAGCGCGGCGGCGGTCACCGGTGCGAGCACGGCGAGCAGCCCGCCGACCGCGTACGCGACCGTCACGGGCACCTGCCCTGCGGCCACCGGTCTGCGGCACTTGGTGGGGTGCGCGCGGTCGGCCTCGGCGTCACGTGCGTCGTTGATGAGGTAGACGGCGGACGCGGCGGCCGTGAACAGGGCGAACACCAGGACGAGTTGGATCAGCGAATGGCGCGAGAAGAGCTCGCCCGCGGCGGCGGGGGCCGCGACCACCAGGACGTTCTTCACCCACTGGCGGGGGCGCGCGGTCTTCAGGAGGCCGAGCGGCAGGGCGAGGGTGCCGGCGTCCGACGGCACGGGCGGCTGGGGGCGTTCGAGCAGGGCGGTGCGGTCAGCCATGCGCGCGGCTCCCGTTCATCCAGGCGGAGCCCACGCGCGCGGTGAGGGCGCCGAGCGCCGCTCCGGCCGCCACGTCGCTGGGGTAGTGGACGCCGACGACCATCCGCGAGACACACATCGCGGCGGCGAGCGGCGGGACGACGCGGGCTCCCAGGGGGCTCAGCGCGCCGTACGCGACGGTGGCCGCGGCGGCCGAAGTGGCGTGCGAACTGGGGAAGGAGTGCCGGCCCGCGGTCCTCACGAGGGGTTCCGGCCCCTTGTCACCGCCGGGACGCGGACGCCGTACGACGCGTTTGACGCCCATGCTGGCCAGGTGTGCGGCGGCGGTCAGTGCCGTGGCGCGCAGCCACGTGCCGCGCCGTTCGCGGTCGACCGCGGCGCCCGCGAGCCCGGCGACGAGCCAGAGGGCGCCGTGCTCGCCGGTCCAGGACAGGGCCCGTGCGGCGGCGGCCACGCGCGCGTCGGAGCCGCAGTCGCGCAGGGCCGACAGCAGCCGGTGGTCCATGTCGTGCATGTGGCCTCCTTCTCCGGGGACTTCAAGGACCTGACCTCCCGACTCTTCTAGGCGACCTCTCAATATTTACGGCAATATACGACGACACTCCATCAATCACCCATTTCGGTGAGAGCTCTGACGAATATGGGCAAACTGCCCTTGCTCGGACGATACGGTCACGCGTATGCCTGCCGACTCCGCTCCGCCCGCCGACCCCGCGACCGCGACGGCGCCCGGGGCCGCCCCCCTGGCGCCGTACGTGTCCGTGTCGGGCTGGGGGCGCACCGCCCCGTCCACCGCCCGTCTGATCCGCCCTCGTTCGCCCGAGGAGGCCGTGGCGGCCCTCCAGGCGTGCGGGGAGCGCGGAGGCATCGCCCGAGGCCTTGGGCGGGCGTACGGGGACGCCGCGCAGAACGCGGGCGGCGCGGTGCTCGACATGACCGGCATGGACCGTATCCATGCCATCGACGCGGACGCGGGCACCGTCCTGTGCGACGCCGGGGTCTCCCTGCACCACCTGATGGAAGTCCTGCTCCCGCTCGGCTGGTTCGTGCCGGTCACTCCGGGGACCCGCTATGTGACCGTGGGCGGCGCGATCGGCACGGACATCCACGGCAAGAACCACCACGGCTCCGGGTCCTTCTCGCGCCACGTGATGGCCGTCGAACTGCTCACGGCCGACGGCGCCGTGCAGGCGGTCGAGCGCGGCACCCCCCTGTTCGACGCGACGGCGGGCGGCATGGGCCTGACGGGCGTGATCCTCGCCGCGACGCTGCAACTGCAGCCGGTCGAGACCTCGTTGATGACGGTGGACACGGAGCGCGCCACCGACCTGGACGACCTGATGGCCCGCCTCACCGCCACCGACCACCGCTATCGCTACTCCGTGGCGTGGATCGACCTCCTCGCGCGCGGGGCGTCGATGGGCCGCTCGGTGCTCACACGCGGCGATCACGCTCCCCTGGACGCCCTTCCGCCACGCGCGCGTAGAGCCCCGCTCACCTTCCGCCCCGGGCAACTGCCTCCCGCCCCGCGCTTCCTGCCCGACGGGCTGCTCGGCCGCCGGTCGGTGGGCCTCTTCAATGAGCTCTGGTACCGCAAGGCGCCCCGCTCCCGCGTGGGCGAACTCCAGAAGATGTCGACGTTCTTCCACCCCTTGGACGGCGTCCCGCACTGGAACCGCGTGTACGGCCGCGGCGGTTTCGTGCAGTACCAATTCGTCGTCGGGTACGGCAAGGAAGAGGCCCTGCGGCGCATCGTGCGGCGCATCTCGGAGCGCGGCTGCCCGTCCTTCCTCGCCGTACTGAAGCGCTTCGGAGAGGGCGATCCGGGCTGGCTCTCCTTCCCGATGCCCGGCTGGACCCTCGCCCTGGACATCCCGGCAGGACTGCCGGGGCTCGGCGCCTTCCTCGACGACCTCGACGAGGAGGTCGCTTCCGCCGACGGCCGCGTCTATCTGGCCAAGGACTCCCGCCTGCGGCCGGAGATGCTCGCCGCGATGTATCCGCGGCTCGACGACTTCCGCGCGCTGCGGGCCGACCTCGACCCGCGCGGCGTGTTCCGCTCGGACCTCTCGCGCCGCCTCGCTATCTAGCAACTCCAGGAGTTGGTCCCATGAAGGACGCCTTCGGCACCCCCCAGTCCCTGCTCGTACTCGGCGGCACCTCCGAGATCGGCCTCGCCACGGCCCGCCGTCTGGTCGCGCGGCGCACCCGGACCGTGTGGCTGGCCGGGCGGCCCTCCCCGGGCCTGGAGAAGGCCGCCGAGGGCCTGCGCGACATGGGTGCGGACGTCCGCACCGTCGCCTTCGACGCACTCGACTCCGAGTCCCACGAGGCCACCCTCGGGAAGATCTTCACCGAGGGCGACATCGACATGGTCCTGCTGGCCTTCGGCATCCTCGGAGACCAGGCACGCGACGAGGACGAGCCACTGTCGGCGGTGCGGGTCGCGCAGACGAACTACACCGGGGCGGTCTCGGCCGGCCTGGTGTGCGCGCGGTCGCTGCAGGCCCAGGGGCACGGCTCCCTGGTGGTGCTCTCCTCGGTCGCCGGCGAGCGTGCCCGGCGCTCGAACTTCATCTACGGGTCGAGCAAGGCGGGCCTCGACGCCTTCGCGCAGGGCCTGGGCGACGCGCTGCACGGCACCGGGGTGCACGTGATGGTGGTCCGCCCCGGCTTCGTGCGCTCCAAGATGACGGCGGGCCTGGAGGAGGCTCCCATGGCGACCACTCCGGAGGCGGTCGCCGAGGCCATCGAGACGGGGCTGCGGCGGCGCTCGGAGACGGTGTGGGTGCCCGGCGCGCTGCGGGTCGTCATGTCGGCGCTGCGGCACGTGCCGCGGACGGTGTTCCGGCGGCTTCCGGTGTGAGGCTCTGCGGGGGCGCCGGTCAGCGGGTGGGCAGCGCGCCGTGCGCCGCCGGGGCCGCCGCCTGTGGAGGAACGACCGGGCCGCCACCGCCGAAGGCGAACTCGCGCAGCTTGCGCCACACGCCGTCCGCGCCCTGCTCGTAGAGCGCGAAGCCGGTGCAGGGCCACTCGGCCTCGTACTCGGAAAGCTCCGCGTACGCCCGGTCCATGGCCTCTTCGGAGATGCCGTGCGCCACCGTGACGTGCGGGTGGTACGGGAACTGCAGCTCGCGCGCGATGGGCCCGGACGCGTCCCGCACCCGCTCCTGGAGCCAGCCACAGGCCGACCCGCCCGCCACCACCTGGACGAAGACGACGGGCGACAGCGGCCGGAACGTGCCCGTCCCGGAGAGCCGCATCGGGAAGGGGCGCCCGGCGGCCGCGACGGCCCCCAGGTGCGCCTCCACGGCGGGCAGCGCCGCGGCGTCCACCAGGGTCGGCGGCAGCAGCGTGACGTGGGTGGGGATGCCGTGCGCCGCGGGGTCCCCGAAGCCCGCGCGCCGCTCCTGGAGCAGGCTGCCGTGAGGCTCCGGGACCGCGATCGACACACCGATCGTTACGGTCCCCACGTCGTACTCCTGTCGGTCGGGTGGCGGGCAGAGGGCGCTGTTGTACCTGGCGTGGTGCAGGGGGCTGTGTGGCTCAGTGCTTGGCGGGCAGGAGGCCCACCCTGTCGTACGCCTGGGCGAGGGTCTCCGCGGCGACGGCACGCGCCTTCTCCGCACCCTTGGCCAGGATCGAGTCGAGCGTCTCCGGGTCGTCCAGATAGGCCTGGGTCCGGTCCCGGAAGGGCGTCACGAAGTCGACCATGACGTCGGCGAGGTCAGTCTTCAGCGCACCGTAGCCCTTGCCGGCGTACTTCTGCTCCAGTTCCGGGATACCGGTGCCGGTGAGCGTCGAGTAGATGGTGAGGAGGTTGCTGACACCCGGCTTGTTCTCGGTGTCGTAACGCACGACCGTGTCGGTGTCGGTGACCGCGCTCTTGACCTTCTTGGCGGTGGCCTTGGGCTCGTCGAGGAGGTTGATCAGGCCCTTCGGGGTGGACGCCGACTTGCTCATCTTGATCGACGGGTCCTGAAGGTCGAAGATCTTGGCCGTCTCCTTGAGGATGTACGCCGCCGGGACGGTGAACGTCTCGCCGAAGCGGCCGTTGAAACGCTCCGCGAGGTCGCGGGTCAGCTCGATGTGCTGGCGCTGGTCCTCACCGACCGGGACCTGGTTGGCCTGGTAGAGCAGGATGTCGGCGACCTGGAGCACCGGGTACGTGAAGAGGCCCACGGAGGCGCGGTCCGCGCCCTGCTTGGCCGCCTTGTCCTTGAACTGCGTCATGCGCGACGCCTCGCCGAAGCCCGTCAGGCAGTTCATGATCCAGCCGAGCTGGGCGTGCTCGGGGACGTGGCTCTGCACGAAGAGCGTGCAGCGCTCCGGGTCGAGACCGGCGGCCAGGAGCTGGGCGGCGGCGAGCCGGGTGTTGGCACGGAGCTCGGCCGGGTCCTGCGGGATCGTGATCGCGTGCAGGTCCACCACCATGTAAAACGCGTCGTGGGACTCCTGCAGCGCCACCCACTGGCGGACCGCGCCAAGGTAGTTGCCGAGGTGGAACGAGCCTGCGGTGGGCTGGATTCCGGAGAGCACGCGAGGACGATCAAGGGCCATGGAGCCATTCTCTCAGGTGTCTCTCATTGCTCGGAAACAGCCATGTGACGGGTGTGCCGCGATCTTGTCCCGCGGCCGTGTCCCGCCCGCGGAGGTCCTGGAGGGGGGCCGCGCCGTCGACGAGGGTGCGGTGGTCGCGCGTGTGCGCGCCGGGGAGGCCCAGTGGACGGTTCGGCGTTCGAGCCGTGGCTGCTCGCGATCGTCGCCAATGAGACGAGGAACACAGTACGTTCGGCGGTCCGGCGGTGGCGGCGCTGCGGAGCGCCGGGCGCACGGCGCGGCGGACGGGTCGTGGCGGAGATCGGCTGGGGGATCGAGATGCGGATGCGGACGGCAAGGGCAGTGTGCGGGTCGGTGACGGGGTTCGCGGCCGCGCTGGCGCTGGTGGTGGCGGGGGCGCCGCAGGCGGTGGCGGGCGGCTCGACGAGCGTCCTCGTGGTCGCGCCGGGAAGCGGGGAGAGCACGGCGCTCTACGTCAGCGACAAGGAGTACGCCGAGCTGGAGGCCGGTCTTGGCCACCTCGGGGCCGACATCGGCAAGGGACAGCGTGAGCAGCCACCAGGGCTGGCCATGGGTGACGGAAGCCGTCAGATCAATGTGACGTGGATGGTCCACGACGTGCGGCCGTGGCGGGTGGACCGGGCCTATCCGGTGGCGCCCGGCACGAAGGGCGGCGGGGACGGCAAGGGCAGCAAGGGCGGCAAGGGCGCCGATGCGGTGTGGATCCACACCACGACGGACGTCGAGTCCATGAGGGGCGTCTGGCACAAGGCGAAGGACCCTGCTCACCTGACGGCGCTGTTCAAGAAGCTCGGGGTCCTGGGGCCGCCGACGGACAAGGGCAACCAGGCGATAGGGCCGGGGTCGGACTCGAACCCGCCACCGACGCCCGCCTCGGAAGCCGAAGCCGAAGCCGGGGCCGGAGCCGAAGCCGGAGCCGAGTCCGGGCAGGCCGCCGCGCGTGGCGGGACCGATGTCACGCCGGGCGACGGCGGCACGGACTGGTGGTGGGCGATACCGGGCGCCGCGGCGGGGGCCGCGGGGGCGCTGCTGCTGCGGGGGTCGCTCGTCGGGCGGCGGCCTCATGAGGGCGGCCCGCGGCAGGAGTTGCGGGACCTGTGAGGGCTGCGGCCGGCCCCGGCCGGTGCGTCGGCCGGCCGGGGTAGCTGTTCGACGTGGTTGTCCGGTCCGGTGGGTCAGTGGGCCGACAGGCCCGGGGCCGGGTGGGCGGACATCAGGTCGGCGACCTCGGAACGGATCTTCGTCAGGGCGTCCTCGTCACCGGCACGGGCCGCGGCGACACCCCGGTCGATCCAGTCGGCGACGGTCGGCATGTGCTCCGTCCCGAGACCGCGGGAGGTGAGGGAAGGGGTGCCGATACGGACGCCGGAGGGGTCGAAGGGCTTCCTCGGGTCGTACGGCACGGTGTTGTGGTTGACGACGATCCCGGCCCGGTCGAGGGCCTTGGCGGCGACCTTGCCGGGGACTTCCTTGGGGGTGAGGTCCATCAGGATCAGGTGGTTGTCGGTGCCGCCGGAGACCAGGTCGAAGCCGCGGACGAGCAGCGCTTCGGCGAGGGTCCGGGCATTGGCGACGACCGCGTGGGCGTAGTCGCGGAAGGAGGGTTGCGATGCCTCGTGCAGGGCGACGGCGATGGCCGCGGTGGTCTGGTTGTGCGGGCCGCCCTGCAGACCGGGGAAGACCGCCTTGTCGATGGCCTTGGCGTGCTCCTCGCGGGACATCAGCATCGCGCCGCGCGGACCGCGCAGGGTCTTGTGGGTCGTCGTGGAGATCACGTCGGCGTGCGGCACCGGTGAGGGGTGGGCGCCGCCCGCGATCAGGCCGGCGATGTGCGCGACGTCGGCGACGAGGACGGCCCCCGACTCGCGGGCGATCTCGGCGAAGGCGGCGAAGTCGATGGTGCGGGGGAGGGCGGTGCCACCGCAGAAGATCAGCTTCGGGCGTTCCTTGAGGGCGAGGTCGCGCACCTCGTCGAAGTCGATACGGCCGGTGTCGTGGCGGACGCCGTACTGGACGCCGCGGAACCACTTGCCCGTGGCGGAGACGCCCCAGCCGTGGGTGAGGTGGCCGCCCATCGGGAGGGCCATGCCCATCACGGTGTCGCCGGGCTCGGCGAAGGCGAGGTAGACGGCGAGGTTGGCCGGGGAGCCGGAGTAGGGCTGGACGTTGGCGTGCTCGACGCCGAAGACGGCCTTGGCCCGGGAGACGGCGAGGCGCTCGATCGGGTCGATGTTCTGCTGGCCCTCGTAGTAGCGGCGGCCCGGGTAGCCCTCGCTGTACTTGTTCTGCAGGACCGTGCCGGAGGCTTCGAGGACGGCGGAGGAGACGTAGTTCTCGCTGGGGATCAGGCGCAGGGTGTCGGCCTGGAGCTGCTCCTCGGCGCCGACGAGAGCGGACAGTTCGGGGTCCTGCGCGGCGAGCGCGGGGTGGCTGAGGGAAGGAGAGTGAGTCATGGCGTCCTCCGGGGCGAGCGGTGAGTGTCCGGTCGTGGTCCCGGGGTGCCCAGGCGGTCGGCACCTCGAAGGTTCTGCCTCGCACGGCTTCCTCGGGGTCCGTTCCCCGTGCGCCAGTCGCCGTGCTGTCAGGGCCAGCGTATCGGGCACGCCGGGTCGGCAGGTTTCTTCGTCCACGATCCGAGCGACGATAGAAATTGGGCGCCACAACCGCCCCACGCCGCAGGACGAACGGAGACCCCGTGTCGACTACCGAAAAGTTCATCACCTCGGCCGAAGCGCACAGCGCGCACAACTATCACCCGCTGCCCATCGTGGTCGCGACGGCGGAGGGTGCCTGGATGACGGACGTCGAGGGGCGCCGCTATCTCGACATGCTGGCCGGGTACTCGGCGCTGAATTTCGGGCACGGCAACCGCCGCCTGATCGACGCGGCCAAGGCGCAGCTGGAGCGGGTGACGCTCACCTCGCGGGCCTTCCACCACGACCGGTTCGCCGACTTCTGTACGCGGCTCGCGGAGCTGTGCGGCAAGGAGATGGTGCTGCCGATGAACACCGGGGCGGAGGCGGTGGAGACGGCCGTGAAGACCGCGCGGAAGTGGGGGTATCAGGTCAAGGGCGTGCCCGACGGGCGGGCGAAGATCGTCGTCGCGCGCGACAACTTCCACGGGCGGACCACGACCATCGTCAGCTTCTCGACGGACCAGGAGGCGCGGGCGGACTTCGGCCCGTACACGCCGGGCTTCGAGATCGTGCCGTACGGCGATCTGACCGCGCTGCGCGCCGCGGTCACGGAGAACACCGTGGCCGTGCTCCTGGAACCCATCCAGGGAGAGGCCGGGGTCCTGGTGCCGCCGGCCGGATATCTGGCGGGCGTACGGGAGTTGACGCGGGAGCGGAACGTCCTCTTCATGGCGGACGAGATCCAGTCGGGGCTCGGCAGGACGGGCAGGACGTTCGCGTGCGAGCACGAGGACGTGGTGCCGGACGTGTACA
This sequence comes from Streptomyces sp. NPDC051214, assembly GCF_040682375.1. NCBI lineage: Bacteria > Bacillati > Actinomycetota > Actinomycetes > Kitasatosporales > Streptomycetaceae > Streptomyces > Streptomyces sp. NPDC051214. The sequence goes on from NZ_JBFBAT010000010.1 coordinate 95,505, forward strand.
TCCTGGGCAAGGCGCTCGGCGGGGGCGTGGTGCCGGTGTCCGCGGTGGTGGCGGACGCGGATGTCCTTGGGGTGTTCAAGCCGGGCGAGCACGGGTCGACGTTCGGCGGCAATCCCCTCGCCTGCGCGGTGGCGCTGGAGGTCGTGGCGATGCTGGGTTCGGGCGAATACCAGCAGCGGGCCACCGAGCTCGGCGAGCATCTGCACGCCGAGCTGGGGCTCCTCGCCGGTACGGGCGCGGTGACGCAGGTGCGGGGCCGCGGGCTGTGGGCGGGCGTCGACATCGAGCCCTCGCACGGCACGGGCCGCGCGATCTCCCAGAAGCTGATGGACCGGGGTGTGCTGGTCAAGGACACCCACGGGTCCACCATCCGGATCGCTCCCCCACTGGTGATCAGCAAGGAGGATTTGGACTGGGGGCTCGATCAGCTGCGGGCCGTGCTGGCGTAGTTCCGCGGGGGGCGCCTCGTGGGGCGCCGCGTGGGGCGGAGGCCGACGTCGACCTCGGCGTCAGCGCTTGGTGCCGACGTCAGCGCTTGATGCCGACTCCGCCGAACATGGCCACGTCCTCGACCCCGGCCGCCGGCTCCGTGCGCCAGCGGTTGCACGAGACGACTCCGGGTTCGAGGAGCTCCAGGCCCTCGAAGAAACGCGCCACCTGGTCGGGCGTGCGCTGCGTCAGCTTGGGCGTGCCGTTCTCGTTCCAGAACGCCACCGCCTCGTCGACGTCGGGCATCTCCGGGCTGGTGATCGTGTGCGAGAGGACCAGGTGGCTGCCGGCCGGGAGCGCGTCGAGCAGGCGGCGCACGATGCCGTACGCCTCGGAGTCGTCGTCGATGAAGATGACGACTCCGAGCAGCATCAGCGCGACCGGCTGGTCGAGGTCCAGGGTCCTGGCGGCGTGTTCGAGGATGGTGTCGACGTTGCGCAGGTCCTCGTCGAGGTAGTCGGTCCTGCCCTCGGGGGTGCTGGTGAGGAGGGCGCGCGCGTGGGTGAGAACCAGCGGGTCGTTGTCGACGTAGACGACACGGGTCTCGGGGGCGATCCGCTGGGCGACCTCGTGGGTGTTGTCGGCGGTCGGCAGCCCGGTGCCGATGTCGAGGAACTGCCGGATCCCGCACTCGGTGACCAGGTGGCTCACAGCGCGCCCGAGGAACTGCCGGTCGGCCAGCGCGTAGGCGCCGATGCCGGGGTGCAGCGTGCGGATCTGGTCCCCGGCGGCCTGGTCGACGGGGTAGTTGTCCTTGCCGCCGAGCCAGTAGTTCCAGATACGGGCCGTGTGAGGCTGCGTCGTGTTGATCCTGCTGTCGGCCATGTGCGCGGTCGCCTCCGAGTCAGTCGTCGATCAATCGGCAGCGTACTCAGGCGACTTGGGGTTCGGTGGGGCAGCCCAAGGTCGGCTCAGAGGATGACGTGCGGCAGGAATCTCGCGTACTCGTCCGTGATCAGGCCCGCCGACTCCCGGATGCCGAGCCCCGCCGCCTCGTTCTCGACGACCCACGCACCGAGCACCACACGGTTGCCGTCGAAGTCGGGCAGGGGCGCCAACTCCTGGTAGCAGCAGGCGTCCTCGCGTACGAGGGGTTCGGCGCCCGGCGGGTGGACCGTGACTCCGGCGCCTTCGCGGCCGAGGAGGGGCTTGGCGACGTAACCCCGCTCGGCGGCGAGCTCCCGGGGGCCGTCCAGGTAGGCGGGGAGGAGGTTGGGGTGGCCGGGGTAGAGCTCCCAGAGGACGGCCAGCAGCGCCTTGTTGGAGAGGAGCATTTTCCAGGCGGGCTCGATCCAGAGGGTGGAGCCGGTGCCGCCGCCGTTGTCCAGGGTCTCCAGGACGTGCGGGGCGAAGCGGTCGGTGGTCAGCCACTCCCACGGGTAGAGCTTGAAGCAGCTGCGGATGAAGCCGAGCTTCTTGTCGACGAAGCGCCGCGAGAGCCGGTCCCAGCCGATGTCCTCCATGGAGATCGCCTCGGTGTCGAGCCCGGCCTGCTGCGCGGTCTCGCGCAGATACGCGACCGTCATCAGGTCCTCGCCGAGCTCGTCGCCCGCGGAGTGCGCGAAGTACAGCGGGCCGCCGGGCGGAAGCAGCGGCGCCTGCTTCTTCCAGGCGTCGACAAGGCGCTCGTGGAGGGAGTTCCACTGGTCGGCGCCCGGGAAGCATTCCTCCATCCAGAACCACTGGGGGCTCGCGGCCTCGACCAGCGAGGTGGGGGTGTCGGCGTTGTACTCCAGCATCTTGGCCGGGCGGCCGCTCGTGCCGTCGTAGTGCAGGTCGAACCGGCCGTAGAGGGACGGGAGTTCGGCGCGGCGGTGCCATGCCTCGGTGACCGCGTCCGCCACCCGGGGGTCGGTGATGCCGAGATCGGCGAGGCGCCCCCGCGTGACGATGTGCTCGGCGGCCGCGAGGCACATCGCGTGCAGTTCCTCGACGACCTCCTCCAGGGCCTCCACCTCGGGGAGCGTGAACGCGTAGTACGCGGACTCGTCCCAGTAGGGGCGGAGGGAGTCGTCGGGGTAGCGGGTCAGCGGGTAGATGAGCCCCTGATCCTCGACCGTCTGCTGCCAGCCGGGGCGGGGGGTGATGGTGCGGCGTTCCATGGCCTCGGGTCTCGGGTCTCGGGTCGCAGGTCGCGGGAAGTAGCGGGTCGGGGGCTCGCTCGCTTGCGGGTCAGCCGCCGCCGCTGCCGCTGCCCGAGCAGCCGAAGCCGTCGCGGTCGACGGCCTCGCTGCGGCTGAAGGTGCCGTAGTCGGCGCGGCGGCCGTCGATGTCCGCGTCGTAGTACCAGTCGGCGTCCATGCGGCCGGACTTGCCAGTGCCGGTGCCGGAGCTCGACCCTGTTCCGTAGGAACTGCCGCTGCCGCTGCGTCCCTTGCCGTACGAGGAGGAGGACGACGAATTGGCGCCGCTCTTGCAGTTCTTGTCGGCGACGATCCTGTAGCCGGTGAGGAGGTCGTAGCTGTCGCGGTCCACGCACCGCCTGTCCGGCTCCGAGCCGCACGAGGTCAGGGCCGCCGCGAGGACGCCCATTCCGCCGAGTACGACCGTGCTGGAACGCAGCCTTCGCGGGGCCTTGCGCTCTTCCCTCTGCTCCGTCTGCGTCTGCGTCTGCTGTTCCGGTGCCATCTGTGCTTCCGTTCCCCCGTTGCCCTACGTGATCGGCGATCAGCGTAGGTAAGGGGCCCCGGGTCGTGCCAACCGGCTCAGCCGAATCCCCTTCCTCTACAGTCACTTCGTGTCTCTTGGGATGATTTGCGCGCTCGGTTCAGCGGTCTGCTTCGGCACGGCCTCCGTCTTCCAGGCCATCGCCGCCCGCGCCACGGCGCCGGGCACGGGCTCCGGGGTCGACCCCGCGCTCCTGCTGCGCGCGGTGAAGCAGTGGCGGTACGTCGTGGGTCTCGGGCTCGACGGGCTCGGGTTCCTGCTGCAGATCGTGGCGCTGCGCTCCATCCCGATCTACGCCGTCGGTGCGGCGCTCGCCGCGAGCCTCGCCGTCACGGCCGTGGTGGCCTCGCGGATGCTGCGGGTGCGGTTGAGCGGGGTGGAGTGGGCAGCGGTGGGGGTGGTGTGCGCGGGGCTCGCGATGCTGGGGCTGGCGTCGGGGGACGAAGGGGAGAGCACCGGATCGACGACTCTGCGGTACGTGCTGCTGGGCGTGGCGGTGGCGGTCCTGCTGCTCGGCGCGGTGGCCGGGCGGCTGCCGGGGCGGGGGCGGGCGCCGGCCCTGGGGCTCGGGGCCGGGCTCGGCTTCGGCGTGGTGGAGGTGGCGGTGCGGCTCATCGACGACGTCTCGCCGGGAGCGTTGGTCCGGAATCCGGCCGCCTACGCCTTGCTGGTGGGCGGGGGTGCGGCGTTCCTGCTCCTGACGTCCGCGTTGCAGCGGGGGTCGGTGACGACCGCCACCGCGGGAATGGTGATCGGGGAGACGGTCGGGCCCGCGGTGGTGGGGGTGGTGTGGCTCGGGGATCGGACTCGCAGCGGCATGGCGTGGGTGGCGGTGCTGGGGTTCGTGGTGGCTGTGGCGGGGGCGTTGGCGCTGGCGCGGTTCGGGGAGGCGGCGGCTCCTGCGGAGAGCGCGGAAGCGGCCCCCGGGGTAGGCGGGCCTGGGGGTGGGGCTCGGTAGGGGCCGGCCCTGCGGGGCTTTCCCCCACCCCGCCCCTTCCCGAAACCAAGGGGCTCCGCCCCCTGGACCCCCTTACAAGTGTCCTCAAACGCCGGACGGGCTGGATTCCCCCCTTACGGCAACACCCTGCACAACGCCTCCAGCGCCCCCGCCCACCCATGGTCCGCCGGTGTCCCGTACCCCACCACCAGCGCGTCCCGCTCCGCCGGGCGTGCCAGAGGGTGGCGGAAGCTGGACAGGCCCTGCACCGCCAGGCGTTGCCAGCTTGCCGCCTGGATCACCGTCCGTTCCGTTCCCGGCGGGAGTTCGAGCACCGCGTGCAGGCCCGCCGCGATCCCCGTGGCCCGTACCTCCGGCGCCCGAGCGGCGAGCGCGGCGACCAGTTGGTCCCGTCGGCGGCGGTAGCGCAGCCGCGCGCCCCGCACATGGCGGTCGTACGCACCCGACGTGATGAACTCCGCGAGCGTCAGCTGGTCGAGCGCCCCGCAGGCCCATTCCGCGCCCCCTTTCGCCTCGACGACCTCGGCGGCGATGGGCTCGGGCAGCACCATCCAGCCGAGCCGGAGCCCGGGGGCCAGGGACTTGCTGGCCGTGCCGAGGTAGACCACGCGGTCGGGGTCGAGGCCCTGGAGCGCGCCCACCGGCTGCCGGTCGTAGCGGAACTCCCCGTCGTAGTCGTCCTCCAGGATCAGGCCGCCCTCGCGCCGCGCCCAGTCGACGGCGGCGGCACGCCGGTCGGGGTGCAGCGGGACGCCCATGGGGAACTGGTGGGCAGGCGTGAGGAGCACCGCCTTGGCCGAACCGAAACCCGAACCGGAGCCAGAGCCCGACCCGGAACCCGCCCCCAACTCGGCCGTCGAAGTGCCCAGTTCGTCGAACGGCAGCGGCCTCGTCCGCAGCCCCGCCCGCTTCAGCAGATCCCAGTGCACGTCGAGGCCGTACGACTCGACCGTCACCTCCCGCTGGCCGCGGGCCCGCAGTACGCCTCCCAGCAGGCTCAGGCCCTGCGCGAACCCGGCGCAGATGACGATGCGGTCCGGGTCCGCGCGGACGCCGCGCGCCCGGGAGAGGTAGTCGGCGAGGGCGGTGCGCAGCTCGACGCGGCCGCGCGGGTCGCCGTAGCCGAGCGCGTCGTTCGGGGCGGTGGCCATGGCCCGGCGCGCGGCCTTGAGCCAGGCGGCGCGCGGGAACGCCGAGAGGTCGGGGGTGCCCGGCATCAGGTCGTACGTCGGGCCGCCCGCCGCCCTGCGGCGCGGCGCGGGCTCCGCGGGGCGCGGCACGGAGCGTTCGGCGACGCGGGTGCCCGAGCCCTGGCGTGCGGTGAGCCAGCCCTCGGCGACGAGGTCCGCGTACGCGTCGGCGACGGTGTTGCGGGCGATGCCCAGGTCGACGGCGAGGGAGCGGGACGAGGGCAGGCGGGTGCCGGGAGCGAGCCTGCCGCCGCGCACCGCCTCACGCAGGGCGTCCGTGAGGCCCTTGCGCACGCCGGAGCGCGTCGCCTCTGCCCCGGTCTCCAGGTGGAGGTCGACGCCCAGAGTGGCCCAGGATTCTTCCATGGAAATGGACCATACCCGTGGGCTACTCCCGCCGTACGGTCGATGTCATGACGACGATCGAGAACACCCCCGAAAGCACCCCCGGGCAGCCGCAGGCCAAGGAATACCTCCACGAGCACACCCCCCGCCTCGACTGGCACTCCCGGGCCCCCGAGGTCTTCAAGGCGATGGTCAGGCTCGACGCGGCCGCCCGTAAGGGCGTCGACCCGGTGATCCTCGAACTGGTCAAGATCAGGGCCTCGCAGATCAACCACTGCGCGCTCTGCGTCGACATGCACAGCAAGGACGCCCTCGCGGCGGGCGAGAGCGTGGAGCGGATCATCCAGCTCAGCGCGTGGGAGGAGTCGCAGCACTTCTACACGGCGAAGGAGGTCGCCGCGATCGAGCTGGCGGAGGCGATCACCGTCCTGACGGACGGCTTCGTGCCGGACGCGGTGTACGACAAGGCGGCGGCCCTCTTCGACGAGGAGGAGCTGACGCAGTTGATCGCCGCGATCACGGTGATCAACGCGTGGAACCGTTTCGGCGTCTCGACGCGGCAGGTGCCGGGCCACTACAAGGCCGGGGACCACAAGTGAGCGCTCGGACCAACCACCTCGACAAGGGCGTCGCCGGCGCGCTGTCCGCGCTGAGCGCGGCCGCGAAGAAGGGGCTCGGCGACCCGGTGCTCGCCGAGCTCGTGATGATCCGGGCCTCGCAGATCAACGCGTGTGCGTTCTGTCTGGACATGCATGTGGACATCGCCGTGAAGAACGGCGAGACGGTCAAGCGGATCGCTCTCCTCAACGCGTGGGCCGAGGCGGGTGAGCTGTTCAGCGAGCGCGAGCGGGCCGCTCTCGCGCTGACCGAGGCGGTCACGGTCTTGACTGGGGGCACCTCCCAGGCTTTCGGCTCTGGGGGAGCGTTCGTCCCCGACGAGGTTTACGAGGCGGCCGCCAAGCACTTCGGTGAGGCCGAACTCGCCCATCTCATCGGGGTGATCACCGTCATCAACAGCTGGAACCGGCTGATGGTCAGCCGCCGCATCGAGCCGGGCGGGTACGCGCCGTGAGCCTGGTGGACGACTTCCGCTCGCTGCACCACGGGCGGGCGCCCGGTGATCCGCTGGTCCTTCCCGGGCCGTGGGACGCGGCCAGCGCGCGGGTCTTCGTGGACGCCGGGTTCCCGGCCCTTGCCACGCCGAGCGCGGGGGTCGCGGCGTCGCTGGGGTACGCGGACGGTGCGGTGCCGCCGGACGAGATGTTCGCCGCCGTGCGCAGGATCGTACGGTCGGTGCCCGTACCGGTGTCCGCGGACATCGAGGACGGCTACGGGCTGCCGCCGAAGGAGCTGGTGGAGCGGCTCCTGGAGACGGGCGCGGTCGGCTGCAACCTGGAGGATTCGTCGGGCGGGGACCTGAAGGACCCGCGCGAGCAGGCGGAGTGGCTCGCGGAGGTGCGTTCCGTCGCGGGCGACCGGTTGTTCGTGAACGCCCGGGTGGACACGTTCGTGCACGGCGACGGCGATCCGGAGCAGGCGATCGAGCGGGCACGGCTGTACGTCGAGGCGGGCGCGGACTGCGTCTATCCGATCCTCGCGCCGACCGCGGTGCTCCCGCGGCTGCGTGCGGGCATCGAGGGCCCCGTCAACGTGGCGGCGAAGCCGGCAGGGCCGCCGTCCCCGCGGGAGCTGGGCGAACTGGGCGCCACGCGCATCACGTTCGGCCCTGGCCTGCTGTTCCGTGCGTCGGAGGCGCTGCGGGAGATCGCGGAGAGCTTGCAGCAGACGTGACGGTGCCGGGGGTGTCCTTCGCGAAGGACACCCCCGGCACCGTCATCGTCACACCAGTGCGTTCAGCGACGACGTCACTTCTTCGGGAGCCACTTCTCCCACGTCGCCTTGTTGTCCTTGATCCACTTCTCGGCCGCGGCCTCGCCGGACATCTTGTCCTTGGCGATCGACATGGCGACCTCGTTCTGCTCCTCGGTCGTCCACTTGAAGTTCTTCAGGAACTCCGCGGCGTCGCCGCCGTCCTTGGCGAAGTCGGCGTTGAAGTACTTCTGCAGCGGGGTGTTGGCGTAGCCGCACTCGGTCTTGGTCTCGGGCTCGTTGCAGCCCTCCTTGAACGGCGGGAGCTTCACCTCGACCATGTCCATGTCGGCGTTCGCCCACAGGGGCTCCCACCAGTAGCTGATGAAGGGCTCCTTGGCGGCGTACTTGCGCTGGATCTCCTTGATCTGCGCGGCCTCGTTGCCGGTGTCCTTGATCTTGAAGTTCAGCTTGTGGTTCTTGATCAGGAACTCGTCGTACGTGGTGTACGAGGGCGCCGCACCGATGAACTCGCCCTTGTCACCGCTGCGGTTGCTCTTGAAGTCCTTGGCGAACTTGTTGAGGTTCTTGTAGTCCAGGATCTCCGGGTGCTTGTCCGCGTAGTACTTCGGCACGTACCAGCCGATGTGCCCGGTGACGCCCAGGTCGCCGCCCTTGACGACCGTCTTCTTCTGGTCGATGTAGAGCTTCTGCTTCTTGGGCTGGCCGTCCCAGTCCTCCAGGATCGCGTCGGCCTTGCCGTTGTTCAGGGCGTCCCAGGCGATCGGCTCGTCGAGCTGCTGCAGTTCGACCTTCTTGACGCCGACCTCGTCCTCGAGGAGCTTCTTGGCGACCTCGGCGTTGGCGCGCGCGCCGACCCACGAGGGGACCGTGATGGTGACCTCGTCGGCACCACCGGAGGACTTCGTGTCGGCGGCACCGCAGGCGCTGAGCGCCACCATGGACGCGGCGCCGAGACCGGCGATGACCGAAGTGCGTATCCGCTTGCTGTAGTTCACGAGATTGTTCCCTTACGTAGCAGGAGAGCGGGGTCCGGAAGCGTACGTCAGCGCAGTGTGCGTGCCTTGACGTCGGCGCCGGGCTGAGAGATGCGGTCGAGCAGCAGACCGAGGCAGACGATCGCGATGCCGGCCGTCAGACCGAGACCGAGGTCGCCCTTGGTGAGGCCCCTGACCACGTCCACGCCGAGCGCGCCGCCGCCGATCATGCCGCCGATGACGACCATGGACAGGACGAGGACGACACCCTGGTTGAGGGCGACGAGCAGCGCGGGCCTGGCCAGCGGGAGCTGGACCTGCCGGAGCTGCTGGCCGGTGGAGGCGCCGAGCGAGCGGGCCGCCTCCAGGGCGGAGGGGTCGATCTGGCGGATGCCCTGGGTCGTGATGCGGATGACGGCGGGCAGCGCGTAGATGATCGAGGCCACCGCGGCGGCCGCGGGGTTGGAGCCGAACAGCGCGATCATCGGGATGAGGTAGATGAACGCCGGCAGGGTCTGCATGGTGTCGAGCACCGGCCGGATGCCACGCTCCACCCAGGACACCCGGGCCGCGAGCACACCGATGGCGAAGCCCAGGATCAGCGTGACGACCAGGGCGGCGATCACCTGCGAGAGGGTGTCCATCGAGCGGCTCCACAGCCCCATCGCGCCGATCGCGGCGAGCGCTAGCACGACGGTGACCGCCGCGCGCCAGCGGCCCGCGAGGTAGGCGAGGACACCGGCCACCAGGAGCACCGCCCACCACGGGGTGGCGAGCAGGGCGTCGAACAGCGGGTTGATGCCGTAGTCGATGAAGGCGTTGGCCCAGGTGAGCGTGCCGCCGATGACCGGGATGCCGGAGCCGAGCTCGCGCTCGATCCAGCCGACGGCCTCGTTGATGGGCTGGGAGATGGAGACGACCCAGTTCTCCGGCCACTCCGTACGGCCGAGCGCCTGGCCGAGCACGGCGGCGCCCGCCACCACGGCGGCCATGACGGCCCACAGGACGCGCGTCGCGAAGGCGCTGCGCGCGGGCGCCGCGTCGTCGACGCGTTCGCCGAACCCGGCGGTCGTGCGGTCCAGCCAGACGGCGATCAGCACGATCGCGATGCCGGCCGGTACCGCGAGGCCCACGTCGAGGGTGGAGATCGCGGTGAAGATCGGGTCGCCGAGACCACCGGCGCCGACCACCGTCGCGAGCACGACCATCGAGAGACACATCATGATCGTCTGGTTGAGGCCGAGCAGCATCGGCTTGCGGGCCAGCGGAAGCCGCGCCGTCCACAGCCGCTGCCAGGCGCTGGCGCCCAGCGACTGCGAGGCTTCGAGGGCCGCCGCGTCGGCGCCGCGCAGGCCGAGCGAGGTGAGCCTGGCCATCGGCGGTGCGGCGTAGATGACGGTCGCCATGAAGACGGCCGGCGTGCCGACGTCGAACATCAGAACGAAGGGCAGCAGGTACGAGAAGGCCGGAAGCACCTGCATGGTGTCGAAGACGGGCCGCAGGATGCGCTCGGCACGGTCCGAGAGCCCGGCGGCGAGGCCGAGCAGGACACCGACAAGCCCAGCGACGGCCACACAGACGACCATCAGGGCGAGGGTCTCCATCGCCTCTTCCCACACGTCGAGCACGCCGATCACGGCGAACGTGCCGAAGGCGACGCCCGCGAGGGTCAGCGCGCGGCGGCGCAGGTTCGCCCCGCCCGCGTACCAGGAGATGAGTACCGCGGCGACGGTCACCCCGATGAAGCCGAGGGCCTCCAGACCGCTGAGCACACCGTCCACCGCGGATTCCGAGGTGTTGCTGATGTGTAGCAGGAAGTACAGGAAGATCGGGTGGGTGTCGCGGTTCTGCGCCATCCAGGTGTTGACGTCGTCGAGCGGCGAGCGCACGTCGAAGGTCAGGTCGGACGGCCAGGCGCCGTTGGCGGTGACGGCCGCGGAGACGACCGCGACCAGCAGGGCGCAGAGCAGCAGGATCGCTTTGGGGTTGCGCAGGAACGCGGCCAGCGGGCCGGGTCCTTCGGCGGGCGGGCCCGGCGGGGACACGCCCTCCGTCTTGTCGATCACGGACGTCGGGGCTGCGCTCATACGGCGGCCACCGCCTTGTCCCGGGGATCACTGTCGAGGCCCGCGACCACCGCGAGGAGCTGCTCGTGGTCGACGATGCCGAGGGTGCGTCCGTTGTCCACGACACGGCAGTACGCGCCGCTGCGGGCCACCGCCTCGATCGCGTCGACGACCAGCGTGTCCGGGCCGATCGCGGCACCGGACTCGGCCTCGTCGCCCTCGGCGGGGCGCATGGCGCGGCGCACGGTGATGACCTGCTCGCGCGACACGTCCTGGACGAAGTCGCGTACGTAGTCGTCGGCCGGGTTGGCGACGATCTCCTCGGGGGTGCCGAGCTGCACGATGGCGCCGTCCCGCATCAGCATGATGCGGTCGCCCAGGCGCAGCGCCTCGCTCAGGTCGTGGGTGATGAAGACCATCGTGCGGCCCTCTTCGCGGTGCAGGCGGATGACTTCTTCCTGCATGTCCCGCCTGATCAGCGGGTCGAGCGCGCTGAACGGCTCGTCGAAGAGCAGGACCTCGGGGTCGACGGCGAGGGCGCGGGCCAGGCCGACGCGCTGCTGCTGGCCGCCGGAGAGCTGGGTGGGGCGGCGCTCCTCCATGCCTTCGAGGCCGACCTTGGCGACGACCTCCAGGGCCTTGGCGCGGCGCTCGGCCTTGCCGACACCCTGGATCTCCAGGCCGTACGCGACGTTGTCGAGGACCGAGCGGTGCGGCAGCAGGCCGAAGTTCTGGAAGACCATCGCGGCCTTGTGGCGACGCAGCGCACGCAGCTCGTTCTTGTCCATGCCGAGCACGTCCTGGCCGTCCATGGATATGGAACCGCTGGTCGGCTCGATGAGCCGGGTCAGGGTGCGCACCAGGGTCGACTTGCCCGAGCCGGAAAGGCCCATGACGACGAAGACCTCGCCGCGCCTGACGTCGAAGCTGACGTCCCGCACGGCCGCGGTGCAGCCGGTGCGCTCACGCAGCTCGGTGGCCGAGAGATCCGCGAACTCCTCGTTGCCCGGGATGCTCTTGGCCTTGGACCCGAAGACCTTCCACAGGTCCCGGACGGCGAACACGGGCGCGGCCTCGTCGGAGGCGGGCGCCTCAGGGGCCGGCGTCTTGTCGGTGGTGGTGGTCATCGGACATCACTCCCGGTCAGCAGTTCCGCGCACTTTTCCCCGACCATGAGCACTCCGATCATCGGGTTCACGGCAGGCATCGTCGGGAAGACGGATGCGTCCGCGATTCGGATTCCCTCGAGACCCCGGATCCGCAGCTCCGGGTCGACCACAGCAAGTTCATCAGCGGAAGCTCCCATTCGGCAGGTTCCGGCCGGGTGGTACACAGTGTGCGCCGCCTTGCGCACGAGCTCACTGATCTCGGCGTCGTCTGTGACGTCCGGGCCCGGGAAGACCTCGCGCTTGAGCCACTTGGCGAAGGGCTCGGCCTGCGCGACCTTGCGGGCCAGCTTGATGCCGTCGACGAGGGTCTGGCCGTCGTAGTCGACGCCGTTCTCGTCGTACTCGAAGTAATTGAAGTCGAGGGCGGGCTTCACCTCGGGGTCGGCCGACGTCAGGTAGACGCGGCCGCGCGCACGGGACTTGGGGATGTTCGGCGTCATCGAGACGCCGTGCTCCGGGCGTTCGTAGCCCAGGCGCTCCGGGTTGTCCGTGAACGGGATCTGGTAGAAGTGGAACATCAGGTCAGGGCCCTTGTGGTCCGGGTCCCGCTTGACGAAGAGGCCCGCGTCGGAGTCCATCGCGGAGTTGCCGGGGATCGGCCCGTTCGTCTCCCAGACGATGACCGACTCGGGGTGGTCCAGGAGGTTCTCGCCGACGCCCGGCAGGTCGTGCGTGACGGGGATGCCGAGGGCTTCGAGGTCCTTGGCGGGGCCGATGCCGGAGTGCAGGAGCAGCCGGGGCGTGTCGACGGCGCCGGCACAGACGAGCACCTCGCGGCGGGCGGTGAGCAGTTGCGCCTCGCCGTCCTTCGTACGGATGTGGACGCCGCGCGCGGTCTTGCCCTCGAGCTCCAGCTTGGTGGCCCAGGTCTCCAGGAACAGGTGGAGGCCCGGACGGTCGCCGGCCTCCATGTGGGGGTGGAGGTAGGCGACGGAGGCGGAGGAACGCTTGTTGTTCTCCGGGTGGTAGGAGAGGTCGAAGAAGCCGACGCCCTCGTCGAAGGGCTTGTCGTTGAAGCCGACGACCTCGGGGACGCCGAGTGCGGTCTTCGTCGCCTCCACCCAGTCGGTGGCGATCTGGTTCTGGTCCTTCTTGGCGACGCGCACGATGTTGTTGCGCAGCTTGCCGAAGAAGGGGTCCATCGCCTTGGCGTTCCAGCCGGTGGCGCCCGCCTCTTCCCACTCGTCCCAGTCGGACGGCAGCGGCTTGAAGGAGATCAGGGTGTTGTGCGACGAGCAGCCGCCGAGGACCTTGGCGCGGCTGTGCAGGATGTGCGAGTTGCCGCGCGGCTGCTCGGTGGTGGTGTAGCCGTAGTCGAGGTCGCCGCCGAGCAGGCCGAGCCAGCGGCGCAGCGTGAGGACGTCCTCGCGGTCGATGTCGCTGGGGCCGCCCTCGATGACGGCGACGGTGACTCCCGGGTCCTCGGTGAGCCGGGACGCGATCACCGACCCTGCGGTTCCGCCACCGACGATGACGTAGTCGTACTCAGTGGTCTCAGCCATGCGTGCTGCTCCTCTTCCTGCGAGGTGTGATGCAAGGTGCTTGCGCGTATAGAGCGGGGGGGGCGCTCGGACGTACGGATACAGATACGTGCGCGGGGGCGGGACTGCCGCCCCCGCGCACGCTTCTGAGAGTCGGGCTCAGCCCGCGAACCAGCGGACCGGCCGCGGGGCGAGGTTCTGGTAGATGTGCTTGGACTCGCGGTACTCGGCGAGTCCGGCGGGTCCGAGCTCGCGCCCCACGCCGCTCTTGCCGAAGCCGCCCCACTCCGCCTGCGGAAGGTAGGGGTGGAAGTCGTTGATCCAGACCGTGCCGTGGCGCAGGCGCCGGGCCATGCGGCGGCCGAGGCCGGCGTCGTTGGTCCAGACGGCGCCCGCGAGACCGTACTCGGTGTCGTTGGCGAGCGCGACGGCCTCGTCCTCGGTGCGGAAGGTCTCGACGGTCAGGACCGGGCCGAAGACCTCCTCGCGCACGACGCGCATCTCGCGGTGGCACTGGTCGAGGACGGTCGGCTCGTAGAAGTAGCCGGTCGCGGGGCGCACGTCGCTGGGCTCGGGGCGCTTGCCGCCGGTGCGCAGGACAGCGCCTTCCTCCAGTGCCGACGCGACGTACATCTCGGTCTTCTCGCGCTGCTGCTGCGAGACGAGCGGGCCGCACTCGACGCCGTCCTCGGTGCCGCGGCCGAGCTTGATGCGGCTCGCACGGCGGGCGAGTTCGGCGACGAAGCGCTCGCGCACCGACTCCTCGATGATGAGGCGGCCACCGGCGGAGCAGACCTGCCCGCTGTGGATGAAGGCGGCGTTGAGCGCCTGGTCCACGGCGGTGTCGAAGCCCTCTTCGGTGGCGCAGGCGTCGGCGAAGACGACGTTCGGGTTCTTGCCGCCGAGTTCGAGGGCGACCTTCTTGACGCCGAGGGCCGCTGCCTGGGCGACCTTGGTGCCGGAGACGAGGCCGCCGGTGAAGGAGACCAGGTCGACGTCGGGGTGGTCGGAGAGGCGCGCCCCGACCGTGTGGCCCGGACCGGTCACGATGTTCGCGACGCCGGCCGGGAGGCCCGCCTCGACGAGCAGTTCGATCAGCGCGACCGTCGTCAGCGGAGTGACCTCACTCGGCTTGATGACGAAGGTGTTGCCCGCGGCGAGCGCGGGGGCGATCTTCCAGCTGGCCTGGAGGAGCGGGTAGTTCCAGGGCGTGATCATCGTGCAGACGCCGACGGGCTCGTGCACGACGACGCTGTGGATGTCGTCGGACCCGGCGTCGACCACGCGGCCCGCGCCCTCGCCGATCACCAGATCGGCGAAGTAGCGGAAGGCGTCGGCGACGCAGTCGACGTCGACGCGGCCCTCCTCGACGGTCTTGCCCGCGTCGCGGCTCTCCAAGAGCCCGATCTTCTCGCGGTCGCGTACGAGGAGGTCTGCCACGCGGCGCAGCAGCGCGGCCCGTTCGGCGACGGGTGTGGCCGGCCACGGTCCGTTGTCGAAGGCCTCGCGGGCGGCGGCGATGGCCGCGTCGGTGTCCTCGGTGCCGCCCTCGGCGATCGTCGCGAACGGCTTGGCATCCGCGGGGTCGAGGATCTCGCGTGTGGCGCCGGAGAGGGCGCTACGCCACTCTCCGCCCACATGGATGGTCTGTTGTGCGGACACGTCCCGTTTGCCTTCCATTCCTGTCATACGCCCCGCCTGTCACTCGCGGTAGCCGGGGGCACATGCCCCGAGGCGGAGAAACCATGCGCATTAGATAACCGAAAGTGCGCTGTGTCACTGCGCGTGCAGGCACCTGGGGCAATACGTCCGCGTGAAGGGGCATTTGGGAACAGAGGTGGCGCTATGGGCCGCTACGCGTCGATGTCATCGAGGTCCGCCGGCTCGTCCTGCACGGCGAGTCCCGCCACCCACAGGGGCATCAGCCAGTGCACGACGAACGCGGTGAAGAGGACGGGGAAGAGCAGCCCTTCGGCGTCCCACCCCTGGTACGCGGCGACGCCCGCACCCGCGGCGGCGGCCAGGAGCAGCCACAGCATGATCTGCCGGGCCCGTGCGGCGACCCGCACGCGCTCCGCGCGCTGCCGCTCGTCGAGGGCGCGCTCCCGCAGTTCGAGAAGTCCGCGCGTGGCGCCGTTGATGACGCCGGTGGCGACGCACCACGGCAGAAGGAGACCGAGCATCGTCCACATCGCCCAGCGCTGGTCGCCGACGACCGTGAGCAGCCAGGCCGCGACGCTCGCCGCCGTCAGCGCGATGTGGGCGCCGACCGCAAGGCGCCTTCGCGTGGCGGTGGCGTACATCGGCGCCGCCTCGCGCCGGTTCATGAGCGCGAACATCCGCCGGTCGTAGCCGGTCATCCGCTGGGTCCCCGTCTCCCGCACCTGCTGGCCCGTCATCCCTGACTCCTCCCGTAGACCTCGTCCGTGAGCGGGCGGAACGGCTCGAGGGAGAACAGCGCCTCCACCGGCAGCCCGAAGAACACCGCGATCTTCAGCGCCAGGTCGAGGCTCGGGTTGTACTGCCCGCGCTCGATGTAGCCGATGGTCTGGTAGTGGACCCCCACCGCCTCGGCCAGGCTCTGGCGCGACACTTTCCGCTCCGCGCGCACCATCGCCAACCTGTTGTGCACTTGCTCGCTCATGTATAAGAAGTACTACATCGATGAGCAGGTTGGCAACGAAGGGCGGCTCTTGGGGATCAAGGAGCGGGACAGATCTCGTCCGGCGGGCAGAACCACGACAGGGCGGTGGCCATGAGCTCCTCCTCGTCGTCCCTGCCGTCCGCGTCCGAGCCGTACACCGCGAGGGCGTACAGCTCGCCGTCCACCGATTCGAAGCGGTGGTCGATGACGTGCCACGTCCCGATGTCCGGCTCGTCCTTGAACGTGTCGGCCACGTACTCAAGGCGGGCGGCCGGGCGCCCCTCATCGTCCATGCGCTCCAGCGGCGCGAGTTGGTCGAAGCCAACGGGCATCGATGTCTCGTCGAGCCAGGTCCGCAGCGAGTCGTACGGCGACGGCTCGCTCACCCGGTACACCTGCAGCCGCCGGTCACCCTTCGGACTGCGGTAGTTGACGACGTTGAAATCCTCGGTCGGTTCGACCAGTTGGCGGACCCAGCCCCGCGGCACCGCGAGCCGGAAGCCCTCCTCGTCGAACACCTCCTCGTACGGAGCCGGCGGCACGCCCGCGGGGGACGGCGCCGCCGTGTCACCCTCGGCCTTGCCGTCCGCGCTCTGCGCGGGCCGGTCGACAACGGCCAGGTACCCCGTGGGCCGCGGCTCGTCCTTCCACCCGAGCGCCCAGCCCCCGAAGCCCAGCCCGCACAGGGCCAGCACCGTCACGACACCCCGCAGCGCCTTGCCCTGGCGCGTCGCGTCCCGGTCGTGGAGCGCGGCGATCCGCCGCTCCTGCTCGTGGCCGACCCACTCCTGGCGGTCCGCGTCGAAGATCCGCACCGCTCGTCCCTCAGCCCGTGACCTGGGCGATCGCCTGGACCACGGCGGTCACGGACGCGGCCGTCGCGGCGGCGGCCCCGTACTGCTCGAGCCGACCACGAAGCCTGCCGAGCAAACCACCGTCACTGCGGCCCGCACGACTGATCTCCCCCTCCACCTCGCCCAGTTCGACGTCGAGCGCGTCGTCCTCGGCCGTCCGCCCGGTGGCCTGGCGCAGCTCGGCGCGCAGGGCCCGGACCTGGGTGAGCAGGTGCTGCTGTGCCGGATCGGACACCACCACCGTGTGGTTGGTGGACTCGGCCCTGCCGTGCGAACCGAAGGCCTGCGAGCCGCCGGTGATCGAGCCGATCTGGACGTGCGCACCGCCGCCGGTGTCCCCGTCGCCGCTCATGCCGTGCTCCCCTCGGTCGTGTGCGTGGCCTGGCCGTGGGTGCCCGTGGCGAGGGCGCCGCCGGACATCTCCGTGATGTAGACCCCGCTGTTGCTGATCTGCGTGATGTTCTGCTCCAGGCGGTCCGTGCGGAAGCCGCCGGCCCGCAGCGCGTCCCGGACGCCCTCGCCGATGCGGTCCTGGAGGGTGCGGGTGTAGCGGGCGACGTCCATCTCCTGGAAGAGCGAGAGGTCGTCGGTGCTCGCCAGCTGGCGCAGCGAGACGAGCGGCGCGTCCGGCGGCGCCTGCACGGGGCGCCCGATCCCGAGCCAGGAGCACGCGGACCGCACGGCACGCGCGACCGGAGGCACGGGCACCTCCCCCTCGGCGGGCTCCGGCTGCGCGAGCCAGAGCCGGAACGAGGGCACGAGCGAGGGCAGCGTGCGCAGGGCGGCGATGCCGATCGCCACGCCGACCGCGGGACCGTCGACGCAGGCGCGCAGGGCGTCGTGGACGGGCCCTTCGGGCTCACTGGCCACGATGGTGTCGACCTCACGGAACGCGGGGACGATCGGCCCGAGCACGTGCGGCACCACTTCGAGGACCAGCATGCCGCCCTGGGTGTGCACCCTGACCAGGAGCGAGACCACGACCTGTTCGTTCCAGGCACCGACCCGGACGCGCAGGAAGTGGCGCCGCGCCTCCCCGCCCTCACCGGCCGCCCGTTCGATGTGCCGGGCCGCCTGCCCGGCGTCGTAGAGCCCCGCGGTCTCGTACCCCTGTCCGGTGTAGAGCTGCTCGTCGCGGCCCGCGCCCGCGGGGAGGTAGACGAACTCCTCGATCTCCAGGTCCCGCAGCCGGTCCACGCTGGTGGCCGCGGCGGACCTGCGCAGGTCCTTCAGGCGGGGCTCGATCATCTTGATGACCTCGCGGGCGGCCAGCGGCTCGTACGCCCGCTGGGGCGGCACCCCGCCGTCGGGATTCTTCTCGGCGGTGCGCTGCAGCTCCAGGACGACCGACCACGGTTTGCGGGGTTTTCCGGCGCCCACGAAGGGGCGGTTGGCGTCGTACAGGGTGACCGGGGCGTTCTGCTCGCGGTGGATGCAGGCGGCGATGCGGGAGAAGCGTCGTGGGATGCGCGGCTGTTCGGTCTCGGCGAAGGTCTGGCGGGCGAGCTGGGTGCGCAGGACCCGCTTGCGCAGGAACTGGTGGCGCCACACCACGGCCGCGACGAGCAGCGGAAAGATCACGGGGTACGGCGTCTCGCTGATCACGGTGATCGCGGAGTACGTGTACGCGGCCGCGCACCACCACACGAAGGCGGTCACCAGCCAGCCGATCCGGCGCCGCAGCCAGGCCAGCGGCGCCGGGAGCTCCAGCTGCCGCAGGGTGCCGCCGTCCGCGCCGCGGCCCGAGACCACCCGGGCCAGCCACAGCAGCAGGACCACCACGGCGTACGCGATCGCCCAGCCGCCCGGCACGAAGGCGCCGAACGTGCCGTCGGGGCCGGTGTCCACGAGGTCGTCCGGGTCGAAGGCCAGCAGCGCGAGATCGGCGCCGGAGACACCCGACTCGCCGCCCCGGGAGTCTTCGAGGGCGTCCCAGATCATCACCGCGTCGGTGACGAGGAACCCGATCCACACGGCCGCCAGGAGCAGCGCGCTGAACAGTTCCTCGCGCCGGGCGCGCAGCGCGTGCGCGAGCACCGGAAGCACATCGGCACCGAGCGGCGGCGCCACGGGGCGCTCCGCGTGACCGACGAGTTCGGAGACGACCCGTCTGCGGAACACCGCGTCCAGGTGGACGCCGGCACACAGCAGTCTGGTGGCCTCGGTGTTACCTGCCATGGCCAACTCCGTCTGGATGAAGCGGAATTGGAGCGTAACTGAGCGTGTACGCAGAGGCCACGGAAAGGTGATTATGCCCCTCGGACAAGTGAATTCCGGCCGGATGTGCCCGGCCCGGACGCACCTCGCCCCCGGCAGCCGATCGAGCGGCCGCCGGGGGCGAGGCAGTGCGTGCCAGAGGCAGTGCCTGCTGGAGGCAGTGCGTACTAGATGAGGCCGAGGCCGCGAACCGCCTCGCGCTCCTCGGTGAGCTCCTTGACGGACGCGTCGATGCGCGTGCGCGAGAACTCGTTGATCTCCAGGCCCTGGACGATCTCGTACTTGCCGTCCTTGGTGGTGACGGGGAAGGAGGAGATGAGGCCCTCCGGAACGCCGTACGAACCGTCCGAGGGGATGCCCATGGAGGTCCAGTCACCGGCGGCCGTGCCGTTCACCCACGTGTGGACGTGGTCGATGGCGGCGTTGGCGGCGGAGGCGGCCGAGGACGCGCCACGGGCCTCGATGATCGCGGCGCCGCGCTTGGCGACGGTCGGGATGAAGTCGTCGGCGAGCCAGGACTGGTCGCTCACGACGTCCGCGGCGTTCTTGCCGGCGATCTCCGCGTGGAAGATGTCGGGGTACTGGGTGGCCGAGTGGTTGCCCCAGATGGTGAGGCGCTTGATGTCGGAGACCGGGGCGCCGGTCTTCTTCGACAGCTGCGACAGCGCGCGGTTGTGGTCCAGGCGGGTCATCGCGGTGAAGCGCTCAGCCGGTACGTCCGGGGCGGCGGCCTGCGCGATGAGCGCGTTGGTGTTGGCCGGGTTGCCCACGACGAGGACCTTGATGTCGTCCGCGGCGTTGTCGTTGATCGCCTTGCCCTGCGGCTTGAAGATGCCACCGTTGGCGGAGAGCAGGTCGCCGCGCTCCATGCCCTTGGTGCGGGGGCGGGCGCCGACGAGGAGGGCGACGTTGGCGCCGTCGAAGGCGACGTTCGGGTCGTCGCTGATCTCGATCGAGTTCAGCAGCGGGAAGGCGCAGTCGTCGAGCTCCATGGCGGTGCCCTCGGCGGCCTTCAGGGCCGGAGTGATCTCCAGGAGGCGAAGGTTGACCGGCACGTCCGCGCCGAGCAGGTGGCCGGAGGCGATGCGGAAGAGCAGCGCGTAGCCGATCTGGCCGGCCGCGCCGGTGACGGTGACATTCACGGGAGTGCGGGTCATGGCGATCTCCGTAAGACAGCAGGCGGTGGGGGTCCCTGCCCCTTGTGCGGGGTCCCCTTGTGCTGGATCCCCACCGACGCCCTCGATGATCGATCTCTTGGCATCAAGAGAGATCCGCCGCTCAGGCTATCGCGCCCCGCCGACCCCCGAACCCCGGGAGGGTGTGGCCCACCCCACAAAGATCCACCCTCGCT
Organism: Streptomyces sp. NPDC051214; assembly: GCF_040682375.1. Lineage (NCBI taxonomy): Bacteria > Bacillati > Actinomycetota > Actinomycetes > Kitasatosporales > Streptomycetaceae > Streptomyces > Streptomyces sp. NPDC051214. The sequence continues at coordinate 115,743 of NZ_JBFBAT010000010.1, forward strand.
GTTCACGGGTGATTTTCCGGCGGGAAACAGCGGCTCACAGGCTCCCGAAAAATTTCTCGTGAATCGACAGGCATGTTGTGCGTAGGTCAGGGCACACGCACGAGTACCCCCACGGGAGTGGTCACACCCCCAGGCGGCCGCCACGCTCCCCCCCCTGTGTTGGCGGCCGCCACCTCCCCCCGGTGGTCACTCCCGAGCACGAAACCGGCCGCACCTGATTCAGGTGCGGCCGGTTTCGTGTGTGCGCACTTCGCGCGGCGTGCCCACCGCTTCGTGCCCGCTCCTTCGTGCAGCTACTTCGTGCAGCCGGTCTGGCCGGCCTTGAGGGTCGCGCACGCCTCCGCCGAGGCACCGTCCTTGACGGCCACCATCGGTGTGTACGCGTCGAAGTCCGCGTTCACGGTGCCGTTCTGCTTGGCGCCGTCGCCGGTGATCGTGACCTTGTCGCCCGGCGCCGCCTGCGTGATGCGCGCCCACGCCGCACCGCACGTCTTGCTGTAGCGGACCTCGATCAGGGCCTTGCCCACCGTCGCGCGTGTCGTCGTGGCGGCCAGCTCGCCGCCGCAGCCCATGGTCTCGGGGTCCTTGCCGGTGCAGCTCTTGCCGCTGCACTCGACGCCCGCGGGCAGGTCCTTGTCGCTGGTGCTGGGCGAGGCCGGCGGCTTGGCGCTTTCGTTGCCCTTGTCGTCCTTGCCGAAGTCGGTCAGGAAGACGGCGGCGGCTATGACGACGAGCGCCCCGACGACGCCCGCAAGGAACATCGTCAGCTTCCTGCGCCGCCGCTGCCGGTCGGGCGAGTCGCCGCCACGGGCCGGCTGAGCCGGGCCGGGCGGCGCCGCGACGCCGCCCCCGCCCGCGTATGACGGGGCCTGCGGGGGCACCACCGGAGAGACACCCGCGGGGCCCGCGACCCCGGTGACGCTGCCACCCGGACGGCTGGGGCCCTCGGGGCGGTCGGCGGAGTCGATCCCGGTGCCGACTCCGGCACCGGGACCGGCGGCACCGCCACGCACCGCACCGCCGTTCCCCTTGCCCTTGCCCTTGCTGCCGCCGTTGGGCGGGTTCGGGCCCAGCTCGCCGAGCGCGGCCCGCGCCTGGGAGATCCGGATCGCCTGCATGGTCATGTCGTGCCGCATCTCGGAGCGGCTCCAGGCGCGCTCGGCGAGTTCCCACATGGTGATGAGGTGCACCGGGTTGGTGCCTGTCACCTCGGCAAGCGCGACGATCGCACCCTTCGGGGCGAGCAGCCGCCCGTTCAGATACCGCTCCCACGAGGTCTTGCTGTACCCGGTGCGGTCCGACACCGCGGCAATGCTGAGACCACTGCGGTCGACGAGCCTGCGCAGCTGACTCGCGAACTCCCTGACCTGCGGATCCAGCTCATCCGGTAGTGCCTTCCAACGAGGCATTACTCCCCCTCATCCCCCCGTACGTGCCAACGTGCCCCCGCGCGTGGTTCCCCCCGCTCTGCCCATGAGGCAGCCCCCGCTGTTCCTGTCATGGGCTACCCAGAGGGATGCCAAAAGTCAGGATGTCAGTTCCCGGACCGGGGGCGCACGGGAGCGTTCGGGCCACGGGCGTGCACCGTCGCACTCCGTGCGGTCCTGCGTCCAGTGTCCCATCGCTGTCCCGCTCCACGATGCGGAACCCCTGGTAGCGGCTTGGGACGTCCCAAACCGTCCCGATTGTGCTGGTTGACCCTTTTGCGCATCGCCTCCGGGAGGGAGCATCGGAGACGTCAACGCAGCACCTAGGGGGAATACATGCGCATCAGCAAGGGCAGGCCGAAGCGGCTGCTCGGCGCGGCGGGGGCCGTGACGGCGGGGGCGGCGATCGCGCTGGGCGGGACCGCGTCGCTCGCGCAGGCCAGTGGGCCACATGTCGTCGACGGCAAGGGTTCCGCGCACAACGACTGGGGCGACGAGGGCACTCTGTCCCGCCACAGCCACGCGAACAGCAACGCCACCCGCCTCTGGCAGAACGTCCTGTACGCGGACGGGGCCAAGTGGAAGGACAGCAACGGCAAGCGGCACACCTTCAAGAAGTGGGACATCGACGGCAGCTTCGGACGTAAGACCGAGTCGGCCACCAAGTACTGGCAGCAGCGCGAGGACGTGGAGGACGTCGACGGCATCGTCGGCAAGGAGACGTTCGGTGTCGCGGACGACTTCCTGAACGGCCCGAGCGGCGGCGGCCACGTCACCTACAGCGGCTACCAGCACGACGTCGGCTTCAAGCGCCTCTCCGGCACGTACTACGTGAAGATCGACGGCAAGTGGAAGAAGGCCGCGTACAACTGGCGCGGCTGATCCCAGTCCCACGGTCCCGGGTTCCGTACCCGCACCCCCGCACAGGGCCGCCGGCGACGGCGGCCCTAACGCATGAGGAAGCGCATCAGCCCCTCGAACAGCACCATGAGCACGAGGAAGGCGGTGACGCCGACGGTGGAGCGCCATGTCCACGCCGAGCGGGCACGCGAGGGCCGCCGCGACCCGCGCGGCCGTGCAGGCGCCGGGGCCACGCCTTCGCCCTGCTTGCTCAGGACGACGCCCGCGGCGGGCGGCCCGGCACCCTCCGGGGCGGATCTCGCACCGGAGAGTGCCGCGCCCCGCGGCCACACCCGGACGGCCAACTCCCAGCGCGCGCAGTACCGTTCGCTGTCCGCGCCCGCCACCCGGCACAGTGCCGCGACCGCCTGCCGGGGCGGCGGCTGCCGTGCGTTGAGGTAGCGCTGCCAGGAGGACTTGCTGTAGGCCGTCTCCTCGCCGAGCGCGATCAGGCTCAGGCCGGTGCGGTCCTTGAGCAGCCGCAGCTGCTCCACGAAGTGCCGTACCTCCGGCGGAAGTGCCTCCGGAAGCGGCTGCCAGGCAGCACTCATGCTTCACCCCCAGCATGTGCCCAGTTTGCCCCCATGACGGCCCGGCGACCCGAAGTGGTTCCCTCCGCGCCCCGTCACACCCCCTCGCACCCTGTTGCGGGCTGGGAACAGCATTGCGGAATGGTCACCTCCGTGCCACAGGGGCAAGGCATCCCTTGAACGGAATTGGCGGGGGCATGACGCTGGTTCCCGTTGGCACGGCCCCCCACAGACCGGCGGCGCCCGTCCTCCCACGGGGGTGAGGACGGGCGCCGTCCCCTGTTCCGGGTCGCGGACGCCCTTCAGCGACCGCCGCCGCCCGGCGTGACGAGGCCCGTCTCGTACGCCACCACCACCGCCTGCGCCCTGCTGTCCAGATCGAGTTTGGACATCGTCCGGTTGAGGTGGGTCTTGACGGTGGCCTCGCTGATGTAGAGGCGGTCGGCGATGTCCGCGTTGGACAGTCCGGTGGCGATCAGCTTCAGGACCTCGACCTCGCGCAGGGTCAGCGCCCGCAGGTCCGGCGGCGGCTCGGCCCGGTCGTCGGACGCGGCCCCGGCCTGCCGGGCGAAGGCCTCGACGAGCCGGCAGGTGACACTGGGCGCGAAGAGCGCGTCACCGCCTCCGACGGCGGCCACCGCCGCGAGCAGGCGCTCGGGCCCGGAGTCCTTGAGCAGGAAGCCCGAAGCCCCGGCCCGCAGCGCCCCGTACACGTACTCGTCGAGGTCGAACGTGGTCAGCACCAGGACGCGCGGCGGCGGTTCGGGCGCCTCGGCGAGGATCTTCTCGGTGGCCACGATGCCGCTCATGCCGGGCATGCGGATGTCCATCAGGATCACGTCGGGCCGCGTCGTCGCGGCGAGCGCGACGGCTTCCGCCCCGTCACCCGCCTCACCGACGACCTCGATGCCGGGCGCGGCACGCAGCAGGCCCACAAGCCCGGCCCGGATGAGGAACTGGTCGTCGACCACGAGCACCCTGGTCATCTACGTCGCGCCGTCCCCCTGCGGTGCGGCCTGCGCGGAAGTCGGCAGGGTCAGTCGCACGGCGAACCCTCCCTCGCTCCGCGGGCCGATGCTGATCGTCCCGCCGTAGAGCTTGGCCCGCTCCCGCATCCCAATCAACCCATGGCCGCTCCCTGTGCCCACTCTGTCCGGAATCACCCCCTCCCCGTCATCGGTGACCGAAACCGTCACATGGTGGGGCCGATAGCGCAGTTCGACCACCGTCGCGGCGCCGTGCGCGTGCTTCAGTACGTTGGTCAGCGCCTCCTGGACCACGCGGTACGCGCAGAGTTCGACCCCGGGGGCGAGCTGCCGCGGGGTGCCCGCCACGCGCAGCTCCACGTCGACTCCCCCGGCCCGCACCCGCTCGACCATCTCGCCGAGCCGCGCGAGGCCCGGCATCGGGGCGTCGGGCGCGCCGTCGTCCTCCTCCCGCGCCCGCAGCACCCGCAGCATGCGGCGCAGCTCCTCAAGCGCCTCGCCGCTGGTGCCGGAGATGGTGGAGAGCGCGGCGTGGGCGGTGGCCGGGTCCGAGGCGAAGACGAACTTGGCGAGGCCCGCCTGCACGGATATCACCGACATGTGGTGGGCGACGACGTCGTGCAACTCCCTCGCTATGCGCCCGCGTTCCTCGGCCACCTCGCGCCGCGCCCGCTCGTCCTGCTCGCGCTTCAGCTGCCGGGCCAGTTCGGCGGACCGGCGCGCGACGTGCCCGAACCGCCAGATCACCACGGGGAAGCCGATGGCCTGCCCGACCACGGAGGCCATGGCCGCGCCTTCGCTCACCATGCCCGAGTAGATCCAGACGGCGCTCATCAGGGCGGCGCAGGGCAGGGAGGTGCGCGGGGGTCTCAGGGCGGCGACCGTGTAGACGGCGAGCATGGGGCCGAAGGTGTTCACCACCGGCCAGTAGCCGGCGGTGACGTACACGATCCATGCCAGGTGCACGGCGAGGAGGACGGTGAGCGGTGCCTTGCTGCGGGCGGCAATCGGTACGTTCACCAAGGCCACCAACACGTATCCCCACGCGTCGAGTTCGGGCCACCCCTGCCGCGTCGACTCCTGCCCGAGGAGCACGGCGACCGTGGTCAGGGCGACCGCGATCGACGTATCGGCGACGAGGGGACGAATCCGCATCGCCGCAGCGTAGCCCCGGTGCGGGCACCGCAACGTCAAACTACGGCGGTACAGCGAGAGTTGCAGGAACCGCGGCGGTACTCCACGGGGTGCGCGCAAAGCTCAACCCTGCACGGGACGACTCCCCCGCCCCGTCTCCGTAACTTCTTGCTCCAGCACCACGGCACCGGCCGACCACCGGCGCCACGGATCGCGGGCCGTCGGGGGACCCAACGGGGGGACCCGGCTCGCGGCCACGAAAGGGGAACCATGATCACCCGTAAGCGCATCGGCCTCCTGTTCGCCACCGCGGCACTGGGCAGCGTAGCCATCGTGCCGACGGCCGCCGTGGCCTCGGACGCCGGCTCCGTGGGCACCAGGGGGGAGTACGGCTGCAACTACACCTCCGCCACACCGGAGATCAGCCTCGGCAGCCAGGGCAAGGCCGTGAAGCAGGCCCAGTGCCTGCTGAAGCACTGGCGCTTCAGCGTCGGTCCGAGCGGGGTCGACGGCGACTTCGGCAAGGACACCAGGAAGGCCGTCATCAAGTTCCAGCAGAAGTACTGCAACCTGAAGGACGACGGGATCGTCGGCAAGAACACCTGGCGTGCCCTGAAGAACCCCGGCTGCTGAGGCAGCCCCACGCAAGACGGTGGCCCGTCCTCCCCGGGGGAGAGGACGGGCCACCGTCACGTTCGCGTGCCGCCTAGGTGTCGATCGTCCGATGCAACGCGTCGCCCAGGAACGGAAGTTGCAGCCAGGGATTCGGCTGCGCCATCAGCGCGAGCAGCACGATGACGACGCCGAGCGCGCCGTACGTGACCATGTCCGTGAAGCGCGACCGCACCGCCAGCATGCCGACGCCGGGCAGCGCCCACCGCATGACGGCGCCCGTGATCAGCGCGAGGCCGATCAGTATCGTGCCGACGCGGAACACGTCGAAGGCCGTGAGCAGCAGCCCGAGCCCCACCATCGACAGCACGGTGAGCAGCGGCCACTGCCGGGCGGGCGCGGGGGCGTCGCCGCCCGCGGCCCGGCCGCCGCCCTCGGGCCGCGCGGTGTCGCGGGTCAGGAGCGGAAAGCGCCGCGTGGTCTTCTTCGGCCCGTCGGGGCCGGGAGCGCTGACGGCACCCTTGGCCTCGGCGTCCTCCACGGCCTCGGCCTCCGTGACATCGCCCTCGGTGACATCGGCCGGTGACGCCCCTTGATCAGGTTCGGCGCTCATGGGCTCACCCCTTCCCGGTTCAGCTCGCGGCAGCGGTCGCGGTCGCGGCGCGCTCGGCCGCCTCGACGACGTTGACGAGCAGCTGGGCACGGGTCATCGGGCCGACGCCGCCGGGGTTCGGCGAGATCCACCCGGCGACCTCGCGCACGCCCGGGTGCACGTCGCCGACGATCTTGCCGGTCTCGTCGCGCGAGACGCCGACGTCCAGGATCGCGGCGCCCGGCTTCACGTCCTCGGGCTTGATGAGGTGCGGCACGCCCGCGGCGGCCACGATGATGTCGGCCTTCTGGAGGTGGAAGGCCAGGTCGCGCGTACCGGTGTGGCACTGCGTCACCGTCGCGTTCTCCGAGCGGCGGGTGAGCAGGAGCGGCATGGAGCGGCCGATCGTGACCCCGCGGCCGACGACCACGACCTCGGCGCCGTTGATCTCGACGCCGTGCTGGCGGAGCAGCGTGATCACGCCGTTGGGCGTGCAGGGCAGCGGCGCGGGCTCGTTCAGGACGAGGCGGCCGAGGTTCATCGGGTGCAGGCCGTCGGCGTCCTTGTCCGGGTCCATCAGCTCCAGGACGCGGTTCTCGTCGATGCCCTTGGGGAGCGGGAGCTGCACGATGTAGCCGGTGCACTCCGGGTCTTCGTTGAGCTCGCGGACGACGGCCTCGATCTCCTCCTGCGTCGCGGTCGCGGGCAGCTCGCGCTGGATGGAGGCGATGCCGACCTGCGCACAGTCGCGGTGCTTGCCGGCGACGTACTTCTGGCTGCCCGGGTCGTCACCGACCAGGACAGTCCCGAGGCCGGGCGTGAAGCCCCTCTCCTTCAGGGCCGCCACGCGGGCGGTCAGTTCGGACTTGATCGCGGCTGCGGTGGCCTTGCCATCGAGAATCTGGGCGGTCATGACTCCATCTTCCCGGATGAGACCCGCCCGGTACCAATCAGGTCGCCCGCGCGGGCCGACTGTGTCTCAGCTGTGTCCCGAGACCTGACCAGCTCTGTTGCACTTGCACAACGCATAGGGAATGCGGCTGGACAAATAAGCCTGGCCTAAAGAACGATATGCGGCACAGTGCCGCGGGCAGTGTCGGGGGGACGGACCGCATCTGTAGAACTTTCCTCCGTGATGTGCCGCGTCGTCCCCGCACTACCCGACGGAGGAAGACCGCCATGAGTTACGGCGACCCGAACAACCCTTACGGGCAGCCGCCCCAGCAGCCCCCGGCCGCTCCCGGATACGGCTACCCCCAGGCCCCGCCCGGCGTCCCGCCGCAGCAGGGTTACGGCTACCCGCAGCAGCCGGCGTACCCCGGCTACCCGGGCGGCAACATGATGCAGCAGTCGATGCCGGGGCTCCTGGTGACGGCGCGCGTCTTCCTGTTCCTGATCTCGGCCGTGCAGATCCTCTTCGCGATCATCTACCTGTACGTGGGTGCGATCGCCAGCGACGCCGGCGACAGCGGCGAGGACCTGGGCCTCAGCGGCATGGGTGAGGCCGGGGACGCCGTGGCCGGTATCGCGATCATCGGCGCGCTGATCGCCGGTGGCCTCGCGGTGCTCTCCATCATGCTCGGCGTGAAGTTCAGCCGCGGTGGCCAGGGTGTGCGGATCACCACGGTCGTCTACGGCGCGCTCGGCGGCATCGTCGGCCTGATCGGCCTCTTCGTCGGCCTCGACTCCGGTCTCGCGACTGCCATCATCGGCCCGCTGATCTGGGTCACCTTCGCCGTCATCATCACGATCGCCCCGGTCGTGCCGAGCGGCACCGCGTGGTTCAACCGCCCGCGCTACTGAGCGACTTGGCCCTGCACAGGGCACTGACGGTGGCCGCGCCCTTCCCGGAGGAAGGGCGCGGCCACCGTCGTACGCGCACCGGACGCCGCTAGGCGGCTCAGTGGAAGAAGTGGCGCGTGCCCGTGAAGTACATCGTCACGCCCGCCTTCTTCGCGGCCTCGACGACCAGCTCGTCGCGGACCGAACCGCCCGGCTGCACCACGGCCTTGACGCCCGCGGCCGTCAGGATCTCCAGGCCGTCGGGGAACGGGAAGAACGCGTCCGACGCGGCGTACGCACCGTGCGCGCGCTCCTCGCCCGCCCGCTCGACGGCGAGCTTCGCGGAGTCGACGCGGTTGACCTGACCCATGCCGACGCCGACCGACGCGCCGTCCTTGGCCAGCAGGATCGCGTTGGACTTCACCGCGCGCGACGCCTTCCAGGCGAAGGCCAGCTCGGCGAGCTCGCCCGCGTTCAGGGCATCACCCGTGGCGAGCGTCCAGTTGGCGGGGTTGTCGCCCTCGCCCTGGAGGCGGTCGGTGACCTGGAGGAGCGCGCCGCCGTCGATCTGCTTGACCTCCACCGTGTTGGCCGGGGCCTGGTGGGCGCGCAGGACGCGGATGTTCTTCTTCTTGGTGAGGACCTCGAGCGCGCCGTCCTCGTACTCGGGCGCGACGATGACCTCGGTGAAGATGTCGGCGACCTGCTCGGCCATCTCCTTGGAGACCGGGCGGTTGACGGCGATCACGCCGCCGAACGCGGAGAGCGGGTCGCAGGCGTGCGCCTTGCGGTGCGCCTCGGCGACGTTCGCGCCGATCGCGATGCCGCACGGGTTGGCGTGCTTGATGATCGCGACGCAGGGGTCGTCGTGGTCGTACGCGGCACGGCGCGCGGCGTCCGTGTCCGTGTAGTTGTTGTACGACATCTCCTTGCCGTGCAGCTGCTCGGCCTCGGCGAGGCCGCCATTGCCGTCGACGTAGAGGGCGGCGCCCTGGTGCGGGTTCTCGCCGTAGCGCAGGACGTTCTTGCGGGCGTACGCGCTGCCGAGGAACTCGGGGAAGTCCGTACTGTCGGCCGCGCTGTGTTCATCAGCGGCTCCGCCGCGGGCGTCAGCGAACCACGAGGCGACCGCGAGGTCGTACTCCGCGGTGTGACGGAACGCTTCGGCGGCGAGGCGCTTGCGCGCGGTCAGGTCGAACCCGCCGTCACGGACGGCGGCGAGGACGTCGGTGTACCGGTCGGGGCTCGTGATGACCGACACCGAGGGGTGGTTCTTGGCGGCGGCGCGGACCATCGAGGGGCCGCCGATGTCGATCTGCTCCACGCACTCGTCGGGCGTCGCGCCGGACGCGACGGTCGCCTTGAAGGGGTAGAGGTTCACGACGACCAGCTGGAACGGCTCGATGCCGAGCTCGGCGAGCTGGCGCTGGTGGTTCGCCAGGCGCAGGTCGGCGAGGATCCCGGCGTGCACGCGCGGGTGCAGCGTCTTGACCCGGCCGTCCAGGCACTCGGGGAAGCCGGTGAGCTCCTCGACCTTGGTGACGGGCACCCCGGTGGCGGCGATCTTCGCGGCGGTCGAACCGGTCGAGACGAGCTCGACGCCGGCCTCGTGCAGCCCGCGCGCGAGCTCCTCGAGCCCGGTCTTGTCATAGACGCTGATGAGCGCGCGCTTGATCGGGCGCTGCGAGCCGTGCGTACCTTCGGCGGTCACGGGATAAGTACCTTTCGTCCCTCAATGCGGTAGCCGTTACGGGCCAGACGCCCCACGACATCGACGAGCAGCCTTCGCTCGACTTCCTTGATGCGCTCGTGCAGAGCGCTCTCGTCGTCCTCATCCCCGACCGGGACCACGCCCTGGGCGATGATCGGGCCGGTGTCGACGCCGTCGTCGACGAAGTGGACGGTGCATCCCGTGACCTTCGCGCCGTACGCGAGCGCGTCGCGTACGCCGTGGGCCCCGGGGAAGCTGGGCAGCAGGGCGGGGTGCGTGTTGACGAACCGGCCGCCGAACAGAGCGAGGAATTCCTTCCCCACGATCTTCATGAACCCGGCCGACACGACCAGATCGGGCGCGTACGAGGCGGTCGCCTCGGCGAGCGCCTTGTCCCACTCGGCGCGGGTCCCGTGGTCCTTCACCCGGCAGACGAAGGTGGGAATCCCGGCCTGCTCGGCGCGTTCGAGCCCCGCGATGCCGTCGCGGTCGGCGCCGACGGCGACGATCTCGGCGCCGTAGCCGGCCGTCCCGTCCGTCGCGATCTTGTCGAGCAGAGCCTGCAGATTCGTGCCTGATCCGGAGACCAGCACGACCAGGCGCTTGGCCACAGGGCTCTTGGCCACAGCGGGGCCCTTTCTGGGGAGGTGCGTCTTTGTAGGGTCGTACAAAGGCTTCGCATCTTCCAATACGGGGAACTCTACGAAGCGGCCGACCGTCAGCAACGATACCGGCACACGGTGCGGCCCCTCACGGGACGGGGGCGCGGCCGGAAGGTAGCGTCTGCACCAAGACGTCACATGACGTCACACCGTCCAGAAGCTCGCTCGACGCACTGACTCGACACGCTCGATCGACCAAGGGGAAGACGCACACCTGATGCCGGACCGTAGCCTCCGCCTTCCGCTGTCCCTCGCGTTCGGACTGACGCACGCAGGGGGGCGCGGCTCGACGCTGCTGCGCGACGGCCGCCCGTCGTCCCCGCCGCAGGACTCCCAGGGCTCCGGAGGGTCCGATTCCGCGGGCGGCTCGGGCGGCTCGGGCGACTCCGGGTCCTCGAAGGACGACAATCCCTTCGCGCCGCCGCCGGAGGGGACCCCGGACCAGCCGTGGCGGCCCCGCCCCGGCAACGGCGGCGACAGCCCCGACGGCAAGGGCCGTTCCCCCTGGGGCAGCCAGTGGAGCGACCGGCAGCCCGGCCGCTCCCAGGGCGGCGGCTTCGGCGAGCGCCCCGGCAAGGAGGGCGGCGGCCAGGGTCCCGACGGAAGCTCCGGGCCCGGCTCCGGCATGCGCTGGGACCCGACCGATCCCGCCCAGCGCCGCGCTCGGTACGCCCTGCTCTCCGGCATGTGGGCCTTCTTCTTCGCCCTCTTCGGCTGGCGGTACGTGGCCCTGCTCCTGGGCGCGCTCGCGCTGCACTGGGGCATCAGCTCGCTGCGGTCGAAGCCGAAGCAGCCGGATCCGACGGCACCGGCCCCGCAGCAGCCGGCGGCCGACCCCACGGGCACGAAGCCGCAGACCACGGCGGCGGTCAGCGGCCTGGTGACGGCGTCGCTCGCGCTCGCGATGGTGGCGGCGACGTTCGCGGCACAGCTGGTGTACCGCGACTACTACACATGCGTGAGCGACGCCCTGACAAGCCAGTCGAAACAGGAATGCAACGACCTCCTGCCGAAGCAGCTGCGGCCGTTGCTGGGGGAGCGGGACTGACTCCTGGCCGGGGGCCTCGGGCGGTCAATCCGCCCTGGCTCCGCGGCGCGTGCGCTGAGCGCCGCTTCGCGGCGAATTTCTCCCACCCACCCACCCGATCGCCCTGCGGGGTAACGGGCGGGCGGGCGGGAAAGCTTGTGCCGCGAAGCGGCGGTCCGTCGACAAGCGCAGCGGCAGGCCGACGCCTCAGCGTCCTGGGCTGCCGCTCCCCGCAGGGGCAACGACCGCCGGCGGGAGACGGACCGCTAGCGCTTTCAAGCCCCCGGCGGTTCTTCCCGCCCACCGACTCGATGGCCCCGCGGGGTGCCGGGCGGGTGGGCGGGAAAGCTTGTGCCGCGAAGCGGCAGCTTGTCGACAAGCGCAGCAGCAGGGCGACGCCCCCAGGGCCTGGGCTGCCCGCCCCCGCAGGGGCAACGGACCGCCAGCACTTTCAAGCCCCCGGCGGTTCTTCCCGCCCCCCCACTCGATGGCCCCGCCGGGTAACGGGCGGGTGGGTGGGAAAGCTTTTGCCGCGAAGCGGCGGTTTTTGGCGGGGGCGACTGCAAGGCGCCGCCCCTCAAGCTCCCGGCGGCCGCTCAACGCCGGCGTCCCGCAGGGCGGCCCACCGCGCCTCGCGGGACGCCTCGTCGTGCCAGCCCTCCACCGGTCCCGGCCCCGCCGCAGGCGACCGCGGCAAGAAGTCGTACGGCTCGAACGGCTCGTACGGATCCGGTGCGGGCGAAGGCGCCGGCGGCTGCGGCTCCCGGCGGCGGGGAAGGCGAGGCAGCCGTAGATGAGGAGCCCGCAGCCGCAGCTGAGGGACCCGCGGCTTCGGCAACCGGAGCCACGGCAGGCGAGGCGTGGCCCTGCGCGTCCGCAGGCGCCAGGACCGTACCGCCAACGCGAACGGCACGCCCACCACCACCGTCCACCCCAGCGCCGCCGCCCCCGTCTGCCACCACACCGGCCCGAACTCGGCCAGGACGGCCACCCCCATCGGGCCGCCCGCCAGCGCCGCGAGCCCCGCCATGAACACCCCGCACAGCGCCGCCGCCGCCACGGCGACCAGCGCCGTCCGGCTCCGGGTCCACGCCTCGCCCCGCTCGCCGCGGACAGGCGCCGCCGCCCCCGCCGTGAACCACGCGAGGGCGAGCCCCCCGGCCACCGGCACCGCACCCACGGCCCACGTCCACGGCGTACCGGGCCCCTGCGCAGGCACCGCCGCGAGCAGCGGGAACTCCGGCAGCATCGGGGCCTGGCTCACGGCGAGCGGCCCCGCCACACTCCCCGTGCCGAGCGCGAAGCCGGGGCCGAGGCCGTACGCCGCGCCCCACACGGCCGCGTTCGGCACCAGCGCCATGGCGAGCAGCAGCACCGCGAAACGCCCCGACCACACGTCCGTGACCTGCGCGAACGACGCCCTCGCCAGGCCGCCGTGCAGCGCGAGCGACACCGCGACCAGCAGCGCTCCCCCGCCGACCAGCACCACCGCCCCGGCCGACGCGGCCCGCGTGACGGCGCGGACGTGTCGGCGTACGAGGAAGGGACGTACCGCCGCGGGCAGCGCGTGCAGACCGCCCCGCACCACACCCGGCAGCGGCTTCCGGGGCCGTCCGACCGCGGTCCACACCCCCACCGCCGCCGCACAGGTCACGACCATCGGCAGGTGCAGCACCGCGCTCGGCCACGACGGCCGCAGCTCGCCCCCGGCCGCGTACAGCGTCGCGGCGGCGCCGACCAGCAGATAGCCGCCGACCACCCCGCACCACGCGGTCCGCGGCGCCATGCCGCGCTCCTGAGGGTCCGCCGCGTCCCGCGCGGCGCGGTGCGCGAGCCAGCCCGGCAGCACCATCAGGAGCAGCGGCGTGACGCCGACCGGCGCCGGGGCCCCGGAGACCGTGTCCGTACGGATCAGCTCCGTGCCGTGGGCGATCAGCCACACCGCGGCAGCGACATGCAGCGCTCCGTCGGGCCCGCTGTCGGGATAGGGCGAGCTGATCCAGAGGACCATCACCAGGACGGCGCACGAGCCCAGGCCGAGCCCGGCCGCGACAGCACCGCCGAACAGGCACGTCGCCAGTCCGGGTGAGCGGTCCCGGAACCGTTCGACGAGCGTCTTGAGGGGCGGCAACGGGGAGCTGCGGTCGGTGAGGTGAGTCACACCGGCCATGCTCCCAACGACACGCGCTTTCTCCCTGTAACAGGCGAATACCCGATGTGTCGCACAAGATACGTTTATGTACTTTTTCGTACGACGGACCGGCCGCGCCCGCCTGCCCGCCGCACGAACGCCCACGGCCCACGGCGCGGAGAGTCCGACATGACCCAGAGCCCTGCCACACCGTTGCCGTCCCCCAAGGAACGCCGACGTCTGCGCGAGGCGAAGTCCCTGAGCCAGGCCGAGATCGCCGCCCGGGTGGGCGTCACCCGGGAGACGGTCCGCTCCTGGGAGGCCGGCCGCTCGAAGCCGCGCGGCCGCAAGCGTGACATCTACGCGAGGCTGCTCGCCGAGCTCGCGAACGAGCGGACCGTCGCGGGCGAGCTCACCGGCGAGCGCGCGGGCGAGCGTTCCGTACGGCGCCCCAGCTGGGCCCGGGACGCGCCCCCCGCCATCGACGCCAAGGACGGCAAGTCCCCCGCGCGCATCCCGGTGGGCGCGGCGATGAACGGCCACACCCGACCCGACCCGGTGGTGCGGACACCGCCCGCCGCTCCGTCCGCGGCCGGGCCCGATCCGTCCGGGCCCCGCGCGGGAGCCACCACCCCCGCCGAAGCCTTCGACACGCTCTGCGTGACCTGCGCCCCCGGCCTCGTACGCCAGACCTATCTCCTCACCGGCCGCCGCACCCTCGCCCAGGAATCGGTGGAACGCGCCTTCCAGCTCGCCTGGCAGCGCTGGCCCGAGGTCGCCGTGGACCGCGACCCGGCGGGCTGGGTGCGGGCGGCGGCGTACGAGTACGCGATGTCCCCCTGGCACCGGCTGCGCCCCACCCACCGGCACCCCGACGCCCCACCTGCCGAGGCGGCCGACCGCGCCTTCCTGAAGGTTCTGATGAGCCTGCCGCCCGCGCAGCGCCGCACCCTCCTGCTCTACGACGGCGTCGGCCTCGACCTGCCGGACACCGCGGCCGAGACGGAGGCGAGCACGCCCGCGACGGCCAACCGGCTGCTGAACGCGCGCGAGGTGATCGCCGAGAAACTCCCCGACCAGGCGTCGACCCCCGAAGCCCTGCACCAGCGCCTCGGCGAACTGTGCGGCGCGGAGAAACTACGGCCGCCGAACGCGGCCCGGGTACGCACCGGCAGCGAACACCGCGCCCGCTTCTGGACCCGCGCGGCGATCGCCTTCACGGCCCTGATCGTCGGCGCGACGGCCCTCACCCTGAGATCGGCCCCCACCCACTACGAACCCCCACAATCCCCGGGCAAGGCCATCAACGACATCCCCCCACACATGGGCCCCGCCCACCTGACCTACGCGGACCAACTCCTCCACAAGAAACTCCGCGAGGACTTGTCCAGCGGCCCAGAAAAACTGACACCCCTGGCGAGATGAGAAGCCCCGAAAGGGGCGCGGGGAACGGCGCAATCTTTCAGGGGCACGGGGGCTAGCGCACGCTTTCAGGGGCGCGGGGAACGGCGCAGTCTTTCAGGGGCGCGGGGAACTGCGCGACCAGCCACAGCGAGCCCGCAGACAAAAAAGGTGGGCCCCCATCTCGCGCAAGGGAGATGCGGGCCCACCTTCAAAGCTCAAAAGCTCAAAAGCTTCAGCCGGCCAGAATCGCCCGCGCAAGCTTCGCCGTCTCGGTAGGAGTCTTACCCACCTTCACACCCGCAGCCTCAAGCGCTTCCTTCTTGGCGGCAGCCGTACCGGAGGAGCCAGAAACGATGGCACCGGCGTGGCCCATGGTCTTGCCCTCGGGCGCGGTGAAGCCGGCGACGTAACCGACGACCGGCTTCGTCACGTTGGCCTTGATGTAGTCCGCCGCACGCTCCTCCGCGTCACCGCCGATCTCGCCGATCATGACGATCAGGTCAGTGTCGGGGTCGGCCTCGAACGCCTCGAGCGCGTCGATGTGCGTCGTACCGATGACGGGGTCGCCACCGATGCCGACGGCCGAGGAGAAGCCGATGTCACGGAGCTCGTACATCATCTGGTACGTCAGCGTGCCGGACTTCGAGACCAGGCCGATACGGCCCGGCTTCGTGATGTCGCCCGGGATGATGCCGGCGTTCGACTGACCCGGGGTGATGAGACCGGGGCAGTTCGGGCCGATGATGCGGGTCTTGTTGCCCTTCGACTTCGCGTACGCCCAGAAGGCGGCGGAGTCGTGGACGGCGATGCCCTCGGTGATGACGACCGCGAGGGGGATCTCGGCGTCGATCGCCTCGACGACGGCGGCCTTGGAGAAGGCCGGCGGCACGAAGAGGACGGACACGTTGGCGCCCGTGGCCTCCATGGCCTCCTTGACCGAGCCGAAGACCGGTACCTCGGTGCCGTCGAAGTCGACCTTCGTGCCCGCCTTGCGCGGGTTCACGCCGCCGACGATGTTGGTGCCGTCACCCAGCATGAGCTTGGTGTGCTTCATGCCCGTGGCACCGGTCATGCCCTGGACGATGACCTTGCTGTCCTTGTTGAGGAAGATAGCCATGGTGGTGTCTTAACCTCTTCCCTTACTTCGCAGCCGCGAGCTCGGCGGCCTTGTCGGCCGCGCCGTCCATGGTGTCCACGCGCTGCACGAGCGGGTGGTTGGCGTCGCTCAGGATCTTGCGACCCAGCTCCGCGTTGTTGCCGTCGAGGCGCACGACCAGCGGCTTCTCGACCTTCTCGCCCTTCGAGGCGAGCAGCTCGAGGGCCTGCACGATGCCGTTGGCGACCTCGTCGCACGCGGTGATGCCACCGAAGACGTTGACGAAGACGGACTTGACGTCCGAGTCGCCCAGGATGATCTCCAGGCCGTTCGCCATGACCTCGGCGGAGGCGCCGCCACCGATGTCGAGGAAGTTGGCCGGCTTCACGCCGCCGTGGTTCTCACCGGCGTACGCGACGACGTCCAGCGTCGACATGACCAGACCGGCACCGTTGCCGATGATGCCGACCTCGCCGTCGAGCTTCACGTAGTTGAGGTTCTTGGCCTTGGCGGCAGCCTCGAGCGGGTTGGCTGCGTCCTTGTCCTCGAGCGCCTCGTGGTCGGCCTGGCGGAAGTCGGCGTTCTCGTCGAGCGAGACCTTGCCGTCCAGGGCCAGGATGCGGCCGTCCTTGGTCTTGACGAGGGGGTTGACCTCGACGAGGAGCGCGTCCTCGGCGACGAAGGTGTCCCACAGGGTCACCATGGCCTCGGCGACACCCTCGGCCACGTCGGCCGGGAACTTCGCCTGGGCCACGATCTCGCGGGCCTTCTCGATGTTCACGCCCTCGACGGCGTTGACCGGGACCTTCGCGAGGGCCTCGGGGGTCTTCTCCGCGACCTCCTCGATGTCCATGCCGCCCTGCACCGACGCCATGGCGAGGAAGGTGCGGTTGGTGCGGTCGAGGAGGTACGAGACGTAGTACTCCGCCTCGATCTCCGGGGACAGCTCGGCGATCATCACCTTGTGGACCGTGTGGCCCTTGATGTCCATCCCGAGGATGTCCGTCGCGCGAGCGACGGCCTCATCCGGGTTGGCGGCCAGCTTCACGCCGCCGGCCTTGCCGCGGCCACCGACCTTCACCTGGGCCTTGACGACCGACTTGCCGCCCAGCTTCTCGGTGGCCTCGCGCGCCGCCTCAGGCGTGTCGATGACTTCACCGGCCAGCACCGGTACACCGTGCTTGGCGAAGAGGTCCCTCGCCTGGTACTCGAACAGGTCCACGCGCGTCCGTCCCTTTTCCGTGATCTCGCTGCGATCTCGCTGCTTTGTGGTCAGCTGTCTGCGTGGGCGTGCCGCGGAGGGCAACGTGACTGCGCTGTCACAAGGGAGGCGTAGGACGGAGTCCGGTACGCGGCATGTCCGTCTCGCAGGTTATCGCCGTGGGCCGTAGGTCCCTAAATCGCAGATCACATTTGGGCGGTGATGACTGTCACAGATCACGGGCCCGGGAACGGAGCGGGCGGCCCCTGAGGTGACAGGGGCCGCCCGTTTGCTGCTGTTACGACTGGTACAGCTTTGTTCTTCAGGTGGCCGAGGGCGTACGTGTCAGACGGCTCGCACGTCAGACGGCTCGCATGTCAGAATGCGTACGTCGTGGCGTTGTACGCCTGCTCGTACGTCGGCAGGTAATCCGGGGTGACCGAGCCGGCCACGCCCTGGACGCCGGAGACGGCGTTCCCGGCGAGGGCCTGCGCGTCGGGGGCGACGGTGCCCGTCAGGTCCTGCGCGAACGGCGAGACCTGGCCGACGACCCCGCCGGCGAACGGCTGGACGTCGCTCGTGACGCCGTACGCGAGCTCGCCCGCGCTGCCGCCGACGCCCTGCACGACCGGCCGCACCTGGTCGGTGACGGTCCGCACGAGCGGCGAGACCGAGCCGACGACTCCGCCCGCGAAGGGCCGCACGTCGTCGCCGACGACACCCTGCGCGAACGGCGGGACCTCGCCGACGATCCCACCGGCGAACGGCTGGACGTCGCCGACCACACCCTGCGCCAGGTATCCGGCGTCGCCGACCGCCTGCCCTGCGACCGGCACGACACCGTCGACCGCGGTGGCGGCGACCGGCGGCAGCACGGCCGTGGCGGTCTCGTCGACGATCGGGGCGGCGGTCCGCGTGGCGGTCTCGGGAGCCTTGGTCGCGGCGGCCTCGACCTCCGGTGCGAAGGCGGAGAGGGGACCGAAAAGGTAGTCGACGGAGTCTTCGGGGGTGCTGACGTCCGGGGTGCTGACCTCGGGGGTCTTGATCTGCTCTGCGGCCTTTTGGGTGGCGGGCTTCGCTTCGGTCTTCGCTTCGGTGACGGTGGACTTCGCCTCGGCGACGGTGGACTCAGCCTCGGCCTTGACGTCGTCGACCGCGTCGACCGCGTCGACCGCGTCGAAGGTGTTGTCCGGCAGGGCGACGGAGTGCTGCGGCAGTTCGTCCGCGCTGGCCACGGCGGAACCGAGTGCCCAGGCACCCGTGACACCGGCGGCTATGACGATGGAACGACGGATGTTCTTGTTCATGCGTGCTTCAGATCCTTCGAATTCTGGCTGTGAATCCGACCTGGAGGCGTACGTACGTCCGGTCGGCGGGCAGACCTTTGCCACCCCCGCGCGGCAGGTCTTCGCAGGGAAAGGGCTGCCCTAGCCAGGGAATTCGGGAATGTCCCGGTGTCGTTCGAGGACCGGCGCGGAAACCTGAGCGGCTTCGACGCCCCGCAGAAGCCGCACGGGCGCACGGCTGTCGGACGAGGCGGCACACGGATCACCGTGGCGCAACGAACTGCCGTCACCGGCCGACTGCCCGCCCAGCGTCCGCGCGGGATCACCGGGCACGGACGGGAACGGCTCCTGCCCGGTCCGGTTCGCGTCGCCGGTATGCGCGTAGGTGAGGGGCAGGGCCAGGGGAAGGGGCAGGGGGAGAGTGCGGGCGCGGGCACCTGTTCCGTACGAGGACTCGCCCCGCGTCACGTGCTTCGCGGAAGCCGCCTCGCCCTGCCCGGCATTGGGAACCTGGGGCTCGGAACCGCCACCTTCGCCGTCGCCCGTGCCGGAGCCAGCGCCGGGCTGCGGCAGCTCTGGAACACCGGGCACGCCGGGCACGCCGGGCACGCCGGGAACGCCAGGCAAATCGGGCGCGCCCGGCATCCCGGGAGCTTCGGGGAGGACCCGCTGCGGCGCACCCTCGACGACTCCGGTGACCCCGTCCACGACCGGCCGCACAACACCCCGCGCGGCGCCCCGCACCACGGGCTCGGCGGCTTCGACCACAGGCTCCACGACGGGCTCGGCCGCAGCATGACGCACGGCGTCGCGCCCGCCCCGAGCGGCCTCGGCCACCCGCTCCCGAGCCGGTTCCGCAGACCGAACCGGCTCCGCAGACCGAACCGGTTCCGCAGACCGCACCGACTCCACACGTTCCGGGACCGGCACGCCATCCGCCGCCTGCGCGCGCTCACCGCACAGAAATCCCAGCGCG
Source organism: Streptomyces sp. NPDC051214 (assembly GCF_040682375.1). NCBI lineage: Bacteria > Bacillati > Actinomycetota > Actinomycetes > Kitasatosporales > Streptomycetaceae > Streptomyces > Streptomyces sp. NPDC051214. The sequence goes on from NZ_JBFBAT010000010.1 coordinate 135,200, forward strand.
AGCAACCCGACCAGCAACAGCACCACTTGCAGCGCACGCCGCCCGGCCACGGCGCGCGTCACGCGCACAGCGGCATCGGGCAGAACGACTGCTGCGGGAGTCAAGACGAGAAGGTTCCTCTGCTGGGCCGGGAGTTCCCGGACGGCGTTCGCTCCGGGAGTGAAGCCCGCCGATCCTCGCACGGGCTGCCCGCCCTCGCGCAAGCCCCCTGTTACCGATGCGTATTCATGTCCGGTATGGGCAGAGGACGCTTCTCGATCGCCGCTGCCATCACCTCCGGGAAGAGGTCGGGGGTGCAGGCGAAGGCCGGTGCGTCCAACGCCGAGAGCGCCGCCGCGTGTTCACGGTCGTACGCGGGCGTCCCCTCGTCGGAGAGCGCGAGCAGCGTCACGAACTGCACGCCGGACGCCTTCATCGCCGCGACCCGCTTCAGCATCTCGTTGCGTATGCCCCCTTCGTAGAGGTCGCTGATGAGGACGACGATGGTGTCGGCGGGCCGGGTGATCTGCGACTGGCAGTAGGCGAGCGCCCGGTTGATGTCGGTACCGCCCCCCAACTGCGTGCCGAACAGCACATCCACCGGATCGTCGAGCTGATCGGTCAGATCGACGACGTTCGTGTCGAAGACGACGAGCCGTGTGTTGAGCGACCGCATCGAACCGAGCACGGCACCGAACACCGAGGCATAGACGACGGACGCGGCCATCGAGCCCGACTGGTCGATGCAGAGGATGACCTCCTTCTTCACGGACTGCGCTGCCCGTCCGTACCCGATGAGGCGCTCGGGCACGATCGTCTTGTACTCCGGCAGGTAGTTCTTGAGGTTGGCCGCGATCGTGCGGTTCCAGTCGATGTCGTGATGGCGCGGCCTGCTGACCCGGGCGCTGCGGTCGAGGGCGCCGGTGAGGGTGGCGCGGGTGCGCGTGGCGAGCCGCTTCTCGAGGTCCTCGACCACCTTGCGCACGACGGCCCGCGCGGTCTCCTTCGTGGTCTCCGGCATGGCCTTGTTGAGGGAGAGAAGCGTCCCCACCAGGTGTACGTCGGCTTCCACGGCCTCCAGCATCTCTGGCTCCAGGAGCAGCGTCGACAGACCGAGCCGCTCGATGGCGTCGCGCTGCATCACCTGGACGACGGACGTGGGGAAGTACTTCCGGATGTCCCCGAGCCAACGCGACACGGACGGCGCGGACGCCCCGAGCCCCGCCGACCGCTCCCGCGACCGCTCCCTCTTCCCTCCGTCCCTTCCCTCTCCCCCGTACAAAGCCCCGAGCGCCCCGTCCATCGCCGCGTCCCGCCTGGCGAGCTCACACCCGGTCCCCTCGCCCTCGCCCCCACCCAACACAAGCCGCCACCGCCGCATCCGCTCCCCGGCCGCATCCCCGCCCGTCATGGCCTCAGCGCCCCCTGACCTGCCTTGAGCGACGTCCTGCGTCATCGGCTCACCCCCACAAGATCGATACCGTCATCGGCCCCAAGTCCGCCCTCAGGCCCGCCATCGGCGCCGGACCCAGCCCCGGCCCCCTCCCCCAGCAACAGACGCAGCACCGGCAGAACCGCGTCCGCACGCTCCCCGTCCAACTCCGCCCCGAAGCCGGGTATCCCGCCGGCGAGGGTCGCGGCGCCGCCCGTCGCCGGGCCGCGTCGCACCAATTCACCCAGCGTCCGCCGTACCCCCGGTTCGTACGCCGAGAAGGTGCGCCGCAGCAGTGGGAGTACGTCGGTGAAGGCGCGGTCGGGGACCCCGGTCAGCCAGGCGTCGACCAGACCGAGCAGCCGCTCGTCGTGCACGAGCAACATCCCGCCGCCCGAGCCGCCTCCCACGAAGCCCTCGATCCAGGCCGCTGCTTCGGCGGGCTCGGTCCCCCGTGACAGGGCGAGCCCCATGAGCCGGGCGGTTTCGTCCTCGGCCAACTCCCCGCTGTCCGTGAGGATGCGCACGCACAGCCCACGGACCACCCCCGCAATGCTCTCCCGCTCCCCGAGCACTCGCAGAACGGAGTACCAGCGACCCCGCATACCGGCCCCGAGCGGGGTCGGCCGCACCCCCGCCTCCCCCGCACCCGCCCGGCCTTCGCCCAGCTCCCCCAGCAGGCCCACCGCCTGGTGCACGGCGTCCACATGCCCCCGCATCTCGAGCGCCGCGTCCCCGTCGAGTCCCGCGCACGCTGGCGGCAGCCCGACGAACACCCGCTCGGCCAGGCCCACGGCCACCTCACCGAGGGCAACGGTGTCCGTGCCCCGCACATCCCCGTACCGAAGCGACCGCACCAACGCGGGCAACGCCTGCGCCAGATGCCCGACATCCGCGTCCAGCGCCGCCCGGTCCGCGAGGACCCGCATCACCACGGGCAGCGCGTCCGGCAACTCGGCCAGCAGACACCGCTCGGCCAGCGCCGTGACATCGGACAGCGCCCCGGCCCCGACGGCATCGGACTCCGCCCGCGCGGTGGCCGAAGCCAACACGGTCGTCCCCCAGACCCCCGCCTCCGCCACCCGCACGGAAAGCTCCGGCTCCCACCGCAGCCGCCACGTCTCCCGGAACGTCCCCGTGCTCCCCCGCGACTCCACGGGCTCGCCCCAGCCGATGCCGAGCAGCCGCAGGCGATGCAGCAGCCTGCTGCGCGCCGCGTCCGTGTCCTTGCGCAGGTCGAGCTCCAACTCCCGCTCGAGCGCCTCGGGCTTGAGCCGGAGTTTTCGCTGGAGCCGCGTGAGATCCCGCTGCAACGGCACCGCCGGCGCGGAGTCCGGCACCTCCCCCAGGACATCCCCGACGACGAGCTTGTCGTGCACGAGGGAGAGCGGCACGTCCGACCCCTCGCACATCACCGCCCGGATCGCGTCCGTCGTCTCGGTGAGCCCCGGCAGCGGGCGCCCCCGCATCACGGCGAGCGTGTCCGCGAGCCGCACCGCCTCGATGACATGCGCGGACGACACCATCCTGTCCTCGTCCCGCAGGAGCCGCGCGACCTTGGTCAGCCAGCGCTCGACGGGCCGGTCGGGCGCGCCGAACAGATGCCCGTACCAACCCGGCGAAGCGATTCCCGCGCCGTATCCGCTGGCCCGGGAGAGGCGGCGGTGCGTCCAGGGCACCCAGGTCATGTCGACCTTCACCTTCGGCAGCCCCTTGAGCAGCGCCCGGTCCGCAGCGGCCGTCACCTTCTGCCGCAGCGCGGGCACATGCCAGGCCCCGCACACGACCGCGACGTCGGCCGCCCCGAACTCCCGCTGCGCCACCCGCACTTGAATGCGCATGTACGCCTCGCGCACCAGATCGCGGTCGTGCCCGCCCGTCCCGTACTCCTCGCGCAGCGCCCCCATGGCCTCGCCCAGCGCGTCGAACGGCGCGAACGCGTCCCCGCCTCCGTGCCGGTGCTCGACGACGTCCTCCCACCACCGCTCCGGATCGTCGTACCCGGCGGCCTCGGCGAGCACCGCCAGCGGATCGATCCGCACCGCGTCGACATCCGCGTCCCCCGCGGCTCCCGCGTCCCCGGGTTCGCCCGGTTCCCCCTCCGCGGCGTCCTGCGCCCCCTCGGCCCGCGCCAGCGAATGCGCCGCCGGAAGATCCATGAACCGGACCGGGACCCCCGCCCCCGCGGCCCACTTGATCGCCACCCACTCCGGCGAGAACTCCGCCAGCGGCCAGAACGCCGAGCGGCCCGGCTCGTCGACCACATGCGCGAGCAGCGCGACCGGCGGCCGCATCCCCTCGTCCGCCGCGAGCGCCACCAGCGCGTCGGCTTCCGGCGGACCCTCGATCAACACCACACGCGGCGCACCCGCCTCAAGCGCGGCCCGCACCGCACGCGCCGAACCCGGCCCGTGATGCCTCACTCCCAGCAGCAAAGGCCCCTCGCCAGCCCGTGTCGTCATCCCCCGCACCTCGCCGCTCATGTCCGCTCCTCCCCGTCACCCGCGAACCAGCCACCGTCACACCGACACCCACAGCCACGCCCACGCCCCCGTTCGTCACGCGCTCACCTCACGGCACGCGCGGTAGAAGTCCTTCCAACCGTCACGCTCACGCACCACCGCCTCCAGGTACTCCTGCCAGATCACCCGGTCCGCCGCCGGGTCACGGACGACCGCGCCGAGGATGCCCGCCGCGACATCCCCCGGCCGCAGCACGCCGTCCCCGAAGTGGGCAGCCAGGGCGAGGCCGTTGGTCACCACGGAGATCGCCTCAGCCGTCGAGAGCGTGCCGCTCGGCGACTTCACCTTCGTGCGCCCGTCGGCCGTCACCCCGTCCCGCAGCTCGCGGAAGACGGTGACGACGCGGCGTATCTCGTCGATCCCCTCGGGCCCGGACGGCAGGTCGAGCGAGCGCCCGATCTGGTCGACGCGCCGCGACACGATGTCGACCTCGGCTTCCGCGGTCTCGGGCAGCGGAAGGACCACCGTGTTGAAGCGGCGGCGCAGCGCGCTCGACAGGTCGTTGACCCCGCGGTCGCGGTTGTTGGCCGTGGCGATGAGGTTGAAGCCGCGCACGGCCTGCACCTCCTGGCCCAACTCCGGTATGGGGAGCGTCTTCTCCGACAGGATCGTGATCAGCGTGTCCTGTACGTCCGCGGGAATGCGGGTCAGCTCCTCGACCCGCGCCGTCATGCCGTCGGCCATGGCCCGCATGACGGGACTCGGCACGAGCGCGTCGCGGCTTGGGCCGTGCGCGAGCAGCTGCGCGTAGTTCCAGCCGTACCGGATCGCCTCCTCCGGCGTGCCGGCCGTGCCCTGCACGAGCAGCGTCGAGTCCCCGCTGACGGCGGCCGCCAGATGCTCGGACACCCAGGTCTTCGCGGTGCCGGGCACGCCGAGCAGGAGCAGGGCACGGTCCGTGGCGAGGGTGGTGACGGCGACCTCGACGATCCGGCGCGGCCCCACGTACTTCGGCGAGATCACCGTCCCGTCGGGCAGCGTGCCACCGAGCAGATACGTCGCGACCGCCCAGGGCGAGAGCCGCCAGCGGGCGGGCCTTGGCCGGTCGTCCTGCGCGGCGAGCGCGGCCAGTTCGGCGGCGAACGCCTGCTCGGCGTGCGGCCGCAGCGCCTCCGCGTCCCCCGCGGGCGCGGCCGTGGATGCAGCGGACGCGGCGGTCGTGGACGCGGGCTGGTTCTCGGTCGACGAGGTCGTCGAGTCGACGGACACGGTCATGGAGCGATCCCCCTCCAACTCGTCCGGGCGCATCTGGCCCGGATGTGGTTCCCACCGTGCACCACGCCACTGACAATCGACCCTTGCACGCCTCTGACCTGCACGAATACCGATCGCGAGATCGATTGTCAGTGGCGGGATCTACCTTCGATGACATGACTCAGCAGGGGGTGCGCTGGACGGCGGATCAGGTGCTGGCACTGGCGCCTGACGTCCCGTCACGCAAGGCGGGAAGCAAACTCGGCGTCGCCGGCCCATGGTCGGAGGCGGGCAGTTCGGGCGAGGGGGCGGTGTGGGGACTGTGCAAGGGCAGTGGCAGCAAGCCGTATCAGACGATCGTCGACATCGCGGACATCACCGGCGCCGCGGGCCCGGCGTACAAGTGCAGTTGTCCGAGCCGCAAGTTCCCGTGCAAACACGCGCTCGGGCTGCTGCTGCTCTGGTCGGGCGAGGACGGCTCGGTCGGTGCGGTGCCGGACGCACAGCCGCCGGAGTGGGCCGAGGAGTGGCTGGCGGGGCGGCGCAAGAGAGCGGAGACGAAGCGGGCCCCGGACACCGGGCCGGGCTCGCCGGTCGCCGATCCCGAGGGCGCACGCCGCCGGGCGGAGCGCCGGGCCGAGCGGGTCACGGCGGGGGTGACGGAGCTGGAGCAGCGCCTCTCCGATCTGCTGCGGGGCGGCATAGCCGCCGCTGAGCAGACGGGGTACGGCCTGTGGGAGGAGACGGCCGCCCGCATGGTGGACGCCCAGGCGCCTGGTCTGGCCTCGCGCGTGCGGGAGTTGGGTGCCATACCGTCCTCGGGTCCCGGCTGGCCGGTACGGATGCTGGAGGAGTGCGCGCTCCTGCACCTCCTGGACCAGGGCTGGCTGCACCGCGAGCGGCTGCCTGAGCCCTTGGCGGCCACGGTCCGTTCCCGTATCGGCCTGCCCACCCCGGCGCAGGGCCCGCCGGCGCGGGACCAGTGGCTGGTGCTCGCGCAGTACGACACGGCGGACAGCAAGCTCACCACCCGCCGGATATGGCTGTACGGCACGGAGTCTGGACGGACGGCCCTGCTCCTTTCGTACGGAGCCGCCGGACGCGCACCTGCCCTGGCGCTCCCGGTGGGCCTCGCGCTGGACGCCGAGCTGGCCTCGTATCCGGGTGCCGGGCAGTTGCGGGCCGACCTGGGCGAGCAGTTCGGTGCTCCCGCGCCGACCACCGTTCGGCCGCCGGGCGTGCGAACGGAACAGGCCGCGCGTCGCTACGGGGACATGCTGCGGGACGACCCCTGGCTGGATTCCTGGCCGGTGACGTTGAGCGACGTCATACCGACCCCACACCCGGGGCCCGCATCCGACGGCTGGCAACTGGTGGATGCGGAAGGCGACATGGCGCTGCCGATCACCCCTTCCGCCGCGTCCCGAGCGGGCCTGTGGCGGCTGGTGGCACTTTCCGGAGGCGCTCCGGTGACGGTCTTCGGCGAGTGTGGTCACGAGGGCTTCACCCCTCTGACTGCCTGGCCGCGCGGAGCGGGAGAGGCAGTCGCCCTGTGCTGACCTCGCTCCGGCAGATCAGCGGAACCCGGCAGATCCAAGGCGGCACCGCCGGACGAAGACCCGAAGGATGCGAAACCCGCGAGCCAGGCGAGCGACGCGCACAACGCGAGCTTCGTGAAGACCGCTGGAAGACCTGAGAGATCTGGAAAACCTGAGAGACCTGGAAGCCCTGAGAGACCTGCAAGCCCTGAGAGACCTGCAAGCCCTCAGCGATCCCGAAGGAACACAAAGACCCGAGAGTCCCGTCCGGGTGAGGAGTCCACATGACCGGCACCACCGCACTCACCGAAGCGACCGCCACCCCCTGGGAGGACCTGGTCACCGCCGCGCTCCTCGGCACCGACCGCCGCACACCCCCCGTACGCGCCCAGGACAAGGACGCACCGACCGCCCTCCTTGACGCGGCCGCGGTGCAGACCGTGCGGCGCAGAGCCGGGCTTTCCCCCGCGCCCGCGGCCACACCTTCCGAGCCCGCCGCGGACGACCCGAGGCCCCTGGTGCCGCCGGCGGCACGGCGCAGGCTCGCCACTCTGCTCACCGATCACCCCGGGGCGGGCGGCGGCGGGCGCCGGGGCGCGGTGCCCGACCTGATGGAACTGCTGCCCCAGTGGCTGGCGTTGGCCAACAACCGTGGCTTCGCGGCGCCCCCCGAGCTGCTTCCCGCCCTCCTGAACGCGGCCCGCGGGCGCACCGACCTTCGCCCCCAGGCCCTCGCCTTCGCGGGGCCGCGGGCGCTGTGGCTCGCCCGGCTCAACCCGGACTGGAAGTTCGCGCTCCGTTCGACTCCGGGCGGCGGTGTGGCGCTGCCCGCCCCGGAGGAGACAGCACAGGTGCAACAGCTCTGGGAGGAGGGTCTGTTCGCCGAACGGGTCGCCCTGCTCGGCGCCGTGCGAGCGCACGACCCGGCCGCCGCGCGAGACCTGCTCGCCTCCACCTGGAGCACGGAGCGTGCGGAGGACCGCCTGATGTTTCTCGACTCCCTGCGCACCCATCTGAACGACGCGGACGAGCCGTTCCTGGAACAGGCCCTCACCGACCGCAGCCGCAACGTCCGCGCCACCGCGGCCGAGCTCCTCTCCGCGCTTCCCTCGTCGGCTCTCGCCGCACGGATGGCGGACCGGGCGGCGTCCTGCGTGGCCATAGACCATGCGCAGGGTACGAAGAACGAGCCGACGCTCACCGTCGAGTCGCCGCACGAGTGCGACGCGGGCATGGAGCGCGACGGCGTCATCCCGCAGCCACCGGCGGGCCGGGGCGAACGGTCGTGGTGGCTCGGTCAGTTGGTGGAGGCGGCCCCGCTCGGCATCTGGCAGGAACGGCTCGGCGGCCGTTCCCCCGCCGAGATCGTGGCGCTTCCCGTGGCCGACGACTGGCAGAGCGAGCTGCACGCCGCGTGGTGCCGCGCGGCCGTGCGGCAGCGCGACGCGATGTGGTCCCGTGCGCTGCTCGGGGCCCCCTCGTCCCCCGACGCGGCGGGGCCCGGCGCGGTCTCGCTCGCCGAGCGCGCGAAGCTCCTCGCCGCGTTGCCGGCCGGGGAGCGGGCCGAGTGGGTCGCCGGGTTCATCGCGACGCACGGCCTCTCGGAGGCGTTCCAGCTGCTCGGCGTCTGCGCGCTGCCCTGGTCGGAGCCCCTGGGCCGGGCGGTGGTGGACGCGCTGAACATCGCGCGGGACGCGGGGAGTTACCCGTGGAGCTTCAGCGGGGTGATGGGTCTGGCGGAGCGCTGCCTCGACCCGGCGGAGGCGGTCCGGCTCGACGTACTGACGGCGGTACCGGACGAGCCGGAGGACGCGTCACCCGGCGCGGGCGGCTACTGGTCGGAGGCTTTCCAGCGGCTTGTCAGTACGTTGCGTCTACGCGCGGCGATGCGGGCGGAGCTGGGCGCGGAGCCGGTCGGGCCGGGTGCGGAGCCGGTCAGGCCGGGCGCGGAGCCGGTGAAGCCGGGCTCGGCGCCGGAAGATCCGGGGGTGCCGTCATCTTAGGCACCCCCATCAAGAGGCCGGGCGACGGACCGATCACGAGGCCCAGGCGGCCGGGCGTCCCCACTCCGGCACGGTGGCCGTCAGGCGCCTGCCGGCTGACGGACGTTCGCCCGTACCCAGTCCACGATCGAAGCCGTGGTGGCCCCGGGAGTGAAGATCTCCGCGACGCCCTTCTCCTTGAGCGGCGCGATGTCCGCCTCGGGGATGATGCCGCCGCCGAACACCTTGATGTCCTCGGCGTCGCGCTCCTTGAGGAGTTCGATCACGCGCGCGAAGAGCGTGTTGTGGGCGCCGGAGAGGATGGACAGGCCGATCGCGTCGGCGTCCTCCTGGATCGCGGTGTCCACGACCTGCTCGGGCGTCTGATGCAGGCCGGTGTAGATGACCTCCATACCCGCGTCACGCAGTGCCCTCGCGATCACCTTGGCTCCGCGATCATGACCGTCGAGACCCGGTTTGGCCACCACCACGCGGATCGGTCCGGCTGCCACACCCATCACTGCCTCCATGTACCGATATCCATCTGTCCAAGCACTGGCACCCCGTGCCGCACGGGCCGGGGAAGTGAACGAACGTTATCCCCAGCATCTCGCACCCGGCAGTTTCACGGTGGAGAGCGAGGGGGAAATCACACGAAGGGACACGTTCGCTGCGCGCCACTCCCGTGTCCAGCGGCTTTGGGACCGCCCATGGGACGGCGCAAGGGGAGCCGCAACGAGGTCGCCGTGCCACCGCGCCGTCCGCTGCGCGCCGTGGTGATGCGGCGGATCGGCGATCGCGCCGGTACAGGGTGCGCCGTCGGCGCTGACCACGTACCGCCGTACGACCTCTGCCACGCCTCCCCACTATGGGCACACGGGGGTCAGAGCCGTCCCCCGGCGTGCCGACCGGGAGGTCGACCATGACCATCACGAGGGTCCTGCCCTTTCGCCCGCCCTGTTCTCTGCTGCCCGCCAGACTGGCGGGGCTCTCCATCGCCCTGCTGAAGGCGACCGCACTGGAGGTGGCGATCCTCGCCGGGCATCTCCTCCTCTACCCGTCGGGCATCGCACAGGAACGCAGGATCGCCGCCGAGCTGCCGCCTCCCGACGCCCCCCGGCTCCCCGCGGAGAGCCGCCCGCCGGTCGTCCTCCTGCACGGCTTCATCGACAACCGCTCGGTCTTCGTCCTCCTGCGCCGCTCCCTGGCCCAGCACGGCGGTCAGCACGTGGAGTCCCTCAACTACTCCCCTCTCACCTGCGACATCCGCACCGCCGCCGAGCTGCTCGGCCGCCACATAGAGGAGATCTGCGAGCGCACGGGCCACCACCAGGTGGACATCGTCGGGCACAGCCTCGGCGGCCTCATAGCTCGCTATTACGCGCAGCGTCTGGGCGGCGACGAGCGCGTTCGCACACTGGTCACCCTCGGTACCCCGCACGAGGGAACGCGCGTCGTGCCGTTCGCCGACGCGCACCCGATCGTGCGCCAGATGCGCCCCGGATCGGACGTGATCGAGGAGCTGCGGGAGCCCGCACCGGGCTGCCGGACCCGTTTCGTGAGCTTCTGGAGCGACTTGGACCAGCTGATGGCCCCGCTCGAGACGGCCTGCGTCAACCACCCCGACCTGATCGCCCAGAACGTACGTGTCTCCGGTATCGGTCATCTCGCCCTGCCCGTGCACCCCGCGGTCGCCTCCGGAATCCGTCAGGCCCTCGACCTGGCTGCTCCGGGGACCCCCGCGAAGGGCGCCGAGAACGGACTCACCGTGGCCTGAGGAGCAGCTCGCGCACCCCGCGGCGAGGGAAAATTGTCGAACGGAGCTCGAACGCAAGGCCAAAGCTGTGCCCGCCGACCGCCGAAAGGCGGCCGAATGCCCGTTTCCTGAGAGCACGAAACCTGCCGAAGATTGTCGTGCCCGCATACCGCCGGGTACAGTCGCCGCACTGCTCTGCCCCCTGCTGCCGAGGCGAAAGAGAAGTTGGTGAACGACCGTCACCCGTCGGGGAGCTCGACACCCCCGGCCTCGGCACCCGCCGACCATGCGCCCTACGCGGCGTATGACCCGCAGAGCACCCAGCACGGCGCCTACACCGGGTACGACAGCTACTCCACCGGAAGCTTCGACACCACGGGCAGCTATGCGGCGGCCGGTCACGACACCGGAAGCTTTGCGTCCGACCCGCTCTTCGGCGACATGCCCGGCAGTTCGTACGACACCGGCCAGTGGTCCACCACGGGAACCCAACAGACGCTGAACCACGACCCGTACGCCGCGCAGCACCAAGCCGCGTACGACACCGGTGGGTACGAGAACGGCGGCTACGACACCGGTGGTTACGACACCGGCGCCATGTGGTCGACCGGCGGCCACCAGCACCTCTCCGCCGACATCCCGGCGCAGCAACCGGGTCCCGAGGCCACGGGCCAGTGGGACACGGGCACCTGGGACCAGCCGCAGCAGACCGGCCAGTGGGAGACCCAGGCCTTCGACACCGGCGCCTACGACGCGACCGCGTGGAACTCCGCCGGCCAGGACATGACGTACGGGGCCACCGCGACGCACGAGGCGCACGGCACGCCCGAGACACTTGAGGCGCACGGCACGTACGAGCCCCAGGACACGCCCGGAGCGCCCGACACGTACGAGGCCCCCGAACCGTACGAGCATTCGCCTTACGACACCGGGTCCTACGCCACCGCGTCGTACGACTCCGGCTTTCTCTCCGCCGACACCTACGACCAACAGGTTCCCGCCGAGCACGAGTTCACACCCGACGAGGCTCCCGCCGATTCACTCGGCCCGGTCGAGCCGACCCGCAGGGTTTCCGCGGGTGACGACGAGCCGCCGCTCATGGACCGTGCGCACGGCTCCCGTTCCCGGGCCCGCCGCCGCTCCCCCGCCAAGCGCTCCGCGCTCTTCACCGTCGCCGTGCCCTCCGCCTGCGTGATGGGCGTCGCGGGTATCGCCGCGGCCTCCGTGGGCAACTTCGGCGGCGACGACGGCAAGGAGACGCAGGCGGCAACGGCCCCGGACCCCGCGTCGGTGCAGCCGTCCGCCGCCAACAACAAGCTCGACACGCAGCTGGCGAACCTCTCGGCGGACGCCGGTGACTTCGCCGACCGCGCGAGCCGCACGCAGGAACGTATCGACCTCAAGGCGGAGAAGGTCGCCGCCCAGAAGAAGGCCGCCGAGGAAGCCGCGCGCAAGGAGCGCCTGCGCCCGAAGTTCTCGCTGCCGGTGAAGCAGCACGGTCTGAGCGCGTACTACGGGCAGGCCGGCGTCAACTGGATGTCCGCGCACTCCGGGATCGACTTCCCGGTGTCGTACGGCACCGAGGTGCTCGCCGCCACCGACGGCACGGTCTCCACGAAGTGGAACAGCGCCTACGGCAACATGGCGATCGTGACCGCCAAGGACGGCACGGAGACGTGGTACTGCCACCTCTCCACGCACAAGATCTCCAGCGGCCCCGTGAAGGCGGGCGACCCCATCGCCTTCTCCGGGAACTCCGGCAACTCCACGGGCCCGCACCTGCACTTCGAGGTGCGTCCCGCGGGCGGCTCGGCCATCGACCCGCTGCCGTGGCTGCGCAGCCACAACCTCGACCCGACGTAACTCCGGCCGCCCCCGCGGCCCTGGGGGCGCTAGAGCTTCTCCACCGGTGCGTACCGCAGGAGGAGCCGCTTCGGCTTCGGCTCTCCGAAGTCCACCGTCGCCTCGGCGTTCGCGCCCGTCCCCTTCACGCCGACCACGGTCCCGAGGCCGAACTGGTCGTGCGTGACCCGGTCCCCGACCGCGAGCGCGACCACCGGCTTCTCCGACGCGCGGCGCGTGGCGAAGCCCTGGGCGCCGCCGGTCCGCGAGCGCGACGACGACAAGGAGGAGGCGATCCCGGCCGCGGGGCCGGACGTCGCCGGCGCGCCGACGGAACCCTTGCGCTTCCAGTCCAGGTGCGCCTCCGGGATCTCCTCCAGGAAGCGTGAGGGCGGGTTGTACGAAGGCTGTCCCCAGGCGCTGCGCATCGAGGACCGCGTCAGATAGAGCCGCTCACGCGCGCGCGTGATGCCCACGTACGCGAGGCGGCGCTCCTCCTCCAGCTCCTTGACCTGGCCGAGGGAGCGCATGTGCGGGAAGACGCCGTCCTCCATGCCGGTCAGGAAGACGACGGGGAACTCCAGGCCCTTGGCGGTGTGCAGCGTCATCAGCGTGATGACTCCGGAGCCGTCGTCCTCCTCGTCCGGGATCTGGTCCGAGTCGGCGACGAGCGCGACCCTCTCCAGGAACTCCGAGAGCGTGCCGGACACACCGGTGCCCGCGGCCTCCTCCCCCTCGGTCTCGCCTTCCCCTTCGCCTTCCCCTTCGCTTTCGCCTTCAGCGGCGGCCGTGCCGCTGTCCTGCTCGAACTCCAGGGCCACGGCGGCGAGTTCCTGGAGGTTCTCGATACGTGTCTCGTCCTGCGGGTCGGTCGAGGCCTGCAGCTCGGCGAGGTACCCGGTGCGCTCGAGGACGGCCTCCAGGACGACGGCGGGTCCCGCGCCGGACTCGACGATGGTCCGCAGCTCCTCCATCAGCACGTTGAAACGCTTGACGGCGTTGGCCGAGCGGGCCGCCATCCCGTACGCCTCGTCGACGCGCTTCAGGGCCTGCGGGAAGGAGATCTTCTCGCGCTGCGAGAGCGCGTCGATCATCGCCTCCGCGCGGTCGCCGATGCCCCTCTTGGGCACGTTCAGAATGCGCCGCAGCGGGACGGAGTCCTCCGGGTTGGCGAGCACCCGCAGATACGCGAGGACGTCCCGGACCTCCTTGCGCTCGTAGAAGCGCACGCCGCCGACGACCTTGTAGGGCAGGCCGACGCGGATGAAGATCTCTTCGAAGACACGCGACTGCGCGTTCGTCCGGTAGAAGATCGCGACGTCGCCCGCCTTCGCGTCGCCCGCGTCGGTGAGCCGGTCGATCTCGTCGGCGACGAACTGCGCCTCGTCGTGCTCGGTGTCCGCGACGTAGCCGATGATGCCCGCGCCCGCGCCCGCGTTGGTCCACAGGTTCTTGGGGCGGCGGCTTTCGTTGCGCTCGATGACGGCGTTGGCGGCGGTCAGGATCGTCTGCGTGGAGCGGTAGTTCTGCTCCAGGAGGATCGTGGTCGCGTCCGGGTAGTCCTCCTCGAACTGGAGGATGTTGCGGATCGTCGCGCCGCGGAAGGCGTAGATCGACTGGTCCGCGTCACCCACGACACACAGCTCGGCGGGGTCGTCGTCCTCGCCTCCGGAGGGGCCCACCAGCTCGCGCACCAGGGCGTACTGCGCGTGGTTGGTGTCCTGGTATTCGTCGACCATCACGTGGCGGAAGCGGCGGCGGTAGTGCTCGGCGACGTCCGGGAACGCACGGAACATGTGGACCGTCGTCATGATCAGGTCGTCGAAGTCGAGGGCGTTCGCCTCGCGCAGCCGCGACTGGTACATCGCGTACGCCTGGGCGAGCGTCTTCTCGAAGCCGTCGGCGGCCTGACCAGCGAAGGTCTCCTCGTCGATCAGCTCGTTCTTCAAATTCGAGATCTTGGCGCTGAAGGACTTCGGCGGGAACTTCTTCGGGTCGATGTCCAGGTCGCGGCAGACCAGCGCCATCAGCCGCTTGGAGTCGGCGGCGTCGTAGATCGAGAAGGAGGAGGTGAAGCCGAGCTTCTTCGACTCACGGCGCAGGATGCGCACGCACGCGCTGTGGAACGTCGACACCCACATCGCGTTCGCCCGCGGCCCGACGAGCTGCTCGACGCGCTCCTTCATCTCGCCCGCGGCCTTGTTCGTGAACGTGATCGCCAGGATCTGCCCCGGGTGCACGTGCCGCTCGGCCAGGAGATACGCGATGCGGTGCGTCAGGACCCGGGTCTTGCCGGAGCCCGCGCCCGCGACGATGAGCAGCGGGGAGTCCGCGTGCACGACGGCCGCGCGCTGGTTCTCGTTCAGCCCGTCGAGCAGGGCCGCCGGGTCGATCACGGGGCGCGGGGCGCCGCCGCGGTAGTGCGCGTCCCGGGGCGTGGGCGCGTCGAACTTCCCGTCGAACAGATCGTCCGGAACGGATTCCGGGGCACTGTCCTCGGGCGGCGGCGGGGGCTCCTCCTCGGAAGCCCGCGAGGGCTGGAGGTCCGCCAGGAAGCTGTCATCAAAGAGGCTGCTCATCGCCTCCCGAGTCTAGGCGGCCCCACTGACAACCCGCCCCGGGTTCCGGCCAGGTCCCCCCGCATACGGCCGGCACACGGCCTGCCCGCGAATCGTCACGTTCCGCGACGGCGCCGCGTGTCCGCGTCAAGGGCTTCGCAAAGTAACGAAAACGTATCGGGCATATCGAACATCAACCTTCACACGGACCACACGAGTTGGCTACCGTGCTCCGCGGGCTGCTCGTACTCCCACCGGCGAACCCCGCCGGGAACGGGTGGCCTCCGCCGAGTTCGATCTCCTCGGAGCCGGGGACCCACGATGAACTTGGGGTGAATCGGTCCCGTACGCAGTACGGGACCGTAGGGCAACCTTCCGGAACCACCCGCCCGAACCCGACAGCTAACCCGGTAGGCGGTCTACGGAAGGAGTCGCCTCCCTTGGCGTCGCACCGCAAGCCGCGGGCCCGCATCACCGGCCTACGCACCGCTCCGGCCCTCGGCATCACGACGGCAGCCCTCACCTCCGTGGCCCTCCTGTCACAGAGCGCGCAGGCGGCACCGTCAGCGCCCCAGAAGCCCAGCCTCGAAGAAGTACAGAAGAAGGTCGACGACCTCTACCAGCAGGCGGGCGTGGCCACCCAGAAGTACAACTCGGTCAAGGAGCGCACCGACAAGCAGCGCAAGAAGGTCGACACCCTTCTCGACGACGTGGCCGAGCGCGCCGACAAGCTGAACGAGGCCCGCCGGCAGCTGGGCACGTTCGCCGCGGCCCAGTACCGCACCGGCGGCGTCTCCGAGACCGCCACGATGATGCTCGCCGACGACCCGCAGGGGTACTTCGACCAGAACCACCTGTCGGACCGGCTGACCGCACGCCAGAAGAAGGCGGTCGACGACTACCAGACGCAGCAGGCCTCGGCCACGAAGCAGCGCACGAAGGCCGCCAAGAGCCTGGAGACACTCAGCGACTCACGGGACGACCTGCGGACGAGCAAGCAGACCGTCCAGAAGAAGCTGGGCGAGGCGCGCACGCTGCTCTCGGAGCTGACGGCCGAGGAGAAGGCACGGCTCGCGGCGATCGAGAAGAAGAAGGAAGAAGAGGCCAAGCGCAAGGCCGCCGAGCTGGCGCGCAAGCAGGAGGCCAAGCGCAAGGCGGCGGAAGAGGCCGCGGCCAAGGAGCGCGAGAAGGAAACCCCGGACGCGGGAACGGGCACGGGCGCCGGCTCGGGTTCCGACACCGGCACGGGTGCCGGCTCCGGCTCCGGCGGCACGGACAGTGGCTACGCGACGAAGGCCGCGAAGGTGATCAACTTCGCCGAGGCCCAGATCGGCAAGCCGTATGTGTGGGGCGCGACCGGTCCCGACTCCTACGACTGCTCCGGGCTCACCCAGGACGCGTGGAAGGCCGCGGGGATCTCCCTGCCGCGTACGACGTGGGACCAGGTGAAGGTCGGCACGACCGTGAAAACGGCCGACGCCAAGCCCGGTGACCTGGTGTTCTTCTACGACGACATCAGCCACGTCGGGATCTACATCGGCGACGGCAAGATGATCCACGCCCCGAAGCCGGGTGCGAACGTCCGCGTCGAGTCGATCTACTACATGCCGATCCACAGTGTGGTGCGGCCCGCCTGAGCACTCGCCCAGGAACCCACTACGCGCGCGTGGCCCGCATTCCCGGGGGGATGCGGGCCACGCGCGCGTGGTGGGTCGGTCGGATGCGCGGACTCAGGTCCACAGCACCGCGATGAAGATGTTCGCGACGGTCAGCAGGCCGACGGCGCCGAACATCCCCTTGTCCACCTTCTCGTCGTCCCGTTTCACGTAGACCAGCGCGAGGATCACGATCAGGACGGCCATCTTGATGCCGATCTTGACGTTGTTGACGGGGTTGTCGTCCGCCTGGTTGAGGCCCACCAGGATCACGCCCGTGACGAGCATCGTGAGCGCGCCGTGCAGCATCGCGGGGCTGAAGCGGGCCGTGCCCTGACCCATCTGCTTCATCTGGGTGAGGAAGCCGCCCAGGAGGGAGGCGATGCCGATGATGTGCAGGCCGACGAAGAGATGGGTGAGAACGTCCATGGTTCCGGAGCCTAACCGGGGCCATATCACCGCTCCGTAGCCAGGTGGGCCCCTAGGGCCGCATCGATCACGCGTGTCTCCGAAGGGGCCCGGTCCGGCAGATCGCGCGGTCACTTGAGGTCACCGAAGGCCACACTTCCGTCAGTTGCGCACAATCCGTCACCAACCCGTGACAGTCAGGTTTAGCGTCCTTCGTCAGGTGACTGGCTCCCCACCGCCGCCCGGACCCGGGGCGGCAGTCGGCCACCCCCGCCGAGAATCCGGCGGCGGCCCGCTCCCCCTGTGCGGGCCGTCGCCGGAACCTTAAGGAGCCCCCCCTTCGTGGCAGCGCACCGCAAGCCGAAACAGCGCTCGCTCAGTGGCCATACGGCCCGTACCGCCGCCACCATCGCCCTCGCGGGAGCCGCCACGGCCACCGCCTTCGACGGCACGGGACACGCGGACCCACGGCTCAGCCCGGCCGAGGTGAAGTCCAAGGTCGACGCCCTCTACCGCGAGGCCGAGATCGCCACCGAGAAGTACAACGGCGCCAAGGAGAAGGCCGAGGGCGCCGAGAAGTCTTTGCGCGAGCTGCGTGACGAGGCCGCCCGCAAGACGGAGAAGCTCAACTCGGCGCGCGAAGGGCTCGGTTCGATCGCCGCCGCGCAGTACCGCAGCGGTGGCATCGACCCCGCCGTCCAGCTCGCGCTCTCCTCCGACCCCGACCAGTACCTCGAGCGCGCCGCCATCGCCGACCGCGCGGACAACCGCCAGGCGGCGGCCGTCACCGGCGTGCGGAAGCAGCTTCGCGAGATCGACCAGCTGCGCACCGAGGCCGACGGCACCCTCGCGCACCTCAAGTCCCGCCAGGCGGAGCTGAAAAAGCACAAGAAGACGGTCAACGGAAAGCTCGGCGCGGCCAAGCGGCTCCTGTCCCAGCTCACCGCCGACCAGCGCGCGGAGCTCGCGGGCGAGGACAGGGCGTCGCGTGACGCGGGCCGTGACGGCCTCGGGGGAGCCCCGGGCAAGGCACCCAACGCCCGCGCCTCGGCGGCCGTCTCGTACGCCTACAAGGCCCTCGGCAGCCCCTATGTGTGGGGAGCCACCGGCCCCGACGCCTTCGACTGCTCGGGGCTCACGCAGGCCGCCTACCGGTCGGCGGGCGTCGGCCTGCCGCGCACGACGTACGCGCAGATCGCCGCGGGCGAGCGTGTCCCGCGCTCCCAACTCCAGCCGGGCGACCTGGTCTTCTTCTACCAGGGCATCAGCCACGTGGGCCTCTATGTGGGCAACGGCCAGATGATCCACGCCCCGAATCCGAGCGCGCCGGTCCGCCTCGCACCGATCAGCCAGATGCCGTTCGCGGGGGCGACGCGCGTGGCGTGAGGGGCATAGGGGGCTGCAGAGCCTCCCCCGAGGCCGCGCGGGTCCGCCGGTACTGTCAGGGCCATGACCCGCCGTACGCTGCCGCCGCCTCCGCCACCCGCCCATCTGCGCACCTGGCCAGACCGGAACGCACTGCTGTACGACCGCGGCATGGCCCTGGAGGACCTGCGCCGACGAAGCCTGGGCGTGCACCGCCTGCTGCTGCTCTGGCTGTTGGCGCTCGGCTGCGTCATCGGCTGGGCGCTCTTGGCGGTGCCGCTCGAGATGATCGAGGACCACGATCCGATGGCCTTCGTGATGGGTCCGATCTGCGCGGTCCTGGGCCTCGGGGCCATCGCTCCCTCGGTCGTGGGCGTCGTCATCGGCGTCCGCAACGACCGCAAGCTCCGTGAACTCACCGACAGCTGGCTGGCTCTGGACAGCGATCCGGCGTCGGACTCCGCTCTGCGCTCTCCCGCCCTCAGCCTCTGCTGGCTCCTCTCGTCCCTCGCCGTGTGCGCGCTCGGCCTGTGGGCGTCCTTCGCGGCCGCCGCCTACGCCGAGCCCGGCAGGGACTCGTACAGCGACGTCGCGCTCGGCATGGGGGCGGGCCTCATCGCGTGGCTGACGGGCCTCATCGGCATCACCAAAGCCGTGGGCCACTACCGCTGGGCGCTACGGAAGTTGGGCCCCGCCCCGGTGGCGAGCGGCGCGCACCGCTGAGCCGGGGGCGGGCCGAAGCCTGGGGCCCGTCCGAGGGTCAGACCAGCCGCCGTGCCGTCGCCCATCTGGTCAGCTCGTGACGGTTGGACAGCTGGAGCTTCCTCAGCACCGCCGACACATGTGATTCGACCGTCTTGACGGAGATGAACAGCTGCTTGGCGATCTCCTTGTACGCGTACCCCCGCGCGATGAGCCGCAGCACCTCCCGCTCGCGCTGCGTCAGGCGGTCCAGGTCCTCGTCGACCGGGGGCGCGTCGGTCGACGCGAAGGCGTCGAGGACGAACCCGGCAAGGCGCGGCGAGAACACCGCGTCGCCGTCCTGCACCCGGAAGATGGAGTCGACCAGGTCGGTGCCGGTGATCGTCTTGGTGACATAACCGCGGGCGCCGCCGCGGATGACTCCGATGACATCCTCCGCGGCGTCCGAGACGGAGAGCGCGAGGAACCGCACGGGGCTCTCGGCGTCGGACATCAACGGCGCGCAGCGGCGCAGCACTTCGACGCCGCCGCCGCCCGGAAGGTGCACGTCCAGGAGCACGACCTCGGGGCGCGCGGTCGTGATCACCGTGACCGCCTGGTCGACGTCCGCGGCCTCTCCGACCACCTCGACGCCGGTGATCGCGGTCCTGCCGATCTCCGCCTGGACGCCCGTGCGGAACATCCGGTGGTCGTCGACGAGGACGACGCGCGCCCGGCGGCCCTCCGGGGCACCGCCCGCGGCGGCACCGGTCGCTTCGGCCGCGTCGGCCGTCGCATCGGCGGGCTGAGCCGACTCGGCCGCGCCCTCTGATCCGCCCCTGGGCCCCACGGGCTCGCTCGCGTCGCTCATGTCGTCGCCGTCCTCTCCATCTCCAGCTCGACTTCCGTGCCGCCCCCCGGCACCGCGCGCAGCCGCGCCGTGCCGCCGTTGCGCTGCATACGGCCGATGATCGATTCTCGTACGCCCATGCGGTCGTCCGGAACGGAATCAAGGTCGAACCCGGGGCCACGGTCCCGGACGGACACGAACACCGTCTCCCCCTCGACTTCGGCGAAGACCTGCACCGCACCGCCCTCGCCACCGTACTTGGCGGCGTTCACCATTGCTTCCCGCGCGGCCTGGGTCTGCGCCGTGAGGCGGTCGTCCAGCGGGCAGTCGCCGACTATGACGACCTCGATGGGGACGCCGTGCTTGTCCTCCACCTCCGCGGCGTCGCGGCGGACCGCTTCGGCGAGGGTGTCGGGCTCGTCCGCCTCGTCCTTGCCTGTGCCCTCGGGTTTGTAGAGCCATTGCCGCAGGTCACGCTCCTGGGCACGGGCCAGGCGGCGCACCTCCGAGGCATTCTCGGCGTTGCGCTGGATCAGGGTCAGGGTGTGCAGGACCGAGTCGTGCACATGGGCGGCCACCTCCGCCCGCTCCTGAGCGCGGATGCGCATCAGCCGCTCCTCGGAGAGGTCCTGCATCATGCGCACGAGATAGGGGCCGGCGAGCAGGGCGACGCCGACAAGGACGGCGAGCGCGGCCTGCAGCACGGAGCTGAGGTGCGAGGTGGAGCCCTGCAGCACGACGATGCCGGAGACACCGGCGCCGACCAGCAGCACTCCGGCCCCCGCGCGGGCGATGGTCAGGGTGCGCCTGCGCCGGCCGACGGCCATCCAGCGGGCCCGGCGGGCGTTGTCGGCCTGCCGCCAGACCAGGGCGACACCGGCGGCGACGAGCAGGGTCGGCCAGAGATAGGCCTTGGTCGAGTTGCCCAGGTCCACGTTCCCGACGAAGACCATGGCGACGATGACCATCGCGAGCAGCGCGACGAGCTGGCCCCTGTCCGGCTTGCGAGCCACGAGTCTGCGGCGCCCGTCGGGTGCCGTCTCGGATGTGACGGCCGAGGGCGGGCGCATCGCGTCGACCCCGCCGACGCCCAGCGGCACGAAGAACCAGAACGCCGCGTACAGCAGGCCGCCGAGCCCGTCCGCCATGAACAGGCCGACGAAGATCAGCCGCACCCAGACGACGGGCAGGCCGAGATGACCGGCGAGGCCGCGCGCGACACCGCCGAGCCAACGGCCGTCACCGCTGCGATAGAGCTTTCGCAGCGGCCGCTCGTCTTCGATGGATACTGCTGCGGCTTCCGGCATGTCTCCGATATTCACACGCGTACGCGGGCGCGGGCATCAGGGTCGACCCCCGAGACGTCCCTGATCTCCGACCCGGACGGGCAGGCCGCGGAGGTCAGGGCAGGGGTGTGTCAGGGACGATCTCAGGGTTCGGCCAGGGTTGTCCCGACTGCCGCGGCGGCCTCCGGCCCGTCACCATGGACACATGACAGACGAGCAGCCCGCCGGGTCGGGCCCGCAGGCCGCATCGCGCGATCCTCGTTTCGCCACGGCGCAGGAGCCGGGCGGGCCGATGGACGTCCTGGCCTTCCGCCGCGACCGCCGGCACAAGAAGCTGGGCGGCGTGTGCGCGGGGCTCGGCCGGCACTGCGACATGGATCCGGTGATCTTCCGGATCGGGCTCGCGCTCCTCTCTCTCACCAGCGGTCTCGGCCTTGTCTTCTACGGCTTCGCGTGGCTGTTCGTCCCCTTCGACGACGAGGAGGAGAACGAGGCGCGCAGGCTCCTCTCCGGCCGGGTGGACGGTCAGGCGCTGACGGCCGTGCTTTTCGCGCTCGTCGGCTGCGGCGTCTTCCTCTCCCTGCTGAACAACGGCGGGGCGCTCACCTTCGCGGCCGTCCTCGCCCTGCTCCTGGCGGGCGCGGGGTACTGGTCGCAGCAGCGCAGCACGACCGATCCCGATCCGGTGGCGGCTCAGGCCGTGGCGGACGCGCCGCCCGAGGCGAAGGCACCGCCGGTGGCAGGCGCTCCCTCGTGGTGGCGGGACCCGATCATCAAGGACGGCACGCACGACGGGATCTCGGGCTATTTCTGGGGGCCCCCGGGGCTGACCGTCGAGTACCAGCCCGATCCGCCGCACGGGCAGCCGCGGCAGCGCGCCCCCGAGCCCCCTCCCCAGCCCAAGCCGCGAGGCCCCCGCTGGATCGGCGGCCTCGTCTTCCTGGGAGCGCTGCTGGCCGGAGGCCTCGGCACCGGCCTCACCTGGCAGGAGCAGCCGCTCGGCACCAGTTTGCAGACCGGCCTCGCGCTCGCGCTCGGGGTGTTCGGCGCGGGCATCGCCGTCAGCGCCTTCCTCGGGCGCACCGGAGTGGGCTCGATCATCCTCGCGGTGATCACGGCGGGGCTGCTCGCGGGCTCGGCCGCCCTGCCCAAGGACATCAGCACCACCTGGGCGGAGACCGAGTGGATACCGACCGCGGCCGGGCAGGTCCAGCCGCAGTATGAGCTGGGGACAGGCATCGGCACGCTCGACCTGACCCGGGCCGGCCCCGGCAAGGGCCGGACCCTGACCACCGGCGCCGAGGTGGGGGCGGGTCAGCTGAAGGTGATCCTGCCGAAGGACAGCACGGTGAAACTGGACATCGAAGTGGGCGTCGGCGACATCCAGTTGCCGGACGACCGCAAGCAGGACGTGGACATCGCTCCGGGCAAGGAGAAGTCGGTGACGCTCAACCCGGTCGCGGGAAGCAAGGGCGGCGGCACGCTCGAGCTGCACGTCGAAGTGGGCATCGGACAGGTGGAGGTGACCCGTGCTACGCCATGAGTTCCATCCCGGCAAGCTGGTCCTTGGCCTGTTCCTGCTGATAGCGGCGATCGCCTACGCCGGCGACGCGGGCGGCATATGGGACACGCCGTGGTTCCTGGCCTTCCCGCTCCTGCTGGCGGGTCTGCTCCTCGGAGGCGCGGCGGCAGCGGTGTCGTACGGCATACGCGGCCGGCCCACGGCCCGTACGGCGGACCGGGGGGCCGACGGCTCCACGGACGCCTAGCCGTCCCGTCCGGTGGGTGGTCAGGCGAGGCCCGAGGCGTGCCTTCGCCGGTCGGCGATCATCGAGTCGACCGAGAAGACGGACGCCCCCGCGAGGATCAGCGGCAGCCAGGCCATCAGGTAGATCAGGTCGTTGCCGTAGTAGTAGGGCTCGGTGGACCAGCTCATGGTCAGCCAGAGGCTGAGCGAGATCAGCGCTCCGCCGAGCGCGGCGATCCGGGCGAACAGGCCGATGAGGGTGCCGATGCCGACGGCGAGTTCACCGAGGGCGATGGCGTAGCCGAAGCCGACCGGGCTCTTGAGGGCGAGGTCGACGAGTTCGGGGATGGCGGAGATGTCGCGGACGCTCTCCATCTGCTGGCCGATGGAGCCATCCCCGGCGGCGGACATGAAGGCGCTGTCGGTGATCTTGTCCAGGCCCGCGTAGATGAACGTGACGCCGAGGAAGATCCGGAGCGGCAGCAGGGCGTATCGGGAGGCGCTGTCCCGCCAGCCGCTGCTTCTGACGTAGCTGGTGTGGCTGTCGGTACGCATGCCGTGTGCCATCGCTCTCGCCGCCTCTCCCGTGACCCGCCTCGCCCATTGACCCGTCATCTGACGATACGTACGAAGAGGGGGCGCTGCTCAGTGGCTTGCACCGAATTCGCGATGTCCGGCCCGTGGCCGGGCCGTGTGACTCAGTCCGTGACGTCGATCGTGCAGCGGTTCGTCTCCACGCCCGCGGCCGTGATCACCTGGACGTCGACGCGTCCGGGCTCCACGTCCACCGGGACGGGGACGGTCAGGGAAGCGTCGGTCGGGTTGGTGAACCCGCCCGGCACGGGGACGAGCGGCACGTGGACGTGCACGGTCCCGATGCGGACGACCATCCGGGCGAGACGATCGGCGGTCTGCCCGCCCGGGGGCACGAAACCGGCGCCGCGGATCTCGATGTCGTCGCCCGTGCGGATGGGGGCGTCGAGATCGCCGGCCTCCCTGGCGCGCACCACGGAGAGGATCACGGGCCGGCCGCCCTCGGCGTACTTGCCCGCCAGGTATGTCGCCGCCGACACCAGGACCAGGAGGGCGAGGCCCCACGGCAGGTCGGGCAGCTGCTCGGGACGGCGCGCGAGGCGTACGGCGGCGAAGATCATCGCGACGGTGCTGACCAGGACGTACTGGGCGTCGGCGAAGCTGCCGCGGCCCGCGTCGTCGGTGAGCAGATCGGCGGCCCGGGGCCGGTCGGCGGGCACCTTCTGCAGCCGCTGGCCAAGAACGCGCAGACCGACCACGCGGCGTACGAGCACGGCGACCCCGCAGACCACCGCCAGGACGGTCACGGCACCGGCGGCGCGGGCGAGGTCGAGCCCGGCGATCAGCTCGTCCCGCTCCCGGTGGCCCGACGCCCCGGCGAGTTCACCGACGAGGACGAGGACGGCGAAGACAAGGAGGAGGACCCAACAGGCCGCCACGGCACGGGAGGTGGAGAGACGGTTGTCCTCACCGATCAGCGGGGCGAGGATGCCGCCGCGCGCTCGGTGCGCGTATCCGGCGCCGGTCAGCAGAGCGGCGACGACCGCGGCCGCGAGTACCCCTGCGGTCCGGGCCAGGGTCCACCCGGTGCCGATCGCGGTGAGCGCCTGGACCAGGAGCAGGACGCCCACGCCCGCCCAGACCACGGCGGCCGTGCGGCGCCAGAGATGGGCGAGCCAGGCCTGCCCCTCGGCCCTGCCGCGTTCGGCGACGGCGTGCGCGGACTGGGTCAGCTCGTCCGACACCCACTGCCGGGAAGCGCCCGCCGAGTGGGCGACCGCCGCGGGCAGCCCCTGTCCCGCCGCCAGCTCGTCGCGCTTGGCGAGGAACGCGGCCACGGCACGCCGATGCCCCTCACGCGCGCCGTGCGGGCAGTCGCCACATGTGCAGCCGCCCCCGTGTGCGCCGTCGCGCGCCTCCTGCACCGCCACCGCGTACGCCGCCTTCCCCACCCTGGTTCGAACCCCGAAACGTGAACTTCCTTGCGATGAAAGGGGATTGTGCCGTACTAGGAGACGATCAGCTTCCCTGGGTCAGGTCAGCGAGGGTGATTCACCCGGACGCGTGTTGACGGCGGGCTCAGGCCAGGAGATCGGGTTCGCTGCGGCTGATGTCCTGCCACAGCGACTGGTAGTTGATCCACGCCACGAGATCGCTGCCGAGTTGCTCGCGGGTCGCCACCGCCTGCTTGTGGCCGATGAGGATCGGGCGGCCCGCGGCGCGCGCGCTCAGCTGGACCTGGCAGGAGCGTTCCATCGTGAGGAACCACCAGGCAGCGGCGTCGACGGAGTCGCCGACAGTGAGCAGCCCGTGGTTGCGCAGGATGACGGCCTTGTGGTCGCCGAGCGCGGAGGCGATCCGCCGGCCCTCGTCCGAGTCCACGACGACGCCCGTGTAGCCGTCGTACAGCGCATGGCTCTCGTAGAAGGCGCAGGACTCCTGGGTGATCGGGTCGAGGAGCTCGCCGAGCGTGGACAGGGCCCGGCCGTGCAGCGAGTGGCAGTGCGCGACGGCGACGACGTCCGGCCGCGCCCGGTGCGCCTGCGCGTGCACGGTGAAGGCGGCCTGGTTGACGTGGTGACGCCCCTCGACGACCTGCCCCTCCGCGTTGGCGAGGACCAGATCGCCCACAGTGATGTGCTTGAAGGGCATCCCGAAGGGGTTCACCCAGAAACAGTCCTCGTGCTCCGGGTCCCGCGCCGTGATGTGCCCGGACACCCCGTCCTCGTACCCGAGCCGCCCGAAGATCCGCAGCGCTCCGGCGAGCCGTTCCTTGCGGTGGCGCCGTTCGTCCGCCGGCGAGTCGTGCACCGGCGGCATCGCGAACTGCAACCGCTCGACGGGTATCGGTGTGGGCGCCTGCATGTGTCCTCCATCCCTGGCTGTACGGAGCGGAAGTTACCGCCGGTCAGCGCAGGAAGACAGGGGCTCCCTGTGAAGAGAGTGCGCAATCGGGACGCGCGGCCGGGCGGAAATCGGTGCGTCATGCCGGACAGAAGGTGTCGGGTATCGGCGGGACACTCGCCGTATGACGACGAACTGGGCAGCCTTCAGCGCAGCAGAACCCACCTTCGCGCGGACCGCCGAGGAGCGGTTCGGCCTGTTCACGCACCACGTCCTCGCCACGCTCCGCAAGGACGGGTCGCCGCGCACCACCGGGCTCGAAGTCCGTTTCCTGCACGGGGAGTTGTGGCTCGGCATGATGCCGGGCTCGATGAAGGCGCTGGACCTGCGCCGCGATCCGCGCTTCTCGCTCCAGGCGAACCCGGGACCGGGCACGGAGATGGCGGGCGGCGACATCCGGATCTCTGGGCGGGCGATCGAGGTCAAGGACCCCGAGGTCGTCGCGCGGTACGCGGGCGAGGTGAACCCGCCGGACCCGGACGCGTTCCATCTCTTCCGTACGGAGCTCACGGAGGTGGTCCGGACGTACATCGAGGACGAGAAGTATCTGGCGGTGCAGCTGTGGAAGCCGGGCGGTCCCGCGCGGACGACCAGGCGGACCTGACACACGCGAACGGCGCCGCCCACCTCGGTGGACGGCGCCGTCTCAGCGCTGCGGGGCGACTTCCGCGGGAAGGACCGCGGGAAGGAACCCGGGGAGGACTACTCCCACTCGATGGTGCCCGGCGGCTTGCTCGTCACGTCGAGGACGACGCGGTTGACGTCGGCGACCTCGTTCGTGATGCGCGTCGAGATCTTCGCGAGGACGTCGTAGGGGAGACGCGACCAGTCGGCGGTCATGGCGTCCTCGGAGGAGACGGGACGCAGCACGATCGGGTGGCCGTAGGTCCGGCCGTCGCCCTGCACGCCCACGCTGCGCACGTCCGCGAGCAGCACCACGGGGCACTGCCAGATCTGCCGGTCGAGCCCGGCCGCCGTCAGCTCCTCGCGGGCGATCGCGTCGGCCTCGCGAAGCAGGTCGAGACGCTCCTTGGTGACGTCGCCGACGATGCGGATGCCGAGGCCGGGGCCCGGGAAGGGCTGGCGCTGGACGATCTCGTCCGGCAGACCGAGCTCCTGCCCGACCATCCGCACCTCGTCCTTGAAGAGCTGGCGCAGCGGCTCGATCAGCTGGAACTCGAGGTCCTCGGGGAGGCCGCCCACGTTGTGGTGGGACTTGATGTTCGCGGTGCCGGTGCCGCCGCCGGACTCGACGACGTCGGGGTAGAGCGTGCCCTGGACAAGGAACTCGACGGGCTGGTCGTTCGGCGCCTCGGCGATGATCTCCGCCTGGGCCTGCTCGAAGACGCGGATGAACTCGCGGCCGATGATCTTCCGCTTCTGCTCGGGGTCGGAGACCCCGGCCAGCGCGCTCAGGAAGCGCTCCTGCGCGTCGACGACCTTGAGCTGTACGCCCGTGGCCGCGACGAAGTCCTTCTCGACCTGCTCGGTCTCGCCCTTGCGCATCAGACCGTGGTCGACGTACACGCAGGTCAGCTGCGAACCGATGGCTTTCTGCACGAGGGCGGCGGCCACGGCGGAGTCGACGCCTCCGGAGAGGCCGCAGATCGCGCGCTTGTTGCCGACCTGCTCGCGGATCGCGGCGAGCTGCTCCTCGACGATGTTGCCGGTGGTCCAGTCGGGCTTCAGGCCGGCTCCCCGGTAGAGGAAGTGCTCCAGGACCTGCTGGCCGTGCGTGGAGTGCATCACCTCGGGGTGGTACTGCACGCCGTACAGCTTCTTCTCGTCGTTCTCGAAGGCCGCGACCGGCACGACGTCCGTGGACGCGGTGACGGTGAAGCCCTCGGGCGCCGCGCTGCACGCGTCGCCGTGCGACATCCACACGGGCTGCTCGGACGGGGTGCCCTCGAAGAGCGTCGAGCCGGGCTTGGAGACGGCCAGGGGCGTGCGGCCGTACTCCCGCGCGCCCGAGTTGTCGACGGTGCCGCCGAGGGTGATCGCCATCAGCTGGAAGCCGTAGCACATGCCGAAGACGGGGACTCCGGCCTCGAAGATCGCGCGGTCCAGACGCGGTGCCTCGTCCGCGTACACCGACGAGGGGCCGCCGGAGAGGATGATCGCGGCGGGGTTCTTGGCGAGCATCTCGGCGACCGGCATGGTGCTCGGCACGATCTCGCTGAACACCCGGGCCTCGCGGACGCGGCGGGCGATGAGCTGGGCGTACTGCGCTCCGAAGTCGACGACCAGAACGGTGTCGGGGGCGGCGGCAGCGGGGGACGCTGATGGCACGGCGGCGGCCTTCCGGCGTTGAGCGTGAGCTTGAGCGTGAGCTGGGGCTCGTGCGTGAGCAGGGGGTCTGTTTTGTCGATTCTAACGGGCCCGCGGACACCCCCTTGGTCACATCCGACAGAGCCCGCCCCACCGCGGGGTGCCGGACGAGGTGCGGGACGAGGTACCGGACGAGCGCCGGGCGGGATGCCGGCCGGCGCGCTGGGGCCCGGAGGGGGCGGGCGTCTCAGTATCCGAGCCGCGCCGGAGCCCGTGTTGACCGGGCACGCGCGCGTGGGGGCATACTGGCCCCGTGACCAAGCACCTCAGCTTCCTCTTTACCTATGGCAACCGGCCCGCCGGCTGCCATGGTCGAGCTGCTTGATCCACTGACAAGCGACTTCCCAGGCGCCCCGGGCCGACAAGGCCCGGGGCGTTCTGTCATTTCCGGACCTTGTCGCTCCGGGGCACTCCACCGAGATCCACATCCGATCAGGAGCCCCAGATGACCATCGCCACGACCGACAAGACCGGCGCCCGCACCCCCGAGGCCGCCGACGTGATCGAGGGCGCACGCGACCGCATCGACGCACTCGACGACCGCATCATCGGTCTCGTACAGGAACGGATGGCCGTCTCGGCCGTCATCCAGGAGGCCCGGATCGGTTCGGGCGGCCGCCGCGTGAACCTCTCCCGCGAGATGGAGGTCCTCGGCCACTACAGGGACGCGCTCGGCAAGCCCGGCACGTCGCTCGCGATGACGCTCCTCGAGCTGTGCAGGGGCCGGGTCTGAGCACCCCACGACGCAAGCCGGAGGCCCCCGGAACCCCACCGGATCTGAGTTCGGGTCCGCTCTCACCCGTACGGCGCGTGACCAGGCCCGGAGGGATTTCGTTGGTCCCGATGTCCGTGCCAGCCAGGGGCGGGCACGGAAAAACCACGCGTGGCTCCGCTGGAGCGATGAGGCGCACATCTCGTGTGCGCCGTGGGACCTCGCTCCAGAGACGTGACCGGACGGCAGGGGACAGCAGCCCGGTCACCCAGGGAACGGTCGGCTTCGGGGACGCCCGAAGCCGACCGGCCTCAGTCCCGAAAGCATCCCTCAGCCGTGAAGCCGTGTCTCCATGTCTCCAAGCCGTCCCCCCGGGTCCCCCAGCCCCCAGGTCCCTCAGCTTTCAGGCTCCTACGTCCCCCTGTGTAGACCCAGGTGTCCCAGTTCGTCCGGATCACGTCGAACCGGTTGCGCGGGTCACGGCGCATCCACCACGATGCGTAGCAGGCAGGCCGTTCGCGCGGTACTGCACAACTCCATTGCCATTGGTCGAGACCACTCGTGCGCCCCTCGTGCGCCGGGTAGGCCACCGGCGCGAATCAACCTTGCGGCGCACTCCCCCGGCGCCGCTCCGGGCACCGACGCTGCCCTGACGTCGGTGCTGACGGCCAAGGGCCCCGCGGTTCCGTCCCGCGGGGCCCTTAGCTTTGCGGTCGGCGCCCCCGACTCGCCTGTCCTGGTACTTCTGCGCCCACTTCTGCTTCCACTTCTCCTTCTACTTCTGCTTCTGCTTCGCCCCGGCCAGTTTCGCGAGCTGTGCCTCGACGATCGCGTCGGCCACCTTCGGGTCGCCGTCCTCGTCGGAGCGGGCCGACGTCGGGTCGAAGATGTTCGAGGCGCGGAAGGCGATGAGCGTCGAGCCGCTGCGTACGACCGTGACGCGGTCCCTGTGCAGGAACTCACCGGTCCGGCTCGCGAGCTTGTACGAGACGGCCTCATCGCCGTCGACCGGCCCAGGCTGCGGCCTGACACCGAAGTACCGACGGCCGCCGTCCCCGAACGTGGCGCACTTCTTCGCCTTCGTCGCCACGCGCAGGGTGTCCATGGTCTTCTCGGAGTCGGCCTGGCCGTACGCGAGGAGCACGACCTCGGTCGTCGTGGTGTCCGCGACGTCGGTGCTGGTCAGTGTGCGGCTGACGTGCGCCTTCGACGTCGCCGGAGCGGCAGCCGTGAGCATCTCGGCGAGCGGGCGGCACTCGGCCGGGTTCACGCGCCGGGCCGACGGCCGGGCCTTGTCCTTGGCCTCTCCCGGACCGGGCTCGACCTTGTACTTCTTCAGGTCGCCCGAGGCGAGGGCCGCCTTCTCCAGCTTCGCCGAGGCCGAAGCCGGGGTGGAGGCCGGGGTGGAGGCCGAGTCCGCCCTCCCTGGCTTCTCGCCCTTGCCCGCTCCATCCCCATCGCCACCGCTGCCGCCGCCACTGCACGCCGCCGTCAGGCCGAGTACCGCCACGGTCGAAACAGCCACCACGCCACGCGACACAGCTGACTTCACGTCCCCGCTCCCCCACTTTCGTACGCATCGTGCGGTGTCACCCGCCCCTGCGGAGTCACCCGCACCCCTCCTACGACGGAAGATCGTTACGAGCGGTTCCCCGCCCCGGGGCCCCACCCCGGGTTCTCGGGTTACTGCCAGATCCAGAATCGGAACGGGCTCAGGAGCACGATCGCCAGCGCCATGAAGCCCACCACGATCACCACGCTCCACACCCGGCGGCTGCGCTCCGAACGCCCGCCGCGCCGTGGCCCGGTCGGCGCGGCGCGCCACTCGTCCGGCCGCCACGCCCCGGCGGTGCCCTCTCCCCGCGCGGCCTTGCGCTTCCGGCGCCGACGGCCAAGGGCACGGGATTCCGCCGCCTGTCGGCGCGCTGCCTCCTCGTCGAGGCGCCGCAGCCGCTCGGCCACCATGCGCGCCCGCGCCGACGGCTCCTTCGGCGCCGAGGTGCGGATGTCGCGCAGACTGTCGCGCTCGAACCGCTCCCACACCTCGTCCGGTATGTGGTCCGGTATTCGGTCCGGTCTTTCGCCCTGCTCCCCCACGCCCGCCCCCTCCTGCTGCTTCCCCTGACCCCGACGATCACCGTCGAGCGGAGGAATTTCTACGGCACCGGGCAACAGACACACAAGCCATGTGATCCACACCACATAAGAATTCTGTGAGTTCGAGGACAACCATTCACAGGCGACGCAGGTCATGCATGCGTCACAACGGCCACACCCGCGTCCCCACCGCGGAGGCCTCCACCTCCGTACCGCCCGCCCGGTGGTACGCCGGACTCACTGAGGTCTTCATGAAGCTTCGCCGTGTCATGGCCGCCGCGGCCGCGACCGCCGCAATAGCCCCGATCGCGTTGCTGTCGGCCCCTGCCGCCTACGCGACCCCGGACACCACGCCGAGCCCCAGCGCGACGGCCACCGAGTCGGCCACGCCTCCGGCCTCGGGCACCCCGACCGAGACGCCGTCCACGACGCCGCCGCCGAGCCCGACGACCACCGCGCCGACCACGCCGGCGCCGGGCGGGACGCCCACCGACACGGCCAAGCCCTCGGAGACGGCCAAGCCGACCGAGGAGCCCACCGAGGAAGAGCCGACCGAGGAGCCCACGGACTGCCCGGTCGACGAGGACGGCGACGCCGACTCGAAGCTGGAGATCGGGCTCTCGGGCCTGCCCGGCAAGATCGTCGCGGGCAGCGGCTGGCACCAGTTCAAGCTGACGGCCTCCAACCCGAGCGACCAGGACCTCGGTGAGGTCCAGTGGCTCGCCATGGTGGACAACTACACCGAGAGCGAGAACGAGAAGGACTGGCTCGCCAACTACGCGCAGATCCAGTACTTCAACCCCGACACCAAGGCCTGGGAGTCCATCACGGACGAGGTCTCGGGCGGCTTCTACTTCGGCTCCACCCCGCTGGGCGCCAAGGAGAAGGTCGACATCAAGCTGCGCCTCAACGTCAGCGCCAAGGCCCCGGCCGGCGACGGCTACGCGCTCGGCCTCGGCGGTTACCTGGACTCCGAGGAGAACTGCGTGCGCAACGCGTTCTCCTTCTACGAGTTCACGGTCCTGAAGGCCGGCAGCGAGAACGAGAACCCGGGCGAGGCCGACGAGAACGAGGGCGGCAAGACGCCCAACGGTGGCAAGACGCCCGTGGGCGGCGCCAAGGAGATCCCGGTCACCGGCAACCTCGCCGAGACCGGCTCCAGCTCCATGCTGCCGACCATCGGCCTCGTCGGCGGTGTCGCCGTCATCGCCGGCGCGGGCGCGGTCTTCGTCGTCCGCCGCAAGAAGGCCGACGCCACCGCGTAAGCACCGGTATCGGCACGCCGCTCAGCGGCACCGAAGCACGCGAAAGGACCTGCGCTCGGAGGGGGGTGCAGGTCCTTTGGCGTACGTGGGGGCAGTCGGCCGCCCGGCTACTTCTTGGCCGGCACCGCGGGCATCCCCAGGAAGGGCAGCTTCAGGGCGCCGAACGCGTCCGCCGGTACCGCGGGGGACTTCGGCTCGACGGCGGCGAGGCGCACGTACTGCGCGCCCTGCGGGGGACGCGTGTCCTCGGCGCCCTTGTTGGGCCAGAACGACATCGCGCGCTCGGCCTGTGCGGTGATCGTCAGGGACGGGTTCACGCCCAGGTTCGCGGAGACCGCGGCGCCGTCGACGACCGAGATGCCGGGGTGGCCGTAGAGGCGGTGGTACGGGTCGATGACTCCGGAGTCGGCCGAGTCGCCGATCGGGCAGCCGCCCAGGAAGTGCGCGGTCAGCGGAGTGCCCATCAGCTCACCGATGTTCGACCCGGCGAAGCCGTTGATCTCCTTGGCGAGCAGCGACGCGGCCTCGGTGGCCTCGGGGATCTGCGTCGGGTTGGGCGCGCCGTGGCCCTGCCGGGCGGTCAGCAGGCCCTTGCCTATGCCTTTCTCCTTGCGGTACGTGGTCAGGGAGTTGTCGAGTGTCTGCATGACGAGGCCGATGATGGTCCGCTCCGACCAGCGCCGGTTGGAGAGCGAGCGGACCATCAGCCAGGGGTGCTTGACGACGTTGCCGGCCCAGCCGGCCACGCGTGCCTTGCCGCCCTTGATGCTGTACGGCACCTGGAGGATCGTCAGGCCGCCCATCGCGTTGGACTTCTTGCCGTAGCGGACCGGCTCGATGTGCGTGGTGGCGTTCGGGTGGATCGACGAGGTGATCGCGACGCCCTTGGTGAAGTCCACCTTCTCGGCGCCGTGCTGCTTGCGGTAGCGGCGGTCGGTGGTCTGCGAGCCGACCAGGGCCTCGGAGTTGGTGCGGGTGAGCGCGCCGAGCTTGCCGGAGATGCGCGGGAGCAGACCGGTGTCCTTCATGCGGTGCAGGAGCGTCTGGGTGCCGTAGGTGCCTGCCGCGACGACGACCTGGCGCGCCGTGAAGGTGCGCCCCTTGCCCTTGCGCTTGGCGTTCGTGGGCAGGGTCGCCACGGCGAATCCGCCGCGCGAGTCCTCGGTGACGGTGACGACGGACGTCATCGGGTGGATGACGGCTCCCGCCTTCTCCGCGAGGTAGAGGTAGTTCTCGTTGAGGGTGTTCTTCGCGCCGTGCCGGCAGCCCGTCATGCACTCGCCGCATTCGTTGCACGCCTTGCGGGCAGGTCCCGCGCCCCCGAAGTACGGATCGGGAACTTCCTCGCCGGGCCCGGCCGTTGAAGTACCCGAGGCGTCCTGCTCGTCTCCGAAGAAGACGCCGACCGGCGCCATGTGGAAGCTGTCGCCCACTCCCATGGCCTCGGCGGTCGCCTTCAGATGGATGTCGGAGGGAGTCGTGGTCGGGTTGAGCCGCACCCCGAGCATGCGCTTGGCCTGCTCGTAGTAGGGGCCGAGCTCCTCCTGCCAGTCCGTGATGTCCTTCCACTGCGGGTCGTTGAAGAACGGCGCGGGGGGCACGTAGAGCGTGTTCGCGTAGTTGAGCGAACCTCCGCCGACGCCCGCCCCGGCGAGCACCATCACGTTGCCAAGCAGATGGATGCGCTGGATGCCGTACAGACCGAGAGCCGGTGCCCAGAGGTAGTTCTTGAGGTCCCAGGAGTTCTTCGGGAGCGACTCGCGGGTGAAGCGGCGGCCCGCTTCGAGCACGCCGACGCGGTAGCCCTTCTCCGTCAGCCGCAGGGCGGAGACGGAGCCGCCGAAGCCGGACCCGACGACGAGGACGTCGTAGTCGTACGACGCTGCGCCGTCCGAACCGTCTCCGCCGTACCCACCCGCCTCACTGTCCGGCTGTTTCTGGACAGAGCTCTCCTGTGACATTGACTCTCCTCTTTGAGATCTAGCGCAGGCGCAGGGACTTCATGACCTTCAGGCTGAGGCTCATGAACGCGGCGTACTTCTCGTCGTCCATGCCGAAGGACGGCGCGAGCGGCATCAGCCGCTGGTGCGCGACGGTCTGCGCCTCGGTGTACTTCAGGATGCCCTCGGAGCCGTGGCGGCGGCCGAGGCCGGAGTCCTTCATGCCGCCCATCGGCGACTGCACGCTGCCGTAGGCGGGCGCGAAGCCCTCGTTCACGTTGACCGTGCCGGTGCGCAGACGGGCGGCTATCTTGCGGCCGCGGCTGCCGTCCTTCGTCCAGACCGAGGAATTGAGGCCGTACGGCGTGGAGTTGGCGAGCTCGACCGCTTCGTTCTCGTCGGTGAAGCGGTAGATGGAGACGACCGGGCCGAAGGTCTCCTCGGCGCACACCGCCATCGGGGCCTCGACACCGTCCAGGATCGTCGGCTCGAAGAAGTACGGGCCGATGTCGGGCCGGGGGACGCCGCCCGCGATCAGCGTGGCGCCCTTGGCGACCGCCTCGTCGACGTGCCGCTTGGTGGTCTCCAGCTGCCGCTCGCCGACCAGCGAGCCCATCTCCGCGCCGTACGCGAGGGAGCGGCCGAGCCGCATCGCCTTCGTCCGCGCGGCGAAGCGCTCAACGAACTCGTCCGCGATCGACTCATGGACGTAGAGCCGCTCGATGGAGATGCACAGCTGGCCGGCGGACGAGAAGCAGGCGCGCACCGCGCCCGCGGCCGCCTTGTCGATGTCGGCGTCGTGCAGCACCAACATCGCGTTCTTGCCGCCCAGTTCGAGCGAGACGCCGACGAGCCGCCCTGCCGCGCCCTGGGCGACCTCGCGGCCGGTGCGGGTGGAGCCGGTGAAGGAGACGTAGTCGGCGTGCCGGACGATCTCGGGCCCGACGACGGGTCCCTCGCCGATGACGACCTGGAAGACCTCGGAGGGCAGACCCGCCTCGATGATGAGGTCGCGGGCCCACAGAGCGGTCAGGCAGGTCTCCGTGTCGGGCTTCATCACCAGCGCGTTGCCCGCGACGAGCGCGGGGAGGGCGTCGCCGATGGACAGCTCGAAGGGGTAGTTCCAGGGCGCGATCTGGCCGACCACACCGCGCGGCTGCCGGTTCTCGGTGACCTTCGTGAGGGTCGGTACGACACCGGTGTGCCGCTTGGGGTTCAGATACGCGGGAGCCTTGCGCCCGTAGTGCCGGGCGGCGACGGCGACGGCCTGCAGCTCCTCGTGCGCGTGCAGGCGGGCCTTGCCGGTCTCCAGCTGGATGAGGTCGAGGACCTCGGCCTGGCGCTGCAGGACCAGGTCGTGGAAGCGGAGCAGGACCGCCGCGCGCTGCCGGACCGGCGTGCGCTCCCAGGAGATCTGGGCGACGCGGGCGCGCTCGAAGGCGGTGGCCACGTCCTCGGGGGTCGACTCGGGCAGGTCGGCCAGCTTCTCGCCGGTGAACGGCGTGTGGTTGGCGGTCCGGCCCGTTCCGATCACGTCGCGGGTGAGCTGCGCGATGAGCTCGGGAGTCACCACGTCGGCGGCGGTGCGCGCGCCATCCGGGGCGGTGGCTGTCGGGTTCGTGCCGAGGGGCGCTGCGGTGGCCTGCGAGTCCGTCATGTGGGTGAGCGTAGGCCCAGGTCAGGATTTTGGGTACCCGTCGGTAATCAGCTTTCACCGAGCACACACACGATGCCAGCGTTCACTGGCGGTAAAGCCCCTGATCAGGGGCTTAGCCGCAGTTGATCAACAACGGGTCACCAATTGAAGCGGCACCCGTGGACAGGACGACCAGGCACCCGCGGACCCGGCCGCGCGTCAGGGCTTCGCGATCTCCAGTTCGGCGATCGCGGTCTCGGCGACCTCACGGCCCCGCTCGACGAAATCGCCCTTGCCCGGGTAGTCGATCCAGAGCTTGTACATGTCGCCGGGCTTGGCGGTCTTGTAGTAGAAGACCTTCGCCTCGCGCGGTCTCGGCGCGTCCGAGTCCGAGTCGTCGACGTAGGTGACCGTGTTCTCGGCCGACTCCCGGTCCTTGTACGTGGTCTTCGCGGTGCGGCTCCGGGGCGCGGGCGTCTCGGCCATGTTGCTCTGGTCGCCGCCCTCGATCGCGTCGCCGTCGCTGTACGCCTGCGCGGCTGCGGACCCCGCCATCTCACCGGTGGCGTCCTCGGACTTCTTCGAGAGGTACAGCGTGATCGAGATCGCGGTGCTCGGGTCGGTGTACCTGACCCAGTGCTCGGTCTTATTGATGCCGTCCGGCACGGACTTCACGTAGTGCGGAGGCGCCGCGAGCGTCGCGCCGAGCGCCTTCTCCTCGTGCGTCTTCCAGCTGTCCGCCTCGGCCGCCGCGAACGGGTTCATGACCACGAGGACGCCCGCGACCACGGCTGCGACGACCACCGCGCCGACGCCCATGAGCCCCTTGCGGCCGAGGGTGACGCCCTTGCCGCCCGAGGCACCAGCGCCGCCACCGACCTGCACGACCCGCGTCGGCGCCGCCTGCGGGGGCCGGGCCGCCTCCTCCAGAAGGGCGCGGACCTGCGCGGCGCGCGGCCGCTGGCCGGGATCCTTGTCCAGGAGGCCGTTGATCGCCTGGGCGAGCGGGCCCGAGGCCGAGGCGGGCGCCGCGGGAGTCGCGTTCAGGACGGACTGCAGCGTCGCCGGGGTGTTGTTGCGCCGGAACGGCGAGACGCCCTCCGTGGCGGCGTAGAGGACCACGCCGAGCGACCAGAGGTCGGAGGCCGGCCCCGGACGCTGGCCGAGGACCCGCTCCGGGGCGATGAACTCGGGCGAACCGACGAAGCCGCCGGTGTCCGTCAGGTTGGTCTCGCCCTCGATCTGGGCGATGCCGAAGTCGGTGAGGACGACGCGGTCGTGCTGCCCCAGCATCACGTTGTCCGGCTTGACGTCCCGGTGCAGGATGCCCGCCTGGTGGGCCGCGTCCAGGGCGCCGAGCACCTCGAGGCCGATGCGGGCGGCGTCGCGGGCGCCCAGGGTGCCCTCCTGCAGCGCGGCGCCGAGCGAGCGGCCCTGGACCAGCTCCATGACGATCCACGGCTGGCCGTCCTCCACCGCCACGTCGTGGACGTTGACCACGGCCGGGTGGTCGAGGCGGGCCGCTGCGCGCGCCTCGCGGCGCATCCGCTCGAAGACGTTGGCACGCTCGCGCTCGGGCAGGTGGTCGGGGATGCGGGGTTCCTTGACGGCGACCTCGCGGTCCACCGTCTCGTCCTTCGCGCGCCAGACCGTGCCCATGCCGCCGTGGCCGAGCTTGGACAGCAGGCGGTAGCGGCCCGCGATCAGCCGGCCCGCGCCCGGTTCCGGCTCGGACGGCTGGTTCGGCACCACCTGGGTGGGCTGGGCGTACGGCGACGGGGGCGGGGCCGGCGGGCCGGGCTGCTGTTGCCGCTGCTGCTGTTGCTGCTGCTGTTGCTGTTGCTGTTGCTGCTGGGCGTACGGGTTGCCGCCGCCCGGACTGCCCTGCCCCCCTTGCCCGGGAGCTGCGGGCTGCGGTGGCTGCAGCCCGAAACTGGTTGGCTCGTACGGGCCGTAGGAGGCTCCCCCGTCATTGCTCATGCCCCATGACTACCTTGCCGACAGCCCGGGGTTCCACCCGGGTCACTGAGTTGTGACAGGGGTGATGCGCCCGGCAAGACGCCCGGCGAGGCCTCAACGGCGCACGAACGAGTCCACCGCCGTGTCGAAGTACCGCCGCCCTTCCTTGGCCTTGTCGACCGGCGCGGAGACCCACACGTCGTACATCCGGCCGCCCTCCTCCCAGCACAGGTCGAACGTGTGCCGGTCGCCCTCCGCCTGCGTGAAGCCGTCCCAGCTGAACTGCCAGAGAGCGGCGGGCCGTCCGTTGTGCGAGGTCTCGGTGACCTCTCCGTCCCGGTAACCGGGGTTGTTCTGCGGCCCTTTGGCGTCGGAGCGGCGCTGCACGGCGAGCGGGCCGCCCGGCTCCGGGGCCGACTCCTTGATGCCTATGCGGAAGGTGCCGCCCGCCGACTTGTAGAAAGTGCGGGGTCCGTCCACCTCGCGCGTGAAGCCGTCCGGCACGGCGAGCGTGAAGCCGCGGGGGTCCTTCGTGACGCGGTAGCCCTCGGGGGGCTCGGGCGTGGAGGGTTTGGGGGTGCGGGAGCCTCGCGTGACGGTCACCGTGGGGGTCGGCGACGGTGTGGGGCTCACCGTCTTCGTCTGCGCGGACTGCGTGGCGGGGGTGGTGGGCGTACCGCCGCCGTTGCCGTCCCGGCTCATCAGGAGCGCGGCGGAGACCCCGGCGCCGGCCACCGCGGCCACGAGCGCGGCCGCTATGAGCATGGCTCTGCGTCGGCGACGGGAGGGTCCCGCCGTCTGCGCGGGTGGGCGTGTGGGCAGGTCACGGTAGGTGGGCGTGTAGCCGCCGGGCCCGGTGCCCGGCAGCGCCGATGGCTGGCCGCCGGCCCGGCCCGCGGGCGTCGACGGCATCCGACCCGTCTCGACGTACGTCCGCAGCAGCCGCTCGGCGTCCACCGTGCCGAGGCGCCGGTCAGGGTTGCGCTCGAGCAGGCCGAGGATGACGGGCAGCAGCGGTGCGGCGGCGGGCGGCGGACGGATCTCGTCGAAGACGACGGCGTGCAGCACACCGCTGATCGAATCCCGGCGGAAGGGCGACTCGCCGGTCAGCGCGGCGACGAGGAGCGCGCCGAGCGACCAGAGGTCGGACTCGGGCCCCGTCCGCTCGCCCGACATCCGCTCGGGCGCGGTGTATTCGGGGGAGCCGACGAACGACCCGATCTCCGTGAGTGTCGTCGCCCCGCTGACCTGCGCGATCCCGAAGTCGGTGAGGACGACGCGGCCGGTCGTCTCCTCCATGAGGACGTTCGCGGGCTTGATGTCGCGGTGCAGGACCCCGGCGGCGTGCGCGACACGCAGCGCGCCGAGGAGGGCGATGCCCATCCGGGCCACTTCC
Organism: Streptomyces sp. NPDC051214; assembly: GCF_040682375.1. NCBI lineage: Bacteria > Bacillati > Actinomycetota > Actinomycetes > Kitasatosporales > Streptomycetaceae > Streptomyces > Streptomyces sp. NPDC051214. The sequence continues at coordinate 174,265 of NZ_JBFBAT010000010.1, forward strand.
CGCGCGCCCATCGGGCCCGCCCGCGCGATCCGCCCGGCCAGCGAACCGCCCTCGATCAACTCCATGACGATGTACGGGTGGTCGCTCTGCACGACGACGTCGTGGACGACGATGATGTGCGGATGCCTGAGCTGCGCGGCCGCCCGCGCCTCGCGCAGGGTCCGCTCGCGCTGCTGCGTCGCGTCGGATTCGGAGAGCGTGTCGTCGAGGGCGAGTTCCTTGACGGCCACCCGGCGGCCGAGAAACTCATCCGTGGCCTGCCAGACCACGCCCATGCCACCCCTGCCGAGCCGCACATCCAGGCGGTAACGGCCAGCTATGACCCGGGCGTTGTCCCCCACGCTCCCCATGCGGCCATCATGCCCCACACGTGTGCGGTCGGACCCTGTGGGCCTGCGGGGCGGACTGGTTCCGGCCGCTTGTCCCAGTCGTCCCGGCCACGGGCGGCCGCATTCAGCTCTCCCGCCAGCCCCGGAGCATCGCGTCGAACTGCTGGCGCGCCTTGTTCCAGTCTTCTGCGGGGGACGACATGTAAATCACGTACTCGACGCCGTCACGGCCGAGATAGGTCTGTGAGATGGCACGGCGCGGACCCGCTGTGGTGTCGTTCGCACCCGCGGTCCAGCTGAACTCCCACAGCGATCCCGCCCGGTCACGGAAGGTGTTCGAATCCAGCTGGAGCCGCTTGTAGCGGGGCAGCTTGACCCGGAGGTTCTTCTCCAGGTCCACCTGGTGCGTGTAGGGGCTCTCCCACGTCGAGTTGCGGTCGATGCCGATGCGTACGAAGTGGCGGCCGTGGTCGGGCGTGTAGTCGATCTGACTGCCGTTGGCCTCGCGCTCCCAGCCCTTGGGCAACATCATGCTGAAGCCCTCGGCGTCCTTCACGCGGTGCCAGTCCGCGGGAATGCCTCCGACGGTCTTGGCCTCCCCTCCATCGGCGGACTGCCGCGTACCGCCGTCGTCACCGTCCGCGTAGTACAGGTAGCCCGCGGTGCCGCCGCCGAGCAGCGCGACCGCCGTGGCCGCCGCGACGATCACGGGCGCCTTGCGGCGCTTCGGGGGGTGGGTGGCCGGGGGCTGGTGGGAGTTGTGGACGACGGTGCCGGAGGAGAGGGAGGAACCGGCAGTGTCTCCGTAGCCGTTGCGGTAGCCACCGCCGCTCCCGTAACCGTTGCCGTTCCCGTAGCCGCTGCCGCTGCCGCCGGGGACGGTGCCGGGCTCCACGGAGCGGTGGCCGAACTGCGGGGTGTGGGACTGCTGCTGTGGGTGGTTGCGCGACTGCGGCTGTGTCTGCGGCTGCTGGGACGTGGCGTGGACCTGCGTCGGTACGTACGCCTGTGCCGCGCTCGGCTGTCGTCCCTCCGCCGCCTCGGCCAGCATCAACTCGGCGGCCTCCGCGGTCGGCCGGGTGTCCGGGTCCTTGCGCAGCAGGGCGCCGATGACCGAGGCGAGCGCGCCCGCGTGCTCGGCCGGCGCGGGCTCCTCCGTGACCACGGCCTGCATGGTGCCCAGCGGAGACGTGCGCCGGAACGGGGAGTTCCCCTCGACCGCCGTGTAGAGGGTCGCCCCGAGCGCCCAGAGGTCGGACGCGGGCCCGGGGTTGGCCCCGCTGACGCGCTCGGGCGCCAGATAGTCGACGGAGCCGACGACCTCGCCGGTCCGCGTGATGGTCGTGTCGCCCTCGATCGCGGCGATCCCGAAGTCGGTGAGCAGGATGCGCCCGTCGTCCGCCAGGAGTACGTTGCCGGGCTTGACGTCACGGTGCAGGACACCGGCGGCGTGCGCGGCGCGCAGGGCCTTCAGGGTCCACAGGCCGATGCGGGCGGCCTCGCCGGGCTCGATGCGGCCCTGCTCCTTGACGGCGTCGGCAAGCGAACAGCCCTCGACCAGCTCCATCACGATCCACGGCCGGTCGTCGTACTCGAGGACGTCATGGACGGTGACGACCGCGGGGTGGTTGATCCGGGCTGCGGCCCGCGCCTCCGCGTGCGTACGGGCGAAGAGGATCGCGCGGTCGGACTCGGCCACGAACTGCGCGGCCGTCAGTTCCTTGACGGCGACGGTCCGGTGCAGCACCTCGTCCTGTGCGCGCCACACCCGTCCCATGCCGCCGCGGCCGATGGACTCTCCGAGCCGGTAGCGGCCCGCGAGGAGCAGGCCCTGCATCTGATTCACGATCCCCCGCAATGGTTCTGACATGGCACAGATTAGGGAGCACTCGGCGTACGTGGAACCTCCGGGGGTGCCCGGAGACCTCACTGTGACGCGCGACGCAACGACGCCGGGCCGTTTCCGCGGCCGATCAACACCGCGAAAGCGGTCAGGAACAGTCAAACACCGTGCATGAAGTGAAACATGATGACGCGAGAGCGATGGCTGGCGCGAGGTGCTTGATGGCCGATCAGGAATCCGTGACCTGGTAGGTGGAGGAGGCCTGTTCGTAGAGCCGGTCCACCTCGTCGCGCTCCGACTCGGGCCCGCGGATCTGCACGACGTGGTACTTCCCGCCCACGATCATCGCGAGATTACGTACGAAGACCTCGCCGCCGCCCGGACCCTGCCAGGTGAACTGCCCCTCCCCCATGACCCGTCCGCCCACATCGATCCTGCGCATCCCCGAGGACTCCGCCCAGGTCGAGTCGCGGAACGGCTGCAGCTCGCGCTCGTGCTCGCGCTGGTACTTCATGGGGTCGCTGCCGTACTCGTCCGTGCCGTCCCGTCCCGGCACGACGATCAGTTCGAAGTCGCCCTTCGTGTAGACGACCTGCCCCCGCCCGTTCTTGGGCTGCCGGTCCCAGCCGCTGGCGACGGCTATCCGGAAGCCCTCGGCGTCCTTGCGCAGCGTGAAGCCCTGCGGCACCTCGGGCCCGCTGGTCTGCGGCTTCTGCGAGCTGGGGCTCTTGTCCGGCTTTCCGCTCGGCTCATCGGACTTGCCCTCCTCGCTCGGCCGGGTGCCGGAAGTACTGCCGGGGTCGGGCGCCTGACTGGTGCCGGGGTCCCCCGCGGAGCCCGCGCGCTCGCTGCCCTCGTTCTCCTTCGACTTGGGCATGAAGACCATGGCGTACGCGATCGCCGCGGCGAGGCCGACCAGGATGAGCAGGAGTAAAAGGCGCCCCAGGGAACGTGGCCGCCCTGTGCCGTTCTGCTTGGGCCTGGGCGCCGGGGCAGCCCTCTCGGGCATGGGCATGGCGGCTGTCCGCCTCGGCGTGGCCTCGGCGGCGGCCGGCGGCCTGGCCTCACGTCCTCGCTTGTGTTTGTGCTTGCGTCGGCCGTTCTGCCGGGAGTTCGAGGTGGCGGCGGGCGCGGGGGCACGCCGCTTCTTACGGCGTACGAGATCACCGCGGCGGCGTACGACAGGCAGCCGCCGGGCGTCGAACGGCGGCGCGGGCACGACGTTCGCACCGGCCTCCGGCTCGGGTGCCGAGCGCACCAGGGACCGCAGCCAGCCGCTCAGTTCCTCGATGTCGAGGCGCTCGGTGGGGTCCTGACGCAGCAACGACTCGACGACGGGTCGCAGGGCGCCGCACTCCTCCGCGAAGGCGGGCGGCTCGGCGCACACCAACTGGACGAGTTCGAAGGTGCTTTCCTCCGGGTAGGGCGCGTGGCCCTGCACGGCCCGGAACAGCAGTGCGCCCAGGGCCCAGAGGTCGGTGGCGGGCCCGATGGGCGGGGCGAGCTGCCAGTTCTCGTGCACGGGGCCGGCCTGCTCGGGCGCCCAGCGCTCGGTCACGCCTCCGACCACGGTCATCCGCGCGTGCCGGGCCCGCTCCGCGGCAAGCGCGGTGGCGGGACCACGCCGGGCCCCACTCCGCTCGGCGACGAGGGCGTCCCAGTAGCTGTGGCCGGATGACGCGGAGGTGGCGGGGGATTTGGGGGGTGTGGGCGCGGGGGCTTGGCCGGGTACGGGGGCCTGGGCGGGGGCCGGAACGGCGTGGCCGGTGGTGGCTCCCATCCGGCCGCGGCCGCCCGCGGAACCATGCGTGCCCTGACCGCTCTGGCCGCCCTGACCACTCTGGCCGGCTTGACCGCTCTGGCCGCCCTGACCGCCACGGCCGGGCCCGCCCTCGCCGGACCGCGCACCGCCCAACTCCGGTGCCCCGCCCCTGTGCGGCTCCACGGGGGCGTAACCCCCGGCAGTGCCTCCAGTACGCTCGACGCCGCTGCCCGCGGCGGGACTCGTGGCCCCAGGGCCTCCGCCCCTCGGCATCGCCCCGTGCCACGGCTTCGTGCCCGCGACGCCGTACGGGTCCAGGATCCGTCCGGCGGCCCCGGGCTCGGCCTCGCCGCCCCTGCCCTGCGGGCCTTCGCCGCTCCTCGGGCCCGGCAACTCGGAGCTCCGGCGCCCCTCGTCCTCGCTCACCCGCGCCGCGGCACGCGCCCCGGCACGATACTCGGCTATGGCGCTGGTGCGGGCCGGCCGCGCGCCGCCTCCGGGGTCCTGGGCGGGGGCCGGAGGCGGGGCCGCCTCGATCGCGGCCTGGCCTCGCGAAGGGTCGTGGTCGTCAGCCTCGTACGCCTCGTACGTCTCGTAGGCGTCTTCGGCGCCATGAGGCTCAACGGGCTCGGGCGCACCACCGGACGCACCACCGGACGAAACAGCCGCACCGGCACCCGCAGTGTCCCCGCCCTCGAACCCCGCGAGGAACTCCTCGGGCCGAGGGTCGTACCCGCACAGTGCCTCTTCCGCCGCGCCCGCCGCGAGGCCCGTGAGGACCACTCGGCCGTCGTCGCAGACCAGGACCGTGCGCGCGGTGATGTTCCGATGGACCCAGCCGTGCGCGTGCAGCACCCGCAGCGCCGTCACCACGTCCGACGCGACCTCCGCCGCCCGGAACGGACTCAGCGGCCGGTCCGCGAGCAGCGCGGCGAGCGGCCTCGCCGCCACCAACTCGCTGACTATCCACAGCGAACCGCCCTCGGCGAACACGTCGAAGACCTGGTCGAGCCGAGGGTGGTCGGGGATCTGCGCGGCGGCCTGCGCCGCCTCTATCGCGCGGCGCACCGCCGGATCCGACGGGCGACGCGTCGTACGCGCCGACGGCCGCCGTACCGCCCCCGCGCTCACGAACCCGGCCGGAAGCTCCCCTTCCGGGAGGTCGCGCTCATCGAGCTCGAGCACTTCCGCGTCGACGACCTCGGGCAACGGAACCTGCCTGACCAGGACTTCCTGCCCGCTGTACGTGTCAAAGGCCCGGGTCTCGGCGAGTTCGTACTCATCCGCGGGAGGCAAGGGGAGGCGGTAGCGGTCGGCGAGTACCCGCCCCGCGTATTCGTCCACGACGCCTCCCCGACCGCCCGGTGGTCAATTCCGTTCGCCTTACGCCCTGTTGCGGCTGCGTACCGTCCGCAAGCACTCACGATACGTGCCGGAGGCAAACCACATTGAGGGGATGCGAGATTCTCACCGGCACGTACCGCCGAGCCCGGCTACTTCTTCGGCTCGAACGTCTTCGCGAAGGTCCGCCACGTGTCCTTGCGCTCGTCGCTGTCCCACTTGGCTGCCTTGGCCGTATACATGATTCCGTAGCCCTGGTGGTCGTTGACGACGGTGCCCCGGTCTATCGAGCGGTACTTCGTGCCGCCGTCGACGTACGTGAACTCCCAGTCGGCCGTGTTCCAGCCGCGGTAGTCGGCCTTCTCTATCCGGATCCGCTTGTACTGCGACCGGACCATGTACGACTCCTGCTTCTTCCAGTCGGCCACGGGGTCCGACTTGGGAGTCGGGGTCCAGCCGATCAGCAGCTTCTGCCCGTCCGGCCCGGTGAAGCGTGCGCCCGCGGCACCCGTGGACTGGTACTTCCAGCCCTTGGGGAGCCCCACCGAGAACCCCTGGGAGTGCTTGTACGTCGACTCGACCGCGTCCCCCGGCTCCTTGCCGGAGTCGTCGCCGCCGTCGCCGTCCTCGCCCGGATCCTGGCTCTCGCCCTCACCGGGGCTCGCCCCGGCACCCGTCTCCGCGTCGCCCTTGCCCTTGCCCTCGTCGGCACCGTCGTCCTGCCCGGTGCCCTTGTCCTTGTCCTGCTCCTTCTCGCCGCTGCCCGCGGTCGCCCCGCTGGACGCGGCCTTGTCGCCGCCGTTCTTGCTGTCCCGCCCGCCGCTCTCGTCCCCGTCGCTCAACGCGAACGCGAGCACGGTCCCGAGCACCGCGAGCGCGAGGGCCAGGGAGAAGATCACGAGGGTGCGCCGGGGCACCACGTCGGTGAGCGAGGCCTTGGGAGGCGCCGTACGCGGCGGTGTCGAAGCGGAAGAGGAAGCGGAAGCGGGATAAGCGGAGGTCTTCGCGGAATTGGAGCGAGCACCGGAGGCACCGGCGACCGCCCCCGCACCAGCCGCCCCCGAACGCGAAGGCTTGCCCGCCACCGCCCCAGAAGCAGAGCCAGGGCGGCCACCAGAACCCGTACCGGAGTCAGCAGGCGAAGTAGAAGATGCAGATCCGGAAGCAGAACCGGAAGCAGCCGCCCCAGTCCCAGCACCCGTGCCCGTACCCGCCCCCGAGCCCCGCGTAGTAGCCGCAGCCGCGGCCTTCCGCACCGACCGGAGCGCACCCTTCAGCCGCTCACCGGCCTCCGCGCCCGTCTGACCGGAATCCCCAGCGGACCCAGTGGCCCCCGCAGCCCCAGAGCCCCCGGAAGTCTCAGCCGTACCCGCCGTACCCGCCGAACCAGAAGCCCCAGCGGCCCCAGCGGCCCCTGCACCGGAGCTTCCCTTGCCCTTGCCGAACCGCTTCGCCATCCCGAACGCCGGCGGCACCGGAGGCAACGGCACGACCTTCGTCGCGTCCACCGGCTCCGGCTCGTCCTTGACCTCCGGCGCGTGGATCACGTCGAGCAGGAGCGCCCGCGCCCCCGCGTCGTCGAGCCGCTGCTCGGGGTCCTTGGCGAGCAGGCCGTAGATGACCTTCTCCAACGGCCCGGCGTTCGTCGGCTGTTCGACGTCCTCGGTCATGACCGCGGTGAGGGTCGCGATCGCCGACCCCTTGTCGTACGGAGGCACGCCTTCCACGGCCGCGTACAGCAGCCCGCCGAGCGACCACAGGTCGGCGGCCGGGCCGGGCTTGTGCCCGCGCGCCCGCTCCGGCGAGATGTACGAGGGCGCGCCGACGAGCATGCCGGTGGAGGTGATCGACGGGTCGCCCTCGACCTGCGCGATGCCGAAGTCCGTGAGAACGACCCGTCCGTCCTCGGCGATCAGCACGTTCGACGGCTTCACGTCGCGGTGCAGGATTCCCTCGCGGTGCGCGGACCGCAGGACGTCGAGCACGGCGAGCCCGACCTCGGCCGCGCGCCTCGGCGTGAGCAGCCCGTCCTCGCGGATGGCCTCGGCGAGGGACTTGCCCTCGACCAGCTCCATCACGATCCACGGCCGGTCGTCCTCGTCGACCACGTCGTACACGGTCACCGCACTGGTGTTGCGGATCCGCGCGATCGCCTTGGCCTCACGCAACGTACGCGTGATGAGCCGGCGCTTCTCGTCCTCGTCGATACTCGACGGGAAACGCAGTTCCTTCACCGCGACCGTACGACCGAGTGTCTCGTCCTTGGCGCGCCAGACGGTTCCCATTCCGCCGCGGCCGAGCACTTCTCCCAGCCGGTAGCGCCCGGAGAGGAGACGTTCGCTCTTGTCCTGACGGGACTGACCCGTCTTCTCCGCGTCCGACATGCGTCCCCTCTGCTGCTACCGCTGCTACCCGCGCAACCCGCCCTGACAGAGCCTCCATTGTCCCTTACTCAAGGACTGGTCAACGCCCAGGGTCCGACGTCCCTCATGATGGGCTCCGCACGAGGAGGGACCGCCATGCCCAATACACGGACACTGCTGGCCATACCCCTTGCGGTGACCCTCATCTGCCTGGCTTCCGCCAGTGCGCCACCGGCCGCGAAACCGGCCACGGAGGCCACTCTTCCGTTGCTCGTCACCCGAGGCAAGGCCCCCGCCGCCGCTCTGTTGGCCCGCGAGGCCCCATGGTCAACGACCGTGCCGGGAGCCCCTGATCCCCCACCGGACCGGCGGGCGACCCAACGGCCCCTCTGGCACTTCGCCCACGTCAACCGGCCTACAGCCGACAAAAGCGACGGCGACGCCACGCGCATCCGCCGCGCCGAACACTTCCGCGCGGGCAGCATCACCAAGACGTTCATCGCGACGGTCGTCCTTCAACTCGCCGCCGAGCACCGTCTGTCCTTGTCCGACCCCGTGAAACGTCATCTGCCCGGCCTCGCCCGCGGCAATGCTCTCGACGGGCGCGCGCCCACCCTGCGCGCGCTGCTCACCCACACCAGCGGCCTCGCGGACCACACCACCGGCCCCAGAGGTCTCGTCCCCCTCACTCCGACGCAAGCGGTCCGCACCGCCCTCGCCCTCCCGGCGACCACCCCCGGCCGCTGGTCGTACTCCAACACCAACTACGTCCTCCTCGGCATGGTGATCAAACAGGTCACCGGCCGTTCGTACGCCGCTGAGACCGCGCGCCGGATCATCACCCCCCTTCGCCTGTCAGGCACTTCTTTCCCCGGCACCCGCACCACGCTCCCGCCCCCGCACGGCCGCGCGTACACGACCGGGGGCCGGGACGTCACCGCCCTCAACCCGGCCGTCGCGGGCGCCGCCGGGGAACTGATCTCCACGCTCGCCGACCTGGACCGCTTCTACGCCGCCCTGCTCACCGGCCGGCTGCTCCCGGTGCCCCAGCTCCGCCAGATGCTCAACACCCGTGCCGCGCAAGGCCACTACGGCATGGGCCTCTTCCCGGAGAAGCTGCCCTGCGGCACCACGGTCTGGGGCCACAACGGCCGCATCAGCGGGAGCTACGTGCGCACCGCCGCCACCCGCGACGGCGACCGCGTCCTCACCTTCCGGGTCAACACGGACCGACTGGCCGACCCGGCTCTCGAACGGACACTCCTGGCAGCCCAGTTCTGCCCTGGAGCGCCGTGACGGCTGCCCACGGAGCGCCCTAGAGCGGCACGATGTCCGGCGCCCCCAGCCTCGCCGCGTCCGCCGTCAGGTCGTCCGGCTGCCGCTGCGACTCCCGCTCCGCCTCCACCCGCTTCTCGTAGTGCTGGACCTCCCGCTCCACCTGGTCCTTGTCCCAGCCGAGGACCGGCGCCATCAGCTCCGCGCACGCCCGCGCGCTGCGCGTGCCCCGGTCGAACGTCTCGATCGAGATGCGCGTGCGCCGGGTCAGCACGTCGTCCAGGTGCCGTGCCCCCTCGTGCGACGCGGCATAGACGATCTCGGCCCGCAGATAGTCGTCCGCGGCGGGCAGCGGCTCACCCAGGGTGGGATCGGCCGTGACGAGGGCGAGGACCTCTTCGGCCAGTGAGCCGTACCGGTTCAACAGATGCTCCACCCGGACCACATGCAGGCCCGTGCGGGCCGCGATCCTGGCGCGCGCGTTCCACAGCGCTTTGTACCCCTCGGCGCCGACCAGCGGGATGTCCTCGGTGACGCACTCGGCGACCCGCTGGTCCAGGCCGTGCACCGCCTCGTCCACGGCGTCCTTCGCCATGACGCGGTACGTCGTGTACTTGCCGCCCGCGATGACCACGAGGCCCGGTGCCGGATGCGCCACCGTGTGCTCGCGCGACAGCTTGCTCGTGGCGTCCGACTCTCCGGCGAGCAGCGGCCTGAGCCCTGCGTACACCCCTTGGACGTCGTCCCTTGAAAGGGGCACTGCGAGCACCGAGTTCACGTGCTCGAGCAGATAGTCGATGTCGGCGCTGGAGGCCGCGGGGTGCGCCTTGTCCAGATCCCAGTCGGTGTCGGTCGTCCCCACGATCCAGTGCCGTCCCCACGGGATGACGAAGAGGACGCTCTTCTCCGTCCGCAGGATGAGGCCCGTCGTGGAGTTGATCCGGTCCTTGGGTACGACCAGATGGATGCCCTTGGAGGCCCGGACGTGGAACTGTCCCCGCTCCCCGACCATCGCCTGGGTGTCGTCCGTCCACACCCCGGTGGCGTTGACCACCTGCTTGGCCCGGACCTCGTACTCCCCGCCGCCCTCGACGTCCTGGACCTTGGCCCCGACGACGCGCTCGCCCTCGCGCAGGAAGCCCGTGACCCGCGCGCGGTTGGCGACCTTGGCGCCGTACGCCGCGGCCGTGCGCACGAGGGTCGCCACGTAGCGCGCGTCGTCCATCTGCGCGTCGTAGTACTGCATGGCCCCCGTCAGTGCGTCCTTCTTCAGGCACGGGGCGACGCGCAGGGCGTGACGCCGGGTCAGGTGGCGGTGCATGGGCAGACCTCGGCCGTGCCCTCGGGACATCGACATGGCGTCGTACAACGCGACGCCCGATCCGGCGTAGATCCGCTCCCAGCCCTTGTGCTGCAAGGGATAGAGGAACGGCACCGGCTTCACGAGGTGGGGGGCGAGCCGCTCGAGGAGCAGGCCGCGCTCCTTGAGCGCCTCACGCACCAGCGCGAAGTCGAGCATCTCCAGATAGCGCAGGCCGCCGTGGATCAGCTTGCTCGACCGGCTCGACGTGCCCGACGCCCAGTCCCGCGCCTCGACGAGGCCGGTGGACAAGCCGCGGGTCACGGCGTCGAGTGCGGTGCCCGCACCGACCACTCCGGCACCCACGACCAGGACATCCAGCTCCCGCTCGGCCATTCCCGCAAGTGACTCGGCACGCTCCGCCGGTCCCAAGGTCGCTGTCCTCACCGCTGCCTCCCGTTTGCTGTCGGGTGTGGTCGCGCTCACATCATGCCCAGATTCTGGCCGGGTCCGCTGAGTTCGGCCGCCGCCTGTGGACAACGCGCGGCCAACACTCCGACGCCCGGTACAGCGCAATGCCGCATAACGGTCATATTTACTCCTAGTCTGACATTGCGCTGGTCCACCTTGTCCACAGGGCTTGCGCGCTCGTCCCGCTCCGGCTATTGGGAGGACGGCCCACCGCCATGCCCGCAGATCTCGCCGTCATCGGTCTCGGCCACCTCGGCCTGCCCCTCGCCCAGGCCGCCGTCTCCGGCGGCATCGCCACCATCGGCTACGACCCCGCCCGCGCCGTCGACCTGGCCAACGGGCGCCTGCCCTGCGACGGCGCCGAGGGAACCCTCACGGCCGCCGATGTCCGCCGGATGCTCTCGGGGGGCTTCCGGCCCACCACCGATCCGGTCGAGCTGGGCCGGGTGCGCACCGCGGTCATCTGCGCCCCCACCCCTCCGGCCGCCGACCGCAGCCTCGACCTGAGCCAGGTGGCCGAAGCCGCCCGCGCCCTGGCCGCACGGCTGCGCCCGCACACCACGGTGATCCTTGAGTCACCCGCCTACCCCGGAACCACGGAGGAATTCCTGCGCCCCATCCTCGAAGAGGGCTCAGGCCTGCGCGCGGGCCGCGACTTCCACCTCGCCCACTCCCCCGGCCGCCTCGACCCGGGCAACCGCAATCACGGCTACGCCGGCACCCCCAAGGTCATCGGCGGCCTCACCCCGGCCTGCACCGAATCGGCCGCCGCCTTCTACGGCCGCCTCACCGACAAGGTCGTACGCGCGCGTGGCCCCCGCGAGGCCGAGACGGTGCACCTCCTGGAGACCAACTACCGGCACGTGAACATGGCCCTCGTCAACGAGATGGCCGTGCTCTGCCACGACCTGAGCATCGACCTGTGGGACGTCATCCGCTGCGCCGAGACCAAGCCGTTCGGCTTCCAGGCCTTCCGCCCGGGACCCGGCGTCGGCGGCCACGGCGTCCCCCTGGACATCCCCGGCCCCGGCCGCGGCGCCCACCCCCTGCGCATGGTCGAACTGGCCCAACAGGTCAACGACCGGATGCCCCGGTACGTGATCCAGCGCTCGGCGACCCTGCTCAACGAACACGGCAAGTCGGCCCGCGGCGCCCGCGTCCTGCTCCTCGGCGTCACCTACAAGCCCGACCTCGCCGACCAGCAGGGCTCCCCCGCCCAGGAGGTGGCCACCCGCCTGATGGAGATGGGCGCCGCCGTCAGCTACCACGACCCCTACGTGCCCAGCTGGAGCGTGCTCGGCCACCCCGTCCCCCGCGCGGACTCCCTCTACGAGGCGGCGGCCGACGCCGACCTCACGATCCTGCTCCAGCACCACCGCACGTACGACCTGCAAGGTCTCGCCGTGAAGGCGCAACTGCTCCTCGACACCCGCGGCGCGACCCCGGCAGGCGCGGCCCACCGCCTCTGAGGGCGCCACGACACACAAGAAGGGCCCCGGTACGCGTACCGGGGCCCTCCGTAGAGCTGAACTGAACCGTCAGCTGGACTGAACCGTCAGCGGCTGTGCTGCGAGTCCGCGACCGTCACCTCGACGCGCTGGAACTCCTTGAGCTCGCTGTAGCCCGTCGTCGCCATCGCCCGGCGCAGCGCCCCGAAGAAGTTCATCGAGCCGTCCGGGATGTGCGAGGGACCGGTGAGGATCTCCTCCGTCGTGCCGACCACACCGAGGTCGACGCGCTTGCCGCGCGGCACGTCCTCGTGGACGGCCTCCATGCCCCAGTGGTGACCCTTGCCGGGCGCGTCCGTGGCGCGCGCGAGCGGGGAGCCCACCATCACCGCGTCGGCACCGCAGGCGATGGCCTTGGGCAGGTCGCCGGACCAGCCCACGCCGCCGTCGGCGATGACGTGCACGTACCGGCCGCCGGACTCGTCCATGTAGTCACGGCGGGCGGCCGCGACATCCGCGACGGCGGTGGCCATCGGCACCTGGATGCCCAGGACGTTGCGCGTGGTGTGCGCGGCGCCGCCACCGAAGCCGACGAGGACACCGGCCGCGCCCGTGCGCATCAGGTGCAGCGCGGCGGTGTACGTGGCGCAGCCGCCGACGATCACCGGCACGTCGAGCTCGTAGATGAACTGCTTGAGGTTGAGCGGCTCGGCGGCACCGGAGACGTGCTCAGCCGAGACGGTCGTCCCGCGGATGACGAAGATGTCGACACCGGCGTCCACGACGGCCTTGGAGAACTCGGCGGTGCGCTGCGGGGAGAGCGCGGCGGCGGTGACCACACCCGAGTCGCGCACCTCCTTGATGCGCTGCCCGATCAGGTCGGCCTGGATCGGAGCGGAGTAGATCTCCTGGAGGCGCCGGGTGGCGTTGTCGGTGTCCAGCTCCGCGATCTCGTCGAGCAGCGGCTGCGGGTCCTCGTACCGCGTCCACAGGCCCTCGAGGTTCAGTACGCCCAGACCACCCAGCTCGCCGATGCGGATCGCGGTCTGCGGGGAGACGACCGAGTCCATCGGCGCCGCCAGGAAGGGCAGCTCGAAGCGGTAGGCGTCGATCTGCCAGGCGATCGAGACCTCCTTCGGGTCGCGGGTACGACGGCTCGGCACGACGGCGATGTCGTCGAAGGCGTACGCGCGGCGGCCGCGCTTGCCGCGCCCGATCTCGATCTCAGTCACGTGGGTGGCCCTTCAGCTTTCTTCGGTACTTCGCACTTCTTCGGCACTTCGGCACTCGGTCTGCCGCTCCAGTATCCCCGACGCGCACGAAGGGGGCGGCCCGGGGAATCCGGACCGCCCCTACGCGCGCGTGCGCGGCGAGAACGGGTCAGCGAACGAGGTCAGCCAAGGGGGTCAGCGCTTGTTCGCGTAGTTCGGCGCCTCGACCGTCATCTGGATGTCGTGCGGGTGGCTCTCCTTGAGACCTGCCGACGTGATGCGCACGAAGCGGCCCTTGGTCTCCATCTCGTCGATGGAGGCGGCGCCCACATAGCCCATCGTCTGGCGCAGACCGCCGACGAGCTGGTGCAGCACGTTGGCCAGCGGGCCGCGGTAGGGCACCTGGCCCTCGATGCCCTCGGGGACGAGCTTGTCGTCCGAGGCCACCTCGGCCTGGAAGTAGCGGTCCTTGGAGTACGAGCGGCCCTGCCCGCGGGACTGCATCGCCCCGAGGGAACCCATGCCGCGGTACGACTTGAACTGCTTGCCGTTGATGAACATGAGCTCGCCGGGAGACTCCTCGCAGCCGGCGAGCAGGCTGCCCAGCATCACCGTGTCGGCTCCGGCAGCGAGCGCCTTGCCGATGTCGCCGGAGTACTGCAGACCGCCGTCGCCGATGACCGGGACGCCGGCCGCGCGGGCCGCGAGCGCCGCTTCGTAGATCGCGGTGACCTGCGGGACACCGATGCCGGCGACCACACGCGTGGTGCAGATGGAGCCGGGGCCCACACCGACCTTGACGCCGTCGACACCGGCGTCGACCAGGGCCTGGGCGCCGTCACGCGTCGCGACGTTGCCGCCGATGACGTCGACGCCGACGCTGGACTTGATCTTCGCCATCCAGCTCAGCGCGTTGCTGTTGTGGCCGTGCGAGGTGTCGACGATGAGGAAGTCCACACCCGCCCCGGCCAGCGCCTGGGCCCGCTCAAGCGCCTCGGGGCTCGCGCCGACCGCGGCACCCACGAGGAGGCGGCCCTCGGCGTCCTTGGCCGCGTTCGGGTACTGCTCGGCCTTCTTGAAGTCCTTGACGGTGATGAGGCCCTTGAGCACCCCGGCGCCGTCGACCAGCGGAAGCTTCTCGATCTTGTGGCGGCGCAGCAGCTCCATGGCGTCCACGCCGTTGATGCCGACCTGGCCCGTGACCAGCGGCATCGGCGTCATGACCTCGCGCACCTGACGGCTGCGGTCGTTCTCGAAGGCCATGTCGCGGTTGGTGACGATGCCGAGCAGCTTGCCCGCCGGGTCGGTGACCGGGACACCGCTGATGCGGAACTTCGCGCACAGCGCGTCCGCCTCGGCCAGCGTCGCGTCCGGGTGCACCGTGATCGGGTCGGTGACCATGCCGGACTCGGAACGCTTCACGAGGTCGACCTGGTTGACCTGGTCCTCGATGGACAGGTTGCGGTGGAGCACGCCCACGCCGCCCTGCCGCGCCATGGCGATGGCCATGCGGGCCTCGGTGACCTTGTCCATGGCCGCCGAGAGCAGCGGGATGTTCACACGCACGTTGCGGGAGATGCGGGACGAGGTGTCGACCGCGTTCGGCAGCACTTCCGACGCGCCGGGCAGCAGCAGCACGTCGTCGTAGGTCAGCCCGAGCGTCGCGAATTTATCGGGTACCCCCGTCGAAGAACCGCCGTTTGCAGTCATGACACCTTCCCCAAATGGCCTTGATCGGTGCGGATGTCCATGCTAACGGGAACGGAGGGTGTCTCATTCCACGATCAAGATCATCGATCAGGTTTGTACGTTCATACGTCGAGAACGGACCCTGAAGGCGCTCACCGAGCGACCGGTGATCGTTACTGCTCGGCCAGTGCCCGCAACCGGCTCAACGCGCGATGCTGCGCGACCCGCACCGCACCCGGTGACATGCCGAGCATCTGCCCGGTCTCCTCGGCCGTGAGACCGACCGCGATCCTCAGGAGCAGCAGCTCGCGCTGGTTCTCCGGAAGGTTCGCCATGAGCTTCTTGGCCCACGCGGCATCGCTGCTGAGCAGCGCGCGCTCCTCGGGGCCGAGGGAGTCGTCGGGCCGCTCGGGCATCTCGTCCGACGGCACCGCGGTGGATCCGGGATGGCGCATCGCGGCGCGCTGCAGGTCGGCGACCTTGTGCGCGGCGATGGCGAAGACGAAGGCCTCGAAGGGGCGCCCCGTGTCCTTGTACCGCGGCAGCGCGAGGAGGACCGCGACGCACACTTCCTGCGCCAGGTCCTCCACGAAGTGCCGCGCGTCTCCGGGGAGTCGGGAGAGTCTGGTGCGGCAGTACCTCAGCGCCAGGGGATGTACATGAGCGAGCAGATCGTGCGTCGCCTGTTCGTCACCCTCGACCGCGCGAAGGACGAGGGCACCGATCACCGTCGTCTTGTCATCGCGCATCGGTCCATGGTGCCTTGGCGCCGATTGATCCGTGGCACCACGTCCGTAGTTGTGCACCGAAGCGTTATGAGCAGGTGCGCCGGAACTCATCTCGTGCGCCCTCCCCTCCCGCTCGACCGACCTGTCCCCGAGGAACTCCACACCTCAAGGATGCGGCATCGGCGGCGAAGCAACGGCAACCGCTCCCGCGAGGGGGAGCGACGGGCGTCCGTCACCCCGCCCACCACACGGCGGGCGGGGATCGCCGTGCCCGCACGGCGGCACACCTATCGGACCAGGCCCCAGCGGAAACCGAGCGCCACGGCGTGCGCGCGGTCCGAGGCGCCGAGCTTCTTGAACAACCGCCTGGCGTGGGTCTTGACCGTGTCCTCGGAGAGAAAAAGCTCACGTCCGATCTCGGCGTTGGACCGGCCGTGGCTCATGCCCTCGAGCACCTGGATCTCACGCGCGGTGAGGGTGGGCGCGGCGCCCATCTCGGCCGAACGCAGTCTGCGCGGAGCCAGCCGCCACGTCGGGTCGGCGAGCGCCTGGGTCACGGTCGCGCGCAGCTCGGCGCGCGAGGCGTCCTTGTGCAGATAGCCGCGGGCACCCGCGGCGACCGCGAGCGCCACGCCGTCCAGGTCCTCGGCCACGGTGAGCATGATGATGCGCGCACCGGGGTCGGCGGACAGCAGCCGCCGGACCGTCTCCACGCCGCCCAGTCCGGGCATGCGTACGTCCATCAGAATCAGGTCCGAGCGGTCGGCGCCCCAGCGGCGGAGGACTTCCTCGCCGTTGGCCGCCGTCGTCACACGCTCGACGCCGGGCACGGTCGCCACCGCGCGGCGGAGCGCCTCTCGGGCAAGCGGGGAGTCGTCGCAGACGAGGACGGATGTCATGACTGTCCTCCGCGGCTCTCACAGCTGCTGCGCGTCACCTTGAGCCTCCAGGCTGGTACATATTCGTCACCTGTGCGGTTGACGCTCTCGGACATCTGCCCGAGCGCTTGTTCTTTCAACCGCCTCGCACTCTCAACGACGGTCACCCGAAAGAGTTACGGGGCGGTCAGCCACGTTCGGCACTCTACGTGAGGGCGCGGACACAGAGCAGACAGCGCAAGAGACCCTCAACCTTTCATCACAACCCATGCCCCATTTAGCCCTCTTCCTTCCCTTTTGCTGGTGTCTGTGGCTAGATTTTCCAATGAGTCATATTTTCATCTCCTTAGACAGTAGATGTACGGTCGTGGGCACCGTATCCGCGCAGAACGGCTACCAGGAGACAAGCAATGGCAGATTTCTCCCGCCTTCCCGGACCGAACGCTGATCTCTGGGACTGGCAGCTCCTCGCGGCCTGCCGCGGGGTCGACAGCTCGCTCTTCTTCCACCCCGAGGGCGAGCGGGGCGCGGCACGCAGCGCGCGTGAGAACTCCGCCAAGGAGGTCTGCATGAGGTGCCCGGTACGCGCGGAGTGCGCGGCTCACGCCCTCGCGGTACGGGAGCCGTACGGCGTGTGGGGCGGGCTCACCGAGGACGAGCGCGAAGAGCTCATGGGCCGCGCGCGCAACCGCCTGGTCACCACGTCGGCGCCTTCGGCGTCGGCCTCACACGGCGGCATGATCACGCACACCTGAAGGAACGTTTCTCCAAGAAGCGCTCAGCACTCCACGCCGAGCGCTCAGCGCTCCGCGGCGCGCGCGAGGTGGTCCAGCGTGGCCGCCACCGCGGGCACCTGCGCCAGATCGGGCAGGGTGAGCGCGACGATCTCGCGCTGGACGGCAGGCTCCACCGTCACTGTGCGTGCACCTTTGGGGCGAACAGATTCGATGGCCAGTTCGGGCAGCACCGCGACCCCGAGGCCCGCGCCGACCAAGCCGATCACCGCCGGATAGTCGTCCGTCGCGAAATCGATCCGGGGCACGAAACCCGCCCCTTCGCAGACCTCGACCAGCTGCCTGCGACAGCGCGGACAGCCCGCGATCCACGGCTCGTCGGCCAGTTCCCCGATGGCGACCGACTCGGCCTTGGCGAGCCGGTGCCCCTCGGGCACGAGACCGACGAGTCGGTCGGCGAGCAGGGGCCGTACGACCAGGTCGTCCCACTCCTCGGCGGCGGACGCGCCTTCGTAGCGGAAGGCGAGCGCCACGTCGCAGTCGCCCTCGCGCAGCATCTCGACCGAGCGCGGCGGTTCGGCCTCCACGAGCGAGACCCGGGTGCCGGGGTGGGCGGCGCGCAGGGCGGCCAGCGCGCTCGGCACCAGCGTCGAGCTGCCGCTGGGGAAGGAGACGAGGCGGACGCGGCCCGCCCGCAGGCCCGCGATGGCGGCGACCTCCTCCTCGGCGGCCGTCAGGCCCGCCAGGATTCCGGTGGCATGCCGGACCAGGGCCTCGCCGGCCTGGGTCAGGCGCATCTCGCGCCCGGTGCGGATCAGCAGCGTCGTACCCGCGGACGCTTCGAGCGCCTTCATCTGCTGGCTCACGGCGGGCTGCGTACAGCCGAGCTCGCGCGCGGCGGCGGAAAAGGAGCCGCTGAGGGCGACCGCACGCAGGACACGGAGATGACGGGCCTCGATCATGGATCAAGCATAAGTGACGCTTGGGGTGATCGCCCAATAATGCGTCGACGCTTTGGGCTAGCTCGCCTAGCCTTCCGCCATGAAGCTTCTTTCCGTGAATCAGGGCCGGTTCAAGGCCGTGGACTACACCGACGCCCCTTCGGGCGGCACCGCAATCGACAAGCAGCCCGCCGAAGGGGCCGTACGGGTGACAGCTCCGGGCCCGAAAGGCGTCGGCGGGAGCGGCCTCGCCGGGGACGAGGTCTGCGACACGCGGCACCACGGCGGCGACGACCAGGCCGTGTACGCCTACGCGCGCGAGGACCTCGACGCGTGGGAGCAGTTGCTCGGCCGCGCGCTGCCCCATGGCTCCTTCGGCGAGAACCTCACGACGTCCGGCCTCGACGTGAGCGGCGCGAAGATCGGCGAACGCTGGCGCGTCGGGCCCGAGTTGCTCCTGGAGGTGACGTCGGGCCGCATCCCTTGCCAGACGTTCCAGGGACATCTCGGCGAGACGAAGTGGGTCAAGCGCTTCACTCAGCGGGGCCTCCCCGGCGCCTATCTGCGGGTGATCGAACCGGGCGAGATCCGCGCCGGGGACGCCATCGCCGTCGTGCACCGGCCGGAGCACGACGTCACCGTCGCCCTCCAGTTCAGGGCGGTGATGACGGAGAAGCACCTGCTGCCGAGCCTGCTGGCCGCCGGGGACGCGCTGCACCCCGAGGTGATCGAGGCGGCTCGTAAGTACGCGGACAAGTACGGTTCACGGACGCCGTGACCGGTGGTCCCCGGATCTCACTAGCCTTGGTCCATGACTACGGCTCTGATTACGGGATCGACCGCCGGTATCGGCGCGGCCTTCGCCCGGCGGCTCGCCGGTGACGGCCACAACCTGGTCCTGGTGGCACGGAACACCGAGCGGCTGCGGGAACAGGCGACCGAACTGCACGACCGGCACGGCATCGAGGCGGAGGTGCTCACCGCGGACCTCGCGACCGACGACGGGATCGCCGCCGTCGAGAAGCGCCTCGCGGACCGCAGGAACGCGGTCGACCTCCTGGTGAACAACGCCGGGTTCGGCAACAAGGGCCAGTACCTGGAGGTGCCGATCGAGGAAGAGCTGACGATGCTCAAGGTGCACTGCGAGGCGGTGCTCCGGCTGACGTCGGCGGCGACGGAGTCGATGCGGGAGCGGGGCCGCGGTGGCGTCGTCAACGTCGCCTCCGTGGCGGCGTTCGTGCCGCGCGGGACGTACGGCGCCTCGAAGGCGTGGGTCGTGCAGTTCACGCAGGGGGCGGCGAAGGACCTGGCCGGTTCCGGGGTGCGGCTGATGGCCCTGTGCCCCGGGTTCGTACGGACCGAGTTCCACGAGCGGGCCGGGATGGGGACGTCGAACATCCCCAAATGGATGTGGCTCGACGCGGACAAGCTGGTCGCGGCCGCGCTCGCCGACTTGGCGCGGGGCAAGACCCTCTCCATCCCGGACCCCCGCTACAAGGCACTGATGGGCGTGGTGAAGGTGACGCCGAGGGCGCTGCTGGGCGGAGTGACGTCGAGGACGGGCAGGAAGTACGGCCCGCAGTAGAGCGCCCCGTAAGGGGCGCGGGGAACTGCGCGAGGACGGACGCCGATCCGCAGACGGCGACGGCGAGAAACCCGGCAGACGAGCATCCGAAAACACTGAGGCCCGGCGCCCCCATCAGGGGCTCCGGGCCTCAGTTCAGCTACGCGGCAGCGTCAAGCGGGGTCAGTGAGAGTGACCGTGCCCATGCCCAGCGCCAGCGTCGCCCTCTTCCTCGGCCGGCTTCTCGACGACCAGCGTCTCGGTCGTCAGGAGCAGCGACGCGATGGACGCGGCGTTCTCCAGCGCGGAGCGCGTGACCTTGACCGGGTCGATGACGCCGGCCTTGACCAGGTCGCCGTACTCACCGGTGGCGGCGTTGAAGCCGAAGCCCTTGTCGAGCTCGGCGACCTTCGAGGTGATGACGTAGCCCTCGAGGCCGGCGTTCTCGGCGATCCAGCGCAGCGGCTCGACGGCGGCGCGGCGGACGACCGCGACACCGGTGGCCTCGTCGCCGGACTTGTCGAGGTTGCCCTCGAGGACCTTGACGGCGTGCACCAGAGCGGAGCCACCACCGGAGACGATGCCCTCCTCGACCGCGGCGCGGGTCGCGGAGATGGCGTCCTCCAGACGGTGCTTCTTCTCCTTGAGCTCCACCTCGGTGGCGGCGCCGACCTTGATGACGCACACGCCGCCGGCCAGCTTCGCGAGGCGCTCCTGGAGCTTCTCGCGGTCCCAGTCGGAGTCCGTGGCCTCGATCTCGGCCTTGATCTGGTTGACGCGACCCTCGACCTCGGAGGCGTTGCCGCCGCCGTCGACGACCGTGGTGTCGTCCTTGGTGATGGTCACGCGGCGGGCGGTGCCGAGCACGTCCAGGCCGACCTGGTCGAGCTTGAGGCCGACCTCTTCGGCGATGACGGTGCCGCCGGTGAGGGTGGCGAGGTCACCGAGCATGGCCTTGCGACGGTCGCCGAAGCCGGGGGCCTTCACCGCGACGGCGTTGAAGGTGCCGCGGATCTTGTTCACGACCAGGGTCGACAGGGCCTCGCCCTCGACGTCCTCGGCGATGATCAGGAGCGGCTTCGAGGCGTTGGTCTGGATGACCTTCTCGAGCAGCGGCAGCAGGTCCTGGATGGACGAGATCTTGCCCTGGTGGATCAGGATGTACGGGTCGTCGAGGACGGCCTCCATACGCTCCTGGTCGGACACCATGTACGGGGACAGGTAGCCCTTGTCGAAGGCCATGCCCTCGGTGAAGTCCAGCTCGAGACCGAAGGTGTTGGACTCCTCGACGGTGATGACACCGTCCTTGCCGACCTTGTCCATCGCCTCGGCGATGAGCTCGCCGACCTGCGGGTCCTGGGCGGACAGACCGGCGACGGCCGCGATGTCGGCCTTGTCGTCGATCGGGCGCGCGGTGGCGAGGAGCTCCGCGGAGACGGCCGCGACGGCGGCGTCGATGCCCTTCTTCAGGGCGGCCGGGGAGGCGCCGGCGGCTACGTTGCGCAGGCCTTCCTTGACCAGGGCCTGGGCGAGCACGGTCGCGGTGGTGGTGCCGTCACCCGCGATGTCGTTGGTCTTGGTCGCCACCTCCTTGACGAGCTGCGCGCCGAGGTTCTCGTACGGGTCCTCGACCTCGACCTCACGGGCGATGGTGACGCCGTCGTTGGTGATGGTGGGAGCGCCGAACTTCTTGTCGATGACGACGTTGCGGCCGCGGGGGCCGATCGTCACCTTGACCGTGTCGGCAAGCTTGTTGACGCCGCGCTCGAGGGCGCGACGGGCGTCCTCGTCGAACTTCAGGATCTTCGCCATGGGAGCGGTTCAGCCCTCTCGAAAAATCGGTTTCAAACGAACTGCGCCCCTCGCCGCCCGGCAATCAGCAGCGGGGTGACCAGGGGCGCAACTCAAAAGCAAAACTGGTGAAGCAGGTGAATTACTTCTCGACGATCGCGAGGACGTCGCGAGCCGAGAGGACGAGGTACTCGTCGCCGTTGTACTTCACCTCGGTGCCGCCGTACTTGCTGTACAGCACGACATCGCCGACCTTCACGTCGAGCGGCAGGCGCTCGCCGTTCTCGAAGCGGCCCGGACCCACGGCGAGGACAGCACCCTCCTGGGGCTTCTCCTTCGCGGTGTCCGGAATGACCAGGCCAGAGGCCGTGGTCTGCTCGGCGTCGAGCGGCTGGACCACAATGCGGTCCTCGAGCGGCTTGATGGCAACCTTGGAGCTGGCGGTCGTCACGATCCGGTCTCCCCCTTCGGAGATCTACGGGGTTAACAGTCTGGGGTGGCGACCAGGTGGATCCGTCGTCGCGGGTGCCGGACCTGCCCGTCGCTGGTTGGCACTCTCCAGTGGTGAGTGCCAAGGCCGAGACTAGGACGACGATTAGCACTCGGTCAAGCGGACTGCTAATTCGCTGACGCGGGTCTTATCTTGAAGGGGACGCCGAGGGGCCCCCGCGCCCCTCGGGGCAACGTTCTTTCGCGCCGGGCGGTTCCGTCTCCGGGGCCGTGTGCCGCCCGGATTCCGGCGACCCCGCGGGCGGGGCGCAGCTGGGCGACGCCCCCGGTTTCCGCGGCGGGACGTTCTCCGCCGCCTTGCGGCCGAGGCGCTCGATCGGGTCCACCGACTGTGCGCACCCGGTGAGCAGCGCGGGCGCGAGCACACCCGCCGCGACGGCCGCGGCGAGGCAGCGGCGCGCCCGCGCCCGCCCGGTCACAGGTAGTCCTCCAGCCTGGCCACCGCGTACCCCTTGTCGGTGACCGTCTTCATGACCTTGCGGACCATGTCGGGCATGCTGCCCTTCCAGTCCTCGCGCCCCCGGAAGTGCGTGAGGATGATGTCGCCGGGGTGCAGGTCCCGGTCCCACTCGCGCCACTCCATGTGGTCGGCGAAGGCCTCGGACGCCCACAGCGGCACGGCCTTGATGCCGCAGGACTTGGCGGCCCGCAGCGTGTCCGCGTTGTAGTTGCCGTACGGCGGGCGGAAGAGTTCGGGCCGCTTGCCGTAGCGCTTCTGGATGACGTTCTGCATGCCGCAGATCTCGCGGCGCTGGCCCGCGTACGAGAGGCCCGGCATGTAGCGGTGGTTGAGGGTGTGGTTGTTCAGGACGACACCGCGCGACTGCATCTTCTTGAAGTAGCCGTAGTCCTCCTTGACCAGGTAGTCGCTGAGGAACGCGGTGTACGGGATCTGCAGTTCGCTCATCATCTTGAGCAGCGCCGGGTCCTTCTCGGCGCCGTCGTCGATGGTCAGGAAGACGATCTTCTTCTTGGTCGGGATCGTCGTGAAGACGGGCGGCAGACTCGCCTGCCCCTTGACCTCGAACCCCTTGCGGGTGGTGATCGTCGGCTTTTTGGCCGGTGCGGGCGGCGCGGCCAGCGGGGTCTTCGCCAGGCCCCAGCGCTTCGCGGCGGCGGCACGGGCGACCTGGGCGACGCGGAGTTTGTGGGCGTAGGAGTCCAGGGCGCGGGCGGGCGGCGCGTCCAGGCGCTGCTGACCGGGGGCGGGGTTCGCTCCGCCGTCGGCGCCCGAGGCACAGCCGGAGGCGATGGCGGCGACGACGAGCACGGCCACCCCGGCGCGCACCTGTCCCCTGGCCCGACGCCGCGCCGGGCCCCGCCTCCGGCTCTTCCACCTTGGACTGAATTTGTCGTTTTGTCGTACTAGTTGCATGGCGCCGGATCTTTGCAGCTCACAGGCCCGCTGCCGGGCCGACACCGCCACCGGGCGCGCACCATCCACCGACTGGCCCACAATGGGCCGGGTGAACGACCTCGACCGCGCCTCGACCGCCCTGACCTCCTTCTCCGCGCTCCTCACCCCCGAAGGCCGGTCCCTGCTCGATCTCGACGAGGTACGGGAGGCCGATCCGGCCCGGGAGCTGGCCGTCGCGACGCGCCTGCGCCGCGACCACCCGGCGGAGCTGGTCACGGCGGTGCTCGCGCAGGCGCGGCTGCGGCGCCGCGCGGTGGCGAAGTTCGGGGCCGAGGACGCGAGGCGGATGTTCTTCACCCCGAACGGCGTCGAGCAGGCGACCCGTACGAGCGTGGCCGTGCACCGCGCCGAGAGCTTCCGGGCGCTCGGCGTACGGAGCGTGGCCGACCTCTGCTGCGGCATCGGCGGTGACGCGATCGCCCTCGCGCGGGCCGGGGTCGCCGTCCTCGCCGTCGACCGTGACCCGCTGACCTGCGCGGTGGCGCGCGCGAACGCGGACGCCCTTGGCCTCGCCGACCTCATCGAGGTGCGCGAGGCCGATGTCACCGAGGTCGACACGTCCGCGTACGACGCGGTCTTCGTGGACCCGGCGCGGCGCGGCGGGCGGGGCCGCATCTTCGATCCGGAGGCTTACTCCCCGCCGTTCTCCTGGGCGATCGAGGCCGCCCGCAAGGCCCCGCACGCGGCGCTGAAGATCGCCCCCGGCATCCCGCACGAGGCGGTGCCCGCCGACGCCGCGGCGGAGTGGATCTCGGACGGCGGGGACGTGAAGGAGGCCGTGCTGTGGTTCGGCACGGACACCCCGTCCTCGCACCGCGCGACCCTGCTGCCCTCGGGCGCATCGCTGTGGTCCTCGCTCGACGCGATGCTGCCGGATCCCGGGGTGCGTCCGGTGGGGCGCTATCTGTACGAGCCGGACGGCGCCGTCATCCGCGCGCATCTGGTCGCGGAGGTGGCCGCGCGGGTGGAGGGCGGTCTGATCGACGAGACCATCGCGTACGTCACCTCCGACGCCCTGCACGCGACGCCGTACGCGGTGGCGTACGAGATCACCGATCAGCTCCCCTTCGGCGTGAAGAAGCTGAAGGCGGTGCTGCGGGAGCGGGAGGTCGGCATCCTGACGGTGAAGAAGCGGGGCTCCGCGGTGGAGCCGGAGGAACTGCGGCGGAAGGTGAAACCGCAGGGCAAGAACTCGGCGACGGTGTTCCTCACGCGGGTGGCGGGCGCGCCGGCGATGCTGATCGGGCAGCCGGTGGACGTTCCTGAGAGCAGCGGCCCCGGGCACCGTTGATCACCGGCTCCGCCGAGTTCGTCCTCAAACGCCGGACGGGCTGATTGCTTCGGCTCGCCCCAGCAACAACTCCCGCTCCCGCCCATTCCGCGTGAGCCCCGCCGCCCGCTCGAACTCAGCACGCGCCTCCGCCGCACGCCCAAGACGTGCCAGCAGGTCGCCCCGCACGCTCGGCAGCAAGTGGTAGTCCTTCAGGGCGGGTTCCTCCGCGAGCGCGTCCACGAGCAGCAGCGCCTCCGCGGGACCCGAGGCCATCGACACCGCGACCGCGCGGTTCAGTTCGACCACCGGTGAGGGAGCCCGCGCCGAGAGCAGTTCGTACAGGGCGACGATCTGAGGCCAGTCCGTCTTCTCGTACGAGGGCGCGTTGGCGTGGCAGGCGGCGATCGCGGCCTGGAGCTCGTAGGGACCGGGGCCGCCCGTCGATGTGGCCCGCGCACGGGCGAGCGCGGCGAAGCCCCGCCGGATCAGCGGCCGGTTCCAGTGCCGCCGGTCCTGGTCCGCGAGGAGCACCGGCTCGCCCTTCGGCCCCGTACGCGCCGCCGAACGGGACGCCTGGAGCTCCAACAGCGCGGCCAGGCCGTGCACTTCGGGCTCCCGGGGCATGAGCCCCGCCAGCACGCGCGCGAGACGCAGGGCGTCCTCGCACAGGGAGGGCCGCAGCCAGTCGTCGCCCGCCGTGGCCGCGTACCCCTCGTTGAAGATGAGGTAGATGACTTCGAGCACCGACCCGAGCCGGGCCTCGCGCTCGGCCCCGTACGGCACCTCGAAGGGCACGCCCTTGGTCGCGAGGGTGCGTTTCGCGCGCACGACGCGCTGGGCCACCGTCGCCTCGGGCACCAGCATCGCGCGGGCGATCTCCGCCGTCGCGAGACCGCCGAGGAGGCGCAGGGTGAGGGCGATGCGGGCCTCGGCGGAGAGCACCGGGTGGCAGGCGGTGAAGACGAGGCGCAGGAGGTCGTCGTCGATGTCGTCGGGGTCCATGGGCTCATCGACGTGGGGCGGCGCCGCCTCCAGGTCGCGGCCCATCTCCGCGAGCTTGCGCGCGTAGCGCTCCCTGCGGCGTACGAGGTCGATGGCGCGGCGCTTGGCGGTGGTCGTCAGCCAGGCGCCCGGGTTGTCGGGGACGCCGGTCCGCGGCCACTGTTCGAGGGCGGCGACCATCGCGTCCTGCGCCAGCTCCTCCGCGATGCCCACGTCGCGCACGATCCGGGCGACGCCCGCGATGAGGCGCGGGGACTCGATGCGGAAGACGGTCTCGATGGCGCGGTCAGGAGAGTCCGGCCGAGAAGTGTCCTGGCGAGGAGGGGCCGGGCGAGGAGAGGCCGGGCGAGGGGGCTCTGAGGAGTGGGCCGTCACGGCCACCCATCAGAGCACCCTGCGCGAGGCACCGCAAAGGGTCGGCGTCGGGGGCGTCAGCCCTCGATGATCTCCCGGACCTCCGCCGTCACGGTCCACTGCTCGTCGTGGGTCCTCAGGAACCGGCCGGCCCACTCGACCGCTTCGGCCTTGTCCTTGCACTGCGTGATGGAGTAGCCGCCGACGACCTCCTTGGCCTCGGTGAACGGCCCGTCCGTGACGGAGAGTCGACCGCCCTCCCAGTGCACCTGGGTGGTCTGGGCGCTCGGGGTGAGGCCCGCGGTCTCGAGCATCACCCCGGCCTTGGTGATCTCCTCGAGCAGCGCGCCCATGCGCTCACCCATCTCGGGGCTCGGGCCGCCCTCGGGCGAGTTCTTCTCGTCGACGCGGATCATCGTCAGAAAGCGCGGCATGGTGATCTCCCAACAGGTGGAGGCGGGGCTTCTCCTCGCCTCTCACCCATGCGTCGAACGGGAGACACCCGGATCGACACCGCCGCCCGGATTCTTCGGAGAATTTTCTCGGGCATACGTTTTAGCAGGTCGCGGCCGCGCGGGGGCGCGATGCAGCACCGCCGTGGCCACGGCCGCCGCCACGAGCAGCGCCGCGGCGACCCCGAACGCCGTCGCGTAGCCGTCCGCGAGCCCGCCCGGCCCCCGCCTCTCCCCGGTGACGCCCGACGCCACTGTCACCAGGACCGCGAGCCCCAGCGAACCCCCCAGCTGCCGGGAGCTGTTGAGCAGCCCCGAGGCCATGCCGGTCTCCTCGGAGGCCACACCGGAGGTCGCCGCCGCGCCCAAGGGCACGAAGCACATGCCGATTCCGACGCTCGCCACCAGCGAGGGCCCCAGGACGGACCCCAGGAAGGTGCCGTCGGGCCCGACCGTCACGGCGAACCACCCGAATCCCACCGCACCCAGCAGCCCCCCGGTCACCAGCAGCGCCCGCTCCCCGAAGCGCCCCACCGTCCGGGCCGAGATCACCGACCCGGCGACGATGCCCCCGCAGAACGGCAGGAACGCCGCCCCCGCCGCAGTCGACCCGTACGCCATGACCTCCTGGAGGTAGAGCGAGGTGAAGTAGAAGGCGGCGAACTGCCCCGACGACATCAGCAGCGCGAAGGCGTCCGCGGAGAGCACGGGCCGGTTCCCGAGCAGGCCGAGCCTCAGCAGCGGCTCCCGGCTGCGGGACTCGACGACGGCGAAGGCGCCGAGCAGCACGGCGGCCGCGCCCAGGGTGCCCAGGGTCGTGCCGGATCCCCACGCGTACGTCTCCGTGCGGACGAGGCCGAGGACGAGCGCGGCCATACCCGCCGTGACGAGCAGCGCCCCCGTCACGTCGAGGCGCGGCGAGGTCCCGGTGCGCCGGTCGGCGGGTACTCCGTGCCGGGAGAGGAGCAGCACGGCGAGCACCACCGGGACGTTGATCAGCATCACGGAGCGCCAGCCCGCCCAGTCCGTGAGCAGGCCGCCCGCCATCACCCCGACCGCGCCGCCGAGCGCGCCGGCCGCGCCCCAGAGGCCGAGCGCCCGTGAACGCGCGGGCCCGGCAGCGTAGTTGACGGTGATGAGTGCGAGCGCGACGGGGGCGAGGGCCGCCGCCCCGGCGCCCTGCACGGCCCGCGCGGCGAGGAGCTGCCCCGGCGTCTGGGCGAGACCGCCCACCAGGCTCGCGACGCCGAAGACCACGAAACCGGCGATCAGGGTGCGCCGCCGCCCCACCACGTCGGCAAGGCGTCCGCCCAGCATGAGCAGGCCGCCGAAGGCGAGCGCGTAGGCGTTGACGACCCAGAGCAGCGAGTCGGCGCCGAAGCCGAGATCGTCGCCGATGTCGGGCAGCGCGATGTTCACGACGGACATGTCGAGGGACACCAGGAACTGCACGGTGAGCAGCACCGGCAGCAGCCAACGGGCCCCTGAGGACTTCAACTCAGCGGTATTCACCATGCCCACGCACATTACTATACGCGTATAGAAAATAAACGGGAAAGCTCGACGCCATGCGGCGACCGCCCGGCGCGGGCGCGACAATGAGCCACGTGGAAGCAGAGAAACCAGCGCCAGAGGCAGCGAAGCCCGTAGCGGAGAAGAGGAAGCGCGGTCGCCCGAGCCGCATCGACCTCGACACGATCGTCGGCATCGCGCGCCGCATCCTCCAGGAGGAGGGCGTGGCCGCCCTGAGCATGCGCCGGGTCGCCAAGGAGGTCGGCACGACCCCGATGGCGCTCTACCACCACGTGCACGACAAGGACGAGCTCCTGATGCTCACCCTGTCCGGCACGGCCGACACGGTCCCGCGCCCCGAACTGCCCGACGATCCGCGCGACCGGATGCTCGCGGTCTCCGTGCACATGCACGGCACGCTGGCGCGCATGCCCTGGGTGGTTGAGGTGCTCAGCCTGGGCGACCTCACCGACAAGGGCGCCCTGTGGATGGTCGAGGAGATCATCGCCGCGTGCGAAGCCTGCGGTCTGACCCCGTCCGAGGCCGTCGCCGCCTACCGCACCATCTGGCACTGCGTCTACGGCGACCTGGTCTTCCGCCAGGCGATGGCCCGCCGCGCCGATGAGCCGGACCGCAAGCGCCACTTCCCCGACATGCTCGACGACGCGGACGCCGCCGAGCTCCCCCGCATGACCGCGCTCGCCGGCCGCTGGCTTGAACTGACGGCGCAGTACGACGCGTCGAAGCAGCTGGGGGCGGTCATCGACGGGCTTCTGGGTCAGGCGCGACGCACCTGACCCATCCCCGGCCGGTACGGGGCGTCAGCCCAGACCGACCGACTCGAACCGCCAGCGGTGCACTGCTCGCGTGACCAACTCCGGGGAAGGCTCGGGGAGTTCGGGGAGGTCGGCGTCGTACGTGGCGTCCCACCAGGTCAGGACGAGGACCCGGTCCTGCGGGGCGCGGAAGCTCTCCCTGCGGACCGGCTCACCGTCCAGGACCTGGGCCCGCGCCCACGCGAGCAGTTCCTCGCCCCGCCCGTCGGCGGCGCGGGCCTCCCACATCAGGGCGACGGTCACGAGTACAGGTTCTCCTTGCTGACCTCGTGCACGTGATCGTGGCCGTGTGCGTGGCCCGGCACGTGCGGCTCCGTCACCGGGAGCGAGGAGTCCGCCGAGAGGTCCCAGTCGGAGGCCGAGCGGTTGCGCGCCACCATCTCGGCGCCCAGCGCGGCCACCATCGCGCCGTTGTCCGTGCACAGCTTCGGCCGCGGCACCCGCAGCCGGATGCCGGCCGCCTCGCAGCGCTCCTGCGCCAGGGCGCGCAGCCGCGTGTTGGCGGCCACGCCACCGCCGATCATCAGGTGGTCCACGCCCTCGTCCTTGCAGGCCCGCACGGCCTTGCGGGTCAGCACGTCGACGACCGCCTCCTGGAAGGACGCCGCCACGTCACGCACGGGAACGTCCTCGCCCGCCGCCCGCTTGGCCTCGATCCAGCGCGCCACGGACGTCTTCAGGCCGGAGAAGGAGAAGTCGTACGCCGCGTCGCGCGGCCCGGTGAGACCGCGCGGGAACGCGATCGCCTTCGGATCGCCCTCCTTCGCGTACCGGTCGATGACGGGGCCGCCGGGGAAGCCGAGGTCGAGCACCCGCGCGATCTTGTCGAAGGCCTCGCCCGCCGCGTCGTCGATGGTCGCGCCGAGCGGGCGCACGTCCGAGGTGATGTCGGTGGAGAGCAGCAGCGAGGAGTGGCCGCCGGAGACGAGCAGCGCCATCGTCGGCTCGGGCAGGGCGCCGTGCTCCAGCTGGTCGACGCAGATGTGCGAGGCCAGGTGGTTCACGCCGTAGAGCGGCTTGCCGAGGGCGTACGCGTACGCCTTGGCCGCCGAGACGCCCACGAGCAGCGCGCCCGCGAGGCCGGGCCCCGCGGTCACCGCGATGCCGTCCAGGTCCTTGGCCGTGACGCCCGCTTCCTTCAGGGCGCGCTCGATGGTCGGCACCATCGCCTCCAGGTGCGCGCGCGAGGCGACCTCGGGCACGACACCGCCGAACCGGGCGTGTTCGTCGACGCTGGAGGCGATGGCGTCGGCGAGCAGGGTGGTGCCGCGGACGATGCCGACGCCGGTCTCGTCGCAGGAGGTCTCGATGCCGAGAACGAGAGGTTGGTCGCGCGAGTCAGCCATGGGTGTCGGATCCTTGTACGGAAGTTGATGGATCGGTCAGGCGCATGACGAGGGCGTCCACGTTGCCCGGCTGGTAGTAGCCGCGCCTGAAGCCGATGGGCTCGAAGCCGAAGCGCTCGTACAGCTTCTGCGCCCGGGTGTTGTCGACCCGCACCTCGAGCATGACCTCGGCACACTCGAAGGCGGTCGCCGCGTTCAGCAGGTCGGTCAGGAGCCGGGAGCCGAGCCCCGTGCCCCAGTGGCTCGGGGCCACCGCGATGGTCTGTACGTCGGCTTGGTCGCCGGCCGACGCGAGTCCCGCGTACCCGACGAGGCGTTCCCCGTCCGTCGCGACCACGTAGCGGCGGGTGGCCGTCGGGCCGCGCGCGTGGGAGAGCTCGGACCAGAACATGCCGCGCGACCACGCGTCGTCCGGGAAGAGTTCCTTCTCCAGGACGAAGACGGGCTCGATGTCCCACCAGCGCATCTCGCGCAGGACGACTGTCGTCACGGATGTCACTTGGGGGTGACCACCTTGTAGTTCTTGGGGACCTGCGCGTCGGGGCGCCGCAGGTACAGCGGCCGGGGCGCCGCCAGTTCCTCGCCCGCGGCCAGCCGTTCCGCCGCGAGCGCGGCCAGCGACGCCGCCGAGACGTGCTCGGGGGCGCGGGCGTCCGGGAAGGTCTCGGGGTAGAGCACCGCGCCCGCGCCGACGGCGGGCAGGCCCGCCACCTCGTCGGCGATGTCGGCGGGGCGGTCGACCGCGGCATCCGTGAGGCGGGTGCGCGGGTCCGCGTACCGCGCCCAGTAGACCTCCTTGCGCCGCGCGTCGGTGGCGACGACGAAGGGGCCGCCCTCGATGCCGGACTCGTACGCGAGGCCGTCGAGCGTGCAGACCCCGTGCACCGGCACGCCGAGCGCGAGGCCGAAGGTGTCGGCGGTCATCAGGCCGACGCGCAGACCGGTGTAGGGGCCGGGGCCCACGCCGACGACGATGCCGGTCACGGCGTCGAGCCTGCGGCCCGCCTCGGCGAGCACCCGGTCGACGGCGGGGAGCAGCAGCTCGCCGTGACGGCGGGCGTCCACCTGGCTGGAGGCTGCGACGACGGACGTGCCGTCGTGCAGCGCGACGGTGACGGCGGGGGTGGCGGTATCCAGAGCGAGCAAGAGCACGCGAATAGCCTACGGCTCCGACGCCCGGAGCACGGCCGCCCGGGGATGCCGCACACCTGCTGCTAACGTCACCCCATAGCCGTACGGAGTACGAAGAGGGTGGCGCAGGTGTCCAGGAGCAGCTCGGGATTCGTGGCCGGGCTCACCGCCGCTGCGCTCGCCGCGGTCGGCTTCCTCGCTTTCCAGGCCTCGGCCAGCGCGCCGGACACCCTGGGCAAGAAACCGGACACCTCCCCCTCCGCGTCGACGACCCGCTCTCCCAAGGAGAAGGCCGACCCGACGACGGTGCCGGCGCAGTCCGGTGCGGGCGAGCGGGTCGTCTACTCGGTGGGCGAGGACCGCGTGTGGCTGGTCGGCGCCTCCGGCAAGGCGCAGCGCACCTTCAAGGTCACGCCGAGCACGGTGGACCCCGTTCCCGGCACGTACGCCGTCACCTCGCGCTCGGGCACCGTCACCGGGACGGACGGCGTGGCGATCGAGCACGTCGTGCGCTTCGCGACCGTCGACGGGATCGCGATCGGCTTCAGCGCGGCGGTGGACGGCTCGACGCCGAAGCCCGACCCGTCGAAGAAGACCGGCGGCATCCGCGAGTCGCGCAAGGACGGCAACGCGATGTGGGAGTTCGCGACGATCAGCAAGAAGGTCGTCGTCGTTCCGTAGCCGTTTCGCCCCTGGGAGCCGGATCGCGCGGCGGTGTGGACACCTCGCTCGCGGCCGCGCAGGACGCGAGCAGGTCGCGCATGGAAATCCCCGACGGCCCCGACAGCCCGTGCGGCCGGGGCTTGGCGTCATGTTCTGAAGCCGACATGGATGCCTCCTGGGCTCCGGGGGCAGACGTGGTTAGGTAGACCTAACCCGTACCGGTATCCATGTGACCACGCGCGACGCGCGCCGCGCAACATCTTCCCGACGCCTTGTCGGAATGTTGGGCGAAAAGACGAGGATCAGGCCGAAAGCAGCGTGAGGTCGGCCTCGGCCCAGCGCGGCCCGACACCGGTCAGCGTCACTTCGCGCACCTCGTCCGTCGTGTCGCCGACGGTCCGGTCGATGACGACCCGCAGCCGGTCGTCGGAGAGCTCCTCGACCTTGCCGTCGCCCCACTCCACGACGATCACCGATTCGGGGAGCGAGACGTCGAGGTCGAGGTCCTCCATCTCGTCGAGTCCGCCGCCCAGGCGGTACGCGTCCACGTGCACCAGGGGCGGTCCCTCGGAGAGTGACGGGTGGACGCGGGCGATGACGAAGGTCGGCGAGGTGACGGCGCCGCGCACGCCGAGGCCCTCGCCGAGGCCGCGGGTCAGGGTCGTCTTGCCCGCGCCGAGTTCGCCGGTGAGCATCACGAGGTCACCGGGGCGCAGGAGCTTGGCCAGGCGGCGGCCCAGGTCGCTCATCTGCTCGGGGGAGGTGACGGTGATGCCGAGGGAGTTCACGGGGGCCGGGTCGTTCACGGGGGCCGGGTTGTGCGGTGCTTCCATGCCCACCCACGTTAGCCGCTGGAGGTCCGTGCGTCGGCCGAAGCGGGGGTCGCCCCCGCGCGCGCGAGAAGGTCCGCCAGGCGGTCCGTGACGACCTCGGGGTGCTCCAGCATGGCCAGGTGCCCGGCGTCCGGCACGAGCACCAGTTCGGCGTCCGGGAGCAGGCCGGCGATGGCCTCGCTGTGCTCGCTCGGCGTCACCAGGTCCTTGTCCCCCGCGAGGACGAGCACCGGAAGCCCGGCGAAGTGCTTGAGCGCCTCCGCCTTGTCGTGCTCGGCGAAGGCCGGGTAGAACTCCGCGACCACGTCGATGGGCGTCGACTCGATCATCCGCTCGGCGAACCGCGAGATCGCCGGGTCCACTTCCCGCGACGAGAACGAATAGCGCTTGATGACTCCGGCGAAGAGGTCCGCGGTGGCCCGCCGCCCCTTCTCCACCAGCTCGGCCTGCGACCCGAGGGCCTTCAGGACCCCCGGCAGCACGCGCCGCACGGCGTTCATCCCGGCGACCGGGAGGCCGAAGTTGACCTGGCCGAGCCGCCCGGACGACGTACCGACGAGGGCGACGCCGACGACGCGCTCGCGGATCAGTTCCGGGTAGTGGTCGGCGAGTGCCATCGTCGTCATGCCGCCCATGGAGTGCCCGACGAGGACCAGCGGTCCCTCGGGCGCCGCCGCGTCGATGACGGCCTTCAGGTCCCGCCCCAACTGGTCGATGGAGACCGGCGTCCCGTCCGTCTGCGCCCTGCCGCGCGCCGAACGGCCGTGGCTGCGCTGGTCCCAGTACACACAGCGCACGACGCCCCGCAGGGCCGCCCGCTGGAAGTGCCAGGAGTCCTGGTTCAGGCAGTAGCCGTGGCTGAAGACGACGGTGACGGGAGCGGGCGCCTTGCGCCCGAAGAGCCTGCGGCGGCGCGGCGCCTGCTCGCCGTCCGCCCCGCCCTCGTCGATCTCGTCCACCTCGTACGAGAGTTCCGTGCCGTCGTCGGCGTACGCCGTGCCCGGCAGGCCGCGCAGCGAGCCGTACGGACCGGACGCGTCGAGTGCGAGCCGCGCCTTCTTGCGCATGCCCCGGCCGACGGTCAGCCGCTCGATGGCGACACCGGCCGCCGCGCCCGCGGCGACGACACCTATCGCGGCACCGGCGAAGCCGGCCCGACGCCAGTTCCCGGCCGCCGCGGCGACTTCCGTCACCGCGTCCGCGACCGCCCCCGTGCTGGTCTCGCTCACGTGCCGCTCCTCCTCACTCTTCGGGTCGCTCGTTCACATGGACGCGCGGGACACGCGATCCGATGCGCGTGACGATCTCGTACGCGATCGTGCCGGCCGCCTGCGCCCAGTCCTCGGCGGTCGGCTCGCCCCGGTCGCCGGGGCCGAACAGCACCGCCTCGGAGCCCACCGCCGGCTCGTCACCGCCGAGGTCGACCACGAACTGGTCCATCGCCACCCGTCCGGCGACCGTCCGCAGCTTGCCGCCGACGAGCACGGGCCCGGTGCCGGACGCGTGGCGCGGGATTCCGTCCCCGTACCCGACGGGGACGAGTCCAAGGGTCGTCTCGCCGGGTGTGACGTAGTGATGCCCGTAACTCACGCCGTGACCCCCCGGGGCGTGCTTCACCAGGGCGAGCGAGGCGCTGAGCCGCATGACGGGGCGCAGCCCGAACTCCTCCGAGGTGCCGACCTCGGGGCTCGGCGAGATCCCGTACATCGCGATCCCCGGACGTACGAGGTCGAAGTGGGTCTCCGGAAGGGTCAGCGTGCCGGGCGAGTTGGCGATGTGCCGCACCTCGGGCCGGATGCCCCGCTCCTCGGCGGCGGCGACCATCTCGCGGAACAGCGTGAGTTGGGCTGCGATGGACGGGTGCCCCGGCTCGTCGGCGCACGCGAAGTGCGACCAGAGTCCGGTGACGCGCACCAGGCCCTCGGCCTCGGCCTGCAGTGCCTGCGAGACGAGTTCGGGCCAGTCGGCGGGCATACAGCCGCCCCGCCCGAGGCCGGTGTCCGCCTTCAGTTGGATACGCGCCGTACGCCCCACGGACCGCGCGGCGGCGGACACTTCGCGCAGCGCCCACAGTCCGCTCACCGACATGTCGAGGTCCGCCTCGACGCCTTCGCGCCAGGGCCCGCCCGGCGTCCACAGCCAGCACATGAGGCGCCCCTGGATGCCGGCGGCGCGCAGCGCGAGGGCCTCCTCGGGG
Source organism: Streptomyces sp. NPDC051214 (assembly GCF_040682375.1). Taxonomy (NCBI): domain Bacteria; kingdom Bacillati; phylum Actinomycetota; class Actinomycetes; order Kitasatosporales; family Streptomycetaceae; genus Streptomyces; species Streptomyces sp. NPDC051214. Next base: position 209,459 of record NZ_JBFBAT010000010.1, read on the forward strand.
GTCGCGGTGCCCACCCAGGTGGCTCCCGCCTCGACGGCGGCGCGGGCGCAGGGCACCATCCCGTGGCCGTACGCGTCCGCCTTCACGACGGCCATGAAGGCGGCTCCTGGCGCGAGGGCACGCAAAGTCCGCACGTTGGCCCTGAGGGCGGCCAGGTCGATCTCGGCGCGGGCACGCAAAGGTGCGGTCTCAGTCATAACGCCGACCAGTGTCTCAGAGCGGTGCCTGGCCCCTGGCCTGTGCCCGCTCCCCCCGCATCCAGCCCTGACCGAACAAGCTTTCCCGCCCACCCACCCGATTGCCCCGCAGCAACCAGCTGACAGCCGCAGTCGGCAGCGCTCGCGAGGGGCCGTGCCGGTATGTCTGCCCGGAGCACGGTTCCCGGCGCTCCAGTGCCGAAGCAGCCCCGCGGCCACCGGACGATAGCGAGGACGGACATACCGGCGCGGCCCCGCACCCACACGGCGCGGCACCGCAGCACCGCACGTCGCCCCGCAGACGGCAACGCACCGCCCCAGCCCCGCAGGGAACCCGCACCGCCCAGCCGCCCCCTACTCCCCCCGCACATCCCGCCAAGCCGCAGGAATCGCCTCCGCCACGTCGTGCGCGCCCACCGGTGCCCCGTTCGCCGCGTGGCGGCCCGCGAGGCCGTGGAGGTACGCGCCCACCGCACCCGCGTCCCGCGCGTCGAGGCCGGCGGCGAGCAGTGCCCCCGCGAGTCCCGACAGGACGTCACCGCTGCCCGCGGTGGCCAGCCACGGTGTTCCCGTGGGGTTGACCCGGACCGGAGCGTCGCCCTCCGGTCCCGCGATCAGCGTCGTGGACCCCTTGAGCAGCACCGTCGCCCCGTACCGCCCCGCGAGTTCCCGCGCGGCGGCGAGGCGCCCGTGCTCCACCTCCTCGCGCGCGACCCCCAGCAGCGCGGCGGCCTCCCCCGCGTGCGGCGTCAGCAGGGTCGGCGCCCGGCGCCCCCGTACGGCCGCCGCGTCGGCGAGGCGCAGCCCGTCCGCGTCGATCAGCACCGGCACATCGGCGGCCACCACGTCCGCGAGCCGCTCGCTGTCGTCCCCGAGCCCCGGCCCGACCACCCACGCCTGCACACGCCCCGCCTTGGACGGCGGACCCGCGGACACGAGGGTCTCCGGGAACCGCGCGATGACGGCGTCCGCCGCGTGCCCCACGTACCGCACGGCCCCCGCGCCACCCCGCAGCGCACCCGCGACCGCGAGCACCGCGGCCCCTGGGTACCGGGCTGACCCGGCGACGATCCCCACGACGCCCCGCCGGTACTTGTCGCTCTCCCCGGTCGGCATCGGCAGGAGCGAGGCGACATCGGCGTACTGGAGAGCTTCGACCTCGCCCCCGCCCCTCCCGGAAAGGTCCGGCTCGAGCCCGATGTCGACCAGCCGCACGACACCCGCGTACTCCCGTCCGGGATCGATGAGCAGCCCCGGCTTGTACGCCCCGAAGGTCACCGTCACATCGGCCCGCACCGCGTCGCCGTCGACCACCCCGCTGTCCGCGTCGACCCCGCTCGGCAGGTCGACGGCGACGACGGGGGTGCCCGCACCGCGCACGGCGGAGACCAGTTCCGCGGCCGGCTCCCGCAGCCCGCCCTTCCCGCCGATCCCCACAATCCCGTCGACGACGAGATCGGCCGAGCGGAGAACACCGTACACGCCCTCGCCCGCGGCGACCCGCCCCCCGGCCGCGCGGAACGCGGCGAGCCCGCCCGCATGCACCCGTTCGGGCGAGAGCAGCACCGCGGACACCCCGGCCCCACGCCGGGCGAGCCGGGCGCCGGCGTACAGCGCGTCGCCGCCGTTGTCCCCGCTCCCCACGAGCAGCACGACCCGCGAGCCGTACACCTTGCCGAGCACCTCGGCACAGACCACCGCGAGCCCGGCCGCCGCCCTCTGCATCAGGGCACCTTCCGGCACCTTCGCCATCAGCTCCCGCTCAGCAGCCCTGACCGTCTCCACCGGATACGCGATACGCATACCCCCGAGTGTCACCCGGCGCCCAGCCCTCAGCAATCAGCCCTCGGCGATCACCACGGCGGAGGCCACCCCCGCGTCATGGCTGAGCGAGACATGCCAGGACCGCACTCCCAGCTCGGCGGCCCGCGCGGCCACCGTCCCCTTGACCCGAAGCCGCGGCTGCCCGCTCCCCTCGACGTACACCTCCGCGTCCGTCCACCGCAGCCCCGCGGGCGCGCCAAGGGCCTTGGCCAGCGCTTCCTTGGCCGCGAACCGGGCCGCGAGGGAGGCGATCCCCCGCCGCTCCCCGCTCGGCAGCAGCAACTCCCGCTCCACGAAGAGCCGCCCGGCCATCCCGGACGTGCGCTCGAGCGCCGCCTCGAACCGCTCGATCTCGGCCACGTCGATTCCGACCCCAATAATCACGGCAGCAGCCTACGAGTCCGGCCACCTCATCCGTTCAAGCCCCGCAGGGGGTGACACACCCCACCCCCCGGCCCGTTCAAACAGCCGTAACAATGGACTGTGATCTCATCGGTCTCCGAACCCGCGACGAACCCGCGGAGCGCCCACCGGCACAGGCCGGAGGCGACTCCCTACGTCGACCTCACCCGCACCGAGTGGAGCGCCCTGCGTGACAAGACGCCGCTTCCCCTGACCGCCGAGGAGCTGGAGAAGCTCCGGGGCCTGGGTGATGTCATCGACCTGGACGAGGTCCGTGACATCTATCTGCCGCTCTCCCGCCTCCTGAACCTCTACGTGGGCGCGACGGACGGCCTGCGCGGCGCCCTGAACACCTTCCTCGGCGAGAAGGGCTCCCAGTCGGGCACCCCCTTCGTCATAGGGGTCGCCGGATCGGTGGCCGTCGGCAAGTCGACCGTCGCCCGCCTCCTCCAGGCCCTGCTCTCCCGCTGGCCCGAACACCCCCGCGTGGAGCGTGTGACGACCGACGGCTTCCTGCTGCCCACCAGGGAGCTGGAGGCCCGCGGCCTGATGTCCAGGAAGGGCTTCCCGGAGTCGTACGACCGCCGCGCCCTCACCCGTTTCGTCGCGGACATCAAGGCGGGCAAGGACGAGGTGACCGCGCCCGTCTACTCCCACCTGATCTACGACATCGTGCCGGACCAGCGCCTGACGGTCCGCCGCCCCGACATCCTCATCGTCGAGGGCATCAACGTCCTGCAGCCGGCCCTGCCCGGCAAGGACGGCCGCACCCGCGTGGGCCTCGCCGACTACTTCGACTTCAGCGTGTACGTGGACGCGCGCGCCGAGGACATCGAGCGCTGGTACCTGAACCGCTTCAAGAAGCTCCGCGCCACGGCGTTCCAGGACCCGTCCTCGTACTTCCGCAAGTACACCCAGGTCTCGGAGGAGGAGGCCCTGGACTACGCCCGCACGACCTGGCGCACCATCAACAAGCCCAACCTCCTGGAGAACGTGGCCCCCACGCGCGGCCGCGCCGCCCTGGTCATCCGCAAGGGCGAGGACCATAAGGTGCGCAAGCTCAGCCTGCGCAAGCTGTGAGCCCGGTGGTCCCCGGTACCCTGCGCGGATGCTGCATCTGCGCCTGATCACCCCGGCGGACAAGACCGACGACGTGGTGCGTCTGATCGAGAGGACGGTCGGCACCACCCACCTCGCCGTGGTGCCCGGCGCGGCCCGCAACCCCGTGGGCGACGTCGTGATGTGCGACGTGGCCCGCGAGGCGGGCGACGAGCTGATCGGCGGTCTGCGCTCACTCGGCATCGACGAGTCGGGGTCGATCGCGGTCGAGAACATCGACCTGTCCCTGTCCCACCGCGCCGACCAGGCCGAGGAGGACGCCCCGGGCGAAGGCGCGGACGCCGTCCTGTGGGAGCAGCTCTCCGACGCGACCCACGAGGAGTCGACGCTCTCGGCCACCTACGTCGCGTTCATCACGCTCGCCACGATGATCGCGGCCTGCGGCGTGGTCCTGGACAACGCGATCCTGATCGTCGGCGCGATGGCGGTGGGCCCCGAGTTCGGCCCCCTGGCGGGTTTCTGCACCGCCCTGGTCCAGCGCGCTCCGCGCCTGGCCGTGCGCTCGCTCGTCGCGATCCTGGTGGGCTTCGCCGTCGCGATGGCGGTGACGGTCGGCTTCAGCCACTTCATGGACGCGGTCGGCCTCTTCACCGAGCGGCAGTTGGAGCAGGAGCGCCCCAACACCGGCTTCGTCTACGCGCCCGACTGGTTCTCGTTCGTCGTGGCCGTCCTGGCCGGAGCCGCCGGCATGCTCTCGCTGACCTCGGCCAAGTCGGGCGCCCTGGTGGGCGTCGCGATCTCGGTGACGACCGTCCCGGCCGCGGCCAACGCGGCGGTGGCGCTCAGCTACGGCGACGCGGAACAGACCTGGGGCTCCACCGAGCAGCTCCTGCTCAACCTGCTCGGCATCGTCGTCGCCGGTACGCTCACGCTGCTCGTCCAGAAGGTCCTCTGGGCCAGGCAGCGCGAACGTACCGCCGACAAACAGCCGTCCTAGCCCAGCGCGGACTTCACCACGTCGGCGAGGCGCCCGGCCACGGACCGCGCCTGGTCGATGTCGGCGGCCTCCACCATGACGCGCACCAGCGGCTCCGTGCCGGACGAGCGCAGCAGCACCCGGCCCGTGGCGCCCAGTTCACGCTCGGCCTCGGCGACGGCGGCCGACAGCTCGGCGGAGGTGGTGACCCGCGTCTTGTCGACGTCGGGCACATTGATCAGGACCTGCGGAAGCCGGTCCATGACCCCGGCGAGGTCGGCGAGGCTGCGCCCGGTCTCGGCGACGCGTGCCGCGAGCAGCAGACCCGTCAGGGTGCCGTCGCCCGTGGTCGCGTGGTCGAGCACGATGACGTGCCCGGACTGCTCGCCGCCGAGGGCGAAGCCGTGCTGCTTCATCGACTCCAGGACGTAGCGGTCGCCGACGGCGGTCTGCACGAGGGAGAGACCCTCGCGCTCCATGGCGAGCTTGAAGCCCAGGTTCGACATGACCGTCGCGACGACGGTGTTCTCGCGCAGCGTGCCGTGCTCGCGCATGGCGAGGGCCAGGACGGCGAGGATCTGGTCCCCGTCGATCTCGGCGCCCGTGTGGTCGACGGCGAGGCAGCGGTCCGCGTCACCGTCGTGCGCGACACCGAAGTCGGCGCCGTGCTCGACGACGGCGGCCTTGAGCAGGCCCAGGTGCGTGGAGCCGCAGCCGTCGTTGATGTTCAGGCCGTCCGGCTTGGCGCCGATCGTGATGATCTCGGCACCGGCGCGCGCGAACGCCTCGGGCGAGACACGGGCGGCGGCGCCGTGCGCCTCGTCGAGGACGATCTTCAGTCCGTCGAGGCGGTTGGGCAGCACGCCGAGGAGATGCGCCACGTACTGGTCGAGGCCCTGGTCGTACGTCTGCACACGGCCGACGCCGGCGCCCGTGGGGCGCTGCCAGGGAGCGCCGGTGCGGTGCTCCTCGTACACGGACTCGATGCGGTCCTCCAGCTCATCGGCCAGTTTCTGGCCGCCGCGCGCGAAGAACTTGATGCCGTTGTCCGGCATGGCGTTGTGGCTCGCGGAGAGCATCACGCCGAGGTCGGCGCCCAGCGCACCGGTGAGATGCGCCACCGCCGGGGTGGGCAGCACACCGACGAGCTGGACGTCCACGCCCGCGCTCGCGAGACCGGCGACCACCGCGGCCTCCAGGAACTCCCCTGACGCGCGCGGGTCACGCCCGACCACCGCGACGGGCCGATGCCCCTCGAACGTTCCTACCTCGCCGAGCACATGAGCCGCCGCCACGGAGAGCCCGAGCGCGAGCTCGGCCGTCAGATCCGCGTTGGCGACACCGCGCACGCCGTCCGTACCGAAGAGTCGTCCCACTGCTGTCCTCCTCCGGACTTCCATCACCAGGGTTTGCGATAAACGAACGCCCCGGCAGCACACAACGTGCCGCCGGGGCGAACGAGAAGTACAAGCAGGCAGATTAGCGCTTGCTGTACTGCGGAGCCTTGCGGGCCTTCTTGAGACCGGCCTTCTTGCGCTCGACCGCACGGTCGTCACGCTTGAGGTAACCGGCCTTCTTGAGGGCGCCACGGTTGTTGTCGACGTCGGCCTCGTTCAGCGCACGGGCGACACCGAGACGGAGCGCACCGGCCTGACCGGAGACGCCGCCACCCGAGATGCGGGCGATGACGTCGTAGCGGTTGTCGAGCTCGAGCACCTTGAAGGGCTCGTTGACTTCCTGCTGGTGGACCTTGTTCGGGAAGTAGTCCTCGAGCGTGCGCCCGTTGACCTTCCACTTGCCGGTGCCCGGGACGATCCGGACGCGGGCGATGGCGTTCTTGCGACGGCCCAGGCCGGCGGCCGGCTGCGGGTCGCCGAAGCGCGCGGCGTTCGACTCCGAGGTGTACTCGCCCTCGACGGGCGCCTCGGACTCGGTGGTGTACTGCTCGACGTCAACAACCTCGGTCTCTTCGACCGGCTGCTCAACGGTGGTCTCGGCCACGATTCTCCTCAGAATTTCTTACGTCTTTGGGGGTGGTGGCCGGAACTACTGCGCGACCTGGGTGATCTCGAACGGGACCGGCTGCTGAGCGCCGTGCGGGTGCTGGTCGCCCGCGTAGACCTTCAGCTTCGAGAGCATCTGACGGCCCAGGGTGTTCTTGGGGATCATGCCCTTGATGGCCTTCTCGACGGCCTTCTCGGGGTTCTTCTCAAGAAGCTCGTCGTAGCGGACGGAACGCAGACCACCCGGGTAACCGGAGTGGCGGTACGCCAGCTTCTGGGTCTTCTTGTTGCCGGACAGGTGAACCTTGTCGGCGTTGATGATGATGACGAAGTCGCCCATGTCCATGTGGGGGGCGTAGATCGCCTTGTGCTTGCCCCGCAGGAGGTTGGCGGCAGTGGTCGCCAGACGGCCCAGGACGATGTCCTGAGCGTCGATGACGTGCCACTGGCGGGTCACATCGCCGGGCTTGGGGCTGTACGTACGCACTTCGTAGCCTTCGCTTCTTCAGTGGATGGGGTCCAGACACACGGATCCCCGGAAGCGAATCATGCAGCTGGGGCTCACAATGCCGGGGACGCTGCCCGTATGCGAGCCACTGGTAACTGCTCCAGGGAACCTACGTAAGGGCCCTTTCGCGTGAGAACGACGAAACCCAATACGTATAACAATCCTCGAGAGTACCCGCGCCGCCCCGTACGGGTCAAAACGCGGACCTGGAGACCGGCACCGCCGACTCGACCGCCTCAGGAGGTTCTGCGGCATTCAGGGTAACCGCCCCCGGCCGCAGACAGCACCGGGCGACCGTGAAGGCCAGCACACAGAGCGTGACGCAGTCCCGGAAGGCCCGCTTGGTGCCGGGCTCGAGCCAGGGCCAGGTGAAGCCGGGGACCTGTGGGACGAGCGCCAGCCAGAACCACTTGTCCCGGACCACCGCACCCGGCACCAGCGCCCCGGAGAGCAGCAGCGGCACGACGACGAGCAGATAGTGGTCGTACGAGGGCCTGGACACCAGGAAGGCCGCCAGCATCAGCATCACGGCCGTCTCGACCACCCGCGGCACCTGAGCGCCCCCGCCCCGCCAGCGCCGCCACGCGCACCACACCCCCACGCCCGCGGCCACGAGCGCGAACACCGACGCCACCCCCTGCGACACCCCGAGCCGCGGCAGGATCGCGGCGGGCGACGCCTCGTAGAGCCGTACGAAGCTGTCGTCGCCCCGCAGCAGGAACGGCAGCGTCCGCGTGAAGAACCCCGCGGGGTCCGGCATGACCAGCGCCGCGCCCACCGACACCACCGCGGGCAGGAGCACCGCGCCGCCGAGCGCGCGCCACCGGCGGGCGAAGACGAAGAGCAGCACCACCGGCGCGAGCAGCGGCTTCACGGCGACGACGGCCCCGATCACCAGGCCCGCGGCCACCCACCTCCCCCGGCACACGAACAGCAGCGCGAGCGGCAGCGCGGCCGCCGACGCCGCGGTCCAGTTGCCGAGCCGGACGAGATGCCCGAACGGCGCGAAGCCCATGGCGAGCGCGAGCAGCCCGAGCACCGCGAACCGGCTGCGCCAGGCCACCCCATGGATGCGCAGCGCACACCCCCACCCGAAGACGAGGGAGGCCGCGACCCCCGTCGGCACGAGGAACCGCAGGACGGACTGCGGAAGCACCGCCTGCGGCACCGCGGCGAGCACGGCGCCCGGCAGATAGAGGAAGTGCCGGTCGGCGTAGGGGGAACGTCCGTCGAGCCAGGCCTCGGCGGCCCGCACCACGATGGCGTTGTCCATCCCGCCGTCCGCGTTCCGCAGCCCCGCCCGGATGACCGTGGCGAGCAGCACGACCCCGAGCGCCGCCCAGGCATGCCGGGTCGCCGGCCGCAGCAACCACCCACTTACAGCTACTTTGCCCGTATTCATAGGGATCAGGCTAGGTCGGGCACCTCCCCCGGCCCCGGCTCAACATCCCCAACTCCCCGTCTAAGATGCGGCGCATGAGCTTTGGGCAAGGGGGACCTCAGTGGGGTCCAGGGGATTCACGGACCCCTGACTGGGCGGCGCTCGCCGAGGCGTCCGAATCGCGCACCCGGCGCCGCAAGTGGCTGATGATCGGCGGCGGCGCGCTCGCCACCGTCGTGGTCGCGGCCGCCGTCGCCGTCGCCGTGGTCTCCGCGAACAGCGACAACACCTCCGCCTCGAACAAACCGGCGAGCGAGCTGCCCTCGACGGCGGACATCCCCGGCGCGAGCGAGAACCCAGGACCGTCCTTCGAGGAGACGACGCCGCCGCCCCCGCCGGACCCCAAGGAGTTCATCTCCAGCGCCAAGAAGGACAAGGCGCCGCTCAGCGCCGACACGCTCTTCCCCGGCAAGACGCTGACCTCGGGCGAGGCCGTCTACAAGAAGGGCGCCACGGACAGCACGAAGAAGTGCGCGAGCGTCGCCCAGCCCGAGCTCGGCACGATCCTCACCAAGAACGACTGCAAGCAGCTCTTCCGCGCCAGCTACGTGCGGGACAACATCGCCGTGACGGTCAGCGTCGCCGTCTTCGACACGGAGGCCAAGGCCAAGAAGGTGCCCGAACAGGCGAAGAAGGGCCTGATCGTCTCGCTGCCCGGCAAGGGCGTGCCCAGCTTCTGCCGCACGGCGGTCTGCCGCGGCACGTACAACGCCTACGGCCGCTACGCCTACTTCACGACCACCGGCTTCACCAGCGACAAGGACGTCACGCCCAAGGAGCGCAAGGTCTACACGGTCGGCGACAACCTGTCCAGCTTCGCCTTCCGCCAGATCCACCGGCGGGGCGAGGCCCAGGCTTCCGCCGCGGCCAACGCCCCGCAGTAGCCGGGCAGCGGCCCGGCCGCCGGCGGCTCAGCAGCAGCCGGCGCCGGGCAACGTCCGCTTGTTGCGCGCTTCCTTGCTGCGCGCGGCGAGCAACTCGTCGGCGGGATAGCCGACTTCTTCGAGGGTCAGCCCGTGCGGCCGTACGACATGCACGGCGGAGTCCCGCACCCCGGCGGCGAGCACCTTGGCGGGCCACTCCACGGGCCGATGCCCGTCCCCCACGAACAACATCGCCCCGACGAGCGACCGCACCATGTTGTGACAGAAGGCGTCGGCCCGCACGGTCGCCTCGAGAATCCCGTCCGGCCGCCGCTCCCACCGCAGTTCCTGGAGCGTACGAATGGTCGTGGCACCCTCGCGCTTCTTGCAGTAGGCCGCGAAGTCGTGCTCGCCGATGAGCCTCTCGGCAGCGGCGTTCATGGCATCGAGGTCCAACTCCCAGTCGTGCCACAGCACATGACTGCGCAACAGCGGGTCGACGCCGCCGGGGTGGTCGGTCACGCGATAGGCGTAACGCCGCCACACGGCCGCGAACCGCGCGTTGAACCCGGCGGGAGCCTCGGCCACCTTCCAGACCCGCACATCGTGCGGCAGCCGCCCGGCGAGCCTGCGCAGCAGCTTGTCACTGTGCTCGGCCCACACGCTCTCCGGCAGATCGACGTGGGCGACCTGCCCGCGCGCGTGCACCCCGCTGTCGGTCCGCCCGGCCACGGTCAGCTCGTACGTCTCCTGCGACCGCGTCACGGTCCTCAGCGCGGCCTCGATCTCCCCCTGGACGGTCCGCTGCCCCTGCTTCTGCTTGGCCCAGCCGGAGAAGTCCTTGCCGTCGTACGAAAGGTCAAGCCGCACCCGCACGAACCCGGGCTCTACTTCATCACTCACATCAACAATCCTCTCAGCCGGACCGACATGCGAAAGCGGGCCCGCCCCGAAGGGCGGACCCGCTCACTGCAAGGCAGAGCCTCAGGCGTCCTTGGACTCCTCAGCAGCCTCAACCGGCTTCGCGTCCTCGACGGGCGCGTCGTCCTTCTTGAGGGTGTCTTCCTTGACGGCACGCTTGGTGGCGGCCTCGGCCTCACCGGTGGCCTCCTGGGCCACGGTCAGGGCCTCCACCAGCTCGATGATCGCCATGGGCGCGTTGTCGCCACGACGGTTACCGATCTTGGTGATACGGGTGTAGCCACCCGGGCGGTTCTCGTAGCGCGGGCCGATCTCCGTGAAGAGCGTGTGCACGATGCTCTTGTCGGTGATGACGGACAGCACCTGGCGGCGGTTGTGAAGGTCACCCTTCTTCGCCTTGGTGACCAGACGCTCCGCGTAGGGACGCAGACGACGGGCCTTTGCCTCGGTGGTGGTGATGCGGCCGTACTCGAAGAGCTGCTTGGCGAGGTTCGCCAGCAGAAGCTTCTCGTGCGCGGCGCTGCCGCCCATACGGGCACCCTTGGTGGGCTTCGGCATGGTGTTTCTCCTTGTTGTCTGCCCCGGCCGTATCAGGTACCGAGGTCAGTGGCACCGCGCCCCGTAAGGGGCGCGGGGAACTGCGCGAGCAACCACAACGCACGCGCAGCCAAAATCAAACGGTCGGCGCCGAGCTCTTAGTACTGCTCGGTCTCGACGAAGCCCGCGTCCGCGTCGTCGTCGGCGCCAAAGGCGTCAGCGGCAGCGGTGGGGTCGAAGCCGGGAGGCGAGTCCTTCAGCGCAAGGCCCATGCCGTTGAGCTTCATCTTGACCTCGTCGATCGACTTCGCACCGAAGTTACGGATGTCGAGCAGGTCCGCCTCGGAACGGGCCACGAGCTCACCCACGGAGTGGATGCCCTCGCGCTTGAGGCAGTTGTACGACCGAACGGTGAGCTCGAGCTCCTCGATCGGCAGGGCCAGATCGGCGGCCAGGGCGGCGTCCGTCGGCGAGGGGCCCATGTCGATGCCCTCGGCGTCGATGTTGAGCTCGCGGGCCAGACCGAACAGCTCGACCAGGGTCTTGCCGGCCGACGCCATGGCGTCGCGCGGGCGCATGGCCTGCTTGGTCTCGACGTCGACGATCAGCTTGTCGAAGTCGGTGCGCTGCTCGACTCGGGTCGCCTCGACCTTGTAGGTGACCTTCAGAACCGGCGAGTAGATCGAGTCGACCGGGATGCGCCCGATCTCCTGGCCGACCTGCTTGTTCTGGACGGCGGAGACGTAGCCGCGACCGCGCTCGACGGTCAGCTCCATCTCCAGCTTGCCCTTGCCGTTGAGCGTGGCCAGGACGAGGTCGGGGTTGTGCACCTCGACACCGGCCGGGGGCGCGATGTCGGCGGCGGTGACCAGACCCGGACCCTGCTTGCGCAGGTACATCACGACCGGCTCATCGTGCTCACTGCTCACGACGAGCTGCTTGATGTTGAGGATGAGGTCGGTGACGTCTTCCTTGACGCCCGGCACGGTGGTGAACTCGTGCAGGACTCCGTCGATGCGGATGGACGTGACGGCCGCACCCGGGATCGAGGAGAGAAGGGTCCGACGCAGCGAGTTGCCGAGGGTGTAACCGAAGCCCGGCTCCAGCGGCTCGATCACGAACCGGGAGCGGAATTCGTCGACGACCTCTTCGGTCAACGAGGGACGCTGAGCGATCAGCATGAAGTGTTTCCTTCAGCTCAGGGGCACCCACTATTTGATGCCCTGATGTTGTTACAAGGGTACGGGCGGTACGGCTCCGAGGAGCCGCACCGCCCGAAATATCCCTGGGTCAAGCGACGTGCGTCAGACGCGGCGACGCTTGGGGGGACGGCAGCCGTTGTGCGGCGTCGGCGTGACGTCCTGGATCGAGCCGACCTCGAGGCCGGTCGCCTGCAGCGAACGGATGGCGGTCTCGCGACCGGAACCCGGACCCTTGACGAAGACGTCAACCTTGCGCATGCCGTGCTCCTGGGCGCGACGCGCGGCCGACTCGGCGGCCATCTGCGCGGCGAACGGAGTCGACTTGCGCGAGCCCTTGAAGCCGACGTGGCCGGCGGAGGCCCAGCTGATCACGTTGCCCGTGGGGTCCGTGATCGAGACGATGGTGTTGTTGAACGTGCTCTTGATGTGGGCGTGCCCGTGAGCGACGTTCTTCTTTTCCTTGCGGCGCACCTTCTTGGCAGCGCCCTGACGACCCTTGGGGGGCATCTATTACTCCTACGGGAGGTGGTCGGTCCTGCAGCGACAGCTGTCGATAGACCGCTGAGCGAGGACTACTTCTTGCCCGGCTTCTTCTTACCGGCGATGGCGCGACGCGGGCCCTTGCGGGTACGAGCGTTCGTGCTGGTGCGCTGACCGCGGACGGGCAGGCCACGACGGTGACGAAGACCCTGGTAGCAACCGATCTCGACCTTGCGGCGGATGTCGGCCTGGATCTCGCGGCGGAGGTCACCCTCCGTCTGGATGTTGGCGTCCACGTACTCGCGGATCTTGATCAGGTCCTCTTCGGACAGATCACGAACACGGGTGTTGCGGTCCACACCGGTGGCGTCCAGCGTCTGCTGAGACAGCGTGCGGCCAATGCCGAACACGTACGTGAGGGCAACCTCAACACGCTTTTCGCGCGGGAGGTCAACACCTTCAAGGCGTGCCATTCAAGGCTCCTGTTGATTTTCGGAGGTCTTCAGCAGAACCGTTCCCAGCTGCCGACCGCTTCCTGAAAAGAGGTGGTACATCCTGGGTCCCCGGCCTCCGACCGGGGGTGTCGCCCTCCATCACTGAAGAGGGACGGGTCCTGCATATGTGCTTTACGTGCGTCGCGCGAAAATCTGCGAACTGCAGTCGTGCGTCAGCCCTGGCGCTGCTTGTGGCGCGGGTTGTCGCAGATGATCATGACCCGGCCGTGACGGCGGATCACCCTGCACTTGTCGCAGATCTTCTTGACGCTCGGCTTGACCTTCATTGGGTGAGGTTCTCCGGGTCAGTGCCATCACCCCACGTGAATGGGGTGCGGGCAAGATCTACTTGTACCGGTAGACGATCCGGCCACGCGTCAGGTCGTACGGAGACAGCTCCACCACGACCCGGTCGTCAGGGAGGATGCGGATGTAGTGCATGCGCATCTTGCCGCTGATGTGTGCCAGGACCTGGTGGCCGTTCTGGAGCTCTACCTTGAACATGGCGTTCGGGAGAGACTCGACGACAGTGCCTTCGATCTCGATGGCACCTTGCTTCTTGGCCACGCTTTGCCCTTCGAATCGACTACCTTGATCGACTTCGTACGCCGCATGCAGACACACGGATGCACGAGAGCCGACGAGTCAGTCTACGTCAGGCACCCCGGAAACACGAATCGAGGAAGAATGCCCCATCGGGAAGATCCTTAAGCAGCCGGCGCCGTGCCGCCTCCGCTGTGGGCAGGCGTTCCGCAGGGCGATTGGGGCCTCCCCTGCTCGAGCGAAGCCGAGAGCTTGGGGAAGGGTGGGCACAGCCCACCACTGCCGGACGCATCGTCCCAAGCAGCGCCCACCACGGCGCAGGCGGGGGCCCGTCAGCCCAGCGGATCCGGAGCAACAGTGACCCCGTACTCCGCCAGCTTCGCCTTACCCCCGTCAGGGGACGTCAGGACGAACGGGCCCTCTTCCGTGAGGGCGATCGTGTGCTCCCAGTGCGAGGACCACGTGCCATCCGTCGTGATGACCGTCCAGTCGTCCTCCAGGACCTCCGTGCGGGGCGTGCCGAGGGAGACCATGGGCTCGATGGCCAGGCAGAGGCCGGGGACCAGCTTGGGGCCCTTGCCACGGCGGCGCTCGACGTAGTTCAGGACGTGCGGGTCCATGTGCATCTCGGTGCCGATGCCGTGGCCGCCGTAGTCCTCGACGATGCCGTACTTGCCACCGCCCGGCTTCGGCTGGCGGCGGATGTACGTCTCGACCGCGCGGGAGATGTCGACGAGCCGGTTGCCCTGCTTCATGGCGGCCAGGCCGGCCCACATCGACTCCTCGGTCACCCGGGAGAGCTCGATCAGCTCCGGGGCGTGACCGGTTCCCACGAACGCGGTGTACGCCGCGTCGCCGTGCCAGCCGTCGATGATCGCGCCCGCGTCGATCGAGATGATGTCGCCGTCCTTCAGGACGGTCTTGTCGTCCGGGATGCCGTGGACGACGACCTCGTTGACCGAGGTGCAGATCGTCGCGGGGAAGCCGCCGTACCCGAGGAAGTTGGACTTCGCGCCGTGCTCGGCGATCACCTTGCGGGCGACGTCGTCCAGGTCCTTCGTGGTGGCACCCGGCACCGCCGCCTCGCGCGTCGCGGCGTGGATGGCGGCGACCACAAGGCCCGCCTCACGCATCTTCGCGATCTGCTCGGGGGTCTTGATCTGCACCATGGGGCTTCCGCTCTCCGTCATCCGTCCAACAACCGGCCACGTACACGAACCGACTACCTACACAACACTACGGCCGCGGTCCCCCGAGGGGCACCGCGGCCGAGACAGCGTACTGGCTACTTGTCGCCCTTGAGCGCATCCATCGCGCGCTTGGTGACCTCTTCCACCTTGCCGAGCGCGGAGATCGTGACCACCAGGCCCTGGGCCTTGTAGTGGTCGATGATCGGCTCGGTCTCGCGGTGGTACACGTCGAGACGCTTGCGCACGGTCTCTTCCTTGTCGTCACCGCGCTGGTACAGCTCGCCGCCACAGACGTCGCAGACGCCCTCGGTCTTCGGCTTGCTGTACGTCACGTGGAAGACGTGGCTGGAATCGTTCCGGCAGATACGGCGGCCAGCGATGCGCTTGACCACCTCGTCCTCGGGGACCTCGAGGTCGAGCACCGCGTCGAGCTTCTGGCCGTCCGCCTTGAGCGCCTCGTCCAGGGCCTCGGCCTGCGACACGTTCCGCGGGAAGCCGTCGAGCAGGAAGCCGTTCGCGGCGTCGGGCTGCGCCATGCGGTCCTTCGCCATGCCGATGGTGACCTCGTCGGGGACGAGATTGCCTTCGTCCATGTACGCCTTCGCCCGCTTGCCCAGCTCCGTGCCCTGGCTGATGTTGGCGCGGAAGAGGTCGCCCGTGGAGATGTGCGGAATCTTCAGGTTCTTGGCGAGGAACGCGGCCTGCGTTCCCTTGCCCGCACCGGGCGGCCCGACGAGGACGATTCGCATCAGCGGAGGAACCCTTCGTAATTGCGCTGCTGGAGCTGGCTCTCGATCTGCTTCACGGTCTCCAGACCCACACCCACGATGATCAGGATGCTTGTCCCGCCGAACGGGAAGTTCTGGTTCGCGCCGAAGCCCACCAACGCCATCGTCGGTACGAGAGCGATCAGACCCAGATACAGCGAGCCCGGCCACGTGATCCGGTTGAGTACGTAACTCAGGTACTCAGCGGTCGGACGGCCAGCCCGGATGCCCGGGATGAAGCCACCATACTTCTTCATGTTGTCCGCGACTTCCTCGGGGTTGAACGAGATGGCCACGTAGAAGAAGGCGAAGAACACGATCAACAAGAAGTAGGTCGCGATGTAAATCGGGTGGTCGCCCTTGGTCAGGTTCGCCTCGATCCACTGCTTCCACCCGGAGTTGCCACCCGCGAACTGGGCGACGAGAGCGGGGATATAGAGCAGCGAAGAGGCGAAGATCACAGGGATGATGCCGGCCTGATTGACCTTCAGCGGAATGTACGTCGAAGTGCCGCCGTAGGACCGGCGACCGATCATGCGCTTCGCGTACTGAACCGGAATGCGGCGCTGAGCCTGCTCCACGAAGACGACAAGACCGACCATGACGAGGCCCACCGCGATCACGGTGCCGAACTCGATCCAGCCGCCCGCCAGGGAGCCCTGCTTCTTGATGGCCCACAGGGCGCTCGGGAAGGTCGCGGCGATCGAGATGAACATCAGGATCGACATGCCGTTGCCGATGCCGCGGTCGGTGATGAGCTCACCGAGCCACATGACACAGGCCGTGCCCGCGGTCATCGTGATCACCATGGTGACGGTCACGAAGATCGACTGATCCGGGACGATCTCGGTGGCGACGGGGCAGCCGGAGAACAGCGAGCCCGTGCGTGCGGTCGCCACGAGGCC
The DNA here is from genome assembly GCF_040682375.1 of Streptomyces sp. NPDC051214. Lineage (NCBI taxonomy): Bacteria > Bacillati > Actinomycetota > Actinomycetes > Kitasatosporales > Streptomycetaceae > Streptomyces > Streptomyces sp. NPDC051214. Next base: position 225,771 of record NZ_JBFBAT010000010.1, read on the forward strand.
GGTGCCCTGGAGGATCGCGAGCGCGACGGTGAGATAACGCGTGTACTGCGTGATCTTCGCCGTGCCGGCCTGCCCCTCCTTCTTGAGGGCCTCCAGCCGCGGGATCACCACGGTCAGCAACTGCAGGATGATGCTCGCCGTGATGTACGGCATGATGCCGAGCGCGAAGATCGTGATCTGCAGCAGCGCCCCGCCACTCATCATGTTGACCAGACCGAACAACCCCTGGTTGGAGTTGGCCTGGTCCATACATACCTGGACGTTCTTATAGCTGACGCCCGGGATCGGAATGTGCGTTCCGAGCCGGTAGATGACGATGATGCCGAGAGTGAAGAGCAGCTTCTTGCGCAGGTCGGGCGTCTTGAACGCCCGGGCGAACGCGGTGAGCACGGTGCCTCCTGCGACCCCCGCGCGCGTGCGTCAGAGGTAGTGGTCTGAGGATCGACGAATACGTATCAGTCAGAAAAACCGCACGGGCAGACCGCACGGAGCTTAGACAGTGCACGCCACCTTACCGGCGACCGTGCCCCCCTTGGAACGACCAACCGGGGATGCCCCTTTTGTGGGGCATCCCCGGCTGGGAATCGCTCAAGTCATCGAGTGGCCTGAAGAATTCAGACGAGCTCGGTGACGGTACCGCCGGCGGCGGTGATCTTCTCCTTGGCGGAGCCGGAGACGGCGTCAACCGTCACCTGCAGCGCCACGGTGACCTCACCCTGGCCGAGGACCTTGACGAGGCTGTTCTTGCGAACCGCACCCTTGGCCACGAGGGCCTCGACGGTGACCTCGCCACCCTCGGGGAACAGCGCGCTCAGCTTGTCGAGGTTCACGACCTGGAACTCGGTCTTGAACGGGTTCTTGAAGCCCTTGAGCTTCGGGAGACGCATGTGGAGGGGCATCTGGCCACCCTCGAAGCGCTCCGGAACCTGGTAACGGGCCTTGGTGCCCTTGGTACCACGACCAGCGGTCTTACCCTTGGACGCCTCACCACGACCCACACGGGTCTTGGCGGTCTTGGCGCCCGGGGCGGGCCGGAGGTTGTGGACCTTCAGCGGGTTCTGCTCCGCCATGTCAGTCGACCTCCTCAACCGTCACGAGGTGGCGGACGGTGTGCACCATTCCGCGGAACTCGGGGCGGTCTTCCTTGACGACCACGTCGTTGACCCGCTTGAGGCCAAGCGAACGCAGCGTGTCGCGGTGGTTCTGCTTGCTGCCGATGTACGACTTCGTCTGCGTGACCTTGAGGCGAGCCATTACGCACCCGCCCCGGCACGTGCACGCAGCAGAGCCGCGGGGGCCACGTCCTCGAGGGGCAGACCACGGCGAGCCGCGATCTCCTCGGGACGCTGCAGGCCCTTGAGGGCCGCCACGGTCGCGTGCACGATGTTGATCGCGTTCGACGAGCCGAGCGACTTCGACAGGATGTCGTGCACGCCGGCGCACTCGAGCACAGCACGCACCGGGCCACCGGCGATAACACCGGTACCGGGGGAAGCAGGCTTGAGCAGGACGACGCCTGCGGCCTTCTCGCCCGTGATCGGGTGCGGGATGGTGCCCTGGATACGCGGAACCTTGAAGAAGTTCTTCTTGGCCTCTTCAACGCCCTTGGCGATGGCCGCGGGAACTTCCTTGGCCTTGCCGTATCCGACACCTACGGTGCCGTCACCGTCGCCCACCACGACCAGCGCGGTGAAGCTGAAGCGGCGACCACCCTTGACAACCTTGGCGACACGGTTGATCGCGACAACGCGCTCAACGTATGCGGTCTTTTCGGCGGCAGCGCCACCGTCGCGACCCTTCCGGTCCCGCCGCTCGCCGCCACCGGCACCGCTTCCGCGGCGCTGGGGTCCAGCCATTGGAATTACCTCTCTCTGTTACGTCCGCTAGCTCCGGAACCGGGGCTTAGAACTTCAGCCCGGCTTCGCGGGCGGCGTCCGCCAGAGCGGCAATGCGCCCGGCGTACTTGTTGCCACCGCGGTCGAACACGACGGCCTCGACACCCGCAGCCTTGGCACGCTCGGCGACGAGCGCGCCGACCTGCTTGGCCTGCGCGGACTTGTCGGCCTCGCCACCGCGGATCGTCGCGTCCAGGGTCGACGCCGACGCAAGGGTGTGACCCTTGAGGTCGTCGATGACCTGAGCAACGATGTTGCGGTTCGAGCGAGTCACGACGAGGCGCGGACGCTCCGCCGTACCCGACACGTTCTTGCGGATGCGGATGTGGCGGCGGGCCTTGGCGGCACGCTTGTAAGCGTCGCCCTTGGCGATCTTCACACCGTATGCCATGGCTTACTTACCTGCCTTTCCGACCTTGCGCCGGATGACTTCGCCCTCGTACTTGACGCCCTTGGCCTTGTACGGGTCGGGCTTGCGCAGCTTGCGGATGTTGGCCGCAACCTCGCCGACCTTCTGCTTGTCGATGCCCTCGACCGAAAGCTTGGTCGCGGACTCCACCTTGAAGGTGATGCCCTCGGGGGCCTCGACCAGGATCGGGTGGCTGTAACCCAGCGAGAACTCCAGGTTGGAGCCCTTCGCGAGGACGCGGTAACCGACACCGCTGATCTCGAGCTTCTTCACGTAACCCGCGGTCACGCCGGTGATCATGTTCGCCACCAGCGTGCGGGACAGGCCGTGCAGGGCCTTGTTCTGACGCTCGTCGTTCGGGCGGGTGACGTTCAGAACGCCGTCCTCACCCTTAGCGATGTCGATCGGCGCGACGACGGTGTGGGAAAGGGAGCCCTTGGGACCCTTAACCGAGACCGTCCGGCCGTCGATGGTGACGTCCACGCCGGCGGGAACCGTGATGGGGAGCTTGCCAATACGCGACATTAGCTATTCCTCCGTTCCCGACTACCAGACGTAGGCGAGGACTTCCCCACCTACGCCCTTCTTGCCTGCCTGCTGGCCGGTGAGCAGACCGTGCGACGTGGAGATGATCGCCACGCCCAGGCCGCCGAGCACCTTCGGCAGGTTGGTGGACTTCGCGTAAACCCGGAGACCGGGCTTGGAGATCCGCTTGATGCCCGCAATGGAGCGCTCACGGTTCGGGCCGAACTTCAGCTCGAGAACGAGGTTCTTGCCGACCTCGGCGTCCTCGACCTTCCAGCCCGTGATGAAGCCCTCCTGCTGGAGGATCTCCGCGATGTGAGACTTGATCTTGCTGTGCGGCATCGCCACGGAGTCGTGGTACGCCGAGTTCGCGTTACGCAGACGAGTCAGCATGTCCGCGATCGGATCAGTCATGGTCATGAATTGGCCTTCGGCCTCTCTCGCCGTGGTTTCCTATCTGCGCCATCCCTCTCCCCACTCAGAGGCGGGACGGGTGCGGCGCGGGGACCTACGGCGTAGTAAGTCGGTCAGGGCGGCAGGCGCCCAACCCTCCTAGCCTAAGCCATGGAGAGGTGGGCCACCTACCGACCAGATACTTACCGAGAGCCTCCGATAATTCCCAAGTCCCGTAGGACAGGGGGAATTACCAGGAGCTCTTGGTCACGCCCGGCAGCTCGCCACGGTGAGCCATCTCACGAAGGCAGACGCGGCACAGGCCGAACTTGCGGTACACGGAGTGCGGACGGCCGCAGCGCTGGCAGCGGGTGTAGCCGCGCACACCGAACTTGGGCTTACGAGCAGCCTTGGCAATAAGAGCCTTCTTCGCCATCTCGCTTACGCCTCCTTGAAGGGGAAGCCGAGGTGACGGAGAAGGGCACGGCCCTCAGCGTCGTTGGTCGCCGTGGTGACCACGGTGATGTCCATACCCCGGACGCGGTCGATCTTGTCCTGGTCGATCTCGTGGAACATGACCTGCTCCGTGAGACCGAAGGTGTAGTTGCCACGGCCGTCGAACTGCTTGGGGGACAGACCACGGAAGTCGCGGATGCGCGGAAGCGCGAGCGACAGGGTGCGGTCCAGGAACTCCCACATGCGGTCGCCACGGAGCGTGACGTGGCAGCCGATCGGCTGACCCTCGCGCAGCTTGAACTGCGCGATGGACTTCCGGGCCTTCGTGATGGCCGGCTTCTGACCCGTGATGGTGGTCAGGTCACGGACGGCACCGTCCATGAGCTTCGAGTCACGGGCGGCGTCGCCGACACCCATGTTGACCACGATCTTGACGAGGCCGGGCGTCTGCATGACGTTCTCGTACGAGAACTCTTCCTGCAGCTTCGCCGCGATCTCCTCGCGGTACTTCGTCTTCAGACGCGGGCTGGTGGTGGTCGTCATCAGATGTCCTCACCCGTCCGCTTGGCAACGCGGATCTTGTTGCCGTCATCGTCGAAGCGGAAACCGACACGCGTGACGACCTTGTTGCCGTCCTTCTCCACGACCAGCTGGACGTTGGAGACGTGGACAGGGGCTTCGGTGGTCACGATGCCGCCGGCCTGCGAACCGCTGGCGGTCGGGCCGGCCTTCGTGTGCTTCTTGACCCGGTTGACACCCTCGACCAGGACGCGCTCGTCGCGCGGGTAAGCGGCAATGACCTTGCCCTGCTTGCCCTTGTCCTTACCGGTGATGACCTGAACCAGGTCGCCCTTCTTGATCTTCATGCTTACAGCACCTCCGGCGCGAGCGAGATGATCTTCATGAACTTCTTCTCGCGCAGCTCACGGCCCACCGGGCCGAAGATACGGGTGCCGCGAGGGTCGCCGTCGTTCTTCAGAATGACGGCGGCGTTCTCGTCGAAGCGGATGTACGAGCCGTCGGGACGGCGGCGCTCCTTGACGGTGCGAACGATGACCGCCTTGACGACGTCACCCTTCTTCACGTTGCCACCGGGGATCGCGTCCTTGACGGTGGCGACGATGACGTCACCGATACCCGCGTAGCGGCGACCCGAGCCACCGAGAACACGGATGGTGAGAATTTCCTTCGCACCCGTGTTGTCAGCGATCCGAAGTCGCGACTCCTGCTGGATCACGTCTATCTCCTGTTTGTCTGCCGGTTCCCGGCGGGGGCGAATCCCTTACGGGAGCCGGCCCCCGCCGAGCCTGGCGGAACTGATCCGAGGGGAAATCCCCTCGGAAATTACTTGGCCTTCTCGAGGATCTCGACGATGCGCCAGCGCTTGGTCGCCGACAGCGGACGCGTCTCCATCAGGAGGACGCGGTCGCCGACGCCGGCAGCGTTCTGCTCGTCGTGCGCCTTGAGCTTGTTCGTACGGCGGATGACCTTGCCGTACAGCGCGTGCTTCACGCGGTCCTCGACAGCGACGACGACGGTCTTGTCCATCTTGTCGCTGACGACCAGACCCTCACGGGTCTTGCGGAATCCGCGGTCGGTCTTCGTCTCAGTCACGTTGCTCTCGCTCATCAGGCGCTCTCCACCGTTTCGATGCCCAGCTCGCGCTCACGCATCAGGGTGTAGATCCGCGCGATGTCCTTACGGACGGCCTTCAGCCGACCGTGGTTCTCGAGCTGACCGGTCGCCGCCTGGAAGCGGAGGTTGAACAGCTCTTCCTTGGCCTCGCGGAGCTTGTTGAGAAGCTCCTCGTTGCCCAGTTCGCGCAGCTCGGACGCCTTGGTACCGGCCGACATCACGACTCACCTGCCTCGCGCCGAACAATCCGGCACTTCATCGGAAGCTTGTGAGCAGCGCGGGTAAGCGCCTCACGCGCAGTCTTCTCATTCGGGTAGGACAGCTCGAACATCACCCGTCCGGGCTTGACGTTCGCGACCCACCACTCGGGGGAACCCTTACCGGAACCCATGCGGGTCTCGGCGGGCTTCTTCGTCAGCGGGCGGTCCGGGTAGATGTTGATCCAGACCTTGCCGCCACGCTTGATGTGGCGGGTCATCGCGATACGAGCCGCCTCGATCTGGCGGTTGGTCACGTACGCCGGAGTGAGGGCCTGAATGCCGTACTCGCCGAACGCAACCTGCGTACCACCCTTTGACATACCGCTGCGCTTGGGGTGGTGCTGCTTGCGGTGCTTGACCCTACGAGGGATCAGCATGTCGGTCAGGCCTCCGTTCCGGTGCTCTCAGCCGGAGCGGCAGCTGCGGCGGGAGCGTCGGCCTTGGGGGCCTCGGCAGCCGGCGCGGACTGCTGCTGCGGCTTGCGGCCGCGGCCGCCACGCTCGCCACCACGGCCACCACGGGCCGGGCGGTCGTTGCCGCCACCACGGGCCGGGCGGTTACCCGCACGGGCCGCGGCGTTCTCGGCGCGGACCTCGGCGATGTTCTTGACGTCGCCCTTGTAGATCCAGACCTTCACGCCGATACGGCCGAAGGTCGTCTTGGCCTCGAAGAAGCCGTAGTCGACGTTCGCACGGAGGGTGTGCAGGGGCACGCGGCCCTCGCGGTAGAACTCCGAGCGAGACATCTCGGCGCCGCCGAGACGGCCGCCACACTGGATCTTGATGCCCTTGGCGCCGGCCTTCATCGTCGACTGCATGCTCTTACGCATGGCGCGACGGAAGGAGACGCGGGAGGACAGCTGCTCTGCAACGGCCTGCGCGACCAGCTGAGCGTCGACCTCGGGGTTCTTGACCTCGAGGATGTTCAGCTGAACCTGCTTGCCCGTGAGCTTCTCGAGGTCACCGCGGATGCGGTCGGCCTCGGCGCCACGGCGGCCGATGACGATGCCGGGACGCGCGGTGTGGATGTCCACCCGCACGCGGTCACGGGTGCGCTCGATCTCAACCTTCGAGATGCCGGCGCGCTCCATGCCGGACGTCATCATCCGACGGATGGCGACGTCTTCCTTGACGTAGTCCTTGTACAGCTTGTCGGCGTACCAACGCGACTTGAAGTCGGTGGTAATGCCGAGCCGGAACCCGTGCGGGTTTACCTTCTGGCCCATTACCGGGTTCCTTCCTTGCTGCTGACGACCACGGTGATGTGGCTGGTCCGCTTACGGATCCGGTAGGCACGGCCCTGGGCACGCGGACGGAACCGCTTCAGGGTCGGGCCCTCATCCACGTACGCCTCGCTGATGACCAGCGAAGAGGCGTCACTGTGGTCGTAGTTGTGTGCAGCGTTGGCGATGGCGCTGTCAAGCACCTTGCCAACCGGCACGCTCGCGGCCTGCGGGGCGAAACGCAGGACCGCCTGAGCCTCCGTGGCATCCATGCCACGGATGAGGTCCACCACTCGGCGGGCCTTCATGGGCGTGACGCGGATGTACCGCGCCTGGGCCCTGGCTTCCATGGTTGTCCCTTCGGTGTAAGTCATAGTCGTTCCACCCCGCGCTAGCGGCGCTTCGACTTCCGGTCGTCCTTGACGTGGCCGCGGAAGGTGCGAGTCGGCGAGAACTCGCCGAGCTTGTGGCCGACCATCGCCTCGGTGACGAACACCGGGATGTGGGTCTTGCCGTTGTGCACCGCGATCGTGTGGCCCAGCATGGCCGGGACGATCATCGAGCGACGGGACCAGGTCTTGATGACGTTCTTGGAACCTGCTTCGTTCTGGACATCCACCTTCTTGATGAGGTGTCCGTCGACGAAGGGCCCCTTCTTGAGACTGCGCGGCATCTAAACCCGCTCCTAGCGCTTCTTGTTCGTCTTGCGGCGGCGGACGATGTACTTGTTGCTCGCCTTCTTCGGCGAACGAGTACGACCCTCCTTCTGACCCCAGGGCGAGACCGGGTGGCGACCACCGGAGGTCTTGCCCTCACCACCACCGTGCGGGTGGTCGACCGGGTTCATCGCCACACCGCGAACGGTCGGGCGAACGCCCAGCCAGCGCTTACGGCCGGCCTTGCCCCAGTTGATGTTCGACTGCTCGGCGTTGCCGACCTCGCCAATCGTGGCGCGGCAGCGGACGTCGACCAGACGGATCTCACCGGACGGCATACGAAGGTGGGCCATGGAGCCCTCCTTCGCCAGCAGCTGCACGGAGGCACCCGCGGAGCGGGCGAACTTCGCGCCGCCGCCGGGCCGCAGCTCGATGGCGTGGATGGTCGTACCGACCGGGATGTTGCGGAGGGCCAGGTTGTTGCCCGGCTTGATGTCCGCGCCCGGTCCGTTCTCGACCCGGTCACCCTGCGACAGGTTGCGGGGGGCCAGGATGTAGCGCTTCTCGCCGTCCGCGTAGTGCAGGAGCGCGATGCGCGCGGTGCGGTTCGGGTCGTACTCGATGTGCGCGACCTTCGCCGGCACGCCGTCCTTGTCGTGACGACGGAAGTCGATCACTCGGTAGGCGCGCTTGTGTCCGCCACCCTGGTGGCGAACGGTCACACGACCGGCGTTGTTACGGCCGCCCTTGCTGTGCAGCGGGCGGACCAGCGACTTCTCCGGCGTGGACCGCGTTACCTCGACGAAGTCGGCGACGCTGGAGCCACGACGGCCCGGCGTAGTCGGCTTGTACTTGCGGATTCCCATTTCTCAGTCCTCGTCCGATATTCGGACCAGGGCGCTCCGTTAGGAGGCCTGGCCGAAGATGTCGATACGGTCGCCCTCAGCAAGGGTCACGATCGCGCGCTTGGTGTCAGCGCGCTTACCGAACCCCGTGCGGGTGCGCTTGCGCTTGCCCTGGCGGTTGATCGTGTTGACCCCAGTGACCTTGACCGAGAAGACCGCCTCGACGGCCTGCTTGATCTGGGTCTTGTTGGCGCCGGGCGCGACGACGAAGGTGTACTTGCCCTCGTCGAGAAGCGCGTAGCTCTTCTCGGAGACGACCGGCTTGACGAGGACGTCACGGGGGTCCGTGAAGCTCTTGCTCAGCGGCGTCTCGACGGTGTTCTTGCCCTCGGTGGCGTGGCGCTTCGCCTTGGCGATGCGCGCGGCCTTGGCGGCCTTGGCCGCCTTGGGGGCGATGCTCGGGTGACGCGTAGCCATCAGGCTTCGCTCCCTTCGGTCTCAGCGGCCTGGGGGCCAGACACGAAGGACTCGAAAGCAGCCTTGGTGAAGACCACGTCGTCCGAGACGAGCACGTCGTACGTGTTCAGCTGGCCCGGCTCCAGGATGTGCACCTGGGGCAGGTTGCGGGCGGAGAGCAGCGAAGTCTCGTCCGCGCGGTCGATGACCAGGAGCACGTTCTTGCGCTCGCTGACCTTGCCGAGCAGCGTCTTCGCGGCCTTCGTGGAGATGTCGCCCTCGACCACGTTGGTGACAACGTGGATACGAGCGTTGCGGGCCCGGTCGGTGAGGGCGTGGCGCAGGGCCGCGGCCTTCATCTTCTTCGGGGTCCGCTGCGAGTAGTCACGCGGCTGCGGGCCGTGGACGACGCCACCGCCGGCGAACTGCGGCGCACGGGTCGAACCCTGGCGCGCGCGGCCGGTGCCCTTCTGGCGGTACGGCTTCTTGCCACCACCGCGGACTTCACCGCGGCGCTTGGTCTTGTGCGTGCCCTGACGGGCAGCGGCCAGCTGGGCGACAACGACCTGGTGGATCAGCGGAATGCTGATCTTCTCGACGTCGAAGATCTCCGAGGGGAGCTCGACGGTCCCGGCCTTGTCGCCTGCCGGCGAAAGGATGTCAATGGTGCTCATCGGTTCCTCAAGCCCCCTTGGCCGCGGTACGGACCAGGACGAGGCCGCCGTTCGGACCGGGAACTGCGCCCTTGATGAGGAGCAGGCCCTTCTCCGCGTCAACGGCGTGAACGGTCAGGTTCTGGGTGGTGACCCGCTCGTTGCCCATACGGCCCGCCATGCGGAGGCCCTTGAACACGCGACCCGGGGTGGCGCAGCCACCGATCGAGCCCGGCGAGCGGTGCTTGCGCTGGGTGCCGTGACCGGCGCCGAGTCCCTTGAAGTTGTGACGCTTCATGACACCGGCGAAGCCCTTGCCCTTGCTCTTGCCCGTGACGTCGACCTTGACGCCGGACTCGAACACCTCGGCAGTAACCTCCTGGCCCAGCGTGTACTCGCTGGCACCGGGGGTGCGGATCTCCACCAGGTGGCGGCGGGGGGTCACGTCGGCCTTGGCGAAGTGACCCTTGAGGGGCTTGTTCACCTTGCGAGGGTCGATCTCGCCGAAGGCGATCTGGACCGACTCGTAGCCGTCGGAGTCATTCGTACGGACCTGGGTAACGACGCAGGGCCCGGCCTTGACGACGGTGACCGGGACGACACGGTTGTTCTCGTCCCAGACCTGGGTCATGCCGAGCTTCTCGCCCAGGACGCCCTTGATCTGCTTAGTCATCTGTCCGCGCCTCTCAGAGCTTGATCTCGATGTCGACGCCGGCCGGAAGGTCCAGGCGCATCAACGAGTCAACGGTCTTGGGCGTCGGGTCGAGGATGTCGATCAGGCGCTTGTGCGTGCGCATCTCGAAGTGCTCGCGCGAGTCCTTGTACTTGTGCGGCGACTTGATGACGCAGTACACGTTCTTCTCAGTGGGCAGCGGCACCGGGCCTGCGACCGACGCACCAGTGCGAGTCACCGTCTCGACGATCTTCTTCGCCGAAGAGTCGATGACCTCGTGGTCGTAGGCCTTGAGCCGGATGCGGATCTTCTGTCCCGCCATGGCTACTTGGTAGTCCTGTCTCTCGAAAAGCTCTGGTACCCGGTGTTCCGTTCCATCTTCTGACCGACCCACGCGGTCGGGCGTGTCGCAATCTCACTGATGAAATCTCCCGAAGGAAATCCACTGCTGTGGGATCGCGGCCCAAAGACCGCTGGCCGGGGGAAGACACCCACCGGGCGCCTGGTAAAGCCCCGCGCCCACGCTTCCCAGAAGATTCCCGTACGTCCGCTCCAGCGCTGCCTTACGGCAGATGGGGCGACGAGTACTGTGGGACTCGCTTCCGGTCCTCCCGGCGGGAGGCGCGCAGCATCGGCACTCAACCGAGCAACCTGGACAGTGTGCCACAGGTGGGACGCCGAAGGCCAATCGAGCCGAACTGTCAAGCTGCCACGGCCGACATCGCGTACGCAAAGAGCCCCGTACACCCAGAGGCGTACGGGGCTCTTCGCTGCGCTCAGTTCAGAGCAACCGGGTTACCCCGATCTTCAAGCAAGCGAAATGCTTACTTGTTGATCTTGGTGACCTGGCCGGCGCCGACGGTCCGGCCACCCTCGCGGATGGCGAACTTCAGGCCCTCTTCCATCGCGACGGGCTGGATGAGCTCAACGGTCATCTCAGTGTTGTCGCCCGGCATGACCATCTCGGTGCCCTCGGGGAGGGTCACGACGCCGGTCACGTCCGTGGTGCGGAAGTAGAACTGCGGGCGGTAGTTGTTGAAGAAGGGGGTGTGACGGCCACCCTCGTCCTTCGACAGGATGTAGGCCTGGGCCTCGAACTCGGTGTGCGGCGTGACCGAACCGGGCTTGATGATGACCTGGCCGCGCTCGACGTCCTCGCGCTTGATGCCACGGAGGAGCAGACCGACGTTCTCACCGGCCTGGCCCTCGTCGAGCAGCTTGCGGAACATCTCGATGCCGGTGACCGTGGTGGTGGTCTTCTCGGTCTTGATGCCGATGATGTCGACGGTCTCGTTGACCTTGAGGATGCCACGCTCGATACGACCGGTGACGACGGTGCCACGACCGGTGATCGTGAAGACGTCCTCGATCGGCATCAGGAACGGCTTGTCGACGTCACGCTCGGGCTCCGGGATGGACTCGTCGACAGCCTTCATCAGGTTGAGGACGGACTCACCCCACTCCTTGTCGCCCTCGAGCGCCTTGAGCGCCGAGACCTTGACGACCGGCAGGTCGTCGCCCGGGAACTCGTACTCGGAGAGGAGCTCACGAACCTCGAGCTCGACGAGCTCCAGGATCTCCTCGTCGTCCACCATGTCGGCCTTGTTCAGGGCGACGACGATGTACGGAACGCCGACCTGGCGGGCCAGGAGCACGTGCTCCTTGGTCTGCGGCATCGGGCCGTCGGTGGCGGCAACCACGAGGATCGCGCCGTCCATCTGCGCGGCACCCGTGATCATGTTCTTGATGTAGTCCGCGTGACCGGGGCAGTCGACGTGGGCGTAGTGACGGGTCTCCGTCTGGTACTCGACGTGCGCGATCGAGATCGTGATACCGCGCTGGCGCTCCTCGGGAGCCTTGTCGATCTGGTCGAAGGCCGAGGCCTCGTTCAGCTCGGGGTACGCGTCGTGCAGCACCTTGGTAATGGCGGCCGTGAGGGTCGTCTTACCGTGGTCAATGTGACCGATGGTGCCGATGTTGACGTGCGGCTTAGTCCGCTCGAACTTCGCCTTCGCCACTGGGTCCTCCTGTGGAGTGGTTCTGTACGCCTTGCTTCATCGGCGCCAGGTGATCTTTGCTGGGATGCCGGGGTCCGAGGCATTCCGTCCGATGAACGGCCGGAATGCCTCAGGACTTCCGGTGACAAGCCTAAAGCGTTAACTGCGGGGAGTTACTCGCCCTTGGCCTTCGCGATGATCTCCTCGGCGACGTTCCGCGGAACCTCGGCGTAGGAGTCGAACTGCATCGAGTAGCTTGCGCGACCCGAGGTCTTGCTGCGGAGGTCTCCGACGTAGCCGAACATCTCCGAGAGGGGCACGAGGCCCTTCACGACACGGGCGCCACTGCGCTCCTCCATGGCCTGAATCTGGCCACGGCGGGAGTTGATGTCACCGATGACGTCGCCCATGTAGTCCTCGGGCGTGGTGACCTCAACGGCCATCATCGGCTCGAGCAGCACGGGGCTGGCCTTGCGCGCGGCCTCCTTGAACGCCTGCGAACCGGCGATCTTGAAGGCGAGCTCGGAGGAGTCGACCTCGTGGTAGGCACCGTCGAGAAGCGTGACGCGGACGCCCGTCATCTCGTAACCGGCCAGGATGCCGAACTGCATGGCTTCCTGAGCACCGGCGTCCACCGAGGGGATGTACTCCCTCGGGATACGGCCACCGGTGACCTTGTTCACGAACTCGTACGAGGTCTCGCCACTGTCGATCGGCTCGATCGCGATCTGCACCTTGGCGAACTGACCCGTACCACCGGTCTGCTTCTTGTGGGTGAAGTCCACGCGCTCGACGGCCTTGCGGATCGTCTCGCGGTAAGCGACCTGGGGCTTGCCGACGTTCGCCTCGACGCGGAACTCGCGCTTCATGCGGTCGACGAGCACCTCGAGGTGAAGCTCGCCCATACCACCGATGATGGTCTGGCCGGTCTCCTCGTCCGAGTGCACACGGAAGGAGGGGTCCTCCTCCGAGAGACGCTGGATGGCTACACCCAGCTTCTCCTGGTCACCCTTGGACTTGGGCTCGATGGCGACCTCGATGACCGGCGCCGGGAAGTCCATGGACTCCAGGATGACCGGCTTCTTGTCGTCACTCAGCGTCTCACCGGTGGTGGTCTGCTTCAGGCCCATGACGGCGACGATGTCACCGGCGCCCACCGACTCGATCTCCTCACGCTTGTTCGCGTGCATGCGGTAGATCTTGCCGATGCGCTCCTTCTTGCCCTTGACCGAGTTCAGCACCGCGGTGCCGGCCTCGAGGCGACCGGAGTAGATCCGGACGAAGGTGAGCTTTCCGAGGTGCGGGTCGCTCGCAATCTTGAACGCGAGAGCCGAAAGCGGCTCGTCGTCCGAAGGCTTGCGCTTGACGACGACCTCGGGGTCCTTGACGTCGTGGCCCTCGATGGCCTCGACGTCCAGGGGCGACGGGAGGTAACGCACGACCGCGTCGAGCAGGGGCTGGACGCCCTTGTTCTTGAACGCGGTGCCGCAGAACACGGGGGTGACAGTGGTGTCGCCGCCCTTGCCGGAGGCGATGGTGACGCGGCGAATGGCCTCGTACAGCTGGTCCTCGGTGGGCTCCTGGCCCTCGAGGTACAGCTCCATCATCTGCTCGTCGTTCTCGGCGACGGCCTCAAGGAGCTTGCCGCGCCACTCTTCGGCAGCCTCGGCGTGCGTCGCCGGGATGTCGACGATGTCGTACGCCTCGCCCATCTTGGTCTCAGCGGACCAGACGAAGGCCTTCATCGTGACGAGGTCGACGACGCCCTTGAAGTCAGCCTCTGCGCCGATGGGCAGCTGCATGACGATCGGGGTCGCACCGAGGCGGTCGACGATCATGTCGACGCAGCGGTGGAACTCGGCACCCGTGCGGTCGAGCTTGTTGACGAAGCAGATACGCGGGACGCCGTAGCGGTCCGCCTGACGCCACACGGTCTCGGACTGGGGCTCAACACCGGCGACGCCGTCGAACACCGTCACGGCACCGTCGAGCACACGGAGCGAACGCTCTACCTCGACGGTGAAGTCGACGTGGCCCGGGGTGTCGATGATGTTGATGGTGTGGTCGACGTCGTTCAGCGGCCAGTGACAGGTGGTGGCAGCAGAGGTGATCGTGATGCCACGCTCCTGCTCCTGCTCCATCCAGTCCATCGTGGCGGCACCGTCGTGGACCTCGCCGATCTTGTACGACACACCGGTGTAGAACAGGATCCGCTCGGTGGTCGTCGTCTTGCCCGCGTCGATGTGGGCCATGATGCCGATGTTGCGCACCTTGGCCAGGTCAAGTGAAGTGGTAGCCATATCGGCTCAGTCTTCTCTCGGTCTCGATGTGGGTAGCGACTACCAGCGGTAGTGCGCGAAGGCCTTGTTGGACTCGGCCATCTTGTGGGTGTCCTCACGCTTCTTCACAGCGGCACCAAGGCCGTTGGAGGCGTCGAGGAGCTCGTTGAGGAGACGCTCGGTCATCGTCTTCTCGCGACGGGCGCGGGAGTAACCGACCAGCCAGCGCAGGGCCAGCGTGTTGGCACGACCGGGCTTGACCTCGATCGGAACCTGGTAGGTCGCACCACCGACGCGGCGGGACTTGACCTCGAGGGTCGGCTTGATGTTCTCGAGCGCGCGCTTGAGCGTGATGACCGGGTCGTTGCCGGTCTTCTCGCGCAGGCCCTCCATGGCGCCGTACACGATGCGCTCGGCGGTGGAGCGCTTGCCGTTCAGCAGCACCTTGTTGATGAGGGAGGTCACCAGAGGAGAACCGTAGACCGGGTCGATGATGACCGGGCGCTTCGGGGCGGGGCCCTTACGAGGCATTCTTACTTCTCCTTCTTGGCGCCGTAGCGGCTGCGGGCCTGCTTGCGGTTCTTGACACCCTGGGTGTCAAGGGAGCCGCGGATGATCTTGTAACGAACACCAGGCAGGTCCTTCACACGGCCACCACGCACGAGCACGATGGAGTGCTCCTGCAGGTTGTGTCCCTCACCCGGAATGTAAGCGGTGACTTCGATCCCGCTGGTCAGACGCACACGCGCGACCTTACGCAGGGCCGAGTTCGGCTTCTTCGGGGTGGTCGTGAACACACGCGTGCAGACGCCACGGCGCTGGGGCGAACCCTCGAGTGCGGGCGTCTTGTTCTTCTCGACCTTGTCCTGCCGGCCCTTCCGGACCAGCTGCTGGATCGTAGGCACTACTTCTCCGGTTTCTGTGTGCCGAATGGTAAAGCTAACCTGGAACGTCGCCGACCCACGCGGTCGGGTGTGTCGAATACTGCAGACTCCCGCCGCAAGGCGGAAAGGAGCGCAGATTACGGTGGCCGTTCTCGAACTCGCACAGCGGCTGAAGACACGCGCACGAGCCCAGGCACACCCCAGGCACAAGGTCTGAGCGTACCTACCTCATCGGCTCTGGTCAAAACAAATGCCCACGCGGGGGACACACCCGGCTGCAACATACGACACAGGGCGGCCACTCCGCGAGGAGTGACCGCCCTGTGAGCGCCTGTGGGGCCTTTGTACGCCCCGAAAGGGACGTACTACCGCCTACTGGTTGTAAGGCCCGTAGTCGTAGTCCTCCAGCGGCACAGCCTGACCCGAGCCCGTCCCGAAGGGCGAGTAGTCGATGTCGTCGTAGCCGACTGCCGAGTACATCGCGGCCTTGGCCTCTTCGGTCGGCTCGACCCGGATGTTGCGGTAGCGGGAGAGACCCGTACCGGCCGGGATGAGCTTACCGATGATGACGTTCTCCTTGAGGCCGATCAGGGAGTCGGACTTGGCGTTGATCGCCGCGTCCGTCAGGACCCTGGTCGTCTCCTGGAAGGAAGCCGCGGACAGCCACGACTCCGTCGCAAGGGAGGCCTTGGTGATACCCATCAGCTGCGGACGGCCGGAGGCCGGGTGGCCGCCTTCCGTGACCACACGACGGTTCTCGGTCTCGAACTTCGAGCGCTCGACGAGCTCGCCCGGCAGCAGCTCCGCGTCGCCGGACTCGATGATCGTCACGCGGCGCAGCATCTGCCGGATGATGATCTCGATGTGCTTGTCGTGGATCGACACGCCCTGGCTGTTGTAGACCTTCTGGACTTCGCCGACCAGGTGGACCTGGACCGCGCGCTGACCGAGGATCCGCAGCACGTCGTGCGGGTTGGTGGCACCGAAGGTGAGCTTCTGGCCCACCTCGACGTGGTCACCCTCACGCACGAGGACCTTGGCGCGCTTCGAGATCGGGAAGGGAGTCTCGTCGCTGCCGTCGTCCGGCGTGACGACGATCTTCTTGGTCTTCTCGGTCTCCTCGATACGGATGCGGCCTGCCGCCTCCGAGATCGGGGCGACACCCTTGGGCGTACGAGCCTCGAAGAGCTCGACGACACGGGGCAGACCCTGGGTGATGTCGTCACCGGCCACACCACCGGTGTGGAACGTACGCATCGTCAGCTGCGTGCCGGGCTCACCGATGGACTGGGCGGCGATGATGCCGACCGCCTCACCGATGTCGACCAGCTTGCCGGTGGCGAGCGAACGGCCGTAGCAGAAGGCACAGGTGCCGACCGCGGACTCACAGGTCAGGACCGAGCGGGTCTTGACCTCCTCGACGCCGTTGGCGACCAGGGCGTCGATGAGGACGTCACCGAGGTCGACGTTGGCCGGCGCGATGACCTTGCCGTCGATGACGACGTCCTCGGCCAGCATGCGGGCGTACACCGAGGTCTCGACGTTCTCCGTCTTGCGGAGCACACCGTCCTCGCCCTTGACCGCGATCTTGAGCTTCAGACCGCGCTCGGTGCCACAGTCCTCCTCGCGAATGATGACGTCCTGAGAGACGTCGACCAGACGACGGGTGAGGTAACCGGAGTCAGCGGTACGGAGAGCCGTGTCCGCCAGACCCTTACGAGCACCGTGCGTGGAGATGAAGTACTCGAGCACCGACAGGCCTTCACGGAAGGAGGCCTTAATCGGACGCGGGATCGTCTCGTTCTTCGCGTTCGACACCAGACCACGCATACCGGCGATCTGACGCATCTGCATCATGTTTCCTCGGGCACCCGAGTCAACCATCATGAAGATGGGGTTCGTCTTCGGGAAGTTCGCGTTCATCGCCTCGGCAACCTCGTTGGTCGCCTTGGTCCAGATCGCGATGAGCTCCTGCGTGCGCTCGTCCTTGGTGATCAGACCGCGCTCGTACTGCTTCTGGACCTTCTCGTCCTGCGCCTCGTAGCCCGCGACGATCGCCTTCTTGGCCTCGGGGACCACGACGTCGGAGATGGCCACGGTGACACCGGAACGGGTCGCCCAGAAGAAGCCCGCCGCCTTCAGGTTGTCGAGCGTCGCCGCCACGATGACCTTGGGGTAGCGCTCGGCCAGGTCGTTGACGATCTCGGAGAGCTGCTTCTTGCCCACCGAGTAGTCGACGAACGGGTAGTCCTCGGGCAGCAGCTCGTTGAAGAGCGCGCGGCCCAGGGTCGTCCGCAGCCGGAAGCTGTCGCCCTGCTGGTACTCCTGCTCGCCGTCCTCGACGGCCGGCGGGGTCCAGCCGCGCGGCGGGATGGTGCCCACCGGGAAGCGGATGTCGACCTTCGCCTGGAGCGAGAGCTCCTTGGCGTCGAACGCCATGGTCGCCTCGGCGGAGGAACCGAACGAACGGCCCTCACCGATGACCTTGCGCTCTTCCTCGTCCGTCGTGAGGAAGAAGAGACCGAGAACCATGTCCTGGGTCGGCATGGTGACGGGACGGCCGTCTGCCGGCTTCAGGATGTTGTTCGAGGACAGCATCAGGATGCGGGCCTCGGCCTGCGCCTCCGCGGAGAGCGGCAGGTGCACGGCCATCTGGTCACCGTCGAAGTCCGCGTTGAACGCGGTGCAGACGAGCGGGTGGATCTGAATGGCCTTGCCCTCGACCAGCTGCGGCTCGAAGGCCTGGATGCCGAGGCGGTGCAGCGTGGGCGCACGGTTCAGGAGAACCGGGTGCTCCGCGATGACCTCTTCCAGGACGTCGTACACGACCGTGCGGCCGCGCTCGACCATGCGCTTGGCGCTCTTGATGTTCTGCGCGTGGTTCAGGTCGACCAGGCGCTTCATCACGAACGGCTTGAAGAGCTCCAGTGCCATGGCCTTCGGCAGACCACACTGGTGCAGCTTCAGCTGCGGGCCGACGACGATCACGGAACGCGCGGAGTAGTCCACACGCTTGCCGAGAAGGTTCTGACGGAATCGACCCTGCTTGCCCTTGAGCATGTCGGAGAGCGACTTCAGCGGACGGTTGCCGGGGCCCGTGACCGGGCGACCACGACGGCCGTTGTCGAAGAGCGCGTCGACGGCCTCCTGGAGCATGCGCTTCTCGTTGTTCACGATGATCTCGGGCGCACCGAGGTCGAGAAGCCGCTTCAGGCGGTTGTTGCGGTTGATCACGCGGCGGTACAGGTCGTTCAGGTCGGAGGTCGCGAAGCGGCCACCGTCCAGCTGCACCATCGGACGCAGGTCCGGCGGGATGACCGGCACGCAGTCGAGCACCATGCCCTTGGGGCTGTTGCTGGTCTGCAGGAACGCGGAGACGACCTTGAGGCGCTTGAGCGCACGGGTCTTCTTCTGGCCCTTGCCGGTACGGATGATCTCGCGAAGCCGCTCGGCTTCCTCATCCAGGTCGAACGACTCAAGGCGCTTCTGCAGTGCAGCGGCACCCATCGAACCGTCGAAGTACGTGCCGAAGCGGTCACGCAGCTCGCGGTAGAGCAGCTCGTCACCCTCCAGGTCCTGGACCTTGAGGTTCTTGAAGCGGTTCCAGACCTCGTCGAGACGGTCGATCTCGCGCTGCGCACGGTCACGCAGCTGCTTCATCTCGCGCTCGGCACCTTCGCGCACCTTGCGGCGTACGTCGGCCTTGGCGCCCTCGGCCTCGAGCTCGGCCAGGTCGGTCTCGAGCTTCTTGGCGCGGGCCTCCAGGTCGGAGTCGCGACGGTTCTCGACCTGCTGACGCTCCACGGAGACGTGCGCCTCCAGGGAGGGCAGGTCACGCGTACGGCGCTCCTCGTCCACGAACGTGATCATGTACGCCGCGAAGTAGATGACCTTCTCGAGGTCCTTCGGGGCGAGATCAAGCAGGTAGCCGAGGCGCGACGGGACGCCCTTGAAGTACCAGATGTGCGTGACAGGCGCGGCCAGCTCAATGTGGCCCATCCGCTCACGACGCACCTTGGCGCGAGTGACCTCGACGCCGCAGCGCTCGCAGATGATGCCCTTGAAGCGGACACGCTTGTACTTGCCGCAGTAGCACTCCCAGTCCCGGGTCGGACCGAAGATCTTCTCGCAGAAGAGTCCGTCCTTTTCGGGCTTGAGCGTGCGGTAGTTGATGGTCTCCGGCTTCTTGACCTCGCCGTGGGACCACTGTCGGATGTCGTCCGCGGTGGCAAGGCCGATCCGCAGCTCGTCGAAGAAGTTGACGTCGAGCACTTTGTCGTCAATCCCTCTTTCGGGGTCGAGTCTCAATCATGGTCTGAACGGGTCCGGGGAGAGCCGGCCGGACACGAGGTCCGGCCGGCCAACCCGTCAGACCTCTTCGACGCTGCTCGGCTCGCGCCGGGACAGGTCGATACCGAGCTCTTCCGCCGCGCGGAAGACGTCCTCGTCGGTGTCGCGCATCTCGATGGACATGCCGTCCGAGGACAGCACCTCCACGTTGAGGCAGAGCGACTGCATTTCCTTGATGAGCACCTTGAAGGACTCGGGAATGCCGGGCTCGGGGATGTTCTCGCCCTTGACGATGGCCTCGTAGACCTTCACGCGGCCGGTCACGTCGTCGGACTTGATCGTCAGCAACTCCTGGAGGGCGTATGCGGCGCCATATGCCTCGAGCGCCCACACCTCCATCTCACCGAAGCGCTGACCACCGAACTGGGCCTTACCACCCAGCGGCTGCTGGGTGATCATGGAGTACGGACCGGTCGAGCGGGCGTGGAGCTTGTCGTCGACCAGGTGGTGCAGCTTGAGGATGTACATGTACCCGATCGAGATCGGGTCCGGGAACGGCTCGCCGGAGCGACCGTCGAACAGCCGCGCCTTGCCGGACGGGAGGACCATGCGGTCGCCGTCGCGGTTCGGGACGGTGTGCTCGAGGAGGCCGGTCAGCTCGTCCTCGCGGGCGCCGTCGAAGACCGGAGTCGCGACGTTCGTCCGCGGGGCGACCTGGTCGGCGCCGATGCGCTGCAGGCTCTGCGCCCACTCCTCGCTGAGACCGGAGACGTCCCAGCCTTGGCTGGCGAGCCAGCCGAGGTGGATCTCCAGGACCTGACCCGGGTTCATTCGGGACGGGACACCCAGCGGGTTGAGGATGATGTCGACGGGCGTGCCGTCCTCGAGGAAGGGCATGTCCTCGATCGGAAGGATCTTGGAGATGACGCCCTTGTTGCCGTGACGACCGGCGAGCTTGTCACCGTCCGTGATCTTGCGCTTCTGCGCCACGTAGACACGAACCAGCTGGTTCACGCCCGGCGGCAGCTCGTCGCCCTCTTCACGGTCGAAGACGCGTACGCCGATGACCTTGCCGATCTCACCGTGCGGCACCTTCAGCGAGGTGTCGCGCACCTCGCGCGCCTTCTCACCGAAGATCGCGCGGAGCAGGCGCTCTTCCGGCGTCAGCTCGGTCTCACCCTTGGGCGTGACCTTGCCGACGAGGATGTCGCCTGCGACGACCTCGGCACCGATACGGATGATGCCGCGCTCGTCGAGGTCGGCAAGGACCTCTTCGGAGACGTTCGGGATGTCCCGGGTGATCTCCTCCGGGCCCAGCTTGGTGTCACGGGCGTCGACCTCGTGCTCCTCGATGTGGATCGAGGAGAGGACGTCGTCCTGCACGAGGCGCTGCGACAGGATGATCGCGTCCTCGTAGTTGTGACCTTCCCAGGGCATGAACGCCACGAGCAGGTTCTTGCCGAGGGCCATTTCACCCTCTTCGGTCGCGGGACCGTCGGCGAGGACCTGACCCTCGATGACCCGGGCGCCCTCGTCGACGACAACCTTCTGGTTGACCGAGGTGCCCTGGTTCGAGCGCGAGAACTTGGCGATGCGGTACGTGGTGTACGTGCCGTCGTCGTTCGTGACCGTGACGTAGTCCGCGGAGACCTCCTGGACCACACCCGCCTTCTCGGCCTTGATCACGTCACCGGCGTCGACCGCACAGCGGTACTCCATGCCGGTGCCGACGAGGGGAGCCTCGGCGGTGATCAGCGGCACGGCCTGACGCATCATGTTCGCGCCCATGAGGGCACGGTTGGCGTCGTCGTGCTCGAGGAACGGGATCATCGCGGTCGCGACCGACACCATCTGGCGCGGCGAGACGTCCATGTAGTCGACGTCGTCGCCGGGGATGTAGTCGATCTCGCCGCCACGACGGCGGACGAGCACGCGCGCCTCGGTGAAGCGCATGTCCTCGCCGAGCACGGCGTTGGCCTGGGCGATGACGAAGCGGTCCTCTTCGTCGGCCGTCAGGTAGTCGACGTCGTCGGTGACGACGCCCTCGACGACCTTGCGGTACGGCGTCTCGACGAAGCCGAACGCGTTGACGCGGCCGTACGAGGCGAGCGAACCGATCAGACCGATGTTCGGGCCTTCAGGCGTCTCGATGGGGCACATGCGGCCGTAGTGAGACGGGTGAACGTCACGGACCTCGAAGCCGGCCCGCTCACGGGAGAGACCACCCGGGCCAAGCGCCGACAGACGGCGCTTGTGGGTGAGACCCGACAGCGGGTTGTTCTGGTCCATGAACTGCGACAGCTGCGAGGTGCCGAAGAATTCCTTGATCGACGCCACGACCGGGCGAATGTTGATCAGGGTCTGCGGCGTGATCGCCTCGACGTCCTGGGTCGTCATGCGCTCACGCACGACGCGCTCCATACGAGCCAGACCCGTGCGGACCTGGTTCTGGATGAGCTCGCCGACGTTGCGCAGACGACGGTTGCCGAAGTGGTCGATGTCGTCGGTCTCGACAACGATCGACGTACCGCTGTCGCCAACGGTCTCGGTCTCACCGGCGTGCAGCTTCACCAGGTACTTGATCGAGGCGATGATGTCCTCGACCGTGAGGATGCCCGCGTCGAGCGGAGCGTCCGCACCCAGCTTCTTGTTCACCTTGTAGCGGCCGACCTTCGCGAGGTCGTAGCGCTTGGGGTTGAAGTAGAGGTTCTCGAGCAGGGTCTGCGCGGCCTCACGGGTCGGCGGCTCGCCCGGACGGAGCTTGCGGTAGATGTCGAGCAGCGCGTCGTCCTGGCCCTGGGTGTGGTCCTTCTCCAGGGTGGCGCGCATGGACTCGTACTCGCCGAACTCCTCGAGGATCTGCTCGGTCGTCCAACCGAGAGCCTTGAGCAGAACGGTGACCGACTGCTTGCGCTTGCGGTCGATGCGTACACCGACCATGTCGCGCTTGTCGATTTCCATCTCCAGCCAGGCACCCCGGGACGGGATGATCTTGGCGGAGAAAATGTCCTTGTCGGACGTCTTGTCGATCGAGGAATCGAAGTAGACACCCGGCGAACGGACCAGCTGCGACACGACGACACGCTCGGTGCCGTTGATGACGAAGGTGCCCTTGTTCGTCATGAGCGGGAAATCGCCCATGAAGACCGTCTGGGACTTGATCTCGCCGGTCTCGTTGTTGGTGAACTCGGCAGTGACGAAGAGCGGGGCGGCGAACGTGAAGTCGCGCTCCTTGCACTCGTCGATGGAGTTCTTCGGAGGCTCAAAACGGTGGTCGCGGAACGTCAAGGACATCGACCCGGAGAAGTCCTCGATCGGAGAGATCTCCTCGAAGATCTCTTCCAGACCGGACTTGGTGGGGACGTCCTGTCCGCTGTCCAGAGCCGCCTCGACACGAGCCTTCCACGCTTCATTGCCGAGCAGCCAGTCAAAGCTCTCGGTCTGCAGCGCAAGAAGGTTCGGAACCTCGAGGGGCTCCTTGATCTTTGCAAAGGAAATGCGCAGCGGGGCGGTGCTTGCGCCGTTGTTCGTATTCGCGGTCGAGGCAGTGCGCGAGGCGGCCAAGAGGGGGTCCTTCCGAGGGCTCGGACTCACTACGCGCGTACCGGTCCCAGGTTGGACGCAGGGACGGAACACCCCAGGTCAGGGAAAGTCCAGTCCACTGTGCTCAAGCATGGGCATGCCCCTGGTGACGGGCAGGAGGCAGCTAACAGGCAGCGCAAAGGGTCAGTGTAGCCACTAGGCCCACTGATGTCCAGTGCGGGTTTTTGAAGACCCTCGTTGTTCTCAACCCCTGCTGCAAGCCACGCCCTCGATGCACATCGATACTGCCCTCTTCGCCGTCGATCCATGCCTCGGATGCGGATCGATGTGACGACGCGTCCTGAGAATTGCGCGCTGCGTGCAGTTCGTCAAGGCCCCCCAGCCCCGACTTGGCTCTCAGCACGTCACCGTCACGGCCGTTCCGGGGCACGACGAAGATCACCATACTCGTCGGGGCGGGCTTCGCAAGGCAGCCGTGGGGTGCGCCGGAGAACGCCGAAGGGCGACCACCCAGATGGGTGATCGCCCTTGACGCGCGCTGCCTGAAGCAGCGCCAAAAAGTCCTGCCGTTCACGCGCCCACAGGCGCGCGACAGACGACTCGCGAGGTGTTACTTGACCTCGACGGAGGCGCCGGCGGCCTTGAGGGACTCGGCAGCCTTGTCAGCGGCCTCCTTGGCGACCTTCTCGAGGACCGGCTTCGGGGTGCCGTCGACGAGGTCCTTGGCCTCCTTGAGACCCAGGGAGGTGAGCTCGCGCACGACCTTGATGACCTGGATCTTCTTCTCGCCGGCGCCGGTGAGGATGACGTCGAACTCGTCCTGCTCCTCGGCAACCTCGGCGGCGGCGGCCGGGCCGGCCGGGGCAGCGGCGACGGCCGCGGCGGCGGTGACGTCGAACTTCTCCTCGAAGGCCTTCACGAACTCGGAGAGCTCGATGAGGGTGAGCTCCTCGAACTGGGCAAGCAGGTCTTCCTGGCTGAGCTTCGCCATGATGGGCGATCCTTCCACTAATTCGGCTGGTGCCGGGTGTATATGAAGGCGGGCGTACGTTCGGCCCGCTGCGACCGTCGCCCTAACGGGCGGCGATCAATGCGCGAGCCGAATTACTCGGCACCGCCCTGCTCGGCCTTCTTGGCGCGAAGCGCTTCCGCGGTGCGGACGAACTTCGACGGCAGAGCCTGGAAGAGCTGCGCAGTCTGCGTCTGCTTGCCCTTCATGGCACCGGCCAGCTTGGCGAGCAGAACCTCGCGGGACTCGAGGTCCGCGAGCTTCTTGATCTCGTCGGCGGACAGCGCCTTGCCGTCAAGGACACCGCCCTTGATGACGAGGTTGGGGTTGTCCTTGGCGAAGTCACGAAGACCCTTCGCCGACTCCACCGGGTCACCGGTGACGAAGGCAACAGCGGTCGGACCCGCGAACAGGTCGTCCAGCTGGTTGATCCCGGCCTGGTTGGCCGCGATCTTGGTCAGCGTGTTCTTCACCACGGCGTACTCGGAGTTCTCACCGAGCGAACGGCGCAGCTGCTTGAGCTGGGCCACGGTGAGACCCCGGTACTCGGTCAGCACGGCGGCGTTCGAGCTGCGGAACTTGTCCGTGAGCTCGGCTACCGCGGCAGCCTTGTCGGGCGTCGGCATAGAGCGTCGGCCTCCTTCCGGGTGATGAGGACCGCTCAGAAGGGGCTGACAAAACAAAACGCCCCGGCGCAGGCGCCGGGGCATGAGCTCGACCTGACGGGTTACCGTCCGGGAGCACTCACTTCCACAGTCACCTACGCGGGTCGTCCGCAGTTTCAGCGGATCCTTCGGCCACCGCACACTCTTGCGAGCACACGGCAACGACCAGCGGTCTTTGGCTTCTGTGGAAGAGTACGCGAACGGGTTCGCGCCAGGCAAATCGGCTCAGAGGCCGCTGTCCGACCCCATGTCCGCACCGCTCTTCTCGAGCTCCTTGAACATCTCCATCAGGTCGAAGGTCTCGCCGGCCGGCGGAGCGGACACCTTGGCGGTGGCCCCGTAGTCCGAGAACTTCTGCGAGGTCTTCATCGTGCCCTCGGGGCTCTTGATGTCGATGTCCATGCGGACGGGGTAGTCGTCCTCGTTGACCCAGACCTCGGTGTCGTAGCCCTTGATGCCCGACTTCTCGATGCCCTTGAAGAGCTCGTCGCGCTCGCTCTTGCTGAGCAGGTCGCTCAGGCCCTTGTTCGACTCCATCATCTCCTTGACGGAGAGCCGGCCCTTGTAGCGCTGGGTCTGCACGCCGTCGACCTTGGCCGGGCCGGCGTGCTTCAGGTTCGGCGAGTCCAGGAGCATCGCGAGCTGCTGCGCCGGGTCCTGGTTCATGCTGTCCAGGCCGCCGGTCATCTGCTTGGCGAGCTTCTCGTCACCGGCCTGCTCGGCGATGGTGTTGAGGTCCATCTTCATCCAGCGCTTGCCGTCCATGTCCTTGGCGGCGACAGCCCCCATGTCCATGTACATCACGTTGTCGAGCCAGCGCATCCGGATCTCCTTGGGAGCCTCCGGGTCGCCTTCCGTGAGCGCCGAGCCCGACATCGTCATGTCCATGACGGTCGGGTCCCAGCCCATGACGCCGGACATCTTCATGTGGCCGGACGCGCCGGCCATCGACTTCGGCGCCGACATCGTCATCTCGACCTTGGCCGACTTGGCCTTCGCGGTCTTCTCGTACGCCGCCGTGATGACCTCGGTCACCTGCGACCGGGACTGGGTCTCCCCCGAGCCCGCCCCCTTGGCCTTGCCGTCGTCGGAGCCTCCGCAAGCGGCCGCACCCGTACACAGCAGCGTGGTGGCGAGCACTGCGCCCGCCATTCTCTTCACAGTCATGACCCCACCCCTAGGAACACATGATCGACACAATTCTGTGTGGTGAGACTACCCGAAGGGCGAGATCAGGCCTGCGGCTGCTGGTTCATGAGGTCCTTGAAGCTCATGGTGTCCGAGGCCGGGGGCTTCTCCACGGAGACCGGGGTGCCGTAGTCGCTGTAGTAGACCGTCTGGTTGAAGGAGCCGGTCTTCATGTCGGCCTTCTCGGTCTTCTTGACCAGCAGGTCGTCGTCGTTGACCCAGATGTCGATCGTCTCGGTGCTCATCCCCGCCTGGCTGAACTGCTTCTTCAGCTCGGCCAGTTGGGACGCGTCCAGGTCGGCGTTCTTGCCCGTCAGATCGGCGACGTCGACCTCGCCGGAGTAGTGCGTCGTCTTCGTGCCGCGCACCGTCTCCTCGCCCACGCGCTTCACGTCACCCGAGGCCAGCAGCATCTTGACCGACTGGTTCGGGGTGGTGTTCTGCATCTGGTCCTTGAAGGCGTCACCGGCGGCGCCGCCCAACTCGGCCAGCGTCTCG
The DNA here is from genome assembly GCF_040682375.1 of Streptomyces sp. NPDC051214. NCBI lineage: Bacteria > Bacillati > Actinomycetota > Actinomycetes > Kitasatosporales > Streptomycetaceae > Streptomyces > Streptomyces sp. NPDC051214. The sequence continues at coordinate 252,202 of NZ_JBFBAT010000010.1, forward strand.
TAGTCGTACTCGATCCAGTGCTTGCCGCCGCCGGCCTGCGAGGCGAACTGGTCGCCCATGTTCGCGTAGAAGCCCGTCTTCAGATAGCGGTAGTCGATCTTCGACTGGCCCATCTGCTGCATCTGGTCGGCCTGGGTGCCGCCGGTGAGGGTCGCGGTGACGTTGCCGGTGATGCCGTCCGACCACGCCATGGCGCCGTCCATGTTCATCGACATCTGGGTGCCCATGACCGTCTTGCCCTCGATCTTGGCCGAGTCGGCGTCGTCGGTCTTGTCCTCGATGGAACGCAGGGCGGCTATGGGGCTGAGGGCGACGGAACCGTCCTTCTTGTCCTTCGCGTCGTCGTCGCCGCCGGAGGAGCCACAGGCCGCGACCCCGGTCAGCGCGGCGGCCACCGCGATCGACAGGCCCGCGCGTCGCATGGTCGTGCTGTTCATGACATCCCACCCCTTGCACTCGTGTGAATCCTGCACGCTAGCGCAGTCCCCCGACAGCTCCGACGGACCTGCACGCATACGAGGACGGGCCCCGCACCTCGAAAGGTTGCGGGGCCCGTCACACAGAACGCGTACGCGACGCGGCTGCCGTCAGGATCAGACGGCGGCCGGGTCCTCCTCGACGAGGAGGTTGCGGGTGCGGTTGCTGTCCAGCGGAATGCCGGGGCCCATCGTGGTGGTGAGCGCGGCCTTCTTGATGTAGCGACCCTTGGCGGCCGACGGCTTCAGACGGAGGATCTCCTCCAGCGCCGCGGCGTAGTTCTCCACCAGCTTGGTCTCGTCGAAGGAGACCTTGCCGATGATGAAGTGCAGGTTCGAGTGCTTGTCGACGCGGAACTCGATCTTGCCGCCCTTGATGTCGTTGACAGCCTTCACGACGTCGGGGGTGACGGTGCCGGTCTTCGGGTTCGGCATCAGACCACGCGGACCGAGCACGCGGCCGAGGCGGCCGACCTTGCCCATGAGGTCCGGGGTGGCGACGACGGCGTCGAAGTCCAGGCGGCCCTTCGCGACCTCGTCGATGAGCTCGTCGGCGCCGACGATGTCGGCCCCAGCGGCTTCCGCGGCCGCAGCACGGTCACCGGTCGCGAAGACCAGGACCCGGGCGGTCTTGCCGGTGCCGTGCGGGAGGTTCACGGTGCCACGGACCATCTGGTCGGCCTTGCGCGGGTCGACACCCAGGCGGAAGGCGACCTCGACGGTGCCGTCGAACTTGGTCGCGGAGGTCTCCTTGGCGAGACGGACGGCCTCGAGCGGGGCGTAGAGCTTGTCCCGGTCGATCTTGGCGTCCGCAGCGCGGAGAGTCTTGCTGCGCTTCACTTCTGCTCCTGTTGCGGTTACATCATGCGGCTCCGCCGCGTGACAGGTGTGGAGTCGTGGTACGGGCCAGCGCTTGGTCCTACCACTGAGAAAGGTCAGACGGGTGAGGCTCTCAGCCCTCGACCGTGATGCCCATGGAACGGGCGGTGCCGGCGATGATCTTCGACGCGGCGTCCAGGTCGTTGGCGTTGAGGTCTTCCATCTTGGTGGTGGCGATCTCGCGGACCTGCGCCTCGGTGATCTTGGCGACCTTGGTCTTGTGCGGCTCGCCGGAGCCCTTCTCGACACCCGCGGCCTTGAGGATCATCTTGGCGGCCGGCGGAGTCTTGGTGATGAAGGTGAAGGAGCGGTCTTCGTAGACCGTGATCTCCACCGGGATCACCCAGCCACGCTGCGACTCGGTCGCGGCGTTGTAGGCCTTGCAGAACTCCATGATGTTCACGCCGTGCTGGCCCAGCGCGGGGCCGACCGGCGGGGCCGGGTTGGCTGCGCCGGCCTGGATCTGGAGCTTGATAAGCCCCGTGACCTTCTTCTTCTTGGGAGGCATTGCTCTCTCCGGGTCCTAGTGAGAGTTTCCAGCCACCATCCAGTCATCCGGATGGAGGCATACCGCACCACGATAACGGGTATAGTCGCGCGGCCAAAAACCGAGCAGGTCAGACAGGCTTTGAGAGCCCGTCTGACCTGTTCGGAGGCGTATGTTCCAGAGGAGCCGCGAGGGCTAGTTCTTCTGGATCTGGTCGAAGCTGAGCTCGACCGGGGTCTCGCGGCCGAAGATCTCGACGAGACCCTTGACCTTCTTGGAGTCGGCGTTGATCTCGTTGATCGTCGCCTGCAGCGTCGCGAACGGGCCGTCGGTGACGGTGACCGAGTCGCCGACCTCGAAGTCGAGGACCTGGACCTCGACCTTGCGGGACGGAGCCGGCTTGCCCTCGGCCTCGGCGGCCTCACGGGCGGCCTTCTCCTCGGCCTCCGGAGCGAGCATCTTGACGATCTCGTCCAGGGTCAGGGGGTACGGGTCGTAGGCGTTGCCCACGAAGCCGGTGACACCGGGGGTGTTGCGGACGACGCCCCAGGACTCGTTCGTCAGGTCCATGCGCACCAGGACGTACCCGGGGAGCTTGTTCTGACGGATGGTCTTGCGCTCGCCGTTCTTGATCTGCGCGACCTCTTCCTGCGGCACCTCGGCCTGGAAGATGAAGTCCTCGACGTTCAGCGAGACGGCACGCTGCTCGAGGTTGGTCTTCACGCGGTTCTCGTAACCGGCGTAGGTGTGGATGACGTACCACTCGCCGGGAAGGGTGCGGAGCTCATCGCGCAGGGCCACGATCGGGTCGACCGGCTCGGCCTCTTCCTCGGCCTCCGCGTCATCCGCGGACTCAGCCTCGTCCTCGGCGCCCTCGACGTCCTCGTCGGACTCGGCGGCGGCTTCCTCGCCGGCCTCGGCCTCGGCGTCGTCGGCGGACTCGGTGTCGGTCTCGACGTGCAGCGCCGACTCTTCGGCGGGTGCGCCCGCGGCGGCGTCAGCAGCCTCGGCCTGGTCCGGGTCCTCGGAGTCCGCCGCCTCGACGATGTCGAGCTGGTCCTCCACGGACTCCGCCGACTCGATGGCGTCGTTCAGGTTCGGGTCAGACACGGTGGCTGCTTCTTCCTGGATACAGAGGGGTGGAACGCGCGAAACGGGCGCCGGGTACGGCGCCCTTCGCTCTCGGCTCAGCCATCGGCTCAGCCGAAGACGTACTTGACGGCCTGGTTGAACCCATAGTCAATCACGGTCACAAGGCCGATCATGATGACGACGAAGACAATCACCACGGTGGTGTACGTCGTGAGCTGACTGCGAGTCGGCCAGACGACCTTGCGGAGTTCCGCGACGATCTGGCGGTAGAAGAGCGCGAGACGGCCGAAGGGGCCCTTCTTGCCGCGCTTGCCGCCCTTACGGGCCTTCTTCTTGGACTCCGGCGCCTCGTCCTGGGCATCAGGCATGTCGATGGAGCCCACGGCGTCCGTCACTCGTCCTCACCTGATTCCGGGTCGTGGCCGTGCCGCGCCCGGTATGAGCCGCACGGCGGTGCAATGCAGTACGTACATGTGCGCACACATCCTGGCGAGAGGAGTGTGTAGCAGGGCCGGAGGGACTTGAACCCCCAACCGCTGGTTTTGGAGACCAGTGCTCTACCAATTGAGCTACGACCCTTTGATTTCCCCCAACCTACCGCATCCGCCCGGGTGCACAGAGTGCGAGGAGAAGGTGCGGCCGGTGAGGGCCAACGAGCAGTGAGTGTACGTGCTCCGCGGCGCCCCGTCGAACAGAAACGGATCCAGTGGTCTCGCAAAGCCGCGTGCCCAGGGTCTTTCCGGTCTGGAACGATGGGGCGATGAGCGCTTCCACTTCTCCCACCGAGCGCCGGGTCTCCGCCCGCGTCGGCGCGATCTCCGAGTCCGCGACCCTCGCCGTCGACGCCAAGGCGAAGGCCCTCAAGGCCGCCGGACGGCCGGTGATCGGTTTCGGCGCGGGTGAGCCCGACTTCCCGACGCCCGACTACATCGTCGAAGCCGCCATCGAGGCCTGCAAGAACCCGAAGTACCACCGCTACACCCCGGCCGGCGGGCTCCCCGAGCTCAAGGCCGCGATCGCCGCGAAGACGCTGCGCGACTCCGGGTACGAGGTCGACGCCTCGCAGGTACTGGTGACGAACGGCGGCAAGCAGGCCATCTACCAGGCGTTCGCCGCGATCCTCGACCCGGGCGACGAGGTCATCGTCCCGGCGCCCTACTGGACGACGTACCCGGAGTCGATCCGTCTCGCGGGCGGCGTACCCGTCGATGTCGTCGCCGACGAGACCACGGGCTACCGCGTCTCGGTGGAGCAGCTGGAGGCCGCGCGCACGGAGCGCACGAAGGTCGTCCTCTTCGTGTCGCCGTCCAACCCGACGGGCGCCGTCTACAGCGAGGCCGACGCCGAGGCGATCGGCCGCTGGGCCGTGGAGCACGGCCTGTGGGTCATGACCGACGAGATCTACGAACACCTCGTCTACGGAGACGCCCGGTTCACCTCGCTCCCGGCGATCCTGCCCGAGCTGCGCGACAAGTGCATCGTGGTCAACGGCGTCGCCAAGACGTACGCGATGACCGGCTGGCGCGTGGGGTGGATCGTCGGCCCGAAGGACGTCGTGAAGGCCGCGACGAACCTGCAGTCGCACGCCACGTCGAACGTGTCCAACGTCGCGCAGGTGGCCGCCATCGCCGCCGTCTCCGGCGAGCTGACCGCCGTCGAGAAGATGCGCGAGGCCTTCGACCGGCGCCGCAAGACGGTGGTGCGGATGCTCAACGACATCGAGGGCGTGTTCTGCCCCGAGCCGGAGGGCGCCTTCTACGCCTACCCCTCGGTGAAGGGCCTCATCGGCAAGCAGATCCGCGGCAAGCGCCCGCAGGACTCCGTGGAGCTGGCCGCGCTGATCCTGGAGGAGGCCGAGGTCGCGGTCGTCCCGGGCGAGGCCTTCGGGACGCCGGGCTACCTGCGCCTTTCGTACGCCCTGGGTGACGAGGACCTCGTCGAGGGCGTCTCGCGGATCCAGAAGCTGCTCGCCGAGGCCCGCGACTAGGGGCCTTCCGGATGTGGCACGTGGGCCGTCTCCCCTCCGGGAGGCGGCCCGTTTCTTCGTTCGGTGGAGACCACGAAGGGGAAAGTGGCTTCCGGGACGCCACGTGCGTACGGCAAGATCCTGGAATGGAGCGTGTACGTGACGTAAGAGAGCTGCCCAAGGCCCATCTGCATCTGCACTTCACCGGGTCGATGCGGCCCACGACCCTGCTGGAGCTCGCCGACAAGTACGGCGTGCGGCTGCCCCCGGCGCTGACCGGCGGCGAGCCTCCGCAGCTGCGGGCGACCGACGAACGCGGATGGTTCCGCTTCCAGCGGCTCTACGACATGGCGCGGTCCTGCCTGCGGGAGCCCGAGGACATCCGGCGCCTGGTGCGGGAGGCCGCCGAGGAGGACATCCGGGACGGGTCGGGGTGGCTGGAGATCCAGGTCGACCCGACGTCGTACGCGCCGCGGCTCGGTGGGCTCATCCCAGCCCTGGAAATCATCCTGGACGCCGTCGAGAGCGCCTCGCGGGACACCGGCCTCGGTATGCGCGTCCTGGTCGCCGCGAACCGCATGAAGCACCCTCTGGACGCCCGCACGCTGGCCCGCCTGGCGGTGCGGTACGCCGACCGCGGCATCGTCGGCTTCGGGCTCTCCAACGACGAACGCCGGGGCTTCGCGCGGGACTTCGACCGGGCCTTCGCCATCGCACGGGAGGGCGGCCTGCTCGCGGCGCCGCACGGGGGCGAGCTCAGCGGGCCCGCGTCCGTGCGGGACTGCCTGGACGACCTGCACGCGGGGCGGATCGGGCACGGGGTGCGGGCGGCGGAGGACCCGCGGCTCCTGAGGCGTCTCGCGGAGCGGGGGGTGACCTGCGAGGTGTGCCCGGCGTCGAACGTGGCCCTGGGCGTCTACGAGAAGCCCGAGGACGTACCGCTGCGCACCTTGTACGACGCCGGGGTGCCGATGGCGCTGGGGGCCGACGACCCGCTGCTCTTCGGGTCACGGCTGGCCGCGCAGTACGAGATCGCGCGCAAGCACCACGCCTTCGACGACAGCGAGCTCGCCGAGCTCGCCCGGCAGTCGGTGCGCGGCTCGGCGGCCCCCGTCGACGTACGGGAGAAGCTGCTCTCGGGCATCGAGGAGTGGCTCAGCGGCTGATGCCCGCGAGGAGCGTGCGGGCGAGGGCGGCGGCGAAGTCCTCGACGGGCTGCGGGGGTTGCTTGCCGATCGTGGAGTCGTAGGCGAAGGCGCGCTGGGCGCAGGCTCCCAGGAGGAGCGAGGCGGCCGCGAACGTGTCGGCGTCGGGGGCGATCCGGCCTGCGTCGCGTTCGGTGCGGAGGTAGGCGTCGAGGGCCTCGATGGGGACGTGCGGGCCCATGCCCAGCTCCTGCATGGAGTCGTCGTGGCGGCGCTTGAGCCGGGTCTCGGCGTAGAGGGACGCGGCGATCGGGAAGCTCTGGGCGTAGAAGTGGCTGGCCAGGCGGGCGATCTCGGCGAGGTTCTCCTCCACGGGGCGCTCCCCCGGGTCCTCGGCGAGGCGGCGCAGGAGGGGACCGAGCCGGGGCAGCCTCTCCTGGAGGACGCCCACGAACAGCTCCTCCTTGCTCGCGAAGTGCTTGTAGAGGGCGGCTTCGGAGCAGCCCGCCGCCTTGGCGATCTCCTTGGTGGTGGCACGGGCGAGGCCGATGGTGAGCATGAGGTCGTGCGCCGCGTCGAGGATGCGGGCCCGGGTGGGCTTCTGCTGCATGTGCCTTCCAACGAACCTTGACGAAGAGGTGAGCGGATACTCACCCTAGGGGTGAGTGAATACTTACCCACCTGGGGAGGGTGTGCGATGAGGCTCACGGTGTTCGGTGCGACCGGAGGGGTCGGCGGGGAGATCGTCAGGCAGGCGCTCGCGGCGGGCCACGAGGTCACGGCAGTCGTGCGTGATCCCGCGCGGCTGAAGGCGACGGGCGAGGGCCTTGAGGTGTTCCGGGCCGACCTGACCGATCCGGAGGCCCTGCGGGCGGCGGTGGCCGGACGGGACGCGGTCCTCTCGGGGCTCGGGCCGCACAAGAGGGCGGACGCGGGGATCGCGGCGCCGCTCACGCGTTCGGTGCTGCACGCGATGGAGGCCGAGGGGGTGCGCAGGCTGGTGGTGGTGAGCGCCTCGCCGGTGGGCCCTCCTCCCGAGCGCCAGACGGTGGTCGACCGGATCGCGGGCGCCCTGGTCAGCAAGATCCTGAAGCCGGTCTACGACGACCTGCGGGCCATGGAGGCGGAGCTGGCGACCAGCGCGACGGACTGGACGTCCGTGCGTCCGCCGAGGCTGCAGGACAAGCCGGCCACGGGCGTCTACCGCCAGGTCGTCGGGGGCACGCCGACCAGCGGGCGGTTCATCGGCAGGGCCGACGTGGCGCACGCGATGCTGGCGGCGGTCGACGACCTGAGGACGGTGAAGCAGGGCGTGGGCGTGGCCTACTAGGGGCCGCGCCGGGGGCTCAGAGGCTGACGCCCACCGTCACCGGCTCGTTGACCAGCGTGACCCCGAAGGCGTCCCGTACGCCGGCGACGACCTCACGGGCGAGGGCCAGCAGGTCCTCGGTGGTCGCGCCGCCGCGGTTGGTCAGGGCGAGGGTGTGCTTGGTGGAGATGCGCGCCGGGCCCTCTCCGTAGCCCTTGGTGAAGCCCGCCTTGTCGATGAGCCAGGCGGCGGAGGTCTTCACGCGGCCGTCCTCCGTCGGGAAGGCGGGCGGCGCCACGTCCGGGCCGAGACGGTCCACCACGCGCGCGTGGAACGCGGTGAACTCCTCCTCGGTGAGGATCGGGTTGGTGAAGAAGGACCCGGCCGACCAGCTGTCGTGGTCCTCGGGGTCCAGCACCATGCCCTTGCCCGCGCGCAGCTTCAGGACGGTCTCACGGGCGACGGCCGCGGGCACCCGGTCTCCGGCCTGGACGCCGAGCGTGCGGGCCGTCTCCGGGTACTTCAGGGGGGCGCTCATCCCCTGGGCGTCCTCAAGGTCGAAGCGGACACGCAGCACCACGAAGCGGTCGGGCTCGGCCTTGAAACGGCTGTGGCGGTACGAGAAGTCGCACTCGGCGTTCGCGACGGTGACCGTCTCGTGGGTCTTCCTGTCGTACGCGACCACTTCGGTGATGGTCGCCGAGACCTCCTGGCCGTACGCCCCCACGTTCTGGATCGGCGTCGCGCCCGCGGAGCCCGGGATGCCAGCGAGGCACTCGATGCCCGCGAGGCCGGCCTCCACGACGCGGGCCACCGCGTCGGTCCACACCTCGCCGGCCGCAAGCTCCAGCTTCGTGCCGTCGAGCGCGAAGCCCTTCGTGGCGATGCGCAGAGCGGTGCCGTCGAAGCCCTTGTCTCCGATGACCAGGTTCGAGCCGCCGCCGATGAGCAGCAGCGGGGTCCCGGAGTCGTCGGCTTCGCGGACGGCGGCGATCACCTCGGCGTCGGTCGTCGCGGTGATCAGACGGGCCGCGGGACCGCCGAGCCGGAAGGTGGTCAGCGGGGCGAGGGGGGCATCGTGGAGTTCCTGCACGTGCTCAAGAGTACGGTCCGTGGCCCCGCCGCTCGGGCGGGGCCACGGACCGTGGTGGCGGCAGGGGGTGAGGCCGGTTCAGACACCTGCCGTGGTGCGCTCCTCGGTCACCGCGTTAGCGGGGTCGGCCTGCTTCTCGGCTGCGGTCCGCCCCGGCAGCAGCGCCGCCGCCACCGCGCCCACCGCGACCAGGGCGGCGCCTATCCAGAGCGCGGGGACGAGGCCGTCCACGAAGTACTGGGCGGGCCCGTAGCCGCCCTGGGCGGAGAAGACCGCGGCGAGGATCGCGATGCCGAGGGCGCCGCCGACCTCGCGCAGGGCGTTGTTGGCGCCGGACGCGATGCCCTGCTCGGACGGGCGGACGCTGGACATCACCAGGCTCGCGGCGGGAGCGAAGTACATCGCCATGCCGACCCCGCTGATGATCAGGGCGGGAAGCTGGGCGGCGTACGATACGTCGGGCTCCAGGACGGCCGCGAACCAGGCGAGGCCGACGGCCTGGAGCACGAGGCCCGCCGTCACGACGACCCGGCCGCCGATCCGGTCCGAGAGGTAGCCCGCGATGGGCGCGACGATCATCGGCATGCCCGTCCAGGGCAGCATGCGCAGGCCGGCCTCGGTGGGCGAGTAGCCGACGACGATCTGCAGGAACTGGCTGAGCAGGAAGATCGAGCCGAACATCCCCACGAACATGAGGAGGCTCGCCGCGTTGATCGCGGAGAAGGCCCGGCTTCGGAAGAGCCGCATCGGCAGCATCGGGTTCTCGGCGCGGATGCCGTGCCGCACGAAGAGGGCCAGGAGCACGCCGCCGCCGATCAGGCCGCCGAGGACGGTCGCGCTCGTCCAGCCGTCGAGGTTGCCGCGGATCAGCGCGTACACGATGCCGAAGAGGCCGCCGCTGGCCAGCAGCGTTCCGGTGATGTCGAGCGGTGCTCCGGTGCCGTGCGACTCGGAGAGCCGCAGGCGGGCCAGCGGCAGCAGCGCGACGCCGAGCGGGACGTTCAGCCAGAAGATCCACTGCCAGGAGGCGTGTTCGGTGAGGCTGCCGCCGACGAGCGGACCGCTGGCGACCGCGAGGCCGTTGACCGCGCCCCAGATCCCGTAGACCATGCCGCGCTTCGCCGCCGGTACCGCCGCCGTCAGCAGGGTCAGCGTCAGCGGCATCATGATCGCGGCGCCGACGCCCTGGACCGCACGGGCGGCGATGAGCGCCTCGATGCCGGGTGCGAGGGCCGCGGCGCCGGAGGCTCCGGTGAAGACCGCTAGGCCCACGATGAAGAGCTTGCGGCGCCCGAAGCGGTCGCCCAGTGCCGCACCGAACATCAGCAGCACGGCGAAGGTGAGGGTGTAGGCGCTCACCGTCCATTCGAGGTCGTGCAACGCTCCCCCGAAGTCCTCGCGGATGGCGGGCAGGGCGGTGGTGACGACGAGGTTGTCGAGGGCCGCCATGAATCCGGCGACGCTGGTGATGGCGAGGGCCCAGGCCGCTTCCCCGCGCCGTGCCGGCTTCCTCTTCTGCTGTTGCTCCTGCTGCTGTGACATTGCTTTCCCCTGTGGTTAGTTATTGATGACTAACTTTCGTGGGCGCAAAAGTACGCACCCCCCTAACGCGCGCCGGAGCGCGCGACTCACTGCTTGGGCTGCGCCGACTCGTAGAAGCCGGCCCACACCCGGTGATCGGGACCGAACCCCATCGACACCAGAACGTTGATCAGCATCCCGTACGCCAGGAACTGCGTCGCCTCACCCACGTCCGCCCCCAGCGCGAGGCGGACCGTGTCGTACATCTCCATCCAGGAGGCCCGCAGCGCCTCGCCGAACTCCCGGTCGCCGGACGCCTCCGCGGAGGCCACGGCGACGTACATCTGCATCTGCATGAGGAGTTTGTCCGGGTCATCGGCGATGAGCGCCTGATAGGCCACACCCATGGCGTGGAGGGCCTCCTCCGCCTCGAGCCCCTCGGCCGCCTTCCTGAAGACCTCGGTGACCTCCTGGCAGCAACGCCCGGACGCGGCGAGGAAGATGGCCTGCTTCCCCGGGAAGAGACGGAACAGATACGGCTGCGAGACGCCCACCCGCTTGGCGATCACCTCGGTGGACGTGCCGTTGTACCCACCGCGGGCGAACTCGGTCATCGCCGCCCGGATGACGCTCTCGCGCCGCTCCTCCGCACTCATCCTGACCATGGGACTAAGTTAGTGGCCAATCACTACCTGAGTCAAGGGCGGCGTACGCGGATCTCTGAAAGCCCCGGCGCATCAGTAAGGGGCACCCGCCCACGGCGAATGCCCCTTACTCACCTACTCCTGGCCGCGCGTGAACGTCAGGCGAGCTGGACCACGGCGCGGGACATGCCGAGCACCTTCTGGTCCGCGCTCATCGCCGTCAGGTCCACCCGGACCCGGTTGTCGTCGAGCTTCACGGCGACCTTGGCGCTGACCTCGATCAGCGCGCCCTTGTCGTCGTTCGGGACCACGACGGGCTTGGTGAAGCGCACGCCGTACTCGACGACGGCGGCCGGGTCACCCACCCAGTCGGTCACGACGCGGATCGCCTCGGCCATGGTGAACATGCCGTGCGCGATGACGTCCGGAAGGCCGACCTCGACCGCGAACTTCTCGTTCCAGTGGATCGGGTTGAAGTCACCGGAAGCGCCCGCGTAACGGACGAGCGTGGCACGCGTCACAGGGAAGCTCTGGGGCGGCAGCTCGGTGCCGACCTCGACGCTGTCGTACGAAATCTTGGCGGTCATCGCGTCACGCTCCCTCTGCCGCGGGCTCCGCCGCACGCGCGACGAGCTTGGTCCAGGCGGTCACGACGTGCTCGCCGGCCTCGTCGTGGACCTCGCCGCGGATGTCCAGGATGTCGTTGCCCGCCAGCGACTTGATGGCCTCGATGGTCGAGGTGACCGTCAGCCGGTCCCCCGCGCGCACCGGGCGGGTGTACGTGAACTTCTGGTCCCCGTGCACGACACGGCTGTAGTCGAGCCCCAGCTGAGGGTCCTCGATGACCTTCCCCGCGGCCTTGAACGAGATGGCGAACACGAAGGTCGGGGGTGCGATCACATCAGGGTGTCCGAGCGCCTTGGCGGCCTCCGCGTCGGTGTACGCGGGGTTGGCGTCGCCCACCGCCTCGGCGAACTCACGGATCTTCTCCCGGCCGACCTCATAGGGATCGGTGGGCGGGTAGGACCGCCCCACGAAGGACTGGTCGAGCGCCATGGACTCGGTACCTCCTGCAGGTATGGGTAACAGGTGTGGGTAAACGACGCGAGGCCGCCCCCAGAAATCGGGGACGGCCTCGTGTACGAGCCTGTGTCTAGCGCGTTTCGCGGTGCGCAGTGTGCGCGTTGCAGCGCGGGCAGTGCTTCTTCATCTCAAGACGGTCCGGGTCGTTACGCCGGTTCTTCTTGGTGATGTAGTTCCGCTCCTTGCACTCCACGCAGGCCAGCGTGATCTTCGGGCGGACGTCTGTGGCAGCCACGTGAGTGCTCCTTGACGGACGGATGGACGGATGAACGCAAAAAAATAGTAGCCGATCGAAGGTCCGACCCCACAATCGGCTACCAAATCAGTAGCGGTGACCGGACTTGAACCGGTGACACAGCGATTATGAGCCGCTTGCTCTACCGACTGAGCTACACCGCTGCAGATGCCGGATCCCCCCGCCCGAGGGCGAGGATCACTCGACATCAGAGCCCCAATGCGGAATCGAACCGCAGACCTTCTCCTTACCATGGAGACGCTCTACCGACTGAGCTATTGGGGCGAGCGATGAAGACATTACACGGTCGGTCGCCGATCGCCCAAATCCGTTTCGCCGGGGCTGTCCGGGGGCATCTCGGCAGGCGTCCCGGGCGCCTCACCACGTCACTTCGGCGCCTCGCGCCACACCGGTTCGGCCCCTCCCGTGGCGCCGGTTCGGCCCCTCCCGTGGCGCCGGTTCGGCCCCTCCCGTGACACCGGATCGGCATCCACCACCACACCGGTTCGGCATCCCCCACCGGGCCTCTTCGGAGGCCCGCACCACGCCGGTACGACTATTTGGCTCCTCCTCGAAGAGGGCCGGTCGTCGCCCTAGGCTCGACCCACTCTGCGTGATCTTGGACGTTTTCGTCCCGGACGCCTCCGTCCCGGATGACGCCAGGCCCCGCAGCCGCCCCCGAGCCTCAGGAGCGCGATGCCCGACAGCCAGCCGCAGCCCCCCTCCTCCGGGCCCTCCGGCTCTTCCGGCTCTTCCGGCTCCTCAGGTGACGACGGCGACGCCTCCGCGCTGCTCCTGTGCGGCGCCCGGCTGACCGACGGCAGGACCGTGGACGTGCGGCTCGGCTCCGGGCGCATCGAGGCGGTCGGCACGGCGGGCAGCCTGACCGCGCACGGCACGCGCGTGGACCTCGGCGGCTACCTCCTGCTGCCGGCCGCGGCCGAACCGCACGCACACAGCGACACGGCCCTGTCCGCGGACGCCGAGGGCCCCGTCGCGTACGAGGTCGCCGACGTCCAGCGCCGGACCACCGAGGCCGCCCTCCTGCAGCTCGGGCACGGCGCGACGGCGCTGCGCTCGCACGTGCGGATCGGCGACGTCCCCGGTCTCACGTCGATGGAAGCGGTGCTCCAGGCCCGGCGTTCGCTGCGCGGTCTGGTCGACCTGGCGGCCGTGGCCGTGCCGCGCCTGCTGACCGGGGTGGCCGGCGCCGACGGGCTCGCGATGCTGCGGGACGCGGTGAAGATGGGCGCCTCCGTAGTGGGCGGTTGCCCCGACCTGGACCCCGATCCGACCGGCTATGTGGAGGCGGTCCTCGAGGTCGCCGCCGAGCACGGCTGCCCCGTCGACCTGCACACGGACGGCAGCGATCCGGCGCGGCTCGGGCGGCTCGCCGCGATGGCGGGCGGGCTGCGCCCCGGGGTGACGATCGGGCCGTGCGGCGGGCTCGGGCGGCTGCCGTCGGACGTGGCCGGGCGGACCGCGGAGCAGCTGGCGGCGGCCGGCGTGACGGTGGTGTGCCTGCCGCAGGGCGGGTGCGGGAGCGTGGAGCGGCGGGGAGCGGTGGCACCGGTGCGGCTGCTCCGGGCGGCCGGGGTGCGGGTCGCGGCGGGCAGCGGGGCCATGCGGGACGTGTCGAACCCCGTGGGGCGCGGGGACCCGCTGGAGGCCGCCTATCTGCTGGCCTCGCGGTGCGGACTGCGCCCCGAGGAGGCGTACGGCGCGGTCAGCTCCGCGGCACGAGCCGCGATGGGGCTCGCCCAAGTCCGGGTGGAGGCGGGGTTCCCCGCGGAGCTGCTCGCGGTGCGGGGCGACCATCTCGCGGGGGCGCTCTCGCTCGCGTACAGCCGCATCGTGGTGCACCGGGGGCGCGTGGTGGCACGGACGAGCGCGGTGCGGGAGTACTGCGACTCGGCGGCCGCCGTGGCGCTCGACCTGCCCCGGCAGGGCCGCGCGAACGGGAGCGGTCCTGGCCGGGCGAAGGGCGCGGAACCCTCCTGAGCGCGGGCGACGCGTCCTGCCGTGCTCCCGCGTGCGCGGGGCGATCACGCGGGAGCTGTCGTACGGTCGGAGACATGCGCATTGTCATCGCTGGAGGTCATGGTCAGATCGCGCTGCGGCTCGAGCGGTTGCTCGCCGGGCGGGGTGACGAGGTCGTCGGGATCATCCGCAGAAGCGGGCAGGAGGCCGATCTGCGGGACGCGGGTGCCGAAGCGGCGCTGTGCGACCTGGAATCGGCGTCCGTCGACGAGGTGGCCGGGCTTTTGGAAGGCGCCGACGCGGCCGTCTTCGCCGCGGGCGCGGGGCCGGGCAGCGGCGCCGACCGCAAGAACACCGTGGACCGCGACGCCGCCGTGCTCTTCGCCGACGCCGCCGAGCGCGCGGGCGTACGGCGCTATGTCGTCGTGTCGTCGATGGGCGCGGACCCCGCGCACCAGGGCGACGAGATCTTCGACGCCTATCTGCGCGCCAAGGGCGAGGCCGACGCTTCCGTACGCGGCCGCAAGGCCCTGGACTGGACGATCCTGCGCCCCGGCATGCTGACGGACGACGCGGGCACCGGTCTCGTGCGCCTGGAGGCGTCGACCGGGCGCGGGCCGATCCCGCGTGACGACGTGGCCGCGGTCCTCGCCGAACTGGTCGACTCGTCGGCGACGGCGGGCCTGACGCTGGAGCTGGTGAGCGGTTCCACTCCCGTGTCCGTGGCGGTCAAGTCCGTAGCGGGCAACTGACGTCCGTACGGCGGTGCTTGTCCTCTGACGGCGAGATGTCGGCCCTCTGAGGGATGTCCCGCGGCCGGGGCGGTGCTTGGCTGGAGGCACTGCCTACGTGAGGAACGCCATGCCTGCTTCCGATGTGCCCGCCGCGCAGGAAGCCCTCTTGCGGCAGATGTACGCCGTCTTCAGTACCGAAGAGCGCGATGCGTTCATACCGCGCTCGCTGGCCCCCGACGTGGACTGGCCCAACCTCCTGGACAACACCCGCGCCCGGGGCATCGCTGCGGTCCGCGCCTACTGGGCACGGCAGTTCGCGGTGATGCACCCCCTGGTGCACCTGGAGCGGCTGCGGCTCGACGACGACGGGCGGCGAGTCGTGGCGACCGTGCGGCCGGGGCTGCGGGACGAGACAGGCGACCACTGGGCGCCGACGACGGTCGAGCACGTCTACACGTTCCGGGACGACGGCCTGGTGAGCCGGATGGACGTACGCCAGCGGTGACCGCCCTGACCGCGCGCCCTGGAGGCCCGTGGGAGCGCCTCAGAACAGCGGGAGCTGCCCGGGGAAGTCCGGGACCGCGTAACCGTCCAGAGCGGGCTGTGCGGCGCCCAGCACGGCCTGCCTGCGCGAACCGGGGCACGAGACGAGGTCACCGCTGCCGCGCGGGCCCGAGCCCGGCGGATCGTGCCGGGCGAACCGCCCTGCGACGACCGCGATGTCACGGCGGCACTCGGGGCAGTTCCTGCGGCGCGCTGAGGACGGCATGGCTGGCATCGACGACATGCCCTCAGCGTACGAAAAGACCCCCTCCGACTTGCGTTTCCGCAAGACCGGAGAGGGTCTCCTTCGTGTGGCGGCGCCAGGATTCGAACCTGGGAAGGCTGAGCCGGCAGATTTACAGTCTGCTCCCTTTGGCCGCTCGGGCACACCGCCTGGGTCGCTGCCTGAAGACGTCCGCTTTGGGGCGGCGCTCCGTGGCAACGACGTAAACGATACCTGATGGACAGGGGTGCTTCGCCACCCGATTGATCGGCCCCCGGCATGGGGGCGGTGGCTAGGCTTTGCGGATGCGGCCAGGGACCGAAGGCCGTGCACCAGCCGAGTACGCAGACCCCGATACAAGGAGCCACAGGACATGGCCGACTCCAGTTTCGACATCGTCTCGAAGGTCGAGCGGCAGGAGGTCGACAACGCCCTCAACCAGGCCGCCAAGGAGATCTCGCAGCGCTACGACTTCAAGGGCACGGGCGCCTCCATCGCCTGGTCCGGCGAGAAGATCCTGATGGAGGCGAACGGCGAGGAGCGGGTCAAGGCGATCCTCGACATCTTCCAGTCCAAGCTGATCAAGCGCGGCATCTCGCTGAAGTCGCTGGACGCGGGCGAGCCGCAGCTGTCGGGCAAGGAATACAAGATCTTCGCCTCGATCGAAGAGGGCATCTCCCAGGAGAACGCGAAGAAGGTCGCCAAGATCATCCGCGATGAGGGCCCCAAGGGCGTCAAGGCGCAGGTCCAGGGCGACGAGCTGCGGGTCAGCTCGAAGAGCCGTGACGACCTGCAGGCCGTACAGGCGCTGCTCAAGGGGCAGGACTTCGACTTCGCGGTGCAGTTCGTCAACTACCGCTGATTGCCGGTGAGTGCGCCAGTAAGTACTGCTGGCCGCTCCACCCGGCCGCTCGTCGTACGACGCCGAAGGGCGGGCACCCTCTTGGGGTGCCCGCCCTTGCTGCTGGCCGCAGATCGGGGGACCGACGCCTCGGGGGCGCGGATGGCTCAGCGACGCGAGTGGCCGAAGAGGATGCGGTAGGCGACGAGCAGGACCAGCGAGCCGCCGATCGCCGCCGCCCAGGTGGCGCCGTCGTAGACGTCGGTGGCTATCGGGCGGTCGAGATAGCGGGCGGAGATCCAGCCGCCTATGAAGGCGCCCGCGATGCCGATGACGGTCGTGCCGATGAAGCCACCCGGGTCCCGGCCGGGCAGCAGGATTTTGGCGACGACACCCGCGATCAGCCCCAGAACGATCCAGCTGATGATGCCCATGCGGTGTACCTGCCCCTCGTCGTGCTGTTGTCCGGAAGGACGTCACGGGAGCGGGGCGCGGTTGCGGTGGTCAGCTTGATGCGGCGTATGACACACGGGCCGCGCCGCGGTGCGGCACGGCCCGGAGGGTGCGTCAGCGTGCGGCGAACGGCTGGTCCGTACGCACGATTTCGCGGCCGAGGGGCATCAACGACACCGGAATCAGCTTGAAGTTGGCGACGCCCAGCGGGATGCCGATGATCGTGACGCACAGGAGAAAGCCGGTCACGATGTGGCCGAGCGCGAGCCACCAGCCCGCGAGGATCAGCCACAGGACGTTCACGATGCAGGAGGGCGCGCCGGCGTCGCGGCGCTCAACTGTCGTGTATCCGAAGGGCCACAGGGCATAGCGCCCGATGCGGAAGCTGGCGACTCCAAAGGGGATCCCGATGATCGTGATGCACAGGAGCACCCCGGCCAGGAGATAGCCGAGGAACATCCAGAAGCCGCACAGGACGAGCCAAATGACGTTCAGGATTGTCTTCACTGTTGGCGACCTGCCATCTGCTCGAGCCGGGCAATGCGCTCCGCCATCGGCGGATGCGTGGAGAACATCTTGGACATGCCCTGCCCCGGACGGAAAGGGTTCGCAATCATCATGTGACTTGCCGTCTCAAGGCGTGGCTCGGGCGGCAGCGGAAGCTGCTTCGTCCCCGCGTCGAGCTTGCGCAGGGCGCTCGCCAGGGCCAGGGGGTCCCCGGTGAGCTGTGCGCCGGACGCGTCGGCCTCGTACTCCCTGGAGCGGCTGATCGCGAGCTGGATGATGGAAGCCGCGAGCGGGCCGAGGAGCATGATCAGGAGCATGCCGAAGATGCCGGGGCCCTCGTTGTCGTTCGACCTGCCGATCGGGATCAGCCAGGCGAAGTTGACGAGGAACATGATCACCGAGGCGAGCGCGCCGGCGACCGACGAGATCAGGATGTCGCGGTTGTAGACGTGGCTGAGCTCGTGGCCGATGACGCCCCGCAGCTCGCGCTCGTCCAGGAGGCGCAGGATGCCGTCGGTGCAGCACACCGCGGCGTTGCGCGGATTGCGGCCCGTCGCGAACGCGTTGGGCGCCTCGGTGGGCGAGATGTAGAGGCGGGGCATGGGCTGGCGGGCCTGTGTCGAGAGCTCGCGGACCATGCGGTAGAGCTGGGGTGCCTCGAATTCGCTCACCGGGCGCGCGCGCATGGCGCGCAGGGCGAGCTTGTCGCTGTTCCAGTACGCGTACGCGTTGGTGCCGAGCGCCACGAAGAGCGCGACGATCAAGCCCGTACGTCCGAAGAAACTGCCGATGACGAGGATGAGAGCGGACAGTCCCCCGAGGAGTACGGCGGTCTTCAGCCCGTTGTGCCGGCGGTGCACGGTACGCCCTCCTGTGGTGCGTGGGGGAACCCTCTGTCTGCTGGTGCTTCCACTCTTCAGTGGACCCTCCCGTACTGGTCAACGCCAGGCGGGGAGCACTAGTTCCCTTGTGCGCGCAGGAGCGGCGCCGGAGCGGTGTGGGCCGCTCGGGTGACACCCGAGCGGCCTTCTGGAGAAGGGGGCCCGTCAGAAGAGGCCGGTGTCGGAGAACCTCAGGACGAGTTGCGGCGCGCCGGAGAGCGCGATGCCGAGGACCGCGGTGAGGGCGATGGCCGCCGTCAGGGGGGCCGGGACGCGGTGCTTGGCCGGCTCGCCCTCGGGGGCGCGGAAGAGCAGCGCGGTCCACTGGAGGTAGTAGAAGAGGGCGATCACTACGTTCACGGCCATCACCACGGCGAGCCAGCCGAGGCCCGCGTCGACGGCCGCCGAGAAGACGGTGACCTTCGCGAAGAGGCCGATGATGCCCGGCGGCAGGCCCGCCAGGCAGAGCAGGAAGAAGCCGAGCACCAGGGCCGCGAGGGGGCTTCTCGCGTACAGGCCGCGGTAGTCGCTGACGCGGTTCAGGCGCTGCGTGCGGCCGACGAGCGCGGCTACGGCGAACGCCCCGAGGTTCACGGCCGCGTACATCAGGGCGTACGCGACGGTGGAGCCTACGGCCTTCTCGGCCTCGGCGGGGTTGTCGGCGTATCCGGCGGCGGCGATCGGCACCAGGAGGTATCCCGCCTGGCCGACCGAGGACCAGGCGAGCAGACGTACCGCGCTGTACGCGCGCGTGGACTGCTGGCGCAGCGCCGCCACGTTGCCCGCGGTCATGGTGAGGGCGGCCAGCACGGCCAGTGCCGGCCCCCATACGTCGGCGTACGAGGGGAAGGCGACGACGGTGACGAGGATCAGGCCGGTGAAGCCGACCGCCTTGCCGACCACGGAGAGATACGCGGCGACGGGCAAGGGCGCGCCTACGTAGGTGTCGGGCACCCAGAAGTGGAAGGGCACGGCGGCGACCTTGAAGGCGAAGCCGACGAGGGTGAGGGCGACGCCGGTCTGGGCGAGCGTGTCCAGCTGTCCGTCGACGTGCTGGAGCTCCTCGGCGATCTCCGTGAGGTGCAGGGTGCCGGTCGCGGCGTACACGAAGCTGACGCCCATCAGCGTCACGGCGGTCGCGGTGACGGAGGAGAGGAAGAACTTAAGGGCCGCTTCGGAGGACCGCTTGTCGCCGTGCCTGAGGCCGACGAGCGCGAAGGCGGGCAGGGAGGCCACTTCCAGGGCGACGACGAGCGTGGCGAGGTCGCGCGAGGCGGGCAGCAGTGCGGCGCCCGCGGCGGAGGAGAGCAGCAGGAACCAGAACTCCCCTTCGGGGAGCTCCTTGCCGGTGCCGTTCGCGTCCTTGAGGGTGCTGATCGAGAGCAGCGCCGCCAGCAGGGCGCCGCCGATGACGAGCAGTTGGATGACGAGCGTGAAGCGGTCGGCGGTGTAGCTGCAGGCCTCCGCGCCACCGGTCAGGCAGAAGGTCGACCGGTCGTCGTTCAGGATCGGCAGCAGGGAGAGCGCGGCCACGGCGAGACCCGCCACGGAGACCCAGCCGAGCAGCGCCTTCTTCTTGTCGCCCACGAAGAGGTCGGCGACGAGCACCAGAAGACCGACCACCGCCGCGATGGTGGGCGGAGCGATCGCGAGCCAGTCGACGGACTGGACGACGTCGGCGGCGCTTTCGGCGGCCACGGTCACGACTTGCCTCCTGAGAGGAGCTGCTGCACGGCCGGGTCGGTGAGGCCGAGCAGAGCGGCGGGCCAGAGTCCGGCGAGGACGGTGAGGGCGACGAGCGGGGTCCAGGCGGCGAACTCATAGCCCTGGACGTCGGCGAGCGCCGGGGTTTCGGACTTGGCGGCGCCCTGGGACCCCTGCGGCTCTTGAGACTCCTGAGACTTCTTAGGCATCGGGCCCATGCAGACGCGGCGTACGACGATGAGCATGTACGCGGCGGTGAGCAGGGTGCCGACGGCGGCGATCGCCATGAAGGTGAGGAAGGCCGGGCGGCTGAGTCCTTCGGCGGGCTTGAACGCGCCGAACAGGGCGAGCATCTCGCCCCAGAACCCGGCGAGGCCCGGCAGGCCCAGCGAGGCGACGGCGCCGAAGGCGAGGAGGCCGCCGAGGCGGGGCGCCTTGCCGTAGAGCGCGGCGCCCGATTCCTGCGCGAGGGTGTCGAGGTCGCTGGTGCCGGTGCGGTCCTTCAGCGCGCCGACGAGGAAGAACAGCAGGCCGGTGATGAGGCCGTGCGCGATGTTGGCGAACAGCGCGCCGTTCACTCCGGTCGGGCTCATCGTCGAGATGCCGAGGAGCACGAAGCCCATGTGGCCCACGGACGAGTACGCGATGAGGCGCTTGAGGTCGCCCTTCGCGCCCTGCTTGGCGAGGGCGAGGCAGGCCAGCGAACCGTAGATGATCCCGACGACCGCGAAGGCCGCGAGGTACGGCGCGAAGGTGTGCATTCCGTCGGGCGTGATCGGCAGCAGGATCCGGACGAAGCCGTACGTGCCCATCTTCAGCAGCACGCCGGCCAGCAGGACCGAGCCGACGGTGGGCGCGGCGGTGTGCGCGTCCGGCAGCCAGCTGTGCAGCGGCCACATCGGCGTCTTGACCGCGAGCCCGATCCCGATCGCCAGAACGGCGATGACCTGCACGGATGTGGTCAGGCCCCGGCCGTTGTCAGTGGCGAGTGCCACCATGTCAAAGGTGCCGGACTTGAGGCCGATGAGGAGGAGACCGAGCAGCATCACGACGGAGCCGAGAAGCGTGTAGAGGATGAACTTCCAGGCGGCTTGCGTGCGTTGGGCGCCGCCCCAGCGTGCGATGAGGAAGTACATCGGGATGAGGACCATCTCGAACGCCAGGAAGAACAGCAGCAGATCGAGGACGGCGAAGGTCGCGAGGGTGCCGGACTCGAGCACGAGGATCAGCGCGACGAATGCCTTGGGAGACGGGCCCGGAGGCAGCTTGAAGTAGGAGTACAGCGCGCAGAGGAAGGTCAGGAGCGCGGTCAGGACCAGGAGGGGGAGCGAGATGCCGTCGATGCCGAGGTGGATGCGCACGTCGAGTGCGGGGATCCAGCTGATGTCGGTCGTGGCCTGCATCTTTGACGGGTGGTCATGGTCGAAGCCGAGCGCGAGGACGATCGCTGCGATGAGGATGGCGCCGGTGACGAACACGCCGTGGCGCAGCACGGCCTGGTCGGGCGACTTTCCCTTCAGTCCGGGCGGGGCGGGCAGGAGAGCCGCCACGGCACCGATGAGCGGGCCGACCACGATCAACGCGAGAAGAAGCTGCATCACGGATTCACTGATATCGATCACGGCTGCTCACGCTCCGGCGGTGGCGACGAGGACGGCGGCTACAGCCAGGACGACGGTGCCTGCGAGCAGCGCGCTCAGGTAGGTCTGCACGTTGCCGGTCTGCGCGCGGCGGACGGCCGCGCCGAGCCAGCGGGGTGCGGTGCCCGCGCCGCGTACGTACGTGTCGACGACCTCGCGGTCGAGGAACCGGACGAGGCGCGCGGCGGCCTGGACGGGGCGCACGAACAGCGCGGCGTAGACGGCGTCGAGATGGAAGCCGACGGCGGCGTGCCGGTGCAGCGGGCCGAGCAGGAGGCGGCCGGGGTCGGCCGGGTCGTGAGCGGCGGCCACGTCTCCGTAGACGGGGGCGTGCGAGGCGATGGCCTCGGCTTCGACCAGGCCTCCGTCGGCTCCCGCGTCGGCGGCGACCGCGCCCATCGGGTGGCGGGCGGCGAGCGCCGTGGTGTGACGCCACGCCCCGTACGTGACGAGCCCGCCGACCAGGGCGAGTCCCGTGCCGAGGACGGAGGTGGTGAGAGTCGGGGCGAGCGAGTGCCCGTCGAACCAGTCCGGCAGGACGCCGACGGTCAGGCCGAAGGCCAGTGAGGGGACGGCGAGCACCCAGAGCACGGCGGTCATGGTGAGGGGCTGGGGGCCGTGGTGCGGGGCTTCGGGGCCCTTGCCGTTGAAGGCGAGCAGCCAAAGTCGCGTCGCGTAGGCGGCGGTGAGGAGGGCGGTGAGGAGGCCGGCGATCAGGACGATCCAGCCCGCCGCGGTCGGCGCGGTCTCGGAGTGGCCGGTGGCCGCGTGCTCGGCGGCGCCCAGGACGGCTTCCTTGGAGAAGAAGCCACTGAACGGCGGGATCGCGGCGAGCGCGAGGAGCGCCACGGTCATCGTCCAGAAGGCGTCGGGGACCCGGTCGCGCAGGCCCTTCATGCGGGACATGGCGGCGAGGGAGTTGGTGCCGGCGGCGTGGATGATCACGCCGGCGCCGAGGAAGAGGAGCGCCTTGAAGGCGCCGTGCGAGAGGAGATGGAAGACGGCGGCACCGCGGTCGCCGACGGCGAGAGCGCCGGTCAGATAGCCGAGCTGGCCGATCGTCGAGTACGCGAGGACGCGCTTGATGTCGTCCTGGGCGAGCGCGGCGAGAGCCGAACCCGCCATCGTGACGGCGGCCATGACGGCGAGGACGACCAGCGCCGCCGACGAGGCGGCGAAGACCGGGAGGAGCCTGGCGACGAAGTAGACACCGGCGGCGACCATCGTCGCGGCGTGGATGAGCGCGGAGACGGGGGTGGGGCCGGCCATCGCGTCGGGCAGCCAGGTGTGCAGCGGGAACTGCGCGGACTTGCCCGCCACACCGGCGAGGAGCAGCAGGGCGATCAGCGTCGGGTGGTCGAGTCCGCCGCCCGCGACCGTCGCGAGGACGGTCGTGATGCGGAACGAACCGGCGTCGACGGCGAGCGCGAACAGGCCGATCAGGAAGGGGACGTCGCCGAGCTTGGTGACCAGGAAGGCCTTGAGGGAGGCCGCGCGGGCTTCGGGCGTCTCCCAGTAGTGGCCGACGAGGAAGTACGAGCAGATGCCCATGATCTCCCAGCCGACCAGGAGCACCATCAGGTCGCCGGAGTAGACGACGAGCAGCATCGCGGAGGTGAAGAGGGAGACGAGAGCGGCGTACGAGGGGTAGCGCGGGTCGTCGCGCAGGTAGCCCGTCGAGTAGATCTGCACGCAGGAGGCGACGACGCCGACGAGGACGGCGACGAGGGCGGCGAAGCCGTCGATGTGCAGGGCGAGTTCGATGGGGACCGAGCCGGTCGGGGTGAGCTCGGTGGCGGAGTCGATGTCGGCGCCGCCGCCGTGGCGGGCGGCGACCATGACGGCGATGACCAGCGCCGCCAGGGTGGGCAGCACCGCGAGGGGACGTACGAGGCCCGGGACGGTGCGGCCGAGCAGCAGGCCGGCGACGGCGCCGAGGAACGGCAGGAGGGGGACGAGTACGGCGAGGGTGGTCGTGGTCACGCGGTGGCCTCAGCCTTCTGCGACTTCTGCGAGGACTTGGCCGGGGCGGGCTCTTCTCCGGCGGCGCCCTCGGAGTCCCCGGCGTTCCCGGGATCGTCGTCGGGGTCGTCGTCGGGGCCCTCGGCGGTGTCGCGGAGGTCGTCGACGGCGGAGGAGCCGCGGTTGCGGTAGACGGCCAGGACGATCGCGAGGCCGATGCCGATCTCCGCGGCGGCGATGGCGATGGTGAAGAGGGTCAGGGCCTGGCCGGAGTGGAGGGCGTCGCGGAGCCAGACGTCGAAGGCGACCAGGTTGAGGTTGACGGCGTTGAGCATGAGCTCGACGGACATCAGGACCAAAATCGCGTTGCGGCGGGCGAGCACTCCGTACAGGCCCACGCAGAAGAGGAGGGCGGCCAGGACCGCGGGATAGGCGAGGTGCATCAGCGCTGCTCCTTGTCGCTGGGGGCGCTGGGGGCGTCGCTGGAGGCACCGTTCGTGCGGGTGTCGCCGGGGGTGTCGTTCAGGCGGGTCATGCGGGCGTTCCTGCGGGAGAGGACGATCGCGCCGACCAGGGCGGCCAGGAGCAGGACCGAGAGCGCCTCGAAGGGCAGCACCCAGTGCTGGAAGAGGAACTCTCCGGTCACCGCGGTGGAGCCCTGGGCCTCGTCGGCGGCGCGGTCGAGGTCGATCCAGGTCGTCCGGAAGGCGTCGACGACGACCCAGACCAGGGCGGCCGCCGCGAGGACGGCCACCGCGAGCGCGACCGGGCGGTTGCCCGAATCGGCGTCCGGGGAGCGGCCGATGGGGGCCCGCGTGAGCATCAGACCGAACAGGAGGAGGACGACGACGGAGCCGACATAGATCAGGACCTGTACCCAGGCGATGAACTCGGCGGTGAGCAGGAGGTACTCGACGGCCAGGCCGCCCAGCGTCGCCACGAGCCACAGGGCGGCGTGCACCAGCTGCTTCGTGGTGACGGTGACGATCGCCGAGCCGAGGGTGACGAGGCCGACGAGGAGGAAGGCGATCTCCACGCCCGTCGGGGAGAGGAAGCCTTGGGGGGCGTTGGCTGCGAGGTTCACAGGGACCCCTCCTGGCCGGCGGCTTCGGCTTCCTGCGCCGCGGCGAGCTTCTCCGCCGCCTTGCGGGCGGTGGCGATCTCCTTGGGTTCCTCGGCCGCGGGGTCCAGGGCCGGCGGGGCTGGGACCGTCCACATCCAGTCGCGGAGCTTGTCGCGCTCGTGGGTGAGTTCGTGGATGTCGGTCTCGGCGTACTCGAACTCCGGGGACCAGAACAGTGCGTCGAAGGGGCAGACCTCGATGCAGATGCCGCAGTACATGCAGAGGGAGAAGTCGATGGCGAAACGGTCGAGGACGTTGCGGCTGCGCTCGCGGCCGCCCTCGACGGCCGGCGGGACCGTCTCCTTGTGGGAGTCGATGTAGATGCACCAGTCCGGGCACTCGCGGGCGCAGAGCATGCAGACCGTGCAGTTCTCCTCGAAGAGCCCGATGACGCCCCGGGTGCGGGGCGGGAGTTCGGGCTGGTGCTCCGGGTACTGCTCGGTGACGGTCTTCTTCGTCATCGTGCGGAGGGTGACGGCAAGGCCCTTGGCGAGGCCGCTGCCAGGGATCGGAGCCATTTAGTTGATCGCCACCTTCACGATTCCGGTGAGCGCGATCTGCGCGAGGGCGAGCGGGACGAGGAGGGTCCAGGAGAGCTCCTGGAGCTGGTCCTCGCGGAGACGGGGGTAACTGACGCGCAGCCAGATCACGACGAAGGCGAGCAGTCCCGTCTTCAGGAGGGTCCAGACCCAGCCGAGGCCGTCGGCACCCCAGGGGCCGTGCCAGCCGCCGAGGAAGAGGACGGTGGTGAGGCCGCAGAGGACGACGATTCCGGCGTACTCGGCGAGGAGGAAGAGGGCGAAGCGCAGGCCGGTGTACTCGGTGTACGCACCGAAGATGATCTCCGAGTCGGCGACCGGCATGTCGAAGGGCGGGCGCTGCAGTTCGGCGAGGCCCGCGACGAAGAAGACGAGGGCGCCGACGATCTGCCACGGCAGCCACCACCACTCGAAGGCGTTCAGGATGCCGGGCAGTGACACCGTCCCGGCGGCCATCGCGA
Organism: Streptomyces sp. NPDC051214; assembly: GCF_040682375.1. Taxonomy (NCBI): domain Bacteria; kingdom Bacillati; phylum Actinomycetota; class Actinomycetes; order Kitasatosporales; family Streptomycetaceae; genus Streptomyces; species Streptomyces sp. NPDC051214. The sequence continues at coordinate 277,723 of NZ_JBFBAT010000010.1, forward strand.
CCGAGGCCGCGGCGAGCAGCATCGGGAGTTCGTACGCCAGGAGCTGGGCGGCGGTGCGCAGGCCGCCGAGGAGGGAGAACTTGTTGGCGCTGGCCCAGCCCGCCATGAGCGAGCCGAGTACGCCGACGCCCATGACCGCGAGCACGAAGAAGATGCCCGCGTCGACGAGTTGACCGACGGCGCCTTCGCTCGGGCCGATGGGGATGGCGACCAGGACGAGGAGGTACGGCAGCAGGGCGATGGCGGGGGCGAGCTGGAAGATGCGGCGGTCGGCCTCGGCCGGTACGACGTCTTCCTTCTGCGCGAACTTGACGCCGTCGGCGACGAGCTGGGCCCAGCCGTGGAAGCCGCCCGCGTACATGGGGCCGAGACGGCCCTGCATGTGGGCCATCACCTTGTGCTCGGTCTGGCCGATGACCAGGGGCAGGACGAGGAACACGGCGAAGACGATGAGGAGACGCAGGGCGACGTCGAGCGCGTCGGTCACTCCGAGCCTCCTGGGCGGTCGGCTTCATCGTCGGGCTTGGCGGGGGCGGGCTTGGCAGGGTCTGGCTTGGCGGGGGCGGGCTTGGCCGGGTCTGGCTTGGCAGGGTCTGGCTTGGCAGGGTCTGGCTTGGCAGGGTCAGTACTGGTACCAGTGCCGGTCTCGGCTTCCGTGGGCGGTGCCGGCTTCTCGCTCGTCTCCTCGCTCGCCTCGAACGCCGGGCGGGCTTGGTGCCACGGGGCGTCGGAAGCCGCCTCGGGCTTCGGCTCGGGGGCCGGAGCAGCCCCAGCGGGCCCCTCCCCCTCCGGTCGCTGCGAAGCCGACCCCTGGCTCACGCTCCTCGAACGGCGCGGTGCCGGTGCCGGTGCCGGTGCCTCCGGCTGTGCGCCCGTTGCCTGCGTGGCCTGCGTTGCCTGGCTGGCCTGGCTCGCCGAGCCCTCCCCCGCCGTGCGCGCACGGCGTACGGGGCGGTCGCCCGCCGCGCGGGCGGTGCCGCGGGCCGGGCGGGCGGGAGCTGCGGGGAGTTGGCCCTTGAGGGGGCCCCATTCGTTCGGGTCGGGTACGCCGGGAGGCAGCATCTGGCGGCGCTTGGGCCCGCCGTGCTCCGACTCCCCCGGCTCCTTCGCGCCGGGCCACGCCTTCGCGACCCGGGCCGCCAGGACGAAGTCCTTGCGCAGGGGGTGGCCTTCGAAGGTGTCCGGCAGCAGCAGCGGGACGAGGTGCGGGTGGCCCTCGAAAGCGACGCCGAACATCTCGTGCGTCTCGCGCTCGTGCCAGGCCGCGCCCGCGTAGACGTCGACCGCGGTCGGCAGGACAGGGGCCTCGTGCGGGACGGTCGTACGGACGAGGAGGCGACGTACGGGAGAGAGGGCGACGACGTGGGCCGAGACGTGGAAGCCCGTGCCGGGTTCGTCGACGGCGCTCAGCCAGTCGAAGTAGGTGCAGGTCAGCGTCGTGCGCGCGGTTTCGAGCGCCGCGATCCAGGAGCTCGGCGGGACGTCGACCGTCAGGAGGTCGTACGACTCCTCCGCCGTGGCCTCGGCGCCGAAGAGCTCCTCGACGGGGCTCGGCAGCCAGCCGGTCATGCCCGCTCCTCCTTCGTCGCGGCCTCTCCCGGCACCGGAGCCTTCACGAGCCCGCTCTGCAAAGCGGCCGCCGAAGGCCGGTTGGCCTTGCCGTCCTTGCCGCCATTGCCGTACCGCTCCCCCAGCGATTCCGCCGCGATCTTCTCCTGGAGCTTGAGGATGCCCTGGAGCAGCGCCTCGGGCCGGGGCGGGCAGCCGGGTACGTAGACGTCGACCGGAATGATCTGGTCGACGCCCTTGGTCACCGCGTACGAATCCCAGTACGGGCCGCCGCAGTTGGAGCAGGCGCCGAAGGAGATGACGTACTTCGGCTCGGGCATCTGCTCGTACAGGCGCTTCACGGCCGGGGCCATCTTGTCCGTGACCGTGCCGGAGACGACCATCAGGTCCGCCTGGCGCGGGCCGGGCGCGAACGGGATCACGCCGAGCCGGATGAAGTCGTGCCGGGCCATGGAGGCGGCGATGAACTCGATGGCGCAACAGGCGAGGCCGAAGTTGAAGACCCACAACGAATACCGGCGGCCCCAGTTGAGGACCACCTTCATCGGCTCGGGGGCCAGCCGCGAGAGCACGCCGAGCTTCTGTGGCTCGGGCGTGGACAGCACGGTCGGCTCGGGCAGGAGCACGGGCTCCGGGGTCACGTCCGCGCGAGGACGCTCCGGGGTCACGTCCATGTGAGGACGCCCTTCTTGTATGCGTACAGCAGGCCCACGGTCAGGAAGCCGAGGAAGACGAACATCTCCACCAGCGTCGTCGCACCGTAGCCGGGCGCGGCGAAGACCGTCGCCCATGGAAAGAGGAAGATCGAGTCGACGGCGAAGATGACGTAGAGGAACGCGTAGACGTAGTAGCGGACCTGGGTGTGGGCCCAGCCCTCGCCGACCGGGTCGACGCCGCACTCGTACGTCAGGAGCTTCTCGGGTGTCGGCACGACGGGCCTGAGCAGCCGCCCCGCGCCGAAGGCGACGGCGACGAAGAGCACGCCGACGACGGCGAGCAGTCCGACGACGGAGTACGACTGGTAGTAGCTCGCCGCGACGTTCGTCACGTGCACGTCAGCCCCTCACTCCCTGACCGCCTCTGACACTCAGCACTGTTCGACGATCTGTACGCACGGGAGTCTAGGGCCTGCTAAAGGTGAGGTAAGCAGAGCGTCACGCATCGGGTGGGGTTATCCCCCGGGAGTCCTGGCGGCCCTCCTCATGGCATCACGGCGCCGAGCCGTGCACCCTGACGCATATGACCGCACGCGCCATGTCCTCGACCACGTCTTCGGCGTACCCGCCACAGCCGCCGTCCTCGCCGCATCCGCCGTCCTCGCCGCGCTCGTCGTCCTCGCCACCGCCGCCCGCCCGCTTCGCGGCGTACGACGCGCAGACCTGGAGGGAGATCGCGCATCTTCTCGCCAATCTGCCGGTCGGCGTGGCCGGTTTCGTCTATGTGGTCGTGACGCTCGCCGCCGGCGGCGGTCTCGCCGTGACGGTCGTCGGCCTGCCGCTGCTCGCGGGCGCGCTGCTCGGCGCCCGGCTGATCGGCAGGGCGGAGCGGGCGCGGGCGCGGGCTCTGCTCGGGCTGTGGATCGACGAGCCGAGCCCGATGCCCAAGCAGCGGGGGCGCGGCTTCTTCGGCTGGCTGTGGTGGAGCCTGAAGGACCCGGTGGGCTGGCGCACGATGCTGTACTCCTTCATGCGGCTGCCCTGGGGCGTGGTGACCTTCGCCGTCACCCTGACCGGGCTCTTCGTGCTCTGGCCGGTGCTCCCCTACATCGTGCGCGGCCTGACGAACGCCGACCGCGCGATGGCGCGCGGGCTGCTCTCGCCCTCCGACGAACTGGAGCGGCGCATCGTGGAGTTGGAGTCGGACCGCGGGGTCGTCGTCGACACCGCCGCGGCCGACCTGCGCCGCATCGAGCGCGACCTGCACGACGGGGCGCAGGCCCGCCTGGTGGCGCTCGCCATGGGGCTGGGCCTGGCCAAGGAGAAGCTCCTGGAGGGCCAGGCCGACGACACCGTGGCGGCGATGGTCGACGAGGCGCACGGCGAGGTGAAGCTCGCCCTCCAGGAGCTGCGCGACCTGGCCCGCGGCATCCACCCGGCGGTCCTGACCGACCGCGGCCTGGACGCGGCGCTGTCCTCGGTGGCCTCGCGGTGCACGGTGCCGGTGAAGGTGACCGCCGATCTGCCGGCGCGCCCGGCCGCCGCGATCGAGGGCATCGCGTACTTCACGGTCTCCGAGCTCCTGCAGAACGTCAGCAAGCACAGCGGGGCCCGTACGGCGTCCGTGGACGTGTGGCGGGCCGACCAGCGGCTGCTCATCCAGGTGTGGGACGACGGCAGGGGCGGCGCGCGTCTGGACGGGGGCTCGGGCATGGCGGGGCTCGCGGACCGGCTCGGCGCGGTCGACGGCCTGTTCGTGATCGAGTCCCCGGAGGGCGGCCCCACGACGATCACGGCGGAGCTGCCGTGGCGCGACCGGGACCAGGACCGGGAGCCGACGGCACAGGCGGCCCGGGGGTAGGGAAAACCCCCGGTCGAAGACACCTACGCACCACATGGTCCGGATCTGCCGCGGCCAGCACTCTTGAGATACGACGCCGAACCAGCGCGTGACCCGCAAGAGGCAGCGCACGACCGCACAGAAACGGACGACACCGATGGCCACGGAGTACGGACAGGAGTACGGACGCATGGACCGTTCGGAGTTCCGGGGATCCGACCTCGACGATCGGCGGCGCCGTCTCCCGGCCGGGCTGCGGGCGCCGATCGAGGCGCGCGCCTGGAAGGAGTTCGGCTATGTGCTCCTGAGCCTGCCGATCAGCATCGTCACGTTCGTGTTCGCGGTCACGATGCTGTCGGTCGGCGCCGGACTGCTGATCACGTTCATCGGCATCCCGGTGCTCGCCGCCGGGCTCGCCGCCTGCCGCGGCTTCGGCTCGCTCGAACGGGTGCGGGCGCGGGCGCTCCTGGGCGTCGAGGTGGCCGACCCAGAGCCGCTGCGGCCCAAGAACGGCGGCGGGCCCATGGCGTGGATGGGCGCCGTGCTCAAGAGCGGCGTCTCCTGGCGGCACGTCCTCTACTCCATCCTCCACATGCCCTGGGCGGTCTTCTCCTTCACCGTGTCGGTGGTCTTCTGGACGTACGGCTGGGCGATGCTCACGTACCCGCTGTGGCAGTGGCTCTTCCCGCTCTACGGCGGCCAGGACGGCATCCAGCTCTACGGCGACGACGGCCACCGCGTCTACCTGGACAACCCCTTCGAGATCGGCGTCACCGCCCTCACCGGCCTGCTGATCACGCTCGCCACGCCCTGGATCATCCGGGCCCTGACCACGGTCGACCGCGTGATGGTGGCCGGTCTGCTCGGCCCGTCGAGCCTGGCCACGCGCGTCGTCGAGCTGGAGTCGGACCGCGGTGTCGTCGTCGACACGGCCGCCGCCGACCTGCGCCGCATCGAGCGCGACCTGCACGACGGGGCGCAGGCCCGCCTGGTGGCGCTCGCCATGGACCTGGGCCTGGCCAAGGAGAAGCTGACCGAGGACCCGGAGGCCGCGGCGCGCATGGTGGGCGAGGCGCACGGCGAGGTGAAGGTGGCCCTCCAGGAGCTGCGCGACCTGGCCCGCGGCATCCACCCGGCGGTCCTGACCGACCGCGGCCTGGACGCGGCGCTCTCCGCGCTCGCCGCCCGGTGCACGGTTCCGGTGCAGGTCGAGGTGGATCTGCCCGCGCGGCCTGCCGCCGCGATCGAGGGCATCGCGTACTTCACGGTCTCCGAGCTCCTGCAGAACATCAGCAAGCACGCGCGGGCGTCCCACGGCTCGGTCGACGTGTGGCAGGTCGAGGACCGGCTGATGCTCCAGGTCACCGACGACGGGGCCGGGGGCGCGGACGTGACCGGCGGTTCCGGTCTTGCCGGGCTCGCCGAGCGGCTCGACGCGGTCGACGGAATCCTGGTGGTGGATTCGCCGGTGGGCGGGCCCACGACGGTGACGGCCGAGTTGCCCTGGCGGGCCTAGGGTCCTGCCGCGGATCTCCCTCCGCGCTCACCCACCCGGTCGCCCCGCAGCGCGGGGGAGGCCGGGTGGGTGCTGCCGTGTCCGCGACGAGTGAGTACAGGGCAAGCGGTTGCCCGCGAACGCCGTTACGCCCTTCGCCGGCGTTCGTACGCGCGATACTGAGGTGCCGGGGGACAACCAGAACCACATATGCCGGGGGGCCGTGAACGTGGAGGACAAAGTGCGGGTCGTCATCGCCGAGGATTCGGTGCTGCTCAGAGAGGGCCTGACCCGGTTGCTGACCGACCGCGGGCACGACGTCGTCGCGGGGGTCGGCGACGCGGACGCGCTGATCAAGACGATCAACGACCTGTCGGCCGCGGGCGCGCTGCCCGACGTGGTCGTCGCTGACGTGCGGATGCCGCCGACGCACACCGACGAGGGCGTACGGGCCGCGGTGCACCTGCGCCACCAGTTCCCGGGGCTCGGGGTGCTCGTCCTCTCCCAGTACGTCGAGGAGCAGTACGCCACCGAACTGCTCGCCGGGTCCAGCCGTGGCGTCGGCTATCTGCTCAAGGACCGGGTCGCCGAGGTGCGCGAGTTCGTGGACGCCGTGGTGCGTGTGGCGCAGGGCGGCACGGCGCTCGACCCGGAGGTCGTGGCGCAGCTGCTGGGCCGCAGCCGCAAGCAGGACGTCCTCGCGGGGCTTACACCTCGCGAACGCGAGGTACTCGGTCTGATGGCCGAGGGCAGGACGAACTCGGCGGTGGCACGGCAGTTGGTGGTGAGTGACGGCGCGGTCGAGAAGCACGTCAGCAACATCTTCCTGAAGCTGGGGCTCTCCCAGAGCGACGGGGATCACCGGCGCGTCCTCGCGGTTCTCACCTACCTCAACTCCTAGCAATCTGACACCCTGTCAATTATTTGGCAACAGCGGCAACCACATGAGCACACCGCATGAGCACACCGCTTGAGCACGGAGACACGAGCACGGAGAACAGTCCTAGAACCAAAGGATGAGTGGGGGGCGTCTTCCATGTCGGGCCGGAGGGCGAGGCAGACCATGACGAAACGGGGCATTCCAGCGTCTCAAAAGTGCGTCCGTCATGCGATCAACCCCAGGAAGGCGACCCTTACAGACGTAGGGTGGGCCTTGGGAAGGCCGGTCGCCCAGCCCTTCCCGCTCAGCCGCCCGAGGGAGGTCCAGTTCAGTGACCAGCCAGGTCAGTAGCCCAGCCGAGCAGGCCGATGGGGCAGTCGTCGGAGAGCAGCGCAAGCATGCCGGTGAGAAGGATGTACGCCGTCTGGACCGGGTGATCATCCGCTTCGCGGGTGACTCGGGTGACGGCATGCAGCTCACCGGCGACCGGTTCACTTCGGAGACGGCGTCCTTCGGGAACGACCTCTCGACACTGCCGAACTTTCCCGCCGAGATCCGTGCTCCTGCCGGGACACTGCCGGGTGTCTCCTCCTTTCAGCTGCATTTCGCCGACCACGACATCCTCACGCCGGGCGACGCGCCGAACGTCCTGGTCGCGATGAACCCGGCGGCACTGAAGGCGAACATCGCCGATGTGCCGCGCGGCGCGGAGATCATCGTCAACACGGACGAGTTCTCCAAACGGGCGATGCAGAAGGTCGGCTACGAGGTCTCGCCGCTGGAAGACGGTTCGCTGGACGGCTACAGCGTCCACCCGGTGCCGCTGACGACGCTGACGGTCGAGGCGCTCAAGGAGTTCGACCTCTCGCGCAAGGACGCGGGCCGCAGCAAGAACATGTTCGCGCTGGGTCTGCTGTCGTGGATGTACCACCGGCCGACCGAGGGCACGGAGAAGTTCCTGCGGACGAAGTTCGCCAAGAAGCCGGACATCGCCGAGGCCAACATCGCGGCCTTCCACGCCGGTTGGAACTTCGGCGAGACGACCGAGGACTTCGCCGTCTCGTACGAGGTCGCTCCCGCCGCCCAGGCCTTCCCGACCGGCACCTACCGCAACATCTCGGGGAACCTGGCCCTCTCGTACGGGCTGATCGCAGCGGGCCGGCAGGCGGATCTGCCGCTCTATCTGGGCTCGTACCCGATCACCCCGGCCTCGGACATCCTGCACGAGCTGAGCAAGCACAAGAACTTCGGTGTGCGCACGTTCCAGGCCGAGGACGAGATCGCGGGCATCGGGGCGGCGCTGGGTGCGGCGTTCGGCGGTTCGCTGGCGGTGACGACGACGTCGGGGCCCGGTGTGGCGCTGAAGTCGGAGACGATCGGGCTCGCGGTGTCGCTGGAGCTGCCGCTGCTGATCGTGGACATCCAGCGCGGCGGACCCTCGACCGGACTGCCGACCAAGACCGAGCAGGCAGACCTGCTGCAGGCCATGTACGGGCGCAACGGCGAGGCGCCGGTGCCGATCGTGGCGCCCAAGACGCCGGCGGACTGCTTCGACGCGGCGCTTGAGGCGGCCCGGATCGCGGTCACCTACCGCACCCCGGTGTTCCTGTTGAGCGACGGCTATCTGGCCAACGGATCCGAGCCCTGGCGCATCCCGGACACCGATGAACTCCCGGACCTGCGCGTGCAGTTCGCCTCGGGGCCCAATCACACCGAGGACGACGGCACCGAGGCCTTCTGGCCCTACAAGCGCGACCCGCAGTCCCTGGCCCGCCCCTGGGCGATCCCGGGCACGCCCGGTCTCGAACACCGCATCGGCGGCATCGAGAAGCAGGACGGCACCGGCAACATCTCGTACGACCCGGCCAACCACGACTTCATGGTCCGCACCCGCCAGGCCAAGATCGACGGCATCCAGGTGCCCGACATCGAGGTCGACGACGCGACCGGCGACGCCAAGTTGCTCGTCCTCGGCTGGGGTTCGACCTACGGGCCCATCACCGCGGCGGTACGCCGGCTGCGGGCGGTCGGCGAGAGCGTGGCGCAGGCCCATCTGCGCCACCTCAACCCCTTCCCGCGGAATCTGGGCGAGGTCCTGAAGCGTTACGACAAGGTGGTGATTCCCGAGATGAACCTCGGGCAGCTCGCCACGCTCCTCCGCGCCAAGTACCTCGTGGACGCGGTCTCGTACAACCAGGTCAATGGAATGCCGTTCAAGGCCGAGCAGCTCGCCACGGCTCTCAAGGAGGCCATCGATGGCTGACACGAAGACCGAAGGCACCGGGAGCACGATCGAAGCGCTTTCCCTGGTGCCCAAGGCCGACGCCAAGCAATCCATGAAGGACTTCAAGTCCGACCAGGAGGTGCGCTGGTGCCCCGGCTGCGGTGACTACGCCGTCCTGGCCGCCGTACAGGGCTTCATGCCCGAACTCGGCCTGGCCAAGGAGAACATCGTCTTCGTCTCCGGCATCGGCTGCTCCAGCCGCTTCCCGTACTACATGAACACCTACGGCATGCACTCCATCCACGGCCGCGCCCCGGCCATCGCCACCGGACTGGCCTCCTCCCGGCGGGACTTGAGCGTGTGGGTGGTCACCGGGGACGGCGACGCGCTGTCCATCGGCGGCAACCACCTCATCCACGCCCTGCGCCGCAACGTCAACCTCAAGATCCTGCTCTTCAACAACCGGATCTACGGCCTCACCAAGGGCCAGTACTCCCCGACCTCCGAAGTCGGCAAGATCACCAAGTCGACGCCGATGGGTTCGCTGGACGCGCCCTTCAACCCGGTGTCGCTGGCGATCGGCGCGGAGGCGTCGTTCGTGGCGCGGACCGTGGACTCCGACCGCAAACACCTCACCTCCGTACTGCGCGAGGCCGCCGAGCACCCCGGCACCGCCCTGGTGGAGATCTACCAGAACTGCAACATCTTCAACGACGGCGCCTTCGAGGTCCTCAAGGACAAGCAACAGGCCGAAGAGGCGGTGATCCGCCTGGAGCACGGGCAGCCGATCCGCTTCGGGGCTCCCCTGGAGAGCGGCCTCGGCTCCAAGGGCGTCGTACGCGACCCGGCGACCGGCGATCTCAAAGTTGTCCCGGTCACTTCTGAGACCGAGTCTCAGATCCTGGTCCACGACGCGCACTCGACCTCGCCGACGCTGGCCTTCGCGCTCTCCCGCCTCGCCGACCCGGACACCCTGCACCACACCCCGATCGGCGTCTTCCGCGACGTCGAGCGTCCGGTCTACGACACCCTGATGTCCGACCAGCTCGACAGCGCCATCGAGCAGAACGGCAAGGGCGACCTGGCCGCGCTGCTCGCGGGCGGCGACACGTGGACGGTCGTCGGCTGACGCGACTCGCTACTCGCTTACGCGAAGCCCGGTTCTGATCCTTCAGGACCGGGCTTCGTCGTACGCCTCGCGCGCTTTCTGTACGTCCGCCAGGCGCCGCTCGGTCCACTCGGCGAGCGCCCGGACCTGCGTGCCGACCTCGCGCCCCAGGTCGGTGAGGGAGTAGTCGACGCGCGGCGGGATGACCGGCTTGGCGTCGCGGTGCACGAGGCCGTCGCGCTCCAGGGTCTGCAGCGTCTGCGTCAGCATCTTCTCGCTGACCCGGCCGAGCGCCCGGCGCAGCTCGCTGAAGCGGTACGAGCGCTCGTCCAGGGCGATCAGGACGAGCACCCCCCAGCGGCTCGTGACGTGCTCCAGGACGAGGCGCTGCGGGCACATTCCCTCGTCTCCGAGGTTCCAGCTGCTTACTGCCATGCCAGTACCTTACTTCAAAGTGGGTACTTTCCAATAGTTAGCGCCCGACGTAGGCTCACTGTCAGAACCGCACAGAACCACGCCCACAGGGAGATTCCAGACATGAGCATCGTCGTCACCGGAGCCACCGGACACCTCGGCCGTCTCGTCATCGACGGGCTGCTCGACGCGCAGGTGCCCGCCGGGCGGATAGCCGCCGTCGTCCGCGACAAGGAAAAGGCCGCCGACCTCGCCGCGCGCGGCGTGGAGCTGCGGGTCGCGGACTACAGCGCGCCCGAGACCCTCGTCGGCGTCTTCGCCGCGGGTGACCGGGTTCTGCTGATCTCCGGCAGCGAGGTGGGGCAGCGCGTGCCGCAGCACGCGGCGGTGATCGACGCGGCCCGTGCGGCGGGCGTCGCGCTCCTCGCGTACACCGGGGTCCTCGGCGGGCCCGACGCCGACTTCGACCTCGCGGCCGAGCACAAGGAGACCGAGCGGCTCATCCTCGAATCCGGGCTTCCGCACACGTTCCTGCGCAACGGCTGGTACCACGAGAACTACACCGCCAACCTCGCCCCCGTCCTGGAGCACGGCGCCGTCGTCGCCTCCGCGGGCGAGGGCAGGGTCGCCTCCGCCTCGCGCGCCGACTACGCGGCCGCCGCCGTCGCCGTGCTGACCGGCGAGGGCCACGAGGGCAAGACGTACGAGCTGAGCGGCGATGTCGCGTGGAGCCTGGCCGAGTACGCCGCCGAGGTCGCCCGGCAGAGCGGCAAGGACATCTCGTACGCGAACGTCTCCGCCGAGGAGAACCTCGCGATCCTGACCGGGGCGGGTCTGCCCGAGCCCTTCGCCGCGATCCTCGTGGACGTGGACTCGGCGATCGAGCGGGGGCTGCTCGCCGGTACGAGCGGTGATCTGGCCCGGCTCATCGGGCGGCCCACGACGCCGGTCGCCGACGCGATCTCGGTGGCGCTCAAGGGCTGAGGCCGGGCTGGGGGTCCCGCTGAGGCCGGGCTGGGGGACGCGCTGTGGGCGGGCTGGGGGACGCGCTGTGGGCGGGTGGCGGACGCGCTCAGGCCCGGTGGGGGGCGGCGAGACGGAGGTCATGACCGTTTTCGTGAGACGGGCATGACACGGGGGTGTCCGGGCCGCTACCTTCTGAGGGCAGCGTGGGGCTGCCTTGCACCAAGGAGGGGCCGTGGACGCCGCCGCAGCCGAGCATTCGAAGAGCGAGCAGCGCATAGGGCTGCTGAACGGCTTCGCGGCCTATGGGATGTGGGGCCTCGTGCCCCTCTTCTGGCCCCTGCTCAAGCCGTCCGGAGCCGGCGAGATCCTCGCGCACCGGATGGCGTGGTCGCTCGTCGTGGTCGGCGTCGCCCTGCTGCTCGTGCGGCGCTGGGCGTGGGCCGGCGAGCTCATCCGGCAGCCTCGCAAGCTGGGCCTCGTGACGATCGCCGCGGCGGTCATCACGGTCAACTGGGGCGTCTACATCTGGGCCGTGAACTCCGGCCACGTCGTCGAGGCCTCCCTCGGCTACTTCATCAACCCCCTGGTCACCATCGCGATGGGCGTCCTGCTCCTCGGCGAGCGGCTGCGGCCCGTGCAGTGGGCGGCCGTCGCCGTCGGCCTCGCGGCGGTCCTCGTGCTCGCCTTCGGGTACGGGCAGCCGCCGTGGATCTCGCTCTGCCTCGCCTTCTCCTTCGCCACGTACGGCCTGGTGAAGAAGAAGGTCGGGCTCAGCGGCCTCGAGTCGTTGACCGCCGAGACCGCGATCCAGTTCCTGCCCGCGGTCGGGTTCCTCGTGTGGCTCGGGGTGCGGGGTGACGCCACGTTCGGCGCGGAGGGCTTCGGGCACGCGGCGCTTCTCGCGGCGACCGGTCTGGTCACCGCCATTCCCCTGGTCTGCTTCGGGGCCGCGGCGATTCGGGTGCCGCTGGCGACGCTGGGGATGCTGCAGTACCTCGCGCCCGTCTTCCAGTTCCTGCTCGGCATCCTGTACTTCCATGAGGCGATGCCGCCTGAACGGTGGGCCGGGTTCGGGCTTGTGTGGCTGGCGTTGACGTTGCTGACGTGGGACGCGGTTCGCTCCGCGCGGCGTAATGCGGTGCGGCTTGCGGTGGCTCGGCGGGAATCTGGTGCCGGCCCTGCGGTGCCCGTTGCGGGGCAGGAGACCGAGCCTATGACTCCTGCGGCGGGGCGTGAGGGGTCTGCGGTCTGAGGCTTGCCCTGCGGGGTGCGGGTGCTTTGCGCGGGGTGCTTTGTGCGGGTTGTCTTGTCTTCCGCGGGCTCGCTGTGGCTGGTCGCGCAGTTCCCCGCGCCCCTTAAGGGGCGCTCCCGTCGGCTGTCTTCTGCGGGTGCTTCGTGGCTTGGCGCGCAGTTCCTCGCGCCCCTTTCGGGGCGCCCCCGTCGGCTGTTTTCTGCGAGTGCTTCGTGGCTTAGCGCGCAGTTCCTCGCGCCCCTGACGGGCGGCCTTGCGTACCTGCGGTGTCGAGTGACGCCTTCCAGCGGACCCGGGGCTTCGCCCCCCCCAGCGCCGGTAGTGGGGGAAATACGTCGGCCCCACCTCCTGCGATTCGGGCGGCCTCGTCGCTACCTTGCCCATACGGGAACAGAAGTGATCGAAAGCGACATGGCCTGACCGAGCCTGGCGGGAGGTCGAGACTCTCGTGCCCGAGAGCGCGCCCCGGACCGTTGCCCAGCCCGCGCCCCACCCGGGAGCGGCCTCCTCGACCGGCCGCCGCCGCCTCTCCGGCCGTGACGACCTCCCCCTTCTCGCCGCCTGCGTCGCCTACGCCGCCCTCTCCCTCGCTCTCGTCCCGCTCAGCCTGTCCCTCGGCTGGGACGAGATCGTCTACGCGAGCCGCTTCCCGCCGTACGAGCCCGCCACCCCCTTCAGCGCTCCCCGCACCCGTGGCGTCCCCCTCCTCATCGCCCCCGTCGCCGCCTGGAGCGACTCGACCGTCCTGCTCAGGGTCTGGTTGACGCTGCTCTCGACCACCGCCCTCTACCTGGGCTTCAGGCCCTGGCTGCGCGTCGTCGCAGGGCGGCCCGCCGTGGTCGGGGTGGCTGCCGGGCTCTACGGAAGCCTCTGGTTCGCGCTGTTCTACGCGAACGCCGCGATGCCGAACCACTACACCGCCATGGGGGCCACGGCCGCAGTCGGACTGTTCCTCGGGGCCCGCCCCGGGCGTCTCGCCCACGCGGGCATCGCGGCGGGGCTCGCCCTGGCCGCCCTGATGCGCCCGAACGACGGTGCCGCCGTCGCCGTCCCGCTGCTCGCCGCCGTCCTGCTCGTGCCCGCCTGGCGGACCAGGGGGCGCGCCCTCGCCGTGGTGGGCGGTGCTCTGGCCGGTCTGCTGCCGTGGGCCGTCGAGGCGTACGTCCGTTTCGGCGGCGTACGCGGACGGCTGGTCGCGGCAAGCGACGTGCAGGGCGGGCTGCGCCCCCTGGCCGCCGTCGAGGCCCAGTTCACCGCCCTGGACGGTCCGCTGCTCTGCCGTCCCTGCACCGCCGACCAGCTCAGGATCGTGGCCGCTGAGTGGTGGCTTCTCCTGCCATTGCTCGTGGCCGCCGGGCTGTGGGCCGCGAGGAAGGCGGGGGTGCGTGCCACGTACGGCAGTGCGGAAGGGGCTGTCGGGGCCCCGCAAGGCGGCGCCGCCCCTCGCGCCACCCCGTACTCCATCCGACCCGCGCTCCTGCTGGCCGTGATCGTCGCCGGGTGCGTCGCGCTGCCCTATCTCCTCCTCGTCCCCTATGGCGCCCCCCGCTTCCTCCTCCCGGCCCACGCCCTCCTCGCCGTCCCCGCGGCCTTCGGGCTCCTCGCCCTCTTCGGCCGGGCGCAACGCGCCGTCACCCTCGTGTGCGCAGCCGCCCTCGTCGCCCACCTGGCGGTCCAGCTCCCGCTGGCCCTCGGCAACGCCCGCATCCAGGCCGGCGCCCGCGGCGACTGGGTCCGCGTCACCGGTGTGCTGTACGAGCACGGGGTCCGCGCCCCGTGCGTCCTGAAGGGCAGCACTTCGGTGATCCCCATCGCGTACGTCTCCGGATGCTCCGCCGCCCGGCAGGACGACCGGCGGCAGCCCGCGGCCCTGATCCTGCGCGAGAAACAGCCCCCGCGCTGGGCCCGCGACTGGCGGCGGCACCCCGTGCCGGACACCTACGCCCCTGGCTGGACCGTGCTCGTGCCGCCGACGACGCCCGACTCGCCGAACGCGGCGACCGGCTTGCGGAACACGGCGACCGATATGCGCTCTTGACGCACGGTCAAGCTCACCCGCACCATCAGGCACGCCAATTCCGTGATCGGCGTACGGAATTGGCGCGTCATACGCAACCCCAAGCCACCACAAGCAACCCCCCACGCGACACATCAACAGAACACGGAGCCCCCCACATGAAGCTCTCCGTTCCCGGACGCGCCGCGGCAGCCGCCGTCATAGCCGTCACCGGACTCCTCACCACCAACGCGATGTCCTCCGCGGCCCCCGCCCCCACAGCGGCCGCCCCCGACATATCCGTGGCCAACGTCCAGGGCCATCTCTCGCAGCTGCAGAACATCGCCTCGTCCAACGGCGGCAACCGCGCCCACGGCAGCGCGGGCTACAAGGCCTCGATCGACTACGTGAAGGGCAAGCTGGACGAGGCCGGATTCACCACCTCGGTCCAGGAGTTCACCTCCAACGGCAAGACCGGCTACAACCTGGTCGCGGACTGGCCCGGCGGGGACGCCGACCAGGTCGTCATGGCGGGCTCGCACCTCGACAGCGTCGGCTCGGGTCCCGGCATCAACGACAACGGCTCCGGCTCGGCCGCGATCCTGGAGACCGCGCTCACCGTGGCGCGCGAACAGTACAAGCCGGCCAAGCACCTGCGGTTCGCCTGGTGGGGCGCCGAGGAGCTGGGGCTCGTCGGCTCCTCGCACTACGTCGACAAGCTGCCCGCGGGCGAGCGCTCGAAGATCAAGGGCTATCTGAACTTCGACATGATCGGCTCCCCGAACCCGGGTTACTTCGTCTACGACGACGACCCCACCATCGAGAAGACCTTCAAGGACTTCTACGGCGGCCTCGACCTCGCCACGGAACCCGACGAGGAGGGCGACGGCCGCTCCGACCACGCACCGTTCAAGGACGTGGGCGTCCCGGTCGGCGGACTGTTCAGCGGCGCCGACTACAAGAAGACCGCCGCGCAGGCCGAGAACTGGGGCGGCACAGCCGGTGAGCCGTTCGACAAGTGCTACCACTCCGCCTGCGACACGGAGTCGAACATCGACGGAACCGCCCTCGACCACAACAGCGACGCGGTGGCGTACGCGGTGTGGGGGCTTTCCGCCTGACCCCGGGCCTCGGCCCCACGGGCCGGGCACCCCTGGACGCAATTACCTGCGCGTGCATATAGTGCAGGCGCAGGTAATTGCACGGTCCTGGCGACCGTGCGCCGCCACGCCACACCCCAGGGGGCCCACCATGACCCGCACGTTCCTCTTCGTCCTCGGCAGCGCCCGCCCCGACGGCAACACGGAGACTCTGGCCCGCAAGGCCGCCGAACAGCTCCCGGCCGACGTGGAGCAGCGCTGGCTGAACCTCGCCGACCACCCGCTGCCCGACTTCGAGGACCTGCGCCACGACAGCACACGCCCGCGGGCCCGCCCCCGGCCCTCCGGCGACAACGAGGCGCTGCTCCTGGACGCCACCCTCGACGCCACGGACATCGTCATCGTGTCGCCCCTGTACTGGTACTCCCTGTCGGCCACCACCAAGCGCTACCTCGATTACTGGGACGCGTGGCTCGAGGTCCCGGAGGTCGACTTCAAGGCCACCATGAAGGGCCGCACCTTGTGGGGCGTGACGGCGCTCGCCCACAGCGAGGAGGAGGTCGCGGAGCCGCTGATCGGCACGCTGAACCACGTGGCCGCCTTCTTCCCGCTGCACTTCGGCGGCGTCCTGCTCGGCAACGGGTCGCGGCCGGGCAACGTGCTCGACGACACGGAGGCCCTCGCCCGCGCCAAGACGTTCTTCGCCCAGGAGCCGCCGCTCGCCCGCTACCCGTACGAGAGCTGATGCCCCGAACGGCCCTAGGAGTGCCCTGTTCCCCTACGCCGTGATGTCCTTAGCCCCGAACCTCGCCCACGCCGCCGAGCCGAACATGGCCGCGTACAGGCCCTGGAGGCCGAGATTCTTGACCAGCTCGTCCCAGTAGACGGGCTCGCGCATCAGGTCCGCGAAGGACAGCCAGTAGTGCGAGAAGAAATACGGCTGGATGGCGTGCAGTTGGGGGATCTGGTCGAGGATCTGGATGGTGATCAGCAGGCCGACCGTCGTCGCCATCGCCGCGATGCCGCTGCTGGTCAGCGTCGACACGAAGAGGCCGAGCGCCGCCACCCCGATCAGTGACGCGGCGACCACCAGGGCGATGAGCAGGGCCCGCAGCAGCCCTTCGCCGAAGCCGATCCGGGTGCCGGAGATCGTGGTGACCTCGCCGACGGGGAAGAGCAGCGCCCCTACGGCGAGCGCGGAGAGGGCCACGACGAGGGTCGCGACCAGGCAGAACGTCAACGCTGTCGCGTACTTGGCGAGCAGCAGGCGCGTCCGTCCCGCGGGGGCGACGAGCAGATAGCGCAGCGTCCCCGCGCTGGACTCGCCCGCGATGGAATCGCCGGCGACGACTCCGACCGCCATCGGCAGGAAGAACGGGAGGGTCGCGGCGAGCGCGGTGAAGACCAGGAACAGGCCGTTGTTGGTGACTTGCGCGATGAACGCCGGGCCCCCCGCCTCGCCGCCGCCCCCGCCGAGCGTCGAGCCGTCGCTGGTCTCGATCTTGACGGCGACGCCCACAAGGATCGGCACGGCGGCGAGCACGCCGAGCAGCGCAAGGGTCCGCCAGCGGCGGAAGGTGATGCCGAGCTCGCTGCGGAAGATCCCGAAGGTCCAGATCCGCCGCACCTCCCGCGGCCCGCTCACCTCTCGTACGTCGTCCCGTGCCCCGTCCCATACGTCGTCCCGTACGTCGTCGGTCTCAGCCCGCGACATCGAAGCCCTCCCCCGTCAGCGCCACGAACGCGTCCTCCAGCGAGGCCCGTTCGACGCCGAACCCCCGCACTCGTACGCCCGCCCCGACCAGGGCTGCGTTCAGCTCGGCGAGGTCCGTGCCGCTCTCCGCGACCGGCGGTTCGCCCGTCACGCGGTCCTCGGTCACGACGAGATCCGTCACGCCGAGCTCCTTCAGGACGCGCGCCGCGTCACCCGGGTCCGGCGTCGTGACGACCAGGCGCCCTCGCGCCCCCGCGGCGAGCTCGGCGACCGGGCCCTGGGTGATCAGACGGCCCTGCGCCATTACCGCGGCGTGCGTGCAGACCTGCTCGATCTCGTCCAGGAGGTGCGAGGAGAGGAAGACGGTCGTGCCCTCCGACGCCAATTCCCGTACGAGCGCCCGGATCTCGCGCATGCCCTGTGGATCGAGGCCGTTGGTCGGCTCGTCGAGCACGAGAAGCTTGCGCGGCTGGAGCAGCGCGGCGGCGAGCCCGAGGCGCTGCTTCATCCCGAGCGAGTACGCCTTCGCCTTCTTGCCCGCGGCAGCCGTCAGCCCCACCCGGTCCAGGGCGGAGTCGGCGCGGGCACGGCGGGTGCGCGGGTCGGCGGTCGGGTCGGCGGCGTCGTACCGCAGGAGGTTGTCGCGGCCGGAGAGGAAGCCGTAGAGCGCGGGGCCCTCGATGAGCGCGCCCACGTGCGGGAGCACGGCGCGGGTCTCGCGCGGCATCGGGCGGCCAAGGACTCTGGCCCGTCCTGAAGTCGGCTCGATCAGGCCCATGAGCATCCGGATCGTGGTCGTCTTGCCCGAGCCGTTCGGCCCGAGGAACCCGAAGACGCTTCCGGCGGGGACGGTGAGGCTCAGCCGGTCCACGGCCAGTTGCTTGCCGTAGCGCTTGGTCAGCCCGTACGTCTCGATCACGCTCTCCGCCGCACTGCCGCTGCTGCCCGGCACCTTGCCCTCCCCCGCTCGAAGCCGTGACGGCGGGTCCGAGGCACCCGACACGCACCTCGGACCCGCCGCTCAATCGCCTTGCCGCAGCACGCTACTTCGCCGCGTTCGCCGCCTTCACCAGCGCGTCCTTGGTGACCGCGCCCGCGTAGACCTTGCCGTCCTCGGTGATGAGGGCGTTGATCAGGCGCGTCTTGAAGACCGTGCCCGAACCGAAGTCGCCCGACACCTTGTCGCCGAGCGAGTCGAGGAAGTTCTGTGCGTCCGGCGGGACGTCGCCGGAGGCGCCCGTCGGGAGGCCCTGGCCGCCCGGCAGTTCGAGCTCGGCGATGGAGCTCCAGCCCTTGCCGATGACGTTCAGTCCGTCCAGGCCCTCCATGCCCTTGTCGCCCTTGAACTCCTTGCCGCCGCCCTCGAAGCCGTGCTTCTCGGCCTCCGCGTCGTCGCCTTCGGTGACCTTCGCACCCTTGGGTGGCGTGAAGTCGAAGGTGGAGGCGGCCGGCTTGCCGAAGTCGACCTTGGTGAAGCCCGCGTCGACGACCGCGCTGCCGCCGCCGGACGGGGTGAGCGTGAACTTCAGCGGCGTGCCGGTCTCGGAGTCCACGGCGACCGTGATCTGGCCGATCGTCGAGCCGGACTGCTTGGGCTTGATGACCAGGCGGTAGGCGTCGCGTCCTGCCACCTGCGCGGTGCCGTCCACCTTCACCGACGTCGTGTCGTAGACCGACTTCAGCGCTTCCTCGGCCAGCTCCTTGGGCGTGGAGGGGACATCCTCGGGGAGGTCCTTCGCACCGGAGTCCTTGCCGGAACCGTTGCCGGAGTCCCCGGCCCTGCCCGCCGACTTGGAGTGGTACGCCTCGTTCGACTTGCTGTCGTACGCCCACACGTCGTCGCCGTTGTGGATCAGGCTGTACTCGGCGGCGTCGTCCAGGATCGACAGCTTCTGCTTGTCGGGGCCGTCGGCTGCGACGCGCAGCGTGTGCGTGCCGGTCGCCAGCTCCATCAGCTTCGCCTGCGGGTCCGCGGCCGAGCCCTCGCCGTCCCCGCCCTCGCCCTCGCCGCCGCCGGAGCCGCCGCCCGGGGCGAAGCCACCGGCCATGTCGCCGCCGAAGGACGGGAGGCCGAGGTCGGTGCTGATCTTCACGGTGCCCGAGAGCTGCTCCGTGTCCGACGCGGCGATCTTCTCGATGAGTTCCTGGGCGGTGACGTCGGGCAGCTTGGGGTCGCCCGACGTGGCGAGCGCCGGGACGAGCCCGATGGTCGCCGCCGCCACCCCCGCCACCGCGACGGGGACCACGTAACGCGCCGCCTTGCGGCGGCCCGCGCGCAGCTCCCCGCTCTCGCTGGTGTTCTGCTCCGGTTCGTACGGTGCCATTGTGTGCCCTACCTCCGTGGTCGGCGGCGGCCTTCCCAGTACGTGCGTGCGTCCACTCCTCGCCGCCATTCTCACCCGAATAGGTCAGGAGTGGTTGTTCTTGCCGAACCTTGCTTGTCTCCATACGACCAAATCGGCCGACGAGAAGCGTCAGACCCCGGGAGCAACTCCACGTACTGCTGTGGGATGACAAAAAGCGGCGGCGCCTCCCCCGACCAGTAGGGGAAGCGCCGCCGGACCCTCAGGGGTCAGCGCTGCACGAACACGTAATCCGCCTTGTACGGGACCTCCGCGATGGCGCCCTGTTCGCAGTCACCGGAGGGTGCGACCCCGCCCACCGTGTTCAGGCGCAGGATCTCCGCGGTGCCGGCGAGGAGCCCGCGCGGCTTGCCCGTCTGGGTGGCCGCCAGGTCGAGTTCGGGGATGTTCTTCTCCCCGTTCGGAGTCCTGGAGATCAGCTTGCCGGTGACCTGACTGCGGTCGGGGGCGGTCCAGCGCGGGGTGCCCGAGTTGGGGGCGACGAAGTCGTGCGCGATGCCGCCGCCGAGCCGCGCGCGCACGTCACGCTGCGCGAAGGCGAACGTGCCGGAGCCGTCCTCGGCCTTCTTGCACTCGTAGATCTGCTTCCCCTTGAGCACCGGGGCCTGGAAGTTGGCCGCCGCGTCACGGAAGTCGAAGTCCGTGGTCACCTTGTGGAGCTGTCCGCGGACCGCGCCGCCGGGGAACTCGGCGGTGTGCAGGTTGGCGTAGAAGCTGTTCGGGTCGGCCTTCAACTGCTTCAGGAGCGCCGCGTCGTGGACCTTGACCGTGCCCGTCACGCGATGGCTCTTGCTCTTGCCCAGCAGCCCGGTGAAGTCGATCTTGATGCCGCCGTTGGTGCCCTTGGCGCCCTGGTGGATGTGGAGGGCGGTCGGCTTGTCCGTGCCGCGCCACGTGACAGTGACCGACACCCTGTCGCCCTTGACCCGGACGAATTCGAGCGCCCGGCCGTCCTTGTCGCCCACCGCGGGGCCGCCCTGCACCGGCACCTCGTTCGCACCGTTCAAGCTCGCCGCGAAGACGGCTCCCCCGCTGTCGGTACTGGTGCCGGTACTGGTGCTGGTGCCGCTGCCGGTGTGGCCGCTGCCGCCGTCGTGCGCCGCCGCGAGCGGTGCCGCGACCGCCACGCCTCCCGCGGCGGCGACGGCCACACCAGCGGCGAGCAGAGCCCGGCGGCGACGAGCGAGCATGCCGGACGTACCAAAAGTACCCATGGTCAGAAATCTCCCCGTACCTGAGCCGACGCCCCACTGCGTCAGCTTCCGGGCATAGGTACGGATTGGATCCGATCCTGGACTCAATCCAGGACGGACCCAAGAATGTGACCTAGCTCACGCATGCAGCGTCCGGTGGAAGGCTCAGCCCGCCCGGTGCACCACCAGATCGCAGAGCTCGACGAGGGACGTCTTCGCGTCGCAGTCCCGCAGCGGCGCGAGGGTGTCCCGCGCCTCCTCCGCGAACCGCACGGTGTCCTTGCGCGCCTGCTCCAGGGCCGGGTGGACCCGCAGCCGGGCCAGCGCCTCGGCGTGCCGCGCGTCGTCCGTCAGGTCCGAGTCCAGGAGCTCCGACAGGGCGATGTCCTCGGGGAGCCCGAGCTTCTCCACCCGCTCGCGCAGGCGCAGGACCGGAAGCGTGGGGATGCCCTCGCGCAGGTCGGTGCCGGGCGTCTTGCCGGACTCGTGCGAGTCCGAGGCGATGTCCAGTACGTCGTCGGCGAGCTGGAACGCGACGCCGAGCCGCTCCCCGTACTGGGTCAGGACGTCCACGACGGTCTCGTCCGCGCCGGACATCATGGCGCCGAAACGGCACGCCACGGCGACGAGCGAGCCGGTCTTGCCGCCGAGCACGTCGAGGTAGTGGTCGATCGGGTCGCGGCCCTCGGTGGGCCCCGCCGTCTCCAGGATCTGGCCGGTGACCAGGCGTTCGAACGCCTCCGCCTGGATGCGGACGGCATCCGGGCCGAGGTCGGCCAGGATGTACGAGGCGCGCGCGAAGAGGAAATCACCCGTGAGGACGGCCACGGAGTTGCCCCAGCGCTGGTTGGCGCTCTCGACGCCGCGGCGCACGTCCGCCTCGTCCATCACGTCGTCGTGGTAGAGCGTCGCGAGGTGGGTGAGCTCGACGACGACGGCGGAGGGCACGACGCCCGGCGCGTACGGATCGCCGAACTGCGAGGCGAGCATCACGAGGAGCGGCCTGAACCGCTTGCCGCCCGCGCGCACCAGATGCTGCGCCGCCTCCGTGATGAAGGGGACCCCGCTTTTGGTGGCGTCGAGCAGACCTTCCTCGACGGCCGCCAATCCGGCCTGGACATCGGCTTCGAGAGCCTGGTCCCGCACGCTGAGGCCGAAGGGCCCGACGACGGTCACGAGGGGTTCTCCTGTCTGCTGACGATCACAAGTCGGTCACTCGGTCGATCATCACTCGGTCGGTCTTTGCGTGATGATCGCGTCGATGACACGGTTTGTCGATGTGTCGCTGCCATCACACAAGTCAGCGTATCCGGTCGCCTTTCGATCACAGTGGGCACCCGCCTGTGCAATGCCGCCCAGGCGGCGTGTGATCAGCACCGGTATGTTCTTGATCAGCTGATTCGCCCCTGAACCAACGGGAGCAGAACCTTTGTCCCGCATCGAGCCCGACACCGAACCGCCCGCGGAGCCGCCGACGGAGCCGCCGCCCGGCGACGACCACGCCTTCTTCGGGCAGCCGCGCGGACTTCTCACGCTCTCGGGTCTCGAGGTCTGGGAGCGTTTCTCGTTCCTCGGCATGCAGGCCATCCTCGTCCTGTACTTCGCGGACTCCGTCGCGAACGACGGAATGGGCATGGATTCCGGGACCGCCGCCTCGGTGTCGGCGGCGTACGGAACACTCGTCTACCTCGTCTCGGTGGCCGGCGGCTGGCTCGCCGACCGCATCCTCGGCTCGTACCGCGCGGTCCTGTGGGGCGGCATCCTCATCGCCTGCGGCCACTACTCGATGGCCGTGCCGACGGCGACGATGACCTGGGTCGGACTCGGCCTGATCAGCGCGGGCACCGGCCTGCTGAAGCCGAACGTCGCCTCGATGGTCGGCAAGCTCTACCGCACCGACGACGACCGGCGCGACGCGGGCTTCGCGCTGTACTACATGGGCATCAACATCGGCGCCTTCGCGGGCCCCCTGATCACCGGCTGGCTCGGCGACCACAAGGGCTGGCACTGGGGCTTCTCGGCGGCCGCGATCGGCATGACGTTCGGCCTGGTGCAGTACGTGCTCGGGCGCCGCCACCTCGCGGGACGCAAGGCGTCGGCGGAGTTCGCGCTCCCCAAGGACGCGATGCGCCGCGCGGTCGTCCTGATCGTCGTGGGCGTCCTCGTCTTCGCCGCCCTCGCGGGTGTGCTCGCCGGCGTCGGCTGGCTGACCATGGACCGCTTCGTCGACCTGCTCACCGTCATCTCGGTGATCGCGCCGATCGTCTACTTCGCGGTCATGTTCCGCAGCCCACGGGTGACGTCCGAGGAGCGCGGCCGCCTCAGGCCGTACGTGGTGCTCTTCCTCGCGTCGGTCGTCTTCAACTTCATCCTCTTCCAGGCCTACTCGACGATGATCCTGCTCGCGTCGACGAACGCCGAGACGTCGATCCTCGGCTTCACCTTCCCCGCCAGCTGGTACGCCTCCGCGCTCGGCGCCTTCGAGGTCGCCCTCGCCCCCGTCGTCGCCACCGTCTGGGCCCGGATGGGTCACCGCCAGCCGCACGCCTCCAACAAGATCGCGTTCGGTGTGATCCTGGGCGGTCTGTCGTTCCTCCTGATGGTGCTCCCCACCTCCGGGCACGGCGACGACACGTACAAGATGGCGGTCTGGTGGATCGTCGGCTCGTACCTGCTGCTCGGCCTCGGCGACATCCTCGTGGAGACCTCGGGCATGTCGGCCACGACGAAGCTCGCCCCGCAGGCCTTCGCCAGCCAGACCATGGCCCTCTGGTTCCTCTCGCTCGCCCTCGCCAACGGCATCCAGGCGCAGGTCGTGAAGTTGTACGGAGAGGTCTCCAACCCGGCGTACTTCGGCGTGAACGGCGCGATCGCGGTGGCCGCCGGTGCGGCCGTCATCCTGCTCGCCCCGTGGCTGCGCCGCACCATGCACCCCGTCCACTGAGGACCCCGAGGTTCCCCCCATGCAGATTCGCCAGTCCTTCCCGTACGAGACCACCCGCGAGGACGTCCAGGTACCCCTCCCGGACGGCACCAAGCTGTACGCGCGCATCTGGCGCCCGGTGACGGACGAACCCGTCCCCGCGCTCCTGGAGTACCTCCCCTACCGGCTGAGCGACTGGACGGCGCCGCGCGACTTCCAGCGCCACCCCTGGTACGCGGGCCATGGCTACGCCTCCGTGCGCGTGGACGTGCGGGGGCACGGCAACTCGGAGGGCATGCCGACCGACGAGTACTCCCCGGTCGAGCTGGCCGACGGGGTCGAGGTCGTCAACTGGTTGGCCGAGCAGCCCTGGTGCTCCGGCAAGGTCGGCATGTTCGGCATCTCCTGGGGCGGCTTCAACTCCCTCCAGATCGCGGCCCTCGCGCCCGAGCCGCTCAAGGCGGTCGTCACGGTCTGCTCCGCGGACGACCGTTATGACAACGACGTGCACTACATGGGTGGTTCCGTCCTCGCGGTGGACATGCACGCGTGGGCGGCGACGATGCTGGCCTTCGTCTCCCGCCCGCCGGACCCGCTGTTCGTCGGCGACCGCTGGCGGGAGATGTGGCTGAGCCGCCTCGAAGCCGTGGACCCCTTCATCCACACCTGGCTCGACCACCAGACCCGGGACGCCTACTGGCAGCACGGCAGCGTCTGCGAGGACTACTCGGCGATCGGCGCGGCGGTGCTCGCGGTGGGCGGCTTCCACGACCCCTACCGGGACACGGTCCTGCGCCTGGTCGAGCATCTGCCGGGCGACGTACGGGGCTTGATCGGCCCGTGGTCGCACCAGTACCCGGACCGAGGACTCCCTCCCGGCCCGGCGATCGGCTTCCTCCAGGAGACGCTGCGCTGGTGGGACCACCACCTCAAGGGGATCGACACCGGCGTCATGGCGGAGCCGAAGCTGCGCTCCTGGATCAGCGAATCGCACCCGCCGGCGACGGTCTACGCCGAGCTGCCGGGCGGCTGGGTCGGCGATCCCTCCTGGCCCTCGCAGAACGTCACCCCGACCCCGTACGCCCTCCAGGGCGCCCCGGTGATCGTCGACTCCCCCCAGCACACGGGCCTGGACGCGGGCCGCTACTTCCCCTTCGGCAACGACGCCGACCTGCCGCCGGACCAGCGGGACGAGGACGCGAAGTCGGCGTGCTTCGAGTTCGAGGTCCCCTCGGCCGTACGCATCCTGGGCCGCCCCAAGGTGAAGCTGCGCCTGACGATGGACACCCCGTCCGGGCAGGCGATCGCGCGGGTCTGCGATGTGGCCCCGGACGGTTCGTCGACGCTGGTCACGCGCGGCGTCCTGAACCTGTCGTCCCGCAACGGCCGGGACCGGGTGGACCCCTGGCCGGTGGGAAGGACGGAAGACGTCACCTTCGAACTGAACGCGATCGGCCACACCTTCCCGCCCGGCCACAAGATCAGGCTCGCGGTGTCGTCCGCGTACTGGCCGTGGATCTGGCCGCAGGCGGACTCGGCGGGCTTCGTCCTGGACCCGGCGGGCAGCGCCCTGGAACTCCCCGTCCGGCAGGGCGACTTGGACCCCTCGATCATTTTCGCCGCCCCGGAGCAGTCGGAGCCGCTCGGCGTGGTCTACCCGGCGACCCTCGACGAGCCGCGTCCCGAGCGCCTGGTCGTACGCGATGTGGCCAAGGGCGAGTGGCGCCTGGAGGTGGACCCGCGCTACGGCGGTACGCGGGTCTACCCGGACGGGCTCGAGTTCACCGAGGACGCGGTGGAGGCGTACACGATCAACGAGTCCGACCCGCTCTCCGCCCGAACGCGCTCCGACTGGTTCATCCGGCTGCACCGCCCCGAGCTGGCCTGGGACGTGTCGATCACCACCCGCTCCGAGATCACGTGCGACGCGGCGGACTTCCTCACGTCGAACGAGGTGGTGTGCAAGGAGGGGGACGAGGTCGTCTTCCACCGCACCTGGGAGAAGCGAATCCCGAGGACGGCGGGCTAGAGCTCTACTTCCCGGCGGCGAACAACCGCTCGAGCACGACGGCCACCCCGTCGTCCTCATGGGACGAAGTCACCTCATCGGCGGCCGACTTGAGGTCGGGGTGGGCGTTGGCCATGGCGACGCCACGGGCCGCCCAGACGAACATCGGCACGTCATTGGGCATGTCACCGAAGGCGATGGTGTCCTCGGCGGTCATCCCGAGCCGCTCTGCGGCGAGCGCGAGCCCGGTCGCCTTGGTCACCCCGCGCGGCTGCAGCTCGACCGTGCCGGGCCCCGACATGGTGACGGTGGCCAGGGGCCCGACGGCATCGCGGGCGACGGCCGCCAACTCGTCGTCGTTCAGCTCGGGATGACGCAGGAGCACCTTGCTGATGGGCTCGGCCCAGAGCGCGTCCCGCTTGTGGACGCGCACGGCGGGCAGGGTGGGGTGCGGCATCAGATACCCCGGCTCGATGAGGGTGAGCCCGTCCACGCCGTCCTGGTCGACGGCGGCGTAGGCCTGCCCGACCTCCGCCTCGATCTTCCCGAGCGCGGCCTCGGCCAGCTCGCGGTCGAGCGTCACGGACCAGATCATGCGATCGGCCCCGGCGTCGTACAACTGCGCCCCCTGACCGCAGACGGCGAGGCCACCGGCGCCCAGATCGTCCAGAAGCGGCTTCACCCGGGGCGCGGGCCGGCCGGTCACCACCAGGTGGTGCGCCCCCGCCCCGGCCGCCGCCGACAGCGCGGCCAACGACCGGTCGGAGACGGTGTCGTCGCCGCGCAGCAGCGTCCCGTCCAGGTCAGTGGCGATGAGTGAATATGCGAGGGGTGCAGCCATGATCCAGAGAATACGGATCCCGGGCGCCGCCGATAGCAACGTCACAAGAGCTGTGACGCGCAAAGTGCGCTGGTCGCACAACTGGCGCTCGCGGGAGGCTCACAGGATTCACCGGGACGGGTCTCCGGAGACCGTCCTCCTCCCCCGTCTTCCCGGCACCCGCAGCCACGTCTGGTGCACCGACAAGACACCGAAGCGGACAGCAAGGCGAGGAACACATGGAAATCACCGGCCACTCCAGCGACTTCATCGTCGACGCCAGCCTCCCCGCGGCGATGAAGAATTTCGTCATGCGCCAGCACCGACACTGGCCCGGCATGTTCCTGTACGGAGAACCGGCCCCCGCGGACTTCCTGGCCGAGTGGAACCTCCCGGAAGTCGACGCCGACGACGCATACCCAGGCATCGTCACCTTCTCGGCGGGCCAGGAGATGGAGGACTTCTGGGAGGAGAACGGCTACGCCCTCAACAGCGACGGCGAAGGCCCCTTCTCGGTCTTCTACGGCCTCCGTCCGCAACCACTGCGCGCGGCCCACACCGTCAGTCTCATCACGCCGGACGATCCGGCGACGGATCCCTTCTCGGCGCGTGTCCTTCGCGACTTTGTCGAGTCGTTCGGGTCGGGCGCCTGCGAAACGGCCGGAGCCTGATCCGAGTAGGGGGCCCGCCGCCAGTCGGCGCCCCCGTTCGCCCTGCCCGTTCGCCCCGCCCGTTCGCCCAGGTCAGCTCAGCCGTGTGCCCGTGCCAGATGCCCCACCAAGCGCGGTGAGGCGAACTCCGTGCCGCACACGAAGCGCATCACCGGACCGTACGACGCCGCTGCCGGTAGGCCGGTGAAATACAGGCCCGGGACCGACGAGGCGTAGCCCGCGCCCAGCTTCGGGGTGCCTCGGCTCGTGGCCAGGCGGGCGCGGAGTGCGGGGCCCAGGAAGTCCATCGCGGCGATGTCGACTCGATAGCCCGTCGCCGCGATGACGTGGTCGGCGGAGAGTTCGCGGACACGGCCGCCCAGGGTCTCCACCCGCAGGACGGGGCTGCCGTCGCGGACGTCCGTCGACATGACGCGGCGGACCTCGCGCTTCTCGACCTTGCCCTCGAAGCGCTCGCGCAGCCACCACGCGCCCAGCGGTCCGAGAATGCGGCGGACCAGGTAGTGGCGGGCCTGCGGGGGCAGGTAGCGGTAGGGGTGGGGGTAGTAGCTGATCGCGTACAGCGACCAGGCGCGGCCGAACGGCGACTCGGGGCGCAGCTTCGGCTGCTCCCACGGAGGCGCCCCGAAGGCCACCGACCCCCTGCCGCGCGCCACCACCTTCACGCTCGCTCCCGCTTCGGCGGCGAGCGCGGCCGTCTCCAGGGCCGACTGCCCCGCGCCGACCACGAGCAGCTCACGCCCCGAGAACCGCGACAGGTCGCTGTGCTGCGAGCTGTGCGAGACGGGCCCGGTGGGAGACGGGCCGTCCGGCACTGCGGCGGCGAGCGCCGGCGGCAGTTGCGCGAGCCCGGAGAGTCCGCTCGCGACCACGACCGCGCGGGCCGTGAACTGCTCGCCGGAGTCCAGCTTCAGGTCGAACCCCGCCGTGCCCTTGCGGTCCACCGAGACCACCCGCACCTGCTCCAGGTCGGGCACGAGTCTCTCCTTGAACCACTCCCCGTAGGCGACGAAGGTCTCGATCGGGACGATGTCCTCGTCGGTGACCAGACGCCGGATGCCCGCCGCGTCGCAGTAGTCGACGAGTTTGTGGCCGTGCTGCGGCGCGTCGATGCTCGAGGCCACGGGGGTCGATTTCAGGAGCATGCCCGCGGGCATGTGCGCCCGCCAGCTCACCATCGGGTCGCCGAAGACCCGCACCGGAATTCCGCGGGCCCGCAGATGGGCCGCGGTGGACAGGCCGAACGGCCCCGCCCCGATCACTGCTACCGGATGAATCACGAAGTCCCTCCCCAGGACGTCACTTGCCGCGTGTGCCGTGTGCCTACTTCGTGGGTGGTGAACTGCTGCCGCGGCGGTTGGTCCGCCACAGTTGATAGAGATGCTTCGCCCCGGGCCGCACGAAACGCGCGAGCATCGTGAAGAACGGCTTCATGTCGTCCGCCGCCAGCCAGGCCAGTTCCGTGCCGCTCGCGCGTGGGGGCGCGTGCGGAGTCGTATAGCCGCTGCGGCGGTAGGCGAGGAGTGCGGGCAGGTCGATGTTCTCCACGACATACCGGTGCCCGGCGCGCTGTTCCCCCTTGGGAACCGGGCGCCCCGTCAGGTGCAGATGCATGGCGCGAACCACATCGATCCCGGACTCGCTCTCGAAGAGCCGGAATTGCGCACCCATACGGGGGTTGAAGTCGAGCAGTTTGTACTGACCGTCCCGCCGGTCGAAGCGGAGGTCGAGGTCGATGACGCCGGTGAAGCCGATCTGTTTGATGAAACGTGCGGCGAGGTCCGCGAGTTCCGGGTTGTCGACGACGTACGCGTTCGCGGTCATCCCCGCGTGCGGCGGCCAGGAGCGCACCTTGACGCCCGTGAACATCGCGCGCGGCGCCGAGTCCGCGTCGAAGTACGCGTGCACGATCCAGTCCTCGGCCTGCTCCCGCGGCAGATACTCCTGGAGGATCACCCCGGGCCGCTCGCCCCAGCCCCGGGCGAGGCAGAGCAGCCGCTCCGGGGTCTCTATGCGTGTCGTCCCGTTCACCACGGGTCTGGAGCGGCGCGTGAACGCCTCGCGGTTCTTGGCGACGACCGGGAAGGTCGCCCCGGCGGCGAACTCCGCCACGTCCGTGTAACTCTCGGGGAACGACGCGGCGGGCGAGGCGATGCCGTGCTCCACGCACAGCTCGTGCAGGCCCTGCTTGCTGGCGAGGCGCCGTGGCAACTGCGCCTCCACGCGCGGGAAGAGGAACCCCGCCGCGGCCAACGGCTCCTGGTGCTCGGCGATGAGGACGGCCGCTTCCTCGTCGGTCGGGATCAGGACCGTGGGTCTGCCGATCCGGCGCGCGATGCGCAGCATCCCCTCGACGAGCCGCCGCGGCTCCTCGACCCCGGTGGTCGGCCAGGGAAACGCGCCGGTCAGATGGCGGGAGGCCGCCGCCGGCGTGTAACGGTCCTCCGTGATCGCGTACATGGGCACCCCGAGCCGTCCGAGGCTGCGGATCGCGCCCACGCCGCCGTGGTGCAGCGGATAGTTTCCGAACTTCACGATCAGGCCGGGCACCTCACGGTCCACCGCGAAGGGCAGGCTGTCATTCCTCTTGGCCACGGGTCCCCCCACGTGTCCCTCCGTATGACCCGGACCCACCCCGTCCGCGTCCCCCCAAAGGACGCTAAGCCGGAACTGACCACTCCAGCAAGATTTATTCGGACATTGCGAACTCTTTAGACACTGCCCCAACCGAGGGTTCCCACGTAACGTGTGGCACACCCATATGGAAAGCGAGGCAGGTACGCATGTCCGAGCACACCCCGCTCGATCCGGCCGGGAGCGACCCTTCCGTCCGCTCCGTAGGCGACCCCTTCGCTCTCGCGGAGGGTGATCCCTTCGGGCCGCACAATCTCCCGTACGGCGTGTTCTCCCTGGCCACGGACCCCGGGAGCGCGTCCGGAGCCGGGGAGCGCCGCGTCGGCGTACGGCTCGGCGATCACGTCCTGGACGCGGGTGCGGCAGCCGCGGCGCTCGGCTCGCCCTATGTCTCGCTGCTCGCCCGGCCCACGCTCAACCCACTGCTCGCCGCGGGCCGCACGGCCTGGTCGGATGTACGGCGCGCGATCACGGCCTGGGTCACGATCCCGGCGCACCGCGACGTCGTGCGCCCCCTCATGTACCCCCTGTCCGAGGTCACGCTGCACCTCCCCTTCGAGGTCGCCGACTACGTGGATTTCTACGCCTCGGAGCACCACGCGTCCCACCTGGGCCAGATCTTCCGTCCGGACGCTCCGTCCCCGCTGACGCCCAACTGGAAGCACCTCCCCATCGGTTACCACGGCCGGTCCGGCACCGTTGTGGTCTCCGGCACCGAGGTGGTACGCCCCTCGGGGCAGCGCAAGGCGCCCGCGGAGACGGCCCCGGTCTTCGGGCCCTCCGTCCGTCTCGACATCGAGGCCGAGGTCGGCTTCGTCGTGGGTACGCCGTCGGAGCTGGGCACGCCGGTGCCGCTCGCGGACTTCCGGGAGCACGTCTTCGGGCTGACCCTCCTCAACGACTGGTCGGCACGCGACATCCAGGCGTGGGAGTACGTCCCGCTCGGGCCGTTCCTCGGCAAGTCCTTCGCCACCTCGGTCTCGGCGTGGATCACCCCCCTCGAGGCCCTGGACGCGGCACGGGTCGCCCCTCCGGAGCGCACCCACGAACTCCTGCCCTACCTGGACGACTCGGCGGAGTCCGTCGCCGACGAACCCGGCGGCTACGACCTGCGCATCACCGTGACCCTGAACGGCCACGTCATCTCCGAGCCGCCCTTCTCCACCGTCTACTGGACGGCCGCCCAGCAGCTGGCCCACATGACGGCGAACGGCGCGTCCCTGCGCACGGGCGACCTGTACGGCTCGGGCACCGTGAGCGGTCCCTCCGAGGGGCAGTACGGCTCCCTCATCGAGATCACCTGGAACGGCCGTGACCCGCTTGTCCTCCCGGACGGCAAGCGGACGTTCCTCGAGGACGGCGACGAGGTCACGCTGACGGCGTGGGCACCTGGCCCTGACGGGACGCGGGTTGGCCTCGGCGAAGTTTCTGGCAGGGTCGCCTCGGCCCGCTGAAGCTGCTGGCCGGGGGTGGTATCACCCCCGGCCCTCGGCTTCCGCCGCCGTGTACGACTGCTGCGCCGTCGTGGCTGAGCGCGCAGTTCCCCGCGCCCCTTGCCGGGGCCCTGCCGACCGCGCCTCTAGAAGTCCTCCGGGGGCTCCGGCCAGTCCTCCTCCGGGGGCTGCGGGGCCTGCTGGGGCACTGGAGCAGCCGTGCCGTCCAGCCCCGCCAAGACCCCAAGCACGCCCTCCCCATACGTCGCCAGCTTCTTCTCGCCGAGGCCGCTGATGCCGCCGAGCTCCGCCAGGGACGAGGGACGCAGCGTGGCGATCTCCCGCAGCGTGGCGTCGTGGAAGATCACGTACGCGGGCAGGCCCAGCTCCTTGGCCTGCGCACCGCGCCACGCCCGCAGCGCCTCGAACACCGGCACCGCTTCCTGCGGCAGCTCGGCGACCGCCGCCGCGGACTTCGCCTTGCGCTCCCCCTTCGCGGCCTTCGCCACGGCCGGCCGCTTCGGCTCCTTGCGCAACCGCACCTCCCGCTCCCGGCCGAGGACTGAACCGCTCTCCTCGGTCAGGACCAGCGTGCCGTACTCCCCCTCGACCGCGAGCAGTCCCTGGGCCAGCAACTGCCGCACCACGCCCCGCCATTCGGCTTCCGCGAGCTCCTCGCCGATGCCGAAGACCGAGAGCTGGTCGTGGTCGAACTGGATGACCTTCGCGGTCTTCTTGCCGAGCAGGATGTCGATGATCTGCCCCGCGCCGAACTTCTGGCCGCGCTCGCGCTGGAGCCGCACGATCGTGGACAGGACCTTCTGGGCCGGGACCGTGCCGTCCCAGGTCTCCGGGGGCGTCAGGCACGTGTCGCAGTTGCCGCAGGACGGCGCGTCCGCGTCCTGGCCGAAGTACGTGAGGAGTTGGGCCCTGCGGCACTGGGCCGTCTCGCACAGGGCCAGCATCGAGTCCAGATGCGAGGCCGCCCGGCGGCGGAACGCCTCGTCGCCCTCGCTGCCCTGGATCATCTTCCGCTGCTGGACGACGTCCTGCAGGCCGTACGCCATCCAGGCCGTGGAGGGGAGTCCGTCGCGGCCCGCGCGGCCGGTCTCCTGGTAATACCCTTCGACCGACTTCGGCAGGTCGAGGTGGGCGACGAACCGGACGTCCGGCTTGTCGATGCCCATGCCGAAGGCGATCGTGGCGCAGACGACCAGGCCCTCCTCGCGCAGGAAGCGGGACTGGTGGGCGGCGCGCGTGCCGCCGTCGAGACCCGCGTGGTACGGAACGGCCTCGATGCCGTTGCGGCACAGGAACTCGGCGGTCTTCTCCACCGAATTGCGCGAGAGGCAGTAGACGATGCCCGCGTCGCCGGGGTGCTCCTCCTTGAGGAAGGCCAGGAGCTGCTTCTTCGGCTCGGCCTTCGGCACGATGCGGTACTGGATGTTGGGCCGGTCGAAGCTCGCCACGAAGTGCTTGGCGTCCGGCATGCCGAGCCGCTCGGTGATCTCCCGGTGCGTGGCGTGCGTCGCCGTCGCCGTCAGGGCGATCCGCGGCACGTCCGGCCAGCGCTCGCCGAGGAGGGAGAGCGCCAGATAGTCGGGGCGGAAGTCGTGGCCCCACTGCGCGACGCAGTGCGCCTCGTCGATCGCGAAGACGGAGATCTTGGCGCGGGAGAGCAGATCGAGCGTCCCCTCCAGGCGCAGCCGCTCCGGCGCCAGATACAGCACGTCGAGCTCCCCCGCGAGGAACTCGGCCTCCATCACGCGCCGCTCGTCGAAGTCCTGCGTGGAGTTGATGAAGCCGGCCCGCACGCCGAGGGCCCGCAGCGCGTCCACCTGGTCCTGCATGAGCGCGATGAGGGGAGAGACGACGACGCCGGTGCCGGGCCGCACCAGGGCCGGGATCTGATAGCAGAGCGACTTGCCGCCACCGGTGGGCATCAGCACGACGGAGTCCCCGCCCGCGACCACGTGGTCGATGATCGCTTCTTGCTCGCCGCGGAACGCGTCATACCCGAAGACCCGGTGCAGCGTCCGCAGTGCGTCACTCTCCGCCACCGCGCCGCTCTCCGCCACCGCGCTCTGTACGGCCACCTCACTCATGCCATCGTTCCCATCCATCGCCCTGCCCCCGTACGTCGCGCTTCGACCACAGACTCCACGATAGGGCTCCGGACCGACACCTCAGGAAGTTATCCACAGGCCGCCGCCCGGCACCCCTGCATTACGGGGTGCCGGGCGGCGGCGAAAGAACAGGTGAGCTACCGGACGAAGACCCCCGCCTGGTTCGCCAGATCCAGGAAGTACTGCGGGGCCACACCCAGGACCAGCGTCACCGCGACACCCACGCCGATCGCCGCCATGGTCAGCGGCGAGGGCACGGCGACCGTCGGGCCGTCCGCCTTCGGCTCGCTGAAGAACATGAGCACGATCACGCGGATGTAGAAGAACGCCGCGATCGCGGACGAGATCACACCGACCACGACCAGCGCGCCCGCGCCGCCCTCGGCCGCCGCCTTGAACACCGCGAACTTCCCGGAGAACCCGGAGGTCAGCGGAATACCGGCGAAGGCAAGGAGGAACACCGCGAAGACCGCGGCGACCAGCGGCGAGCGCCGGCCGAGCCCCGCCCACTTCGACAGGTGCGTGGCCTCGCCGCCCGCGTCCCGCACCAGGGTGACCACCGCGAACGCGCCGATCGTCACGAAGGAGTAGGCCCCCAGGTAGAAGAGGACCGACGAGATGCCGTCCGGCGTCATGGCGATCACGCCGGCGAGGATGAAGCCCGCGTGGGCGATCGAGGAGTACGCAAGGAGCCGCTTGATGTCGGTCTGGGTGATCGCGACGATCGCGCCGGCCAGCATCGTGAGGATCACGACGCCCCACATCACGGGCCGCCAGTCCCAGCGCAGGCCCGGCAGGACCACGTACAGGAGCCGGAGCAGCGCGCCGAAGGCGGCCACCTTCGTCGCGGCGGCCATGAAGCCGGTGACGGGGGTGGGCGCGCCCTCGTACACATCCGGGGTCCACATGTGGAACGGCACCGCGCCGACCTTGAAGAGCAGCCCCATGACGATCATCGCGGCGCCGATCAGGAGCAGCGCGTCGTTGCCCATGGTGTCGGCGAGCGCGGGGTTGACCTCCTGGACGCTGCCGTCGATGACCTTGGCGATCGTGCCGTACGACACCGAGCCCGCGTACCCGTAGAGCAGGGCGATCCCGAAGAGCAGGAACGCCGAGGAGAACGAGCCGAGCAGGAAGTACTTGACGGCGGCTTCCTGCGACATCAGGCGCTTGCGGCGGGCGAGCGCGCACAGCAGGTAGAGCGGCAGCGAGAAGACCTCGAGGGCGATGAAGAGCGTCAGGAGGTCGTTCGCCGACGGGAAGACGAGCATCCCGCCGATCGCGAAGAGCGCGAGGGGGAACACCTCGGTGGTGGTGAACCCGGCCTTCGTGGCGGCCTGTTCGCCCTCGCTGCCCGGCACGGAACCGGCCTGCGCGGCGAACGAGTCCACGCGCTTTCCGTGTGCCACCGGGTCGAGCCGCCGCTCGGCGAAGGTGAAGATCGCGACGAGTCCCGCGAGGAGGATCGTGCCCTGGAGGAAGAGCGCCGGTCCGTCGACCGCGATGGCGCCCATGGCCGCGATGTGCGCCTTCGTCGTGCCGTACCCGGTGGCCGCGAGCCCGACGACCGCGGCGAAGGCCGCGGTGAGGGCGACGACGGCCACGAACACCTGCGCGTAGTAACGGGACTTGCGCGGCACGAAGGCCTCGATGAGGATCCCGAGCACCGCCGCGCCGATGACGATCAACGTCGGTGACAGCTGCGCGTACTCGATCGTGGGAGTGTCGATCTTGTCGATCTGATCCTGGGGCGCCGCGGCCGACGCCATTGTCCACAGGCTGTGGACAGCCGATGCGCTCACTTGGCCGCCTCCACGTCGGGCTTCGGGTCCTTCTGCTGTACGTCGGACATGGTGTGCTTGACCGCCGGATTGACCAGGTCGGTGAGCGGCTTCGGATAGACGCCGAGGCCGATCAGGAGCGCGATCAGCGGTGTGACGACCAGGAGTTCACGCACGCGCAGGTCCGGCATGGCCGAGACCTCCGGCTTCACCGGGCCCGTCATCGTCCGCTGGTAGAGGACGAGGGTGTAGAGCGCGGCGAGGACGATGCCGATGGTGGCGATGATCCCGACCACCGGGTAGCGCGCGAAGGCGCCGACCAGGACCAGGAACTCACTCACGAACGGCGCGAGGCCGGGCAGCGAGAGCGTCGCGAGACCACCGATGAGGAAGGTGCCCGCGAGCACCGGTGCGACCTTCTGCACCCCTCCGTAGTCCGCGATGAGCCGCGAGCCGCGCCGCGAGATCAGGAAGCCGGCCACCAGCATCAGGGCGGCGGTCGAGATCCCGTGGTTGACCATGTAGAGCGTCGCGCCGGACTGGCCCTGCGAGGTCATCGCGAAGATGCCGAGGATGATGAACCCGAAGTGCGAGATCGACGCGTACGCCACCAGGCGCTTGATGTCGCGCTGGCCGACCGCGAGCAGCGCGCCGTAGACGATGCTGACCAGCGCGAGCACGAGGATGACCGGCGTCGCCCACTTGCTCGCCTCGGGGAAGAGCCCGAGGCAGAAGCGCAGCATCGCGAACGTGCCGACCTTGTCGACGACTGCCGTGATCAGTACGGCGACCGGGGCCGTGGCCTCGCCCATCGCGTTCGGCAGCCAGGTGTGCAGCGGCCACAGCGGGGCCTTCACCGCGAAGGCGAAGAAGAAGCCGAGGAACAGCCACCGCTCGGTGCTGGTCGCCATCTCCAGGGTGCCGTTGGCCCGCGCCTCGGTGATCTCCTGGAGCGAGAAGTTCCCCGCCACCACGTAGAGCCCGATCACCGCGGCCAGCATGATGAGGCCGCCGACGAGGTTGTAGAGAAGGAACTTCACGGCCGCGTACGAGCGTTGCGCCGACGCCTTCTCGTCGCTGCCGGCGTGGGCACGGTCCCCGAAGCCGCCGATGAGGAAGTACATCGGGATGAGCATGGCTTCGAAGAAGATGTAGAAGAGGAAGACGTCGGTGGCCTCGAAGGAGAGGATCACCATCGCCTCGACGGCCAGGATCAGGGCGAAGAAGCCCTGGGTCGGCCGCCAGCGCGAGGACTTGGTTTCGAGGGGATCCGCGTCGTGCCAGCCCGCCAGGATGATGAAGGGCATCAGGAGCGCGGTGAGGGCGATGAGGGCGACACCGATGCCGTCCACGCCCAGTTCGTACCGCACCCCGAATTCCGCGATCCACGAGCGGGACTCGGTGAGTTGATAGCGGGCCCCGTCGGGGTCGAACCGCACGAGCACGGTCACGGCGAGCGCGAGCGTGGCGAGCGACACGAGCAGCGCGAGCCACTTGGCGGCGGTACGCCGGGCGGCCGGAACGGCTGCCACGGCGATCGCGCCGACCGCGGGCAGGGCCGCCGTCGCTGTCAGCAGAGGAAACGACATGGGTATCAGACCGCCCTCATCAGCAGGGTCGCGGCGATGAGTACCGCAACGCCGCCGAACATCGAGACCGCGTAGGAGCGGGCATAGCCGTTCTGCATCTTGCGCAGCCGTCCGGAGAGCCCGCCGACCGAGGCCGCCGTGCCGTTGACGACTCCGTCGACCAGGGTGTGGTCGACGTAGACCAGGGAGCGGGTGAGGTGCTCTCCGCCGCGGACCAGGACGACGTGGTTGAAGTCGTCCTGGAGGAGGTCGCGCCGGGCCGCCCGGGTGAGCACCGAACCGCGCGGGGCGGTGACCGGGACGGGACGGCGGCCGTACTGGAGGTAGGCGAGGGCCACACCGATGAGCAGGACCACCATGGTGGCGCCCGTGACCGTGGCGGCGCTCAGCGGCGAGTGGCCGTGGTCGTGCTGGGTGACCGGCTCCAGCCAGTGCATGAAGCGGTCGCCGATGCTGAAGAACCCGCCCGCGAAGACCGAACCGAAGGCCAGCACGATCATCGGGATCGTCATGGACCTGGGCGACTCGTGCGGGTGCGGTGCGTTGCCTTCAGCGTCCGGCTGCCAGCGCTTCTCACCGAAGAACGTCATGATCATCACGCGTGTCATGTAGAACGCGGTGATCGCGGCGCCGAGCAGTGCG
Organism: Streptomyces sp. NPDC051214; assembly: GCF_040682375.1. Taxonomy (NCBI): domain Bacteria; kingdom Bacillati; phylum Actinomycetota; class Actinomycetes; order Kitasatosporales; family Streptomycetaceae; genus Streptomyces; species Streptomyces sp. NPDC051214. The sequence goes on from NZ_JBFBAT010000010.1 coordinate 315,120, forward strand.
ACCGAGCCGAGGATCCAGCCCTCCGTGCCGCCCTTGGCGAACGCCGCCTCGATGATCTTGTCCTTGGAGAAGAAGCCGGACAGACCGGGGAAACCGATGATCGCCAGATAGCCGAGCCCGAAGGTGACGAAGGTGACCGGCATGTACTTCCTGAGGCCGCCGTACTTCCTCATGTCGACCTCGTCGTTCATGCCGTGCATGACCGAACCGGCGCCGAGGAAGAGCCCGGCCTTGAAGAAGCCGTGCGTCACCAGGTGCATGATCGCGAAGACGTAGCCGATGGGGCCGAGGCCCGCGGCCAGGATCATGTAGCCGATCTGGGACATCGTCGACCCGGCGAGGGCCTTCTTGATGTCGTCCTTCGCGCAACCGACGATCGCACCGAAGAGGAGCGTGACCGCGCCCACGACGGTGACGACGAGCTGCGCGTCCGGGGCGCCGTTGAAGATCGCGCCGGAGCGGACGATCAAGTACACGCCGGCGGTCACCATCGTCGCCGCGTGGATGAGGGCCGAGACCGGGGTCGGACCCTCCATCGCGTCGCCGAGCCAGGACTGCAGCGGCACCTGGGCCGACTTGCCGCACGCCGCGAGCAGCAGCATCAGGCCGATGGCCGTCAGCTTGCCCTCCGAGGTCTCACCCGTGGCCTCCAGGACGGGCCCGAAGGCGAACGTCCCGAAGGTGGTGAACATCAGCATGATGGCGATCGAAAGGCCCATGTCGCCGACCCTGTTGACCAGGAAGGCCTTCTTCGCGGCGGTGGCCGCGCTGGGCTTGTGCTGCCAGAAGCCGATCAGGAGGTACGAGGCGAGGCCGACGCCCTCCCATCCGACGTACAGGAGCAGGTAGTTGTCGGCGAGGACGAGGATGAGCATCGCCGCGAGGAACAGGTTCAGATAGCCGAAGAAGCGGCGGCGCCGCTCGTCGTGCTCCATGTACCCGATGGAGTAGATGTGGATCAGGGTGCCCACACCGGTGATCAGCAGGACGAACGTCATCGACAGCTGGTCGAGCTGGAAGGCGACGTCCGCCTGGAAACCCTCCACGGGAATCCAGCTGAACACGTGCTGCGACAGGGAGCGCTCCTCGGCGCCCTTGCCCAGCATGTCGGCGAAGAGCATCACACCGATGACGAAGGAGGCGGCCGCGAGCAGCGTGCCGAGCCAGTGGCCGACACGGTCCAGCCGCCGCCCGCCGCACAGCAGTACGGCCGCTCCGAGCAGAGGCGCCGCTACGAGCAGCGCGATCAGGTTCTCCACTTTTCAGCGACCCCTTACAGCTTCATCAGGCTGGCGTCGTCGACCGAGGCCGAGTGACGGGAGCGGAACAGCGACACGATGATCGCGAGGCCGACCACGACTTCCGCCGCGGCAACGACCATCGTGAAGAAGGCGATGATCTGGCCGTCGAGATTGCCGTGCAGCCGGGAGAAGGCCACGAAGGCGAGGTTGCACGCGTTGAGCATCAGCTCGATACACATGAACACCACGATCGCGTTCCGCCTGATCAGCACGCCGGTGGCGCCGATCGCGAACAACAGCGCCGCGAGATACAGGTAGTTGACCGGATTCACTTCGACGCCTCCTCGGTCTTGGTCGACCGCTCCAGACGCTGCGTGGAGCGCTGTTCGAGGGCCCGCAGATCGTCCAGTGCCTCGTCGGACACATCGCGGATCTGACCGCGCTCACGCAGCGTCTTGTTGACCGTGAGCTCGGAGGGGGTGCCGTCGGGGAGGAGACCCGCGACGTCCACGGCGTTGTGCCGGGCGTAGACACCGGGGGCGGGCAGCGGCGGCAGGTGGTTGGAGCGCACGCGCTCCTCGGACATCTCGCGCTGCGTCTTGGCGCGCTCCGTGCGCTCGCGGTGGGTGAGCACCATCGCGCCGACGGTGGCGGTGATGAGCAGGGCACCGGTGATCTCGAAGGCGAAGACGTACTTCGTGAAGATGCTCTCGGCGAGGCCCTCCACGTTGCCGCCCGCGTTCGCCTTGGCGAGCCCGGTGAAGTCGTTCACCGAGGCGTTCCCGATGCCGGCGAAGAGCAGGATGGCGAAGCCGAAGCCACAGAGGCCGGCCAGCCAGCGCTGCCCCTTGATGGTCTCCTTCAGGGAGTCGGCGGCGGTGACACCGACGAGCATGACCACGAAGAGGAAGAGCATCATGATCGCGCCGGTGTAGACGACGACCTGGACGATGCCCAGGAAGTACGCCCCGTTGGCGAGGTAGAAGACCGCGAGGATGATCATGGTCCCGGCGAGGCAGAGCGCGCTGTGCACGGCCTTCTTCATGAGGATCGTGCACAGGGCGCCGATCACGGCGACCGTGCCGAGCACCCAGAACTGGACGGCCTCACCGGTGGACGTGGTGTAGGCGGCGAGCTGCGTCATCGGTTGATCACCTCCCCCGACGCGGGTTCGGAGTCCCCGAAGGTGGAGGCGGCCTCCTGGGGCGTCTCCCCCTTGGAAAGGGCCACTTGAGGCACCGTGCCCGGCGCGGCCTCGGTCACCAGACCGCGGTAGTAGTCCTGCTCGTCCGTGCCGGGGAAGATCGAGTGCGGTGAGTCGACCATGCCTTCCTCCAGGCCGGCGAGGAGCTGCTCCTTGGTGAAGATGAGCTTCTCGCGGCTGCTGTCGGCCAGCTCGAACTCGTTCGTCATCGTCAACGCGCGCGTGGGGCACGCCTCGATGCACAGGCCGCACAGGATGCAGCGGGCGTAGTTGATCTGGTAGACGCGGCCGTACCGCTCGCCCGGGGAGTAGCGCTCCTCCTCGGTGTTGTCCGCGCCCTCCACATAGATCGCGTCCGCGGGGCAGGCCCAGGCGCAGAGCTCGCAGCCGACGCACTTCTCCAGGCCGTCCGGATGGCGGTTGAGCTGGTGCCTGCCGTGGAAGCGGGGAGCGGTGACCTTCTCCTGCTCCGGATACTGCTCGGTTAGCCGCTTCTTGAACATGGCCTTGAAGGTCACGCCGAAGCCCGCGACGGGGTTCTGGAACCCCTGCTTCGATTGGTTCGACTCGTGCTGTGACTGGTTCGGCTCGTTCTTCGACTCAGCCATCGGACGCCTCCTTTCCGTCGCTTCGAGTTCCGTCACTTTGAGTATCCGGGCCACCACTGACAATCAACTCGCGCTCCTGGCGCGGGCGTCGTCGCGGTACGGGCGGCAGGCTCTGTCCGGGCAGCGGCGGGACGGGGAATCCACCGGCCATCGGGTCGAAGGCGACCGGCTCTTCCTCGACTGCCGCTTGCTTCTCGCGCTTGTCGCGGAAGATGTCGACGACCACGGAGAGCAACAGGAGCGCGATGACTCCGCCGCCCACATAGAGCGCGATCGAGGTGAAGTCGTACTCCTCGTTCCGCATCGCCCTGACCGTCGCCACGAGCATCAGCCAGACGACCGACACCGGGATCAGGACCTTCCAGCCGAGCTTCATCAGCTGGTCGTAGCGGACGCGTGGCAGCGTGCCGCGCAGCCAGATGAAGAAGAACAGCAGCAGCTGGACCTTGATAACGAACCAGAGCATCGGCCACCAGCCGTGGTTCGCGCCCTCCCAGAAGGTGCTGACCGGGTACGGGGCCCGCCAGCCGCCCAGGAAGAGCGTGACCGAGACCGCCGAGACGGTGACCATGTTGACGTACTCGGCGAGCATGAAGAGCGCGAACTTGATCGACGAGTACTCGGTGTTGAAGCCACCGACGAGGTCGCCCTCGGACTCCGGCATGTCGAAGGGCGCGCGGTTGGTCTCGCCGATCATCGTCACGATGTAGATCAGGAACGACACCGGAAGCAGCAGGACGTACCAGCGGTCCGCCTGCGCCTCCACGATCGCCGAGGTCGACATCGACCCGGAGTAGAGGAACACCGAGGCGAACGCGGCGCCCATCGCGATCTCGTACGAGATCATCTGCGCGCAGGAGCGCAGGCCGCCGAGGAGCGGATACGTGGAACCGGAGCTCCAGCCCGCCAGCACGATGCCGTAGATGCCGACCGAGGCGACCGCGAGGATGTAGAGCATCGCGATCGGCAGGTCGGTGAGCTGCATCGTCGTGCGCTGGCCGAAGATCGAGATCTCGTTGCCCGCGGGACCGAAGGGGATCACCGCGATCGCCATGAAGGCCGGGATGGCCGCCACGATCGGCGCGAGGATGTAGACCACCTTGTCCGCGCGCTTGACGATCAGGTCTTCCTTGAGCATCAGCTTGATGCCGTCCGCGAGGGACTGCAGCATGCCCCAGGGGCCGTGCCGGTTGGGCCCGATGCGCAGCTGCATCCAGGCGACGACCTTGCGCTCCCACACGATGGAGAAGAGAACCGTCACCATCAGGAACGCGAAGCAGAACACCGCCTTGATCGCGACGAGCCACCACGGGTCACGGCCGAACATGGACAGGTCTTCCGCCGCAAGCGGCACCATGTGGTGCATCACGACGTCACCTCCGGGGCCTCAGAGGGCTCCGGCAGGAGCGCCGGGCCGATGCGGACGAGGTCGCCGGGGCGCGCACCGGTGTCGGAAGTGACGCCTCCCCCGGTCGAGTTCAGCGGCAGCCACACCACGCGGTCGGGCATCTCGGTCACCTGGAGCGGCAGTTCAGTCGCCCCCGCCGGTCCGGAGACGGCCAGGACGTCGCCGTCCTTGACGCCCGCCTCGGCCGCGGTGGCCGCCGAGAGCCGGGCGAGCGCCGCGTGCCGTGTGCCGGCGAGCGCCTCGTCGCCCTCCTGGAGGCGGCCCTGGTCGAGCAGCAGCCGGTGCCCCGCGAGAACGGCCTCTCCGGAGGCGGGCCTCGGCGGCTGAGCACCCGTCTCCGAGGGCTCCGTGGCATGCGTGCCGTCCCAGCCGCCGAGCCGGTCCAGCTCGCGCCGGGCGGACGCCAGGTCGGGAAGAGCCAGGTGTACGTCCCCGGCGTCGGCCAGCATGTGCAGCACACGCGCGTCCGTCGGGGCCAGCGTGCGGGTCATCTGGTCGGGCTTCAGCGAGGCCTCGAACATCCGCGCCCTGCCCTCCCAGTTGAGGAAGGTGCCGGGCTTCTCCGCGACCGCGGCCACGGGGAGTACGACGTCGGCGTGCTCGGTGACCTCGCTGGGCCGCAGCTCGAGAGAGACCAGGAATCCGACCTCGGAGAGAGCTTCACGCGCGCGTGCCGGGTCGGGAAGGTCGGCGACCTCCACACCCGCCACCAGGAGCGCGCCCAGTTCGCCGGTCGCCGCCGCCTCGATGATCTGGCCGGTGTCACGGCCGTAGCGGTGCGGGATTTCGGCGACGCGCCATACGGCCGCCACCTCGTCCCGCGCGCGCGGGTCGGTGGACGGGCGCCCGCCGGGGAGCAGCGAGGGCAGCGCACCGGCCTCGACGGCGCCGCGCTCCCCCGCCCGGCGCGGAATCCACACCAGCCGCGCACCGGTCGCGGAAGCGGCCCGTACGGCGGCGGTGAGCCCGCCCGGCACGGCCGCGAGGCGCTCGCCGACCACGATCACCGCACCCGGAGCGCGCAGCGCCTCGGCGGCCTTGGCACCGTCGCCCTCAAGTCCGACCTCTCCTGAGAGTGCGTCGAGCCACTCCGTCTCGGTGCCGGGAGCCGCGGGCAACAGCGTGCCGCCCGCCTTCTCCAGGCCCCGGGTCTGGTGCGTGGCGAGGGAGAACGTCCGCTGGCCGTGCTTGCGCCAGGCCTTGCGAAGCCGCAGGAAGACCCCGGGCGCCTCCTCCTCGGCCTCGAAGCCGACGAGCAGGACCGCGGGCGCCTTCTCCACGTCCGCGTACGTCACGCCGGCGCCGTCGAGATCCCGGCCGCGGCCCGCGACACGGGCGGCCAGGAAGTCGGCTTCCTCGCTGCTGTGCACGCGCGCGCGGAAGTCGATGTCGTTCGTGTCGAGCGCCACGCGCGCGTACTTGCTGTACGCGTAGGCGTCCTCGACGGTGAGGCGCCCGCCGGTCAGCACACCGGCCCGGCCCCGCGCGGCGGCGAGTCCGACGGCCGCGACCTCGAGGGCCTCGGGCCAACTGGCGGCCTCCAGCTCGCCCGTCTCCGCGTTGCGCACTAGCGGTGTGGTCAGCCGGTCCGGCTTCTGCGCGTAACGGAAGCCGAAGCGCCCCTTGTCGCAGATCCACTCCTCGTTGACCTCGGGGTCGTCGGCGGCGAGGCGCCGCATGACCTTGCCGCGCCGGTGGTCGGTGCGCGTCGCGCAGCCACCCGCGCAGTGCTCGCAGACCGAGGGCGACGACACCAGGTCGAAGGGCCGCGAGCGGAAGCGATACGCCGCCGAGGTCAGCGCGCCGACCGGACAGATCTGGATGGTGTTCCCGGAGAAGTACGACTCGAAGGGGTCACCCTCGCCCGTACCGACCTGCTGGAGCGCACCGCGCTCGATCAGCTCGATCATCGGGTCGCCCGCGATCTGGTTCGAGAACCGGGTGCAGCGCGCGCACAGCACGCACCGCTCACGGTCGAGCAGCACCTGCGTGGAGATCGGCACCGGCTTCTCGTACGTCCGCTTCTTGCCCTCGAAGCGGCTGTCCGGGTCGCCGACCTGCATCGCCTGGTTCTGCAGCGGGCACTCGCCGCCCTTGTCGCAGACCGGGCAGTCCAGCGGATGGTTGATGAGGAGCAGCTCCATCACACCGCGCTGGGCCTTCTCGGCGACCGGCGAGGAGAGCTGCGACTTCACGACCATGCCGTCGGTGCAGGTGATGGTGCAGGAGGCCATCGGCTTGCGCTGGCCCTCCACCTCGACGATGCACTGGCGGCAGGCGCCCGCCGGGTCGAGCAGCGGGTGGTCGCAGAACCTCGGGATCTCGATGCCGAGGAGCTCGGCGGCCCGGATCACCAGCGTCCCCTTCGGGACGCTGATCTCGGCGCCGTCGATCGTCAGCGACACGAGGTCTTCCGGCGGAACCGCCGCCTCGCCGCCCCCGGAGGGAGCGCTATTAGTGGTCACTGTCATGCGTTCACCTCCGAATGTGCGGCGGGCCTGTCGGCCCAGAGAGTCGACTTGGCCGGGTCGAAGGGGCAGCCCTTGCCGGTGATGTGCTGCTCGTACTCCTCGCGGAAGTACTTGAGCGAGGAGAAGATCGGCGACGCGGCGCCGTCACCCAGGGCGCAGAACGACTTGCCGTTGATGTTGTCGGCGATGTCGTTCAGCTTGTCCAGGTCGGACATGACGCCCTTGCCGGCCTCGATGTCGCGGAGCAACTGGACCAGCCAGTACGTCCCTTCGCGGCAGGGCGTGCACTTGCCGCAGGACTCGTGGGCGTAGAACTCGGTCCAGCGGGTGACCGCGCGCACCACGCACGTCGTCTCGTCGAAGCACTGCAGGGCCTTCGTGCCGAGCATCGACCCGGCGGCGCCCACTCCCTCGTAGTCCAGCGGGACGTCGAGGTGCTCGTCGGTGAACATCGGCGTCGACGAGCCGCCCGGCGTCCAGAACTTGAGCCGGTGGCCCGCCCTGATCCCGCCGCTCATCTCGAGCAGCTGGCGCAGGGTGATGCCGAGCGGGGCCTCGTACTGGCCGGGGCTCGTGACGTGGCCGCTCAGCGAATAGAGCGTGAAGCCGGGGGACTTCTCGCTCCCCATCGACTTGAACCAGTCTTTTCCGCGATTCAGGATCGCGGGAACCGACGCGATGGACTCGACGTTATTGACAACAGTGGGGCATGCGTAGAGGCCCGCGACGGCCGGGAAAGGGGGACGCAGTCGCGGCTGGCCACGGCGGCCTTCGAGCGAGTCGAGCAGCGCGGTCTCCTCACCACAGATGTACGCGCCCGCACCCGCGTGCACGGTGAGTTCGAGGTCGAGTCCGCTGCCCAGGATGTTCTCGCCCAGGAATCCCGCCTCTTTCGCCTCACGCACGGCCTCGTGCAACCGCCTGAGCACGGGGACGACTTCACCGCGCAGGTAGATGAAGGCATGCGAAGAGCGGATCGCGTAACAGGCGATCACGATGCCCTCGATGAGGCTATGCGGGTTCGCGAAGAGGAGCGGGATGTCCTTACAGGTCCCGGGCTCCGATTCGTCGGCGTTGACAACTAGATAGTGCGGCTTTCCATCGCCCTGCGGAATGAACTGCCATTTCATTCCGGTGGGGAATCCGGCGCCGCCCCGGCCGCGCAGACCGGAGTCCTTCACGTACGCGATGAGGTCGTCCGGCGCCATGGCCAGGGCCTTGCGCAGGCCCTCGTACCCCTCGTGCCGTCGGTAGGTCTCCAGCGTCCAGGACTTCTCCTCGTCCCAGAACGCGGAAAGGACCGGCGCGAGCAGCTTCTCGGGGCTCGTCTCGTTGTCGATCTCGGCTGCCAAGGTCATCACTCCCCCTCCTCGGCGGTCGGTCCGGCCGGGTGGGCCGGGTCGGATGCCGAGGTCTCCTGCGGTGCGTCATGCGAGCTGAGGTGCTCGGCAGGCGCCTCATCCTGGGGGCCGCCCGCGCGTGGGTGGACCACCCGGGGCTGCGGCAACTCGCCCTTGGCCAGGCGCAGTCCGATCAGCGAGGCCGGGCCCGCGCCGCCGCTCGCCTCGACGGCGCCCGCGCGCTCGTCGGGGAAGCCCGCCAGAATCCGCGCCGTCTCCTTGTATGTGCACAAGGGGGCGCCGCGGGTCGGCTCGACCTGCACGCCCGCGCGCAGGTCGTCGACGAGCCGCTTGGCGGTCTCGGGGGTCTGGTTGTCGAAGAACTCCCAGTTGACCATCACGACGGGAGCGAAGTCGCAGGCCGCGTTGCACTCGATGTGCTCCAGCGTGACCTTGCCGTCCTCCGTGGTCCCTTCGTTGCCGACGCCCAGGTGCTCCTGGAGCGACTCGAAGATCGCGTCACCGCCCATGACGGCACACAACGTGTTGGTGCAGACGCCGACCTGGTAGTCACCGGAGGGCTTGCGCCGGTACATCGTGTAGAAGGTCGCGACCGCGGTGACCTCGGCGGTGGTCAGGCCGAGGACCTCCGCGCAGAAGGCCATGCCCGTGCGCGTGACGTGGCCCTCCTCCGACTGCACCAGGTGCAGCAGCGGGAGCAGCGCGGACCGGGAGTCCGGGTAGCGGGAGATGACCTCCTTGGCGTCCGCGTCGAGCCTGGCCCGTACGTCGGCCGGGAAGTCGGGGGCGGGGAGTTGGGGCATGCCCAGGCTGACGCCCGCGCCCTGGGAAGGGGTGGTGGTCACCGGTCGACGCCTCCCATCACGGGGTCGATGGACGCGACGGCGACGATGACGTCGGCGACCTGGCCGCCCTCACACATCGCCGCCATGGCCTGCAGGTTGGTGAAGGACGGGTCGCGGAAGTGGACCCGGTAGGGGCGGGTGCCGCCGTCGGAGACGACATGCACCCCGAGCTCGCCCTTGGGCGACTCGACGGCGGTGTACGCCTGCCCCGCGGGGACCCGGAAGCCCTCGGTCACCAGCTTGAAGTGGTGGATCAGGGCCTCCATGGAGGTGCCCATGATCTTCTTGATGTGATCGAGCGAGTTGCCCAATCCGTCCGGGCCGAGCGCCAGTTGCGCGGGCCAGGCGATCTTCTTGTCGCCGACCATGACCGGACCCGGCGCGAGCCGGTCCAGGCACTGCTCGACGATGCGCAGCGACTGGCGCATCTCCTCGAGACGGATCAGGAAGCGTCCGTAGGAGTCACAGGTGTCGGCGGTCGGCACGTCGAACTCGTAGTTCTCGTAACCGCAGTAGGGCTGCGCCTTGCGCAGGTCGTGCGGCAGGCCGGCCGAGCGCAGGACGGGCCCGGTGGCGCCGAGTGCCATGCAGCCGGCGAGGTCGAGATAGCCGACGTCCTGCATACGGGCCTTGAAGATGGGGTTGCCGGTGGCGAGCTTGTCGTACTCGCCGAGGTTCTTCTGCATCTTCTTCACGAACTCGCGGATCTGGTCCACCGCGCCCGGGGGCAGGTCCTGGGCGAGTCCGCCGGGCCGGATGTACGCGTGGTTCATGCGCAGGCCGGTGATCAGCTCGAAGATGTCGAGAACGAGTTCACGATCTCGGAAGCCGTAGATCATGATCGTCGTCGCGCCCAGTTCCATGCCGCCGGTGGCGATGCACACCAGGTGCGAGGAGAGCCGGTTGAGCTCCATCAGGAGCACGCGGATGACCGAGGCGCGGTCCGGGATCTGGTCCTCGATGCCGAGCAGCTTCTCGACGCCGAGGCAGTACGCCGCCTCGTTGAAGAACGGCGTCAGATAGTCCATGCGCGTGACGAACGTCGTGCCCTGCGTCCACGTGCGGTACTCGAGGTTCTTCTCGATGCCCGTGTGCAGATAGCCGATGCCGCAGCGGGCCTCGGAGACGGTCTCACCCTCGATCTCCAGGATGAGCCGGAGCACACCATGGGTGGAGGGGTGCTGCGGACCCATGTTGACGATGATGCGCTCGTCGTCCGACCGGGCGGCGGACTGGACGACCTCGTCCCAGTCGCCGCCGGTGACCGTATATACGGTCCCCTCGGTCGTTTCGCGGGCGGAGGCATGTGAAGTGGACATCAGCTGTACGACCTCCGCTGGTCCGGAGCCGGGATCTGGGCGCCCTTGTACTCGACGGGGATGCCGCCGAGGGGGTAGTCCTTGCGCTGCGGGAAGCCCTGCCAGTCGTCCGGCATCATGATCCGCGTCAGCGCCGGGTGACCGTCGAAGATCAGGCCGAAGAAGTCGTACGCCTCGCGCTCGTGCCAGTCGTTCGTCGGATAGACGGAGACCAGTGAGGGGACGTGCGGATCGGCGTCAGGGGCGCTGACTTCGAGCCGGATCAGGCGGTTGTGGGTGATCGAGCGCAGGTGGTAGACGGCGTGCAGCTCGCGGCCCTTGTCCTCGAGGAAGTGCACGCCGCTGACGCCCGTGCAGAGCTCGAAGCGCAGGGCCGGGTCGTCGCGCAGGGTCTGCGCGACCCGGACGAGGTGCTCGCGCGCGATGTGGAAGGTGAGTTCGTCGCGGTCGACGACCGTCTTCTCGATCGCGTTCTCCGGGAGGAGTCCCTGTTCTTCCAGGGCTCCTTCCAGCTCGTCCGCGACTTCGTCGAACCAGCCGCCGTACGGGCGCGCGGAGGCGCCGGGCAGGGTGATCGTGCGCACCAGGCCGCCGTAGCCGGACGTGTCGCCGCCGTCGTTGACGCCGAACATGCCCTTGCGGACGCCGATGACCTTGCCGGCCTCGTCGCGGGGAGCGGGGACGCCGTTCCCGTTCAGGTGCTCGTCGTGCGCGTCGCTCACCGCAGCAGCCCCTTCATCTCGATGGTGGGGAGGGCCTTGAGGGCCGCCTCCTCCGCCTCGCGGGCCGCTTCCTCGGCGTTGACCCCGAGCTTGCCGCCCTGGATCTTCTGGTGGAGCTTGAGGATCGCGTCCATCAGCATCTCGGGTCGCGGCGGACATCCGGGCAAATAGATGTCAACAGGGACAATGTGGTCCACGCCCTGCACAATCGCGTAATTGTTGAACATCCCGCCCGACGAAGCGCAAACCCCCATGGAAATGACCCACTTGGGGTTGGGCATCTGGTCATAGACCTGCCGCAGCACCGGCGCCATCTTCTGGCTCACACGCCCGGCCACGATCATCAGATCGGCCTGCCGCGGCGAACCGCGGAAGACCTCCATGCCGAAGCGAGCCAGGTCATAACGCCCGGCTCCCGTCGTCATCATCTCGATGGCGCAGCACGCGAGGCCGAAGGTCGCGGGGAAGACGGATGACTTGCGCACCCAGCCCGCGGCTTGTTCGACGGTGGTCAGCAGAAAACCGCTCGGCAGTTTCTCTTCGAGTCCCATGCTCTTTGGCCCCTCAGACCTTTAGTCCCATTCCAGGCCGCCACGCCGCCATACGTACGCGTACGCGACGAAGACGGTGAGCACGAAGAGCAGCATCTCCACGAGCCCGAAAATCCCGAGGGCGTCGAAGGTGACGGCCCAGGGGTAAAGGAAGACGATCTCGATGTCGAAGACGATGAAGAGCATCGCCGTCAGGTAGTACTTGATGGGAAATCGCCCGCCGCCGGCCGGAGTCGGCGTCGGCTCGATACCGCACTCATACGCCTCGAGCTTGGCGCGGTTGTACCGCTTTGGACCGATAAGCGTGGCCATGACCACGGAGAAGATCGCAAAGCCTGCCCCGAGGGCTCCCAGCACGAGGATGGGCGCATAGGCGTTCACGCTCCTCGCTCCTCTCAGTCGGCACTGACTGTTGGCGGTTGCATCGGACCCCGACCCGCCCCACGAAGATCGCGTTCATGTGAAGCAGGTCACAAGCCCAACTGCACCGCATCTTATGCCCGCCAGTCTGTGATCTGCGACACGGGGTGCGACAACGGCTTTGTGATCTCCACCACCTGACGAAGGATCATGAAGTCGGATGAGCGGTGATCTTCATACGCGAAGCGCCTGAGTGATCACCAGTGGTGACATCTCGGCGAGTTACCGCTGGTCGGGAGGGGGGCGCCCTATCAAGCAACGGCCGCCGCAGGCAAATTGGCGCTGGACGCCCTGGCTTGATAGTGGCGGCTCATTCACACTTTGGCGGGAGGGGTGTGGATGAAGGTGGACAGCCACGAACGCGTGCACAGATTCACGAGCCACCGAAGCGGCACCTTTATGACGATCGGAACGGGTTCCCCGGCGGGCTGCTCGGCACCTCGCCGACACAGGCCGGCCGTCGATCCCTCGTCGATCCATCACCGATCCCCCGTACGGACAACACCCCTGAATTCTTCGGGAGATCTCGGGAAGGTCTCAGCCCGATCTCAGGGAGATCCCCTAGGGCAACACCTGTGACCTGCGCCACACGCCAATGGGCGGCAAAGAAACCGGGCTTGGCCAACCGGCTCAACCGGTGGTAGTCCGAGGGCAATTCGGGCGTATCGCAGAAAACCCATGATCACAGGCGTGATCGCCGTTGTCCGCATTGCCCGTTACGGCGTCAATAAGAAGTGACACGCCCGGGATTCGGGGCCGAGAACGGCAACTGTGGCGCAGCCCACGTTTCTTGAAGGGAACCCTGACTCCCTGATAGCGGTTGTTCTCATGTCCCACACCGCTCACATACCCAGCCACCGGAAGCCCCGTCGTAGCGCCACGAAGCAGGCTCTGCGCGCCGGAGTTGCCGGTGGCGTCCTCAGCACCCTGGCAGTGGCCGCCGCCGCCGGAACGGCGAACGCCGCCGAGCCGGTGACCGAGACCATCGAAATGCCCACGCTCACCGCGGATCTCTCCACGCAGATCGCGCAGTCCGCTGAAGCCACCCAGCAGACCGCCGACAGCTACCAGCTCCGTGCCGAGCAGGACGCGGCCGCCGTGAAGGCCGCCAAGCAGGCCAAGGAAGACCAGGCCAAGGCCGAGAAGAAGGCCGAGGCCAAGGCGAAGGCCGAGGCCGCCGCCAAGAAGAAGGCGGAGGAGGAGCGCGCCTCGCGTTCCACCGAGCGCACGACGCTCAGCGCCGCCGGCGGCTCCAGCGCCTCCACCGCCGACACGCCGGCCCCGGCCAGCGGCAGCGTCGGCACGGTCATCAGCTTCCTGAAGGCCCAGCTCGGCGACGCGTACGTCATGGGTGCCTCCGGACCCAACGCGTGGGACTGCTCCAGCCTCGTCCAGGCCGCGTTCAAGCAGGCGGGCGTGGACCTTCCGCGCGTCTCGCAGGACCAGTCGGTCTCCGGTACGCCGGTCTCGCTCTCCAACGTCCAGGTGGGCGACATCCTTTACTGGGGTGGCGCGGGCTCCGCGTACCACGTGGGTGTGTACATCGGTAACGGCCAGTACCTCGACGCCGCCAACCCCGGCAAGGGCGTTGTCATCCAGGACCTGTCGGGTTACCCCGCCGACGGTGCCGTGCGCGTCCTCTGAGGGCCCCTCACAGCGACGCGGAAGGGCCGGGAACCCCCAGCGGGGTTCCCGGCCCTTCTGTGCGCTCAGCGAGGCGAGGCGCAGGCGCAGGCATCAGCCCTTCGGCGAGAGCTCGCCCATCTCGGACCAGCTGCTGCCCGGGATCTCGGTGTGGATGATCTCGGGGGTCGAGGCGATCAACTCGGACATCGACTCCATGGCGGCCTTGAAGTGGTCGGAGCCGACGTGCGCCGCGCCCGCCTCCTGGGAGGCGAAGCCCTCCAGGAGGACGAACTGGTGGGGGTCGTCGACGCTGCGGGACCAGTCGTAGAAGAGGTTGCCCTCCTCCGCGCGCGTGGCCCGCGTGAACTCGGCGGTCCGCTCCAGCCAGCTGTCGGCGTACTCGGGGCGGACGGTGAACTTGACTGCGATGAAAATCATGCGCCCAGCCTCGTACCACCCATGGGGCACGGGCAAATCGGACAGCGCCCCGCCCCCACGGACGCTCACGCCTTCGGCGCCACCTTGCTCAGGCCGTTGATGATGCGGTCCATCGCGTCGCCGCCCGTCGGGTCGGTCAGGTTGGCCAGCATCTTCAGCGTGAAGCGCATCAGCATCGGGTGCGTCAGACCGCGCTGCGTGGCGATCTTCATGACCTTCGGGTTGCCGATGAGCTTCACGAAGGCGCGGCCCAGCGTGTAGTAGCCGCCGTAGGTGTCCTTGAGGACCTTCGGGTAGCGCTGCAGCGCCAGTTCGCGCTGGCCGGGGGTCTGGCGGGCGTGCGCCTGGACGATGACGTCCGCCGCGATCTGCCCGGACTCCATGGCGTACGCGATGCCCTCGCCGTTGAAGGGGTTCACCATGCCGCCCGCGTCGCCCACCAGGAGCAGGCCCTTGGTGTAGTGCGGCTGGCGGTTGAAGGCCATGGGCAGGGCGGCGCCGCGGATCGGCATCGTCATGTTGTCCGGGGTGTAGCCCCACTCCTCCGGCATCGAGGCGCACCAGGCCTTCAACACCTCGCGCCAGTCCAGCTCCTTGTAGGCGGAGGAGGAGTCGAGGATGCCGAGCCCGACGTTCGACGTGCCGTCGCCCATGCCGAAGACCCAGCCGTAGCCGGGAAGGAGCCGGTCCTCGGCGCCGCGGCGGTCCCACAGCTCCAGCCAGGACTCCAGGTAGTCGTCGTCGTGGCGGGGCGAGGTGAAGTACGTACGGACCGCGACGCCCATCGGGCGGTCCTCGCGGCGGTGCAGGCCCATCGCGAGGGAGAGCCGCGTCGAGTTGCCGTCGGCGGCGACCACCAGCGGGGCGTGGAAGGTGACCGGGGTCTTCTCCTCGCCGAGCTTGGCGTGCACGCCGGTGATGCGGCCCGTGCGCTCGTCGACGATCGGGGCGCCCACGTTGCAGCGCTGGTGCAGGCGGGCGCCCGCCTTCTGCGCCTGGTTGGCGAGCTGCTCGTCGAAGTCGTCGCGCTTACGGACCAGGCCGTAGTTGGGGTAGGCGGCGAGTTCCGGCCAATCGAGCTGGAGCCGTACGCCGCCGCCGATGATGCGCAGGCCCTTGTTCCGCAGCCAGCCCGCCTCCTCGGAGATGTCGATCCCCATGGACACCAGCTGTTTGGTGGCGCGCGGCGTCAGGCCGTCGCCGCAGACCTTCTCCCTGGGGAACGCGGTCTTCTCCAGGAGCAGTACGTCGAGTCCGGCCTTCGCCAGGTAATAGGCGGTCGTGGAACCGGCTGGCCCGGCCCCGACGACGATCACATCAGCGGTGTGTTCGGTGAGGGGCTGGGGTTCGGTCACGGCGGGTTCTCCCCAAGGCTCGAAATCTGTGTGCCGACGGGCACGGGTTATGGGCAGTCTATGCAGCGGTACCGATCAGCCAGCCGAAGGGCCACCCGTGACAAAGCAGGCGACAAAGCAGACGCCGCCGACCAAGACCCTGCCCGCCGTACAGCTGCGTGTCCCGACGCACGAGGACGCGTTCGTCTGGCACCGGCTCTTCGACGACCCGGAGGTCATGGAGTTCTTCGGCACCGGCACGTCGGCCGAGCTCTCCGTGTACGAGGAGCTGACCGCGCGGCAGCGCAGACACGACGCCGAACTCGGCTTCTGCCTGTGGACGTTGCTCGACGCGGACGGTGAGCCCATCGGCTTCACCGGAGCGCAGCCCTGGCCCAACGACTGGGGGCCCAGGGGCGAGATCGAGATCGGCTGGCGGCTCACCCGCACCGCCTGGGGGAAGGGGTACGCGAGCGCCGCCGCGCAGGCCACCCTGGAGCGGGTGCGGGCGGCGGGCGTACGGGACGTGGTGGCGATGGTCGACGTCCGCAACGCACGGTCCGTGGCCGTGACCCGGCGGCTCGGCATGGAGCTGGCCGAGACCTTCACGACGCCGACGAAGCGGGAGGCGCACACCTTCCGGCTCACGCTGTAGCGGGTCTACCCTGCCGGTACCGCCGGGGGGTGACATCCGTGCCGAAGACGCCCAGGACTGACGAGCCGGACGACGTGCTCGTGCCGCGGCTCGTCGGTCTGATGGCCGTGGACGCACGCGAGTCGGCAGCGAAGCACGGCGTGGAGCTCGCGGCGCCGGACCGCCCCGAACTGCACCTGGTCGTCCTCGATCACGTGGTCCGGCAGTACCCCCCGCCCGGCGCGTGGATCCCGCGCGACGCCGTCGTCACCATCTGGTTCGAGTTCGGCCCCGGCGAGGGCGAGGGCGGCGCGGGCGTGCGCGAACCCCGTCGCCCGGGGCCTGGGGACGGCGGGGTCCGCCGGGAACTCGACGAGCCGGAGAACGAGGTCGGCGCCATGCGCTAGCGCCGCCCGCCTCCGCTCCTGCCCTGGATCGCCTCAGCCGTTGAGCCGCCAGTTCTCGAGGGCGACCCGGTGGTTCTTCTCGCCCTCGCCCGCGGGCCAGAAGTCCGCGCGCCAGGAGAGCAGGATGGCGTACTCGGTGCCGTTGTCCGCGACGTAACTCTGGTTCAGCGCATGGATCTCGCGGCCCGCCCGGTCGGTGTACGTGTACTCCCAGATCGCGCCGCTGCGCCCCTGGAAGGTGTTCGGCTCGAGCCGCAGCCGCTGGTAGTCCGACTTCTTCGGGTCCTTCTTGGCGTCCTTCTCGATGTCCGTGAAGTTCTCGTACGAGGTGTACGGGGCGTTCGGGACCACGCCGACGATGAACTGCTCCGGGCCGGTCGACCCGGCGTACACGGTCTGGCCGGGGCGCTCCTCGCCCTGCCGGGACCAGCCGTCGGGCACGGCGAACTCGAAGCCGCTCACGTCGGACACCAGGTCGAAGCCCGCGGGCGGTTCGGGGGCGTCGTCCACGGTGTCCTGGCTCACGCTCGGCTCCACCTCCGGATCCTCCGTGCCGTCCGTCGGGGTGTCCGAGGCGAACGGCGTGGGCGCCGGCGTGGGGTCCTGGCTACGGCTGACGGCGGGCTTGTCGTCCTGGCCGCCCGCCTTGTCGGCGGAGCCGTCGTTGTTGTCCTGCCAGAGCAGGACGCCGGCCGCGATGCCGCTGCCGATGACGAAGGCGGCGGTGAGCGTGGCGACCCAGAGGGCGGTGCGGCGGGGCTCGGGCGGGGCGGGCGGCTGCTGGTGCAGTTGGAAGGCGTGGGGGTCGTAGGCCGTGGGGGTGTAGGACGCGGGGGTGTAGGCGGGGGTCGCGGCCTGGTCGTACGCGGGCCGGGGCGTGGGGGTGGCTCCCGGTGTCGCAGGGTCCGTCGTGACCGGGCCCACGGCGCCGATGGCGCCCTCGGTGGGCGCGTCGGCCAGGGAACCGGGCGCGTCAGGGGCGCCGGACGCGCCCGCGGGGCCGCTCGGCATCGGCGGCGCGGACGGCACCGACGGCATCGGCACCGCGCCGGCTCCCGGCCGCTGTCCCGCGAGTTGCAGCAGGAACGGCGCGACGAGCGCGGCGCCGAACACCCAGAGCAGCCCGAACAGCAGCGCGTCCGGCACGCTCACGCCCGTCTCGAAGCTGCCGTTGCCCGAGCCGCTCCCGCCGCCGCCACCGCCGAACTCCGACGAGGCGCTGCCGGTCGCGTCGACGCCGAACCCGCCGACCCCGGCGAGGAGCAGGAACAGCCCGAAGAAGATCCCGGCGGCGAGGAGTTGCTCGCCCCGGTGCGCGGAACGCCGCGCGGCGAGCAGGCCGAGGACCAGCGCACACACGAGGCCGAGCGCCAGCGCCCCGACGACGGCCCAGTCGTTGGTGACGTCCCCCAGCTCGGAGAGCCCGAAGGACTCACTCTCGCGGCCGCCGCCGTACGCCGAACTGCTCCCCTCCACCGAAGCGCCGAGCGGTGCTCCCCAGCCGAGGCCGAGGGCGGCGATGCCGAGGTTCGGCAGCAGGAGCAGGGCGATGAGCAGCGGTGACACGTCGGCGTCGTCGAGGTCGGCGAGACCTTCGAGGTCGTCGACCTGGGCGAGACTGATGAACGCGACGAGCGAGCAGACGACGAGGACGATCGCGAGCGCGCGCAGCGCGGTGCCGGTGGCGCGGAACGCCGCCTGCCAGCCCGGCCGTTGGGCCAGCCACTGGGTCAGGTCGTCGCGGTGCAGCACGCCGCAGGAGACGGCCAGGGCGAGGACGAGCGCGCCGAGGGCGGCGAGCACCGGGGACGAGGAGAGCTCGACGCCCTCGATCTCGGGCTGCGCGAAGAGGCTGAGCGCCAGCGTGCCCACGGTCACCAACAGGGTGACGCGTACGGCTGCTTCGAGCCCGGCCGTGCCACCGCCGAGGCCCCCGGACCGCAGGAGCACACGGGTGCGCAGGAGGCGTACGCCGATGAAGAGGGCCCCGATCCACAGGGCGGTGGCGGTGAGCGGAATGAGGTGCAGCGAGGCACTGCCGTCGAAGGCGACGTCGACGCTCGAGCTCTCACCGCCGAAGAGGGACGACTGCTGCCGCTCGCTCCCGGAGATCTCGAAGCCGCCGCCCACGGCCTGGAGCAGCGTCGCGAGGGCGATCCGGAGCCGGTCGCCGAAGCCGACGACGACGTCGCCGCCGTTGTCGCCCTGCCCGTAGGAGGGGATGGCCAGCGCGACAGCCGCGATCAGCACGAGCCCGACCGGCCACAGCGCGGCTTGCGCGGCCCCGGCCCAGTCCCCGCGGAACGCCCGCCCGAAGAAGGCACCGAGCGGTGAGGGCCCGGCGGGCGCGGGCGGCACGTGCGGGGGCGGGGGTGTGGACGGCGACGGGGGCGTGGACGGCGGAAGTGAGGGTGCGGGGAGGGAAGTTGCGGTGTACCCCGGTCCTGCGGGCGTGCTGTCGGGAGCACTTTCGGGCGGGCTCTCCGGCACACTTTCGGACGCCGCTGCTTCAGCGGCGGGCCCATCGCCCTCGGGTTCCGTCGGCGCCGCGTCCGCGGAGGTCGGCTCCCCCAGTTCCGCCGCGGGCATGTCCGCGGGCCCCGCGTCCACCGTCGTGTCACGCGGACGCTCGTGCCCGCACTTCATGCAGAAGCGGGCCTCGTCAGGGGTGGGTGCCCCGCAGTGAGGGCAATGCGACGCCATGGGAACGCTCCGTCATTGGGGAGATGACCAGAAAGACCGACCCGTGCCGTACGGTCCCGCGGCGGCCGACGCGAAAGAGCGGCTTCGCGTCGACACCGCCGCGTCGGCGGGGAGTCGTATCACAACGGACACATCTTGCCCGGCGGCTGGTTCCCGTCAACTCGGTTTAACGTCTTGAGGGCTGGAGCCCTGAGGTCTGGAGCCCTGAGGCCCGGAGCTCTAGGCCTTGAACCCGCGGTGCAGCGCCACGACGCCGCCCGTCAGATTCCGCCACGCCACCTTCGACCAACCCGCCTCCTGCAACAGCGCGGCCAGCGACGGCTGGTCGGGCCAGGAGCGGATGGACTCCGCGAGATAGACGTACGCGTCGGGGTTGGAGGACACCGCGCGCGCCACCGGCGGCAGCGCCCGCATCAGGTACTCCTCGTAGACCGTGCGGAACGGAGCCCACGTCGCGTGCGAGAACTCGCAGATGACCACCCGGCCGCCCGGCTTCGTCACGCGGTACATCTCCCGCAGCGCCTGGACCGTCTCGTTGACGTTGCGCAGGCCGAAGGAGATCGTGACGGCGTCGAACGTGTCGTCCTTGAACGGCAGCTTCGTCGCGTCCCCCGCCGTGAACGGCATCCAGGGGTGGCGTGCCTTGCCGACCTGCAGCATGCCGAGCGAGAAGTCGCAGGGCACGACGTACGCTCCCGCTCGGGCGAACGGCTGGGACGAGGTCGCCGTCCCCGCGGCGAGGTCGAGCACCTTCTGGGCGGGGCGCGCGTCGACCGCCTTCGCGACCTCCTTGCGCCACAGGCGGGCCTGGCCGAGGGAGAGCACGTCGTTGGTGAGGTCGTAGCGTTCCGCCACGTCGTCGAACATGGAGGCGACTTCGTGCGGCTGCTTTTCCAGGGTTGCTCGGGTCACGCCGCCATTGTGGCAGGCGGCGCCCCACTCGCCTGCGGCGGGCATTTCGCGGTGCGTCTGCCTGGAGCGGCCTGCCTGGCGGGTGCGGGTCCGATGTGGTTGCTCGCGCCGTTCCCCGCGCCCCTGAGGCGCCCCTGCGGGGCTGCCCTCAGCTCAAGCTCAGCGTGCCCGGTACACCAAGCGGCCCTCCACCACCGTCGCCACGCACGTGCTCGCGCCCCGTCGTACCAACTCCGCTCGGTCCGTCACGTCGAAGATCGCGAAGCGCGCCGGGCCGTCCTTCGTCAAGGGCGGCAGGAGGACGAGGGGGGTGGGCGACAGGGACACGGGGCCCTGCAGCCGCTCCGGGCGGCGGGCGATCGCCAGGCCCGCCCTGCGGACGGTGTCGATGACGGGCCGGGCCCGCAGCTCGCCCGCGACGGCCACCGTGCCGTGCGCGAAGAGCCGCTGCACGCCCCGGCGCGCGCTGGCGCCGAGGCGGGACGGGTCCGTGCGGAAGACGGCCCGTGCGCGCTCCCCGCCAATGGGCTCGGTGCCGTAGCGGTCGGCCTCGCGCGGGTCGGGGTGGTAGGTGCCCTCGAGGAGTTCGGGGCCGTACACGTTGAGCAGACCCGGCGTGAGGATGCCGGGCCAGCGCCGGACGCGGGCGTCCGGATGCGCGGCGGCCAGCTCCTCGTACGGGCCGACGGCGGCGACGCTCGCCCCGTCGACCAGAACCGCCGCCTCCGGCGTCCCCTCAGCGACGTGAAGTGTGCGCACGGCGGCCTCAGTTGCTGGCGAGGAGCTTCAGCTCGGGGTGTGCCGTGCCGCCCTCGATCGCCGTGGAGGAGATGTGCGAGGCGACGCGGTCGTCGGTCGGGTCGTTCGCCGGGTCGTCGTGCACGACGAGGTGCTCGTACGTCGTGGCGCGCTGGGCCGGCACGCGGTCCGCGGTGCGGATCATGTCGATCATGTCGCGCAGGTTGTTGCGGTGCTTGGCACCGGCGGAGGAGACGACGTTCTCCTCCAGCATCACCGAGCCGAGGTCGTCCGCGCCGTAGTGCAGCGTGAGCTGACCCGCCTCCTTGCCGGTGGTCAGCCAGGAACCCTGGATGTGGGCCACGTTGTCGAGGAAGATCCGCGAGATCGCGATCATGCGGATGTACTCGAAGATGCTGGCCTGCGTGCGGCCCTTGAGGTGGTTGTTCTCGGGCTGGTACGTGTACGGGATGAAGGCGCGGAAGCCGCCGGTCTTGTCCTGCGTGTCGCGGATCATCCGCAGGTGCTCGATGCGCTCGGCGTTGGTCTCGCCCGTGCCCATGAGCATCGTGGACGTCGACTCGACACCGAGGTTGTGGGCGATCTCCATGATCTCCAGCCAGCGCTCGCCGCTCTCCTTGAGCGGGGCGATGGCCTTGCGCGGGCGGGCCGGAAGCAACTCGGCGCCGGCACCGGCGAAGGAGTCGAGACCGGCGGCGTGGATCCGCTGGATCGCCTCTTCGGCGGAGACCTTCGAGATGCGGGCCATGTGCTCGACCTCGGAGGCGCCGAGGGAGTGGATGACCAGCTGCGGGAAGTTCTTCTTGATCGCCGAGAAGTGCTCCTCGTAGTACTCGACGCCGAAGTCCGGGTGGTGCCCGCCCTGGAACATGACCTGCGTGCCACCGAGCTCGACGGTCTCGGCGCAGCGCCGCAGGATGTCGTCGAGGTCGCGCGTCCAGCCCTTCTTGGTGTCCTTCGGGGCCGCGTAGAAGGCGCAGAACTTGCACGCCGTCACGCAGACGTTCGTGTAGTTGATGTTCCGCTCGATGATGTACGTCGCGATGTGCTCGGTCCCGGCGTACCGGCGGCGGCGGATCGCGTCGGCGGCGGCGCCGAGCGCGTGCAGCGGGGCATCGCGGTAGAGGTCGAGCGCCTCTTCGGCGCTGATCCGCCCGCCTTCGGCGGCACGGTCGAGGACGGACTGAAGGTCGGCCTTCTCGGTCACCGGGGCGTCCCTTTCGTAAGGGTTCTGGACGGACTGATTCAGCGTACGCCAGGGGATCTGGGCGTCCGACGTCAGGCGGCGTACGCCCCGGCGAGCAGCCCCAGGAACGCCCCGCCGATCAGGAACGGCCCGAACGGGATCGCCGTCCTGCGCCCGGCGCGGCGGGCGACGACGAGCCACCCCCCGTACAGCGCGGCCAGCAGGAACCCGGCGAAGGCGCCGAGCAGCACCACGCCCCACCCGTACCAGCCGAGGACGGCCCCCAGGCTGAGCGCCAGCTTCACGTCGCCGAAGCCCATGCCGTTCGGGCTGATGAGGAAGAGCACGAAGTACGCGCCGCCGAGCGCGAGCGCCCCGTACAGCGCATGGAGCCAGGAGCCCCCGTGCTCGGGCAGCAGCGCGGCGCCCCCGAGGAGCACCGGCGCGGCCACGGCGAGCGGCAGGGTCAGTACGTCGGGCAGCCGGTGCACCCCGAAGTCCACGACGGCGAGCAGCACCCCGAAGGGCGCGAGCAGCAGCCAGACGGCGAGCTCGGGCCGCGGGCCCGTGGCGGCGGCGAGGGCGGCGCAGGCGAGGGCGGTGAAGAGGGCGACGGTGGTGGTGCGGGGCCCGTAGCGGGTCCCGTCGTCCCCGCACCGCGCGAGCCCCACCCAGCCGCCGAGGGGATGCCCGTCGGGGCACCCGGCACGCCAGGCCTCGTCGGGTGCCACGGACAGCCGGTAGGCGACACGGGGCACGAAGAGTCCGGCGGCGGCGCCCCAGAGGGCGCCGCCGAGAACGATGATCAGCAGCAAGAGGGTCGTCTCCCCCGTCAGCTGACCGCGGTGAGGCCGCTGCGCCAGGTCGGCAGCAGCTCGTCCAGCAGAGCCTCGGTCCGCGGCGGCACACCCCGGGCCCCACTCCGCGCGACAAGATCGGCGGCAACCTGCTGAAGGCGGGCAGGATCACCCACCGCGTGGGTGGCCCGCAGCAGCTCGTTCCAGAGCCGCTCGTCGCCCGGCGCGGAGTTCAGCGCAGCGTTCAGCGCCTCGATGGCCTTCTCCGCGCGCCCCTTCTCCAGGTGGAACTCGGAGAGGGCGAGCCCGATGTCGGCCACAAGGAGCGGCAGCTGCGCGTCGATGATCTCGTGCGTGAGCCATCCGTACCGCCCCTGCGGCCGGTCCGAGAGCAGCGGCCCGCGGACGAGCACCAGCGCGTCGGTGAGCATCCGCCCGCGCACGGCACGGCTGTTGGCCCCGCGCCCCTGGGTCGCCTCGTGGTACAGCGACCGCAGGACGTCCAGGTCGGAGACGACGGACTTGGCGAGCGTGAGCCGCCCGCTGCGGTCGGCCTTCAGTCGCGGCGTCCCGTCCGGCTCGGTGCCGAGCCACTCGCGCAGCCGGTCGATGAGCGCGTCCCGTACGTCCTCGGTGACACCGCGCGGCCACAGCGCGGAGGAGAGCACCCGCGGGTGCACGCCCTCGCGGTGCAGCAGGAGCAGCGCGAGCGCCTCGTGCATCAGCGGGCTGCGCTCGCCGTCCGGCGTTTCGAGGCCGATGATCTCGTACGTGCCGACGAGGCGTGCGTAGACCGCGGGCCGCCCCTGCTCGGTGACGTCGACGAGGAACGGCGGGGTGGTCGCCGTACGACCAGAGCCGGGACCTGAAGTGCCGTCCTCACCGGGGTCGGCCTCGACGAACAGTTCCACGACGGCACGCTGCTGGGCCTCCGGCAGCGCCTGCGCCTCCAGTTCGAGCCCGAGCAGCGGGGCGAGGAGCTTGCCCTCGGGGGTGATCTCCATCTCCCAGGCGGCACCCGGCAGGTCGCCGGACTCGGTGCCGACGAGGTACCCGATGCCCAACCGGCTCGCGTCGGCGGCCAGTTCGGCGAGCTTCACTGCGTCGTCCCCTTCGGGCTCCGCGGCGAGCAGCACCAGATGCGGCGCCCAGCGGGTGTGCTGGGCGGGGCCCGTACGCCCGGTGAGGACCGAGTCGTGCCCGGCGGCGCCCAGCGCGCCGCGCCGCTGCCGCGTCTCGGCCTCCATCGTCTCGATGAGCGCCTCGATGTCGTCGAGGTGCCGCAGGCGGTTTGGCGCGAGCGGCGTCAGGTCCTGGCCGAAGCCGACGAGGGTGATGGTCATGCGGTCGGACCAGCCGTTGGTGGCGAGCTCGGCGGCCACGGAGGCGAAGACGGCGGCACGGTCGGCCTCGCGCCCGCTCAGCGAGACGACACCGGGCACGGCTTCGAGGTTGAGCAGCAGCCGCGAGTCATCGAGCGTGCCGAGGCTGACGAGGCCCGGGTAGGGAGCGGCGGTGTCCACGTCCTCGTACCGCTCGGCGTCAGTCCGTGCCAGCATCCAGAACGTCTGGTCCTGCCCCAACTGCCATGGAGCGGGCGGTCGTCCGGCGGGCTGGGCGAGCTGGAGGTGCAGGTCGCCGTTGCTGAGCCAGGCCGCGTAGACGGTGGGCAGGGCGCGCGATTCCTCGGCGAGGGACGCGGCGAGCCCCCTCAGCGACAGATCGAGCAGCCGTACGCCCTCGGGGTCGGCGCCCACGAGCAGCGCGTCCTGCACATCGGCGGCGCCCCCGGTCGGCGTCGGCGGCTCCATGCCGCGCCGCCCGCCGACGGCACCCATGGCCGACTGCCACAGGGCGTGACGGCGACGGCGTCCGAGCGCACCGAGCAGGCCGGCGGCGAGGAGGGGCGCACCGATGAGGGCTTCGGGCAGCCCGAAGGAGAATCCCTCGGATTCGCTGCCGCTGCCGGCGACGGGGGCTTCCTGCTTGCCCTTGCCGCTCTCGGAGGGCCGCTGCTCGGGGATGGTGATGTGCGCGGTGTCGCGGTCGCCGGAGCCGGATCCGGAGCCGCTGCCACCCTGCTCCTGGGCGCCGCCGCCCTGCTGGTGGTCCCCGGACTTGGCGTAGTCGGAGATCTGCTCCTTCACGTCCTGCGAGACCTTGGGCGCCTCGTCGGGCATCTCGACGAGCTCGCCGCCGTGCGCGTCCGCGGGCATCTCCATGATCCAGCCGGGCCGGATGAGGCTGGCCTCGGACAGGCGGGACCCGTCGGGCTGCTCACGGTCCTTGTTGAGCTGGTAGATCTCCTTGTACCGCCGCCCGTCCCCGAGGTGCCGCTCGGCGATCTCCCACATGGAATCGTGGTGACGGCCCTCGGGCGGCTGGATCCGGTAGTACTTGGTGTCCCCGTCCTTGGCGCTGCTCCCCGCCCGGTCGGCGGCCTGCTCGGCCTGCTCTGCGACGGCGTTGGCGGCGCCCCCGGCCTGGTCCCCGAAGAGCCCGCCGGGGGTCTGCTGGGCGGAAGCGGCGGACGCGGGCTTCTGGTTCCCCTCCAGGGACTGCCCGAACTGCGAGAGCCCCGGCGCGAAGCTGGCGGCGGTGGCGCCCACCAGAAGCAGCGCGGCGACGAGCTGACGCGCGAGCAGCTGACTGCCGCCGGCGCCGGGAATGCGCCCCGGCATCCCCACACCGGAGAGCGCGGCCTTGACCTCCACCAGCACGCAGGCGGTGAACTGGGCCCAGGCGAGCCAGACGACGACGGTCAGTACGTTGACGAACGTCCCGACCGTGATCTCCTGCTGCAACCAGTCCAGCGAGGGCATACCGCCCGGAAGCGGCCACCCCACGGCGATCGCGAGGGCACCAGGCACGCCGAAGACGAGCGCGGCCAACGCGACGAAGGCGAGGAACGCCTTGACGAAGTCCCCGAACGTACGACGACGCCGGGGCAGCGGCTGCGGCGTCCGGTTCCGTGGAGCCGACGGGCCGCCTGTCGAACTTGAAGTGGTGCGCGCCATGGCGGGTTTCCTGTTGTCCTCTGAGAGGGAGCGGTTGGGGATCAGCGGTCTGTGCCGCGCTGGGCTGGGCTGAGCGTACTGAGGTGATGGTACGGAAGGGGCTGAAGGTCAGACAGGGGCAGCGGGCCTCGCGGGCACCCCGAGGGGCCACGGGAGCACCCGTTATCTCCCGAGCTGACCAGAAGGCCCACCTTCGGCTCGGCCTCCCTCTGCCCTCCCTCACCTCGCCTAGGGCAGGCGGCACCAGGCATTCACTGCCGGGCGTCACAGTTCCGGCACGGGTTCGCTGCGTCGGCGTAGCACTTGGGGGCCCTTCGCTTTCCTTCGCTTCCGTCATCGCACGGAACGCGAGAGCCTTCACAGGTCCCACCAGTACTGGTAACCCACGCCTGATAACTTCGTCCGGCTCCATTTTCTCCCGCACACATGCCGAACTCCGCCGACACAGCCGACCCCTGGGGGACTGCAACCGTGGCCCGTCGCTCTATGCCCGCCCTCGCCGCCCTGGCAGCGACCACGACCTTGCTCCTGACTGCCTGCGGGGGCAGCGGAAGCGACGGCTCGTCGGACGAGATCGAGGGGGCGGGGAAGGGGGCGGGGAAACCGTCCGCCACCGCCTCAAAGTCGTCGGACGTCGACCGTCCCAAGATCACGCTGCCGGAGTCCTTCAAGGCTGACTTCGCGGGCTGGACGGACAGCGACCCGAAGATCCAGTCGATCCTGGACGACGGCAAGGAGCGGCTCCGCGGCACGTATGCCGCGATCGGTGAGGCCGACCCGAAGGCCGACTACTTGGCCTTCTACAGCGCCCGGTCCGCCCTCGCCACCGGCGAGGAGTGGGTCAAGGGCTATAAGGGGCTGACGATCACCGGCGAGGTCAAGGCGTACAGCCCCCAGGCGGAGATCCGCGAGAAGGGCCGGGCGACGCTCTTCTACTGCGTGGACGAGAGCAAGGGCTACAGCAAGGACCTCAAGACCGGCAAGAAGGAGGGGACCCCCGAGGGCGAGTCCCCCAAGGTCCAGTACCGCACCGCTCTGGAGAAGGGCGACAACGGCGTCTGGAAGACCACCTCGGTGGAGACCGATCCAGGGGGATGCTGATCATGCGCACCACTCGCAGCACCATAGGCACCGCCGTCGTACGGGTGATCGCCCCCTTGGCGATCGTCTCCGCTCTCGTTCCCTCGCCCGCGCTCGCGCTGGGCGGGCCGGGTCACGAGGGCGGCAGCGCGGACGACAAAGGCAACCTCGGGGCCGGCGTCACGCACTCCTCGATCAAGATCTCGTACGAGGGTGGGGGCGGGGGCGGCAAGAAGGGGAACCTGGCGCCGATCGACCCCAACTGGGAGCCCCCGGTCTGCTGGTACGAGCCCGCCTACACGCCCGAGCAGCTCAAGAAGGCCGCGGAGGCCGGAGAGGTCGACGACGCCGGCATCCACGAGTTCTGGTCGGACGCGATCTTCATCGATCACTACGACAAGGGCGAGGCCAACGACAACTTCGACGACGAGAACAGTTACGCCGAGGGCTACAAGAACTACAACATCGGCAAGGACGGCTATTTCTGGCGCGGTGTCGCACCGGACGACACCCACCCGGATTCCTGGGACTGCGGCCGCATCATGTTCTGGCAGGACGCGGGAACGGTCCCCGACATCCCGAACGCCCCGACGCCGGAGATGCTCGCCGAGTACGCCTACGACAAGGTGAAGGTCCCCGATACCGAGGTGGAGCTGAAGCCGGAGGCCAAGTCGACGGTGAATCTGCCCACTTGGGTCTGGCTGGACAAGGGCACCTTCAAGGACGTGAAGGTGCGCGCGGAGCTCCCGCACACCAACCTGTGGGCGGAAACCACGGCGAAGCCCAAGAGCCTGCACCTCGAACCCGGCACGGCCGACGCGGAAACCTTCCCCGCGTCGGGCGAATGCGAGATCAACGACGACGGCAGCATCGGCACGCCCTACACCAAGGGCAAGTCGAAGCAGGACCCGCCGTGCGGCATCAACTACCTCCGCGCCACGGACGGAAAGCCGTACGAACTGAAGGCGTCGATCACCTGGGAGATCAGCTGGGAGGGCTCGGACAACGACGGCAAGCACATGCTGCCGGAGGGCACCTTCGAGACGACCCAGGACATGGACGTCCAGGAAATCCAGTCGATCAACCGCTGACCGTCCAGGAGCTCCACACCATGGACACCGGCGCCACCCTCACCCGGCGACGCTCACCATGGGTCGTCTTCGCACGTCACGACGACCCATGGCTGAGCACGGAGACCGCCGAGCTGCAGAAGCTGGGCGGCCGAGTGATCCACTTGGACGGCAGAAAGCTGAGCAACCCGCCCACCCTGTTCGCCACCTTCGCCCAGGAACTCAGCTTCCCCGCCTACTTCGGCCGCAACTGGGACGCCCTCGTGGACTGCCTCCACGACTGGCACGGCCACGGCGGCGAAACGAAGGACGTCGCGGTCCTGATCGACCACGCCGACGCCCTGCTGCAGGCCGACTTCCTGGGACTGTTCGTCTCGGTCCTCTGCCAGGCGGCCTGGCAGGCCAACCTCCAACTCGACGCCGACGGAACCCCCCACGACGCCCCACCGCCCCACACCCTGCACGTCGTCTTCGTCCTCGACACGACCCCACCCACAGCCTTCGCCGAGCCCGCGGCGAACGGCATGGACGTAGCCGTGGGCCGCGACGCGGAGCGCTTGACGGCCACATTGACGGGCGAGGACTGGCCCGAAGCCGACAAGGAACTCCCGTCCCAGGAACCACGGAGCAGGTCATAATCGTCTCCGGAGCCAGACTGAGGGGGAACACGGGATGGCAGGCAAAGGGAAGAGCGACCTCGCGCTTCCGCTCAGCGATCTGGAGGACTACGGAAGCCGGTTGCGGTCCGTGAAGGACCGTATGAACCGGACGAAGAAGACCTTCGAGTCCTACAAGGACGACATCGGTGACGGCGGTGTGTACGACGCGCTCGAAGACTTCGAGTCCAACTGGGAAGACGGCCGCGAGGACATCACCCAGCAGCTGACCGCGCTGGCGGACATGTCCGACGCCGTCGTCCGCGAGTTCAAGAAGCTGGACGACAAGCTGGCGAAGGACGTCTCGGAGGGCGTGAAGGAGAAGGGCGGCAAGGGGAAGGGCAAGGGAGAGGGCGACTAGCCGCCCTCCCCGTACCCCCCACCCCCGGTCAGCCCTCAGCGGTTCACGGACTGGATCTCCTGTACGGGGATGTGCCGGGTCGTGCCGAAGGAGCCGGCCGGCAGTGTGCCGCCCTCGCCCGTCGTGCTGGACCAGCGGATCTCCCACGTGAGGGTGGCCCGCAGGGCGTAGGTGCTGTTCGGGCCCGGAGAGCGCAAGTACGTGACGCCGCACGGCGGTACCTCGCTCGCCTTGCCTCGCGCGTAAGGCTCACCGATGCCGCCTCCCCGCTGGGTGAAGGCGCAATTCCCGGACGCCGGGGAGACCTCGGCGGCGGCCGTGCCCGGTTCGATGCGCAAGGACTCCGGCTCCGCTGTCGTCGTCGCCGCGAGGCCCGTGCCGGGCAGGCTCGCCGTGACGCTGATCTTCTTGAACCTGGCCTTGTCCAGCCAGACCCAGGTGGGCAGATTCACCGTGGACCGGCCCCTCGGGGCCATCTTGATCTCGGTGCCGGGGACGGGGAGTTCGTCGTACGCGTACTGGGCGAGGATCTTCGGTGAGGCCGCCATGGGTTCCGTCGGGGTCCGGCCCTTGTCCACCCAGAAGGGCTGGCGGTCGCAGGACGTCGCCTCGGGGTCGTCCTCGCGGTTCGGGTTGATCACCGATGCCCAGAACATGCCCTCGCCCTGCCGGGAGAGGTTGTAGTTCTTGTACGGGTGGCCGTCCTTGTAACGGTGCTCGATCGCTTCGCTGATGGCGAGGCCAATACCCCCGACGAGCGGAGCACTCGCCCCAAAGGCCCGCCACGCCTTGACGATGCCTTGGATCTCTCTCGGCGAGAAGGCGGGCTCGTACCAGCAGGCCGGGGGTTTCCAGTTGACGTCCACCGGGGACGGGGAGCCGGTCGCGGATGAGTGGCCCGAGTGACCTGTGCCTCCGCCACGGACCGAGGTCCGCACACGGGTCTCCGCCGTGATGACGCTGCCGTTCGCCCCGCCTTTCCCTTCCCTGCCGGACCCACCGCCGGTCCGATCTGCCGAGACGGGCGGCGCGGCTTGCAACGCGATCAGGAGGGTGCTGCAGACGGTCAGGGATACGGCTGCCCTGCGGTGACCGTTCATGGGCGGCACGCCTTGTGGCCCCGCGTCGAGACGCTCTTGGTGACCTGCCAGACGCCCTTGGCGTTCTTCCGCAGCCGGTCGTTGTAGAAGACGTACGAATCCTTGGTGACCGGGGTGACGTCGGTCTTTCCCGTCTTGCGGTCCTTGGTGTAGCCCTTGGACTCGTCCCCGCAGTACGTGAGTCCGGCTGATCCGTCCTCGTCGAACGTCACCCGGCGGTCGACGTAACGCACCGTCCCCGTCACCGTGGCGCCGTCCTCGACGAAACCACCGATCCATTCCACCGAGTCCAGGTAGGCCGACCCCGTGCTGTAGAAGGCCACCGCCTTGGATGTGGGCTCCCGGTCGCCGATCGCCTCGTCCACGGCACGCAAGTACTCGGCGTTGTCACGCAGCACCGCGTCCGTCCTGGCGTCACCCGTCCCCTGCGGTTCGAAGACAAGTTGATCGCCCCTGGGAAGCGTGATCCTGGGCCGCGCGATCCCGTCGCCCGGGGACGCCACGGCCGTCGGTTTCTCCGCCCCTTGACCGACGCCGGCGATCTGGTCGGAGCCCTGGGGCTCCGTACTCCCACCACACCCCACCCCCACCACACAAACCGCCCCCACCCACAGCAACCCCACCCACGCACGCACCGAGCCCGACCTCCCGTATCTCCCCGAAGGGGAACAGGCGGTAAAACCCCGCGTACCTGGCGAAAGTCACCGCAGGAGCGACGACCGGCGGAGTGAAAGTCGGATGAGTCCGATGACCCTCCGGGTGGACGGCGGACGGCGGACCAGCCGGTGGACGTGGCCGGCCTCACCCGAACCCCTCAGCCCACCTCATTCTCCGCAACCGCGCTCCCCCGCACCGTCACGTCACCGCCGTAGAACAGACCCGTGAAGACGGGGCTGTACGTCAGTTGGACCTCGACTTCCACCTGATCCGCGTTGGCCGTCACGCAGTGCGTCGCCGCGATGTCCGCTGCCGTCATGTCCGTCGAGCGGGCGTACGCCTGGGCTCGGGCGCCGCAGTTCTCGTAGTTGATGGGGGCGCCCTTGGCGCCTTCGTAGATGCCCTCGCGGTCGACGTCCTGCGCCGCGTACCGCGCCGCCTGTTCCGCGATGTCCGCCGCCCTCTCCCGCTTGGAGATGGACAGGCCGCCGTCGATGACGAAGGCCGAGAGCGAGAGGAAGACGATCGCGAAGATGATGACGGCGCCCGCGCCCGAGCCGCGGTCGTCAAGGCGTTCCCGGCGGGACGAGACCCACGCGCGCAGGCGGGGGGTACTCACACCGACCTCCGGTACGGGTCGAGCGAGGAGCTGAAGCTGGCCGTCAGCGTCGTCGGCACGTCGAGGCCGATCATGTCCAAGCCCCGCACCTTGCAGCTCACTTCCACCGTGAAGAAGGGGTCGACGTCGGCCTGGAAGCCGGCGCTGGTCTTGTTGACGCTGATCGGGCCCGAGCAGATGTCCGCGAGGTCCGCCTCCGCGGCCGCCTTCGCCTCCGCCATCGCCGTGCCCAGATCCTTCTGGATCGATCCGGCGCGCGCCGCGTCCCGCGCCGCTCCGTCGATGGCCCCCCGGCCGTCGACGAGCTGACCGAAGGCCACCAGGACCAGGATGAAGAGGATCATGACGGGAGCGAGGATGACCACCTCGATGGTAGAGAGGCCCCTGTCCGTCCCGCGGACGAGCGCCTCGCGTCGGCGACGAAGGGCACGTGCCCATACGTTCCTCATCAGCCGCCCTCCCCCTCCTCCACGAACCGCTCCACCGGCCCCGCCGACTGCGCGTGCACCGTCAGGTCGAGGCCCGGGAAGACCGACGGGACGCTCGCGGTGATCTCCACCCCGACCGTGTTCGCCTTCGGCTCCATCGTCTTCACGTCGGGACTGATCACCAACTGCGGGCCCAGTTGCTGGATGTAGGCGTCGACCACGTCGCGCGCGTCGCCGCGCCAGCCGCCCGGGTTCTCGTCCGCCGTCGCGCGGGCCTTGCGCGCGCCCGCCTGGGCCGCGGCCTGGGCGACATGATCCGCGAAGAAGTACAGCGCGAACTGCACCGTCGCGAAGATCATGAAGAAGAGCACCGGAGTGAGCAGCACGAACTCGATCGCGGTCATGCCGGATTCACCGCGGGTGGAGGCTGCCTCCACCCTGCGGCGTACCCATCGCTTCACGCACCCGCGCACTCGTCCCCGCCCTCGCTCCCCGTCAGCCGATCGATCAGCAGGTCGATCAGCAGGTCTTGCCGGCGTCCGCGCCCTCGATGCAGTCCCCGACCTTGTCCGCCCCGCCCTTGAGCGCGGTGTTGATGATCGCGGCCACCACGCCGACGATCGCCACGACGACCGCCGAGATGATGACCCACTCGACCGCGGACGCACCGCGGTCGAGCTCGCCGGAGCGGGCGCGCTCGACGCGGCCCCGCAGGAAGGTGACCAGGAAGTCGACAGCCGGGATGCCGGTACTGAAGTTCCGTCCGTTCATGGTGAGTTGTCCTCTCAGGAGTGGGGGGAGACTGTCGGGCCGTCCCCGTCGGCCGGCCCGTCCTTCGCCGTAAAGATCGCTAGACCTGGAACACGCGCATCGCCGCCGGGAAGATGAGGAAGACCAGGAAGCCCGCGCAGAGAAGCAGCTGGGCGACGAGCATCGACTGGGACTTCTCGCCCGCACTGCCCTCGATCTCGGCCATTTCGCGGTGCCGCATCGTCTCCGCGCGGGAGGCGAGCGACTCGCGCACCTTCGCGCCGTCGTCCGCCACGAGCGCGAGCGAGGCCGACAGGTCCTTGAGCTCTTCGATGCCCAGTTCCTCGCCGAGGGTACCGAGCGCCTGCCACTGGCTGATGCCGGTGATCCGGGCATCGGCCAGCGCGTTCCGGATGCGTTGCGTCGCCCAGCCGTCCGAGATCTCCGCCGCCGCCATCAGGGCTTCGGGAAGGCCCCGGCCGCCCGCCAGGCTCATCGACACCAGGTCGAGATAGGCACCGATGACGCGGCGCAGGTCGCGCCGCTTGTCGGCGGCGTCCCGGCGCACCTCCAAGTCGGGCAGGAAGAAGAAGAGGGCGCCGAACATCAGGGCCAGCCAGACCGGGATGATCGGGCTGTCGCCGACACCCATCGTCCAGATGACGGCGAAGAGGAAGGGCCCGAAGAAGACACCCGCGGCCGCGAGCAGCGTCTTCGTCGCCAGGAACTTCTCCCAGCTGCGGTCGAGCACCGCCAGGTCGGCCCGCAGCGAACGCTGTTCCCAGCCCTGCTGGAGGTAGAAGTCGGCGACCCTCGCACCCACCCGGGCTCGGGCCGTGCCCAGTCGCCCCGAGTCGTCCTTGCTGTCGGCGGACCCGCGGTGCGATTCGTACGCCGCGCCCCTGGCCCGCATGGCGTCGATCCGCGCGACCGTGGCGACCGCACTGCGCTTGGAGGGCATCAGGGCGCGTACGAGGGCGTAGATGCCCAGGCCCATGATGGCGCCGATCACTATCGGCATCGTCAGGCTCATCGACGTACCCCCTCGGGATTCGCATGGCCGGTGTGGCCGGGCTGACCCGGCTGCCCGTACGGACCGGCGTGTCCCGGCAGGGGCGCCTGGTCACCGGCGCCGGAAACCGCGCCCGCACCCGCTCCCCGCGGCCGCACGAACTGCACGCCGGGCTCGTCACGGACCAGGAAGCGGTCCGGCGTCTCCACCGTCGAGAGCTTGCGCAGCCACCAGAAGCCGAGCGCGAACAGGCCGCAGACACAGGCGAGTACGAGCTGGCCGACCGCCGTGCCGTACGGCGAGACGAAGTCGCGGTTGAAGATCGAGAGGCCGAGCACGAACGCGATCGACACCGCGACCACGATCTGCACCGAGCGCCGCGTCGACGCACGCTGCGACATCACGCGCTGGCGCATGTCGACCTCCTCGCGCGCCGACTTGGCGAGCGCGCCGAGGACCTGGCGCAGACCCGGACCGCGCAGCTTCGCGTTCAGGATCAGCGCCGCCACGATGATGTCGGCCGAGGCGTCGTCGATCTCGTCGGCCAGGATCTGCAAGGCCTCGGGCAGCGGCGTACGCGCACGCAGCCGGTCCACCAGGGCGTCCAGGTGCGGGCGCAGGACCGGGGCCGCCGCCCGCGCCGAAGCGGGGATGGCCTGCTCGAGGCCGACCGCGCCCGCGATGGTGTCGCGCAGGGACTCCGTCCAGGCGGCGAGGGCCTCGACGCGGCGCATCTGCGACCGCTCCTCCGCCGCGCCGCCGAACAGCTTGTCCCAGAAGAAGACGAGGATGCCGGAGGCGACGCCCGCGACCGCCCACCGGGTGAGGAGCAGCACCACAAGGCCCACGCCGATGGCGAGCGAGCCGCGCTGGCCAGCGAACCGGATGAGTTCGTTCATCCGCTCGCTGGCCTTCTGCTTCTCGTGCTCCGGTTTCACCGGCAGACCGCGCAGCGCCATCGCGAGGACCGCGATGCCACCGCCGACGGCGATGCCGCAGCCCAGTGCGTACAGGACGGGCAGCGAGAAGAGGCCGCCCATCGAGCCGAGTGAGTTCAGAGCGGCAAGCTCCACTGAGTTTGAGTTCATGTCGTGCTCACCCCCATTGCCCGGCGGGGCGGTAGCCGAACGCGGCCAGGTCGTCCATGCAGGCGATCGGCGCGTGCGCGACGACCTGCCCGTTCGCGGCCTCCGCGAAGACCTCGCTGGACAGGACGCGGCCGTCGACGCCGTTGACCTCGCGGACCGAGGTCACCATGCGCTGGAGCTTGCCGCCGGTCTGGTAGTTGTTGCGCCGCTGGATGAACACGACGAAGTTGACGGCTCCGGCCACGAGCATCTGGCTGGCCTCGATGGGCAGCCGCTCGGTGGCCTGGAGGGCGTACGTCGAGATGCGGTTGAAGACCTCACTCGAACTGTTGGCGTGGATCGTGGAGAGCGAGCCGTCGTTGCCCTGCGACATCGCGTTCAGCATCGTCACGATCTCGTCGCCGAGTACCTCACCGACGATGACGCGGGAGGGGTTCATGCGGAGCGAGCGGCGCACGAGCTCCGCCATCGAGATCATGCCCTGGCCCTCGGAGTTGGGCAGGCGCTCCTCGAAGGCGACGACGTTCGGGTGCAGATCGGCGAACTGGTCGAGGCCGAGCTCCAGGGCGCGCTCCACCGTCACCAGGCGCTCGTGCGGCGGGATCTCGTTGGCGAGCGCCCGCAGCAGCGTGGTCTTTCCTGCGTTCGTCGCACCCGCGATCATGATGTTCTTGCGGGCGCGCACCGCGCACGCCATGAAGTGCGCGACCTCGGGCGTCAGCGTGCCGTTGCCCACCAGGTCCGACATGAAGACCTTGCCCATGCGGGCGCGTCGGATGGAGAGCGCGGGCCGCCGCGTGACGTCCATGACGGCCGACAGACGTGAGCCGTCGGGGAGCCGGAGGTCGAGCTGCGGGTTGGCGGAGTCGAAGGGGCGCGAGGAGAGTCCGGAGTACGCGCCGAGGATCTGGATGAGCTCGATGAGCTCCTCGTCGGTCTCGGCGACCGGATCGGCCTTCGTCTCGCGGCCGTTGGCGTATCCGACGAAGACCTGGTCGCACCCGTTGATGTCGATGTTCTCGACCTCGGGGTCGTCGAGCAGCGGCTGAAGCCGGCCGACGCCGAAGAGCGCCGCGTGCACCGCGGCCGCGTACTTCTCCTCGGTCTCGGCGTCCAGCGGGGTCCGCCCGGCGTTGATCTCTATCCGGGCGTACTCCTCCAGGATCTGGGCGATGACGGCGCGGGCGTACTGCCGCTCGTCCTCGCCCGACATGGGGGTGACGCCGGAGACCTGGTCCAGGCGGCGCTGCTCGGCGATGCGGTCACCGGCGTCCTGCCGGAACCGCTTCACGAGCTGGTGATCGACGGGAACGCTCATCGGCCGGCCCCGCGCGTGCCCTGCACGCCCTGCATGCCCGCGCTGCCGTGCGGGCCCGCGTTCGGGTTGGCCCAGGCGGCGCCGTACTGCTGGTAGAGGTCGACGGTCACCTTGCGGGCCGAGCGGATGAGCATGGACTTGTCGAGACGTCCGCGCTTGCGCCCCGCCAACTGCTCGGCGCCCGCCGGGTCTTCGGCGAGGGTGCCGACGACGCGGGCGCCGGTCTGCGCCGCCATCAGCATGTCGTTGACCTGGTGGACGAGCTTGCCGGACGTCGAGGGGTCGGCGATCAGGAGTACGCCGATGAGCGGGGTCGCGAGCGAAGCGGCCCCACGCGATCCGCCGTGCAGCTTGGCGGCGAGCGCGGCGGCACGGTCGCGTACGCGCGCGATGGCCTCGGGCTCGGTCCGCGAGACGAGCAGCACGAGGGCCGCCTGCGGGAAGAGCTCGACGGCGGGGGTGTCACCACTGATGCGACCGCAGTCAGCGATGACATCGGCGGGCGCGTTCGGGGAGTCGGCGAGCTGCGAGAAGGCACGGCCGAGGGTCGGCCAGAGCCCGGCGAGCCCGGCGGCCTGTTCGGCGATGCCGAGCCCGACGAGCACCTCGAGTCCACCGCTCAACGGCTGCGTGTGATCCCAGAGTTGATCAGGTACAAGTCCACGCCGGGCGGTGGCCGCGATGCTGAGCATCCCGGTGTTGGGGTTGAGCGGACCGCCGTGCGCGGCGGCACTGCGGTAGACCAGGTCGCCACCGGCGGGGTCGGTCTCCGCGACGAGGACGCGGCGCGGCCAGACGGCCGCGAGCGCGACGGCCGCGGTGGTGACTCCGGGAGAACCCTTGTCCGCGGCGAGAGCAATGAGCGCCATGTCTCTTCTACTCGCCTCTAGTTGCCGTTGGGAGACACTTGGACGAGCGAGACGGCACCGGCGGACGCGGCCCTGGTGACGGCGGCGGCGTCGGCGCTGTCCACCTGGAGCGTGACGCCGAGGGCACCGGTGCTCACGGTGGCGTCGCTCTTGTCCGCGACGGAGCTGACCCGGGCGGCCGAGACGATCGGCGAGTCACTCGCGCTGGATCCGGCGGAGCCGCCGGTCTCCTTGTCGCCGCCCCGGGCGGCGGCGTCGCCGACCTGGTAGACGTCGACGGTGTCGCCGGACTTCAGACCGGACGCGGGGTACTGCCCCTCCTTGAGGGAGACGCCGACCGCGGACTTGCCCGCGGGCAGCCCGCCCTTGCCGGAGAACATCTCGCCGACGGCCACGACACCCTTGGGGATGGTGTTGGTGGCCTTGAGCTTCCGCAACTGGCCGAGCTGCGACCACTTGACGTAATTGATGCTCGCGTCGTCGGCGACCATGACGGAGGTGACGTTGTCCTTGGTCACCGACTCGCCCGCCGGGATCTCCGCCGTCACCTTCACGACCTCTACACGATCTCCCGCGCGCAGCACGAGGACGGTGGCACCGAGGGCGCCGATGAGGATGAGCAGAACGGCCAGGGCGGCGAGTGCCGGTTTGCGCTCGCGAGGCGGCGCGGGAAGGCGCTCACCGACCGCTGGCTGAACCGGCGCGGCGGAACGGCTGTTGCCCGCCCCCGTACGCTCTTGGATCTTCACGCAACTGCTCCCCGCACGCCCAAGAAGATTCGGTCATTTTTAGACACTCGCGACTCTCTTCGCCCGCCTCGGGCGGGCTATTCAGCCCCAGGCACAGTGTCAAGTCATCGCACCGTATCAGCAGCACATAAGCCCCTCAAGGCGCGTTAAGACTGCTGCGGCCCGCACCCCTCATCGTTATCCACGCGCAATCCGTACTCCATGGTTCCCACGCATTCCGGGATCTCGGGTGGAGAGGAGGATGTGCGTACGCGAATATCCATTGTTTGCTCAACGGGTGGTGGTGGCCACGGTGATGAGGAACACCACTGGCTGCTGGGCGGCTGATGGGGTGCTGGTCGTTCAGCCGCACGGATGACGCGGGGAGGGGTGGGAGTGGTTCCCGGGGGGATTGGTTGGTCCTGCTTCGGCCATGTTGTGTGGGGGGAGGCAGGGCTCAGGGCTGCTGCCGAAGCTGGTCTTCGACGTACGTGAGGAAGGCCTGGAGGCTCGGGGCCAGGACTTCGGTCGGCGTGGAGGTGGAGGGGGCCGGGCGGTAGGTCTGACCGTCAACTCGGCCTACTGGCAGGCGATAGACGGTCGCGCCGTCACCTCGACTGAGCGCGAAGAGCGCGCCGCCACCGTCGGACCCGAAGACGACGACGGGGTGGTCGAGGGTGCCGTTGCGGGCGCCATCGGGGGTGTCGCCGACCGCACCTTCGATCCGGGTGGGCAGATCTCCGCGCAGCCCGGCCACTGTCTGCTGGGCGGAGTGCACGAAGAGCCCGGGACCTACGTCGGGGAGGCTGAGGTGGCTCAGGTGGCAGTAGAGGAGAGCGAGGTCAGCGGAAGCCGCCGCGATCTCAAGGCGCTCGGTCTCCTCCAACTTGCGCGCGGGGCCGACCGAGTTGCAGTCGGGCGGATAACCAACCCGAGCTTCGAACCCCCGGAGATGAGAATCCACCCCCTCCCGTACGCGGGATACCCACGCGTCGATCCACGCCCCGGTCAGAGAGGCCCCCGCCTCACGCGGCTCCGGCACAGTCAGTCCCCACTCCTCTCGACACTTTTCTCGACCTCGAAAGCCCGCCCATCACCCGATGAACCCCCACGCGCGCTAACCCGTCTCACGTGCAGAACAAGCTACAAACAACAACTCCTGCTCTGCGCACCACGGAAGAGAAATTCAACCCCCATGAGACTTTCCTTTCACTCCGCCCCCTCGAAGCGTCGGATGAACGTGACCCCCACAGCCGCGGCGATGGCAATGGCGGCAGCCGCATCCCTGACCCTGATCGCCACGGCAACGCCTGCGCACGCGATCATCGGCGGCACCGAAGTGCCGAACGACGCCTACCCCTTCATGGCGGCCGTCATGGACAAGGGCTCCGGCAGCGCGCTGGACCGCCAGTTCTGCGGCGGCAGCCTCGTCACGGCGGACACGATCATGACGGCGGCACACTGCCTGGTGGACGACGCGGGCAAGCCCCTGAAGCCGAAGAAGCTCCAGGTGGCGGTTGGCCGCACGGTGCTCTCCAAGTCCGGCCAGGGCCAGATACGCAACGTGGTGAAGGGCGGCGTGGTGGTCCACCCGCGCTACCTCAAGGGCCAGGAGGCGTACGACGTAGCGTTCATCCAGCTCAGCAAGCCGGTGAAGGGGATAAGCCCGATCGCGCTCCCCACCCAGGGCACGGACGCCCTGATCCGCCCGGGTCAGAAGGCGACGGTCGCGGGCTGGGGCAACACGGACACGGAACTCCCCCACACCCCGGACCGCCTCCGCGAGGTAAAGGTCCCGATCCTCTCGCACGCGGAATGCGGCACGAGTTACGCCGAGTACAACGCAAAGGTCAACTTCTGCGCGGGAGTCGAGACGAAGGACTCCTGCCAGGGCGACAGCGGCGGCCCCATCTTCCGCACGGTCCCCGGCCGCAGGGCCCCGATCCAGATCGGCGTGGTCTCGTACGGCGACGGCTGCGGCGCCCAGGGCGCCCCGGGCGTCTACACATCGGTGAGCTCATCAAAGCTGTGGAAAACGCTGGATGAGTCGCCTGCGGGCAAGAAGATAAAGCGAGCGATGAACCGCCGCTGAGCCCAGATTCACCTTGGGGGCTCGGCCCGGCCCAAAGCCGGGCCGAGCTTCCGCCGGCTTGCCCGCGTCCTCTACGCCCTACCCTTCCGCCCGATGCCGCCGTCGCTGCCCCTTCATCCTTTTCACGGGCCCTCCCGCATCAGAGACCGCCGGGACCGTGGACGGCCGGCCCACCTCTCTCAGAGTTCCCGCAACACCTTGACGCCCGCCTGCAACATATCCGCGCTGAGCGCGCCCGCCCCCAGCGTGTTCATCTCGATCGCCTCCCCCGAACGAAGGTGGACGTCGAATCGGTCAGGGGTGAACCTTCGTCCCGACATCACAACAACTCCCAGTACATCGGCGAGAGGAAGGTCGGTGGAATCCACAGGACTGAGCAGTTGTAGACCGTCAGCCGTCACTATGACGGCGCCCTCCTTCACCGGGGCCGCATCCCACGGTGAGGCGTCAGGTGCGCTGTGCGCGTGAAGGCCGAAGCGCACGGCATGCGCCCGCGTCGGCAACCCGGCGCCCAGCGCCTTGCGTACTCGGCCCATCAGGAGCTTGTTCCGATAGAGCCTGCACTGATCGCGATCAGAGGGCGTACGGCGACCACCGCCGCCAACCCTGCTATCAGGGCCACGGACAACCACTGATCGGAACCGAGGAACAAGCAGGCGAGCGCCACAGCCAGAAGAACCGCGAAGCACACGCAATAGAAGATCACGATGCTAGGGCCGGACTGCACGGTGAGGCCCGGTTCGTCCGAGGCCAACCGGTCGCCTCTGCTGCGCCTTGCCTCTTCGATCGTCCGCTCCACAGAAGCATTCCTCCTTCCTCCCTCGCATATTGCCCACCTATTCCGCGAAGCGGAACGTTGACGTCACCGCGTCGAAGATGTCGAAGAAGGAGTCGGCGAGGTCCAGGACCTGGCTGCTGCCCGCCACCAGTGCGACCTTGCCCTCCTGGCCCGGCACCGGGATGAACGTCTGCATCAGTACGACGCGGATCGTGCGGTCGTCGCCGGGGACCGAGACGTCCTCGATGCCGTACGTGCGGGCCGCCGGCCCCACGCCCGGTATCTCGACCGTCGTCACCTTGCGATACGTGTCGCCCTCGCGCTTGGCCTCCCGTACGCCGAGCTGGGCCACGATCGCCGCGGGGTCGGTCGGCAGCACGTCGCCGTTCGACGTGCGGGCGCCGACCAGGGAGACCGTGACCGAGCCGGTGACCGGCACGTCACCGCCGAAGCTTTCCGCCATGCAGCCGCAGTACAGGGCCCCGGACTGCCAGGCCTCCTTGGACGCCTTGCGCAGGAAGCCCTCGAAGGTGCCCCGGTGCGGCTCCAGCTCGGGGCGCTCGCGTATGCGGTCGTTGATCATCTGCCGGATGCTCGCGTCGCGCGACTCCGGCCGGACGTCGAACTCCCACCAGGTCTCCGGCACCTTGATGCTGAATCCGCCGCGGGCGATGGTCTGCGCTTCGGTGTAGCGGGCCATGCTGTTGTCCCCGTCCCCTGTGTGCTCTCTGTCGACTTCGGCTTGTCAGCGTACGAGGCGGAATGGCGCTCCTGGGTGGGGGTGCCTCGGGCTGAGTCCGTGGGTGGGGTGTGGAGCGGCTTGGCGCGGGATTGCAGGAAAGTCCCATCAGCGTCGGCCCCTACCGGTACATGAGCGGGAATTATCTGCATCCGCCCCCGCCCCTCCCCCACGTCGCCGTCAGGTCCGCGCAGTGCACCTTGATCGTTGCGTCCGTCAGCTCTATCTCGTGGGTCACTCCCCCACACGCGCCTCCGCACCCGTCATCGCGCTCGGCGTCGCACGGCAGGACTTCGTCCAGCAGCAGGGTGATCGTCTGCATCCAGTCGATCGACCTCGCGTACTCGATGGAGAAGTGCGTGACACCTTCGTATGCGATACGTAGCCCCTTGTCGTGTTTCCACTGGTTCGGGGCGAAAGTAAGCGCCGCCCTGCCCGAACCGCTCGCCGTCTTCGTGGGGAGGGAGATGTCCGTGAGCTCCAGGTCCTTTACGCAGCGAACGTTCGCGAAGTCGTAATGCCCCGCGTCGGAAGCAAAGGCCCATGCGCCGTCGGGTAGCGACCCTCTGAGGGCGGGCAGTACTGCCAGGTATTCCCGTGGGTCGACTCGGAAGCCGTGGGATTCCTCGTCCCAGTCGGCCTGTACGTACTTCATCTGGCGGAGTATTCCATTCCGGCGGGCAGGGCAGGGTGTTCGTCCGGACTGCGACCGAACTGGGGCTATTTGTACGGTCACTCGTCTCACGAGGCATTCACTACTTGCCATTGTGAAACCTGGCGAAGCCATCGACCCCTTCAGTACCTTCGGATGGCTTGAAGAACTGTCGCCCCACCGGGAGTCACACGTGAATCGCAGTCGCGCCCTGCCCGCCGCCGTCGTCTCACTGACGGCGGCCACTGCCCTGCTGCTGAGCGGATGCGGGGGTGGAGGCGACGACAAGGACTCGGGCAAGGACAAGATCGCCGGGGCGGATGAGGGTGGAGCGAAGAAGTCCACTTCGCCGAGCGCGAGCAAAAGCGACGTTCCTGGCATCGAGCGCCCGATGATGCAGCTCCCCTCCGACGTCAGCCTCGTTTTCGACGAGGTCAACGTGAGTCAGCCCGAGCAGGCCGCAGCCGCGAGTGACGCCCAGAGTTTCGTGCGAGCCATCCGGTACGGCATCACCGAGCAGGACGTGGACAGCGCGGCGTACAAGTTCTATTCGGAGTACAAGAGCCCCGCTCAGGCGTACGCGAAGGACCAGATCAAGCAGCGCGTCGACCGAGGGCTGACCATCAGCGGGGAAATGCGCTTCTCCCGCACCAAGGTCACTCCCGCCGTAAACAAGAAGACGAGCGTCGTTTCCTTCTGCAGCGACAGCACCAAGCTCTACAGCAAAGAAGTGAAGACCAAGAAGGTCCATCACACAAAGCCGAGCGTCAACGATTACTACTCCTGGCAGGTCCTCATGACCCCCTCCAAGAACGCCAAGGGTCTGTGGCGGGCCCAAAAGGTGCAGGTGCAGGAGAAGGCTGAGGAGTGCAGGTGACCACTCGCCGGATATCGCTGGTCCTGACTGCCACAAGTACCGCCCTGCTGCTCGCGGCCGCGGGCCCGGCGGTGGCCGGTGAGGACCCCGTGATCAGCGACAGCAATACGTCGGCCACGAAGAAGGACAACACCGTCGGCGCCATGGCGCGCATCAGCT
The DNA here is from genome assembly GCF_040682375.1 of Streptomyces sp. NPDC051214. Taxonomy (NCBI): domain Bacteria; kingdom Bacillati; phylum Actinomycetota; class Actinomycetes; order Kitasatosporales; family Streptomycetaceae; genus Streptomyces; species Streptomyces sp. NPDC051214. The sequence goes on from NZ_JBFBAT010000010.1 coordinate 358,116, forward strand.
ACAAGTCGTCCGGGAACGACGGGCCGGGATCGGGCCCCGTAACCTCCGTCGACCCCAACTGGACGCCGCCACCATGCTGGTACGCACCGGAATGGAAGGCCGGCGAGTTCGCGAAATTCCGCGACCGGCTGTACTTCACCGCGCGGCACGATCCCGGGGCTCCACGGGATGAGTTGAAGAACATGTCCGACGAGAACCAGGGCTACGCCAAGGACAACTACAACATCGACAAGGAGAAGGAAGGGATGTGGTGGGGCGCCCAGTTCAGCCCCGACGCCACGCTTGAGGAACAGCAGAAGTGCAACAAGCCGCCCTTCTGGGTCGAGAACGGTGAAGACCCCGGCGTTCCCGAGGCCATCGACGCCGAAACTCTCGCCGAGCTCGCCTACAACCAGATCAAGGTCCCCGGCACCAAGGTCTCCCTCGCCCCCGACGGCCCCTCCAAGGTGAACCTGCCCACCTGGGCCTGGCTCGACAAGGGGGACTTCGAGCCCGTGTCCGTCACCGCCTCGCTCGACGCTCCCGGGCTGCACATCGAGGCGACGACCACCGCGAAGCCGGTCGCGCTCAGCATCAAGCCGGGCACCGAGGACGCCGTGCGGATCCCCGCTTCCGGCAAGTGCGAGCTCAACGGCGACGGTTCGATCGGGGAGCCGTACGCAAAGGGCAAGTCGAAGCAGACTCCGCCCTGTGGCGTCACCTATCAGCGCTCTTCGGGCGATGGCACCTTCAACCTCCAAGCCACCGCCACCTGGGAAATCACCTGGACCGGCACGAACAGTCCGGGCGGCGAGCTGCCCGACGGCGAGTACGGCAACGATCAGCCGATCACCGTCGAAGAGATTCAGTCCGTCAACCGCTGATCGCACACGGCCGGCTGGCCGGCTTCGCGTGACGGTCATGACCTTCGCCGCCGCACATTCCGCCGCCGGTACTCCCCTCGTCACGCGGCGCCCCGACGGCGATTTCGTCGTCACGATTCGGCACTCGGACGACGTCATCCCCTCAGACCCTCCCGTGACAGAACCCCCATGGAACCGCCTCCGTCGCGACAGTAAAGTGCGGCCAATGAGCAACGGGGTGGGATGGGTGAAGGCGGGACGGGTGGGGGATCGACAGGTGGTAGGTGCGGGTGCGGTTGCGGTTGCGGGTGTGGGGTCGAGGGGGCGGCAACGGCGACCGCGGCGATCGCGATTCCTCGCCTTGCTCGCCGCCCTCTCCTTCCTCCTCCTCATCGGCGGCGCCACTCCCGCGCTCGCGGCCCCCACCGCGCCGGACGACGCCGCCCCCACCCAAGCCGCCGCCCTAGCCACCCTCCTCCGCGCCGACCCCGTCTACGTGACCGACCAGCTCCCCCGCGACGTCCCCCGCTCCACCGCCCCGCAGTTCAGGAAGTTGGCCCAGCGGACCAAGGTGCCCACCTACGTTCTCGTGCTGCCCGACCAGGGCGGCGTCGGCGGAGAACGGCTGCTCGCGGCCGTGCATGACCGGCTGGGTCGGGACGGGCTGTATGTGCTCGTCGACGACATGGGTGTCGTCGACGCCGCGGCCTTCGGGGTGCGGGCGCCCGCCGATGACGCGTCGACCGTCGCGCTCTATGAACTTCCGTACGATGCGGGACCCTTGCTCAAATTCGAGCGGTTCACCGACGTCATCGCCCTGGGCGGCAAGAAGGCCGCCGAGCGCGCGGAGAGCGCCCGTGAGAAGAACGAGTCCTCCGGCGGCGATGTGCCGAAGATGTACATCGCTCCCGTCGACCGCGACAACCAGTCGTTCGTCACCGGCATCGCCCTCAGCGGCGTACCGCTGCTGATCATCGGTCTCAGCCCGTACATACGCCGATGGCGGCGGCGCGTCACAGGGACGGCCACCACCAGCGGCCCGCACCGCCGCCTGAGCGCCCGCCGTCTCGAGGCCGGGGCAGCCGTGCTCGCCGCCGGAGCGATCGCCCTCGGTGCCTCGCTCGTCTTCGACCAGGAGACCTCCAGCGCCGCGCCGCCACCCACCGCATCCGACCTGTCGAGCCGCGTCGAGCGCGTCGCCGACGGGCTGCGGGAGAGCGGTCCGCTCTACAGCGATCCCGAGAGCCCCCACGTACTCGACGCCACGCAGGAGCGGGAACTCAGGGAGCGGGCCCGTGAATTCGGGCGCGGACCGGTGTTCGTCGCCCTCGTTCCGCAGCTCACCGAAGACGAGTCCGAGGGCGAGCCCGAGCTTTTCGTGGAGGCCGTGCGGCAGAAGATGGGGGCCAAGGGCGACCACGGCGTGTACGTCGTCGCCGATCCGATCGCGGGCTCCATCGACGTCGTCACGTACGACGTGCGCATCGACGCCGACCTCATCGGCTTCGAACTCCCCGACTCCATCCGCTACGGCGATGACGACGACCGCTCCACCGACCACCGGCTCGGCAAGCGGCTCGACGACCTGATGACGTTCCTCGACAAGGCGCCGCGCACCGCTCAGCCGGAGACCTCGTCGCTCGGCATGGACGACGCACCGGAGCCCGTCGACGACAACGAGCTCTCGCCGCTCTTCTCCGGTGACTTCTGGCCGGGGCTCCTGGTCGGCGCGGTCGCGGCCGGGCTTGTCTTCGGGGTCGTCGCCGCCGTGCTCGGGCTGCTGCGGCTCATGGTGCCGGGTCTGCGACGGCCGCGTACGACGTCGGCCCCTTCCGCCACCACCTCCTTCGAGGCTCCCCCGGACCCGTCCCCCGCTTATCTGCGCCGCACAGCGCGCGACGAACTCGATGCCCTGGCCCGCGAGTTCGATGCGGCGGAGGTGCAGGGCGCCGCGCTCGCCTCCGCCGTCCGCACGCGTGTATGGGACTGTCTCGACACCGCGACGCTCCTCGCCGACCGCGACCCCGACGGCCACGTCGACGACGACGCCACGCCCGCCGATCTCGCCGCCGCGATCGTCCTCGCGCGGGCCGGCCGGGGCGCGCTCGTAAGGGCCGACAAGACCTGCTGTGCGCTCAACCCGCTGCACGGCCCGGCCACGGGGTGGCGCGACGCCCAGTACGCGGCTGACGAGCAGCGCCTGCGCACCATCCCGGTGTGCGCGGAGTGCCGCGTCCTGGTCGCCGAGCAGCCGCGCCTTGCCTACACGCTCCGGCTGACGCTGCCGGGCCCGCGGCGCGGTGAGCGCGTGCCGTACGAAGAGGCGCCGGGTCCGCTGCCGGCGGCTCGTGACGGAATCCCTCAACTCATCCGCCAGGTCAGGGAGTACGCCGGTGTCCAGTGATGTGAAGCGCGCGCTCACGAGGGTGGGTGTGGCCCTCACGACGGCGGGCGTTGCCCTCACAGCCCTGGTCGCCTCGGTGTCGCCGGCGGTCGCGCGAGCGCCAGGGGCGCCGAGTCCGGGCGAGAAGGTCGCCGACGCGTTGCGCAAGTCTCCGGTGTACGTCGACTCCGCGTACGCCGACTCCGTACCTCCCGCCCGTCAGAAGCAGCTCGTCCGGCAGATCGAGAAGACCGGTCTGCCGATCAAGGTGGCCCTGGTGCCGATCGTGCAGGGCGACGCGTACGACGGCGAGGCCGACGCCTTCGCGGAAGTCGTACATGACCGCGTCGACCGCCGCGAACTCGTCCTCATCACCGGCGGCGACAAGTGGAGCGGAGACCTCAACGGCTACGAGTGGCCCGCGGACCAGCACCAGGCCAACGACGCGGTGGGCGCGGTGGGCTTCCTGGACGAGACTAAGGACGCGGGGCTCGCGGACCGGACGGAGAAGGCGATCGAGCTGATCGCGGAAGGCGACGGCACGAAGGTGTACGAGGACGCCACGGACCACCTGCGGGACGGTGACAGCGGGAGCGGCAGCCTGCCTCGCGAGGACACCGCCGGAGCGGACGGCGGCGGCACTCCCTGGCTGCTGCCGGTCGCGGTCACCGTCGCTCTCGCCCTGGCGGCCGGGGCTCTGCTCTTCTTCGTACGCGGCCGGGCACGGAGCCGGAGGGGCGGCCCTCGGCGCTTTCCGAGCGCGACCGGAGCACCCTTCGCCTTTCCCCAGGCGGTGTTCGCGGCAGCACATACGGCTGACGAGGAGGCGCTGCGCCGCCAGACCGAGGCGGAGGTCCTCGCGCTGGGCGAGGCCGTCCAGGCGGCGGACACCTCAACTCCGGGGCTGCGACGCGCACTCGACGCCTACGCCGCCGCGGGCACGGTCCTCGACGCAGCACGCGGCCTGCCGGACCTTGCGGGTGTGCTGGCCCTGGTGGCGGAAGGCCGGGACGCGCTGGACCGGGCGGAGGGCGCGACGCCCCCGCTCCCCCTCTGTTTCTTCAACCCCCTGCACGGCCGCGCCGACCGCCGCACCCGGTGGCGCCCGCTGGGGCGGCGCGATCAGCTGCACATCGCGGTGTGCGAGGAGTGCGGGGCGGCCGTCCGTGCCCGCCGGGCCCCGCAGGTACTCACGGACGAGGGCCCCGAGGGTCACAGGATTCCGTACTTCGAGGTGCCCGCCGAGCGGAGCGTGTGGGCTGCCACAGGGTACGGGTCGCTGCTCCGGGTTTCGGAGGGCGAAGGCGAGGGTCTCGCGGCGCGGGTGGGGCGGGGGGACTTTTCGCGGGGGCGGGACCGGGGGTGAGGCCCCGTTCCTCGCGGGGGCGAGGGCTCAACACCTGACCAACGCCGCCTCGCGTCACGACACGATGACAGTCCACCGCGATGAGGCGAATCACCCCATTTTCGGGCCTGGTAGAGCCGACCACCCCACCGTTAACGTCATCCCCTCCACCCTCACACGTCCCCCACCCTCACCGGGAGCCCTCAGTGAACGGCCGCACCTCGACCATCGCCGTCTCCCTCACCACGGCGGCCACGCTCCTCCTGACACTGACGGCCTGCGGCAGCGGCGATGACGACAAGGGAGGCCAGGACGGCAAGGGCGGGAGTGCCGACAAGGCGACCGGATCCTCCGCGCCTGCCGCCAAGAAGAAGCCCACGAAGTCGGCCGCCCAGCTCGCCCTGACCAAGCGCGAGGTACCCGCCCACACCATGGTGGAGCCCTCTGACAACTTCGTCTTCGCGAAGTCGAGGGAGACCGTCAAGCTCGACAAGCCCGTCTGCGCCCCGCTCGGGTACGCGATGAGCCAGTTCCCCGTCGGCGACACGCAGGACAGCTTCGTGCGCGTCGCCGAGAAGAAGGAGTTCGACGGCGCCTTCACCTACGTCACCCTCGCCACGTACGCGCCCGGGAAAGCGCAGGACGCCATGGCCGACATGAAGAAGGCGCTCAGCGCGTGCGAGGGCGGTTTCACGGCGAAGGGCGACAAGGCCTCCAACGTGTACGAGTCGGTCACCACCGAAACCTCGGGGACGGCGCCCACACCCGACGCCGACGAGTCCCTCGCCTTCAGGGCCACGACCAAGTACCAGAGCGACACGCACACCGTACGCACGCAGGCCACCCGCCACGGCGACACCATCGCCCTCTACTTCGCGGTGGACGCCAACGCGTTCTTGCAGTCGCGTTCGGGTAACGGCGAGATCTTCCCGGCAGTGGTCAAGTCACAGGAGAAGAAGCTCAACTGAGCCTGCGAGCCGCCCGCTTCGCGTCACGACACGATGACAGTCCGCCAGTATCAGGTGGCTTGTCCCGCTATGGAGCCTGGCGGAACCAGTAACCCCACGGATAGCGTCAGGCTGCTTGAGACACCCCTCGCCCCACCGGGAGCCGACCGTGAATCGCCGCACCATGCCCGTCACCGCCGCGCTCGCCGCGACCGCAGCCCTGCTCTTGACGGCGTGCGGCAGCGGAGACGACGGCTCCAAGGACAACGACAAGATCGCTGGCGCCGACCAGGGGAAACCGAAGAAATCGACGGAGCCGTCGTCCGCTCCGGCGGAGGACGAGCCGGACGGCGTGGATCTGACGCTGCCCAAGGACATCAACCTTGTCTTCGACTGGAAGAAGCCGAATGACAAGGACGAGGCCGCGGCACTGGATGATGCCCGGCACTTCGTGCAGTCGATCTATCGGGGAGTCGCGGAGCAGAAGGCCAACGACCCGGCCGTCTCCGCTTACGCGATGGACAAAGGGCTCAGTTACGCCCGCACCCAGATCCAGGGCCGCATCGACGCAGGGCTGACCTCCACAGGCACTCGGCGCCACTTCCAGGAGAAGGTGCGGAAGTCACCGAACGGCAATGCGGTCGAGGTCTCGTTCTGCGTGGACTCCAGCAAGTTCTACTCGAAGGAAGTGAAGTCGAAGAAGGTGCGCAAGGGGGCACCCGGACCAGCTTCGTACGACTTCTTCAAGATTATTATGTCCAAGTTTCCGGGGGATGATGACTTGTGGCGTGCTTCGGTCGTGTACGTGACGGAAAAGGCGGGCCAATGCGCCTGAACCGAGCCGCGATCACCTGCCTCACTCTGTCCGTCGCCATCAGCGGTCTCCTGGCGAGCGGGGTCGCCCACGCCGACGAAGACTTCGGCAACGGCAAGGGCGGCGAAAAGGAGGAGCAGGGCGGCAGCGACAGCACCGGCATCTTCGCGGCCGCCAAGGTGCAGTACTCCGGAGCCGTCACCAAGGACGGCAGCAGCGGAAACGTCACCTCCGCCGACGTCAACTGGGACCCGCCGCCCTGCTGGTACGCCCCGTACCTCGGTGCCAAGGACTTCAAGAAGAAGATGTCGGCGAACATCAAGGATCAGCTGGATACCCCCGGACTGGGCTCGGGGGGAACCGCCCTGGGGCAGCTCCAGCGCCACTACGAGGACAACTTCGGCTGGACGGACACCCCCGGCTACAAGGACTACAACGTCGAGAAGGACGGCAAGGGGATGTTCTGGGCGGGCGTCGAGAACCCCAATGAGCCGGACGCCCTCGCGCGGATGTCGTGCTCCGACATTCCCTTCTGGGTCGACAACGGCGAGCCCCCGCCGCCCCAGCACGAGGAGGCCATCACCTCGGAGATGCTGGCCGCCCTCGCCTACCAGCACATGGAACTGCCGGGCACCAAGGTCACCCTCGCGCCCGAGGCCGTCACCAAGGTGAATCTGCCCACCTGGGCCTGGCTCGACAAGGCCGTGTTCGACGAGGTCAAGGCGACGGCGGCCATCAACGTCCCCGGCTTCAACCTCGAGGCGACCACGACCGCCAAGCCGAAGTCCCTCACGCTCGACCCCGGGACCAAGGACGCGACCATCATCCCCGCCGACGGTGAATGCCCCATCGTCGACGGCAGGATCGGTGAGCCCTACGCGAAGGGCAAGTCCGAGGAAACCCCGCCCTGCGGCATCACGTACCACCGCTCTTCCGGCGGCGAGACGGTCCCTCTCAAGGCTTCCCTTACGTGGGAGATCAGCTGGACGGGAACGGGCCAAGCGAATGCGGAGCCCATGCCCAACGGCACGATCGAGGCGGTCCAGGACATCACGATCGAGGAAATCCAGTCCATCAACCGCTGACAAGCCCCGGCGGCGCGGCGGCGCGGGATGCGCCTACCGCGCCGCCCGGCTCTTCCCCTTGCCCTTCTTCCGCAACTTTCGCAGCCGCGCCTGTCGCTCCGCCTGGCGGTGCGCCGCGCGGCCCGCACGAAACCGGTGGACGGCCCACCCCACGGCCCCAGCCGTGATGGCGTACGACACGATGGCCGGGCCCACGCCGTCGACCGCTTGGCAAGTCGGCTCGTACGAGCGGCAGTTGCGGCCGGGCAGAGCCTGGAGGAAGTACAGGGTCAGGACGGCCGGCAGTCCCCAGGACACGGCCTTGCCCACGCCGCGGGCGAGCCGCCACGGCGCGGTGGTCCCCTGCCAGGCGTCAGTGATCCACAGCCCGGCGATGACTCCGGCCACGGCCAGCAGGCCGCACACCACCCCGAAGACCCACGCCCCGCCCGGCCAGTCCACCATCAGGCCCGGGGCCTGACGGATCGCGGAGCGCCAGGCGCCCTTCGCCCAGAGGAAGCCGACCACCGCGGCCGCGAGCACCAGCACGGCGGCAGCGATACCGAATCCGTCCCGAGGGCGGAAACGGGCTTGCTGTTGCGTCATCGTCAGTCCCAGTGCAGCGTGCCCGCCACCGCGTCGAACAGTTCCACCATCCGGTCCGCGAGCGGGTCCACGGGGGTGGAGAAGTTCAGGAGCAGCCAGCTCTTGGTGGCGGGGATCGGGACGTAGTACGTGACGAGCGTGTTCGGCAGGGTGCTGCCCAACTGGGCGGACGCGTCCGACAGTTCCCTGCGGCGCTGGCGCACGGCGCGGCCCGCCGCCTCCAGGGTCACCACGCCGACCTCGGCGGTCTCGTCCTGCGGCTCGGCGTCGGAGCCGTTCTTGCTCGCCAGGTGCTCCGCCAGCTCCTCGGGAGAGGAAATGTTCGGCCACTCGTCCGGGCCCGGGATGCTGATCAGGAGCGAGGAGGCCAGCGGGAGCTGGCCGACGGACAGGGTGGAGATGTAGAGCTCGGTGCCGCCGATGCCGTAGGCACCCTTGGCCTTCTTCTGCATCTCCCGCATGAACTGCTTCTTGATGTGCGGGGCGTTGTCCACGCCCCGGAACTGCTGGTCCGCCAGCGCCATGATGCCCTGGTCGCGGTGCTCGGGCGCGAGCGGCAGCTGGAACCAGCCGTCGGGGACGATGACGTTGTAGTCGGAGGGCGGCGAAGTGAATTCGCTGGCGTTCTTCATCGGATTCCGGGTCTCGAATTCACTCAGGTCGTCAGGATTCCGGCTTCGGGACGATCTCGTTTCCGTCCTCGTCCGCGATGTCGTTTCCGTCCTCGTCCGCGATCTCGTTTCCGTCCTCGTCCACCAGGGACAGCCTCAGCGTCGGGACGATCTCGTCCACCCGCTGTGTGTTCTCCTCCGTCAGCTGGATCTTCTCCCACGTCGCCGTCACCACGACGAGGCTCTGCATGCCGGGCGGGAACACCGCGTACTTCACGAACTCGGTGATGCGCCGGCCGAGGCCCAGCATCCGCTTGATCTTCAGCGTCGCCTGGACCCGCAGCGCGGGGCCCGCCGCCAGCTCCAGGCGGGTCACCTCCGGCTCCCCCACGACCTCGCCGTTCTCCCACTCCAGGAGCAGGGGCAGCACCTCGTCCGGCGTGGGACGCGGCACGCCCTCGTCCCCGTACGAGTCGACCATGAGGCTGATCAGGCCCTCGCCGCTCTCGGAGTAGTACGCCGCCGCCAGCGCCGGAGCGTCCTCGTTGAGGTTGAGTGCCCGCTCGGCCATGTCGTCGAAGACCGCGCTCTTCTCGATCTCCAGGGAGAGCGGGTTGAGCTCGTTGACGGTCTTGGTGGCGAGTGCCTTCGCCTCGGCCTTGGAGGGCTCGCGCAGCGTCAGGTCGACCCAGCCGGGCTGGAGGTCGATGCGGACCGCGAAGTCCTCGGACAGCGCCGGGACGTCGTCGTCTGGTGTGTTCACTGCGTTCCTTCTTCGGTGCGGTGGGAGGACTCAGGCCACGAGAGCTTCAGCGGGGCTCAGGCCACGAGCGGGTTGAGGTTACCGTCAAGGCCGAGGCCGGCCAGTGTGATGCCCGCTCCGGTGACCCCCAGACGCGTCGCCGTCTTCGAGATCTGGCTCACGGCGTTGACGTCGAAGTTGCCGAGTCCGGCCGCTCCCGACTTGATGGCCTTCAGGTCGGAGGCGACACCGGGGTCGGCCATGGAGAACGACTTCCCGATGCCCTTGAAGGCGCTTCCGCCGCCCCGCTCCGCCAGCTCGTTCCTCGCGGCAGCGAAGTTTCCGCTGCCGGGCTTGAGGGTCTTGAGATTCTTGCTCCAGGCCGCCTTCGAGAACGGCTCGGTGAAAGGCTCCTTGAGGGACTTCCAGCCCTCGCCCTTCTCCAGCTTGAACTTCTTGCCGGAGAGCTTGCGCAGGTTCTTGTTCGCCCGGGTGACCTGCTTCGTGGTCCGCGCCTTTCCGGCCCGGCCCATCTTGCCGAGTGCGTTCTTGGCGAACTTCCCCGCCACCTTGGAGAAGGCCTTGCCCACGCCCATCAGCAGGAAGCCGACCGCCGCAAGCCCCACGTCCATCCAGTCGGCGTTGCCCTGGAAGACCTGGATGATTGTGCAGATCGTGGTGATCAGCGTGGCGATCATGGCGATCGCGCCCAGGACTCCCGCCAGCGCCTGGCCGATCACCGGAATCCAGCCGACCACCAAGGAAAGGATTCCGCAGACGGTGGAGATCAGCTCCGTCACCGACTTGATGTCGTCGACGAGGGTCTCCCAGAAGCCGTCCTTCAGGGAGTCGTCCGCGATGACGTCCTCGATCGCGTCACGGGCCCGCTTCGCCGCGTCGTCCCGGACCTTCCTGGCCTGGTCGATCTTCTTCCTTGCGGCCTCGATCTCGTCGCCCGCGGCGTCCCGCGCCTCCTCCAGCTTCTTCTTGCCGTCCTTCCCGTCCCCGCCGCCCTTGTCCTTGTCCTTGTCCTTGTCCTTGTCCTTGTCGGACAAGCCGTCCAGGCTCTTCTGGCTCGCGCTCTTGCGCTCGTCCGCGTCCTGCGCCTCCTTGAGCGCCAGGTCCGCCATCTCCTGCGCCCGGTTCAGGTCCGACGCGTAGTTCTTCGGCTTGGCGTGCAGCTTGTCGTCGAACCTGCCGCCGACCTCCGTGACCTCGCTGCCGAAGGCGTCCGCCGCCGTGTCGTAGCGCTTGAAGGCGGCTTCCAGCTTCTTCACGTTGCCCTGGGCCTTCTCGCGGAACTCCTTGCCCGCCTTGCTGTCCCAGGCCTCCACCTCGGAGACCGCCTTGATGTTCCTGATCTGCTTCTCGAGCTCGTCGGCGGTCTTGCGGAGCTTCTTCCCCAGGTTCGCGACCCGGTCGGCGTCACCGGGGATGGGGTCGCTGTCCGCGACCGGGTGCCAATCGCGTGGGCGTCCGGCCATGGGTCAGCCCTTCTTCTTCGACTTGGGGTCGTCCGCGCCGCGGATCGCCTCGGCCAGCTGATGGTCGATGTCCTCGTAGGCCTCGGCGGCGGCCTTGGCGATCTGGGCGAGCGCGTCGACCTCGTCCGTCAGCCTTTTGCGGCTCAACTTCCAGTTGTCGGCGAAATCCCCGAACTTGTCGGCCAGATCGCCGTTCCCGAAGTCGTCCTCGTACTGACCGCCGAGGTCTTCCAGGCCTTCGAAGGCCTTCTTCACATTGTTGAGCCCGGTGCCCATGCCCTTGATCACGTCAAGGTCCAGCCTGGCCCGGTCGCCACCGCCACCCACAGCGCCCCCATGCATCGCACTACCGACATACGACCTACCGACATACGACCGGTGCGATGGACCGCCGCGGCATGCGGCGGCCCATCGCACCGGGTTGTTCACCTGCCCGAGGGCCGGATCACTCGCCCTGGGGCCCGATCACTCGCCCCAGGAGAGGATCACTTGCCCTTGACGCCCTTGGCGAGGTCGTCGTCCAGGTCCTCGTACGCCTTCGCGGCGCTGGTCAGGAACTTGCCCATGCCCGTGAGGCCCTCGATGGTGTCCTTGGCGCCCTTCTTGAACTCCTTGAAGGAGTCCTCGAAGGCCTGCGAACCCTTGCGAGTCGTGTAGCCGTTCTTCACCAGGTTCTCGACGAAACGCTCGAGAGCGTCGAGCTTCTCGTCGATCTTGTCCTTGGCGTCGTTCAGCTTGCCCGCCGCGGTCCGCATCTCCTCATAGGTGATATCGGCGTCTTTGGCCATGTGGCTTCACATCCAATCCAACTCGCCGCAGGGCCATCCCCCTTGGCTCCTCCGTGCGGGCCGCGCGAAGGCCGTCCGGCCGTTCATGCGATCTTCCGCTCTTGGGTCAGCAGCTTACGGGTGGGGCAGAAGTGAGCACACCCCGGTTGAGTCACAGCTCTGCTATGAGCTGGTGCACAGCCCGTTGCCTGCGGGAAGGGTGGAGCGGCTATCGTCACAGGCACTGTGGACAGCCTCACAGCACTGTGGACAAGCCGCCGTGACCGCACTCCGGAGCAACTGCGAAAGCAAACCCGGAAGCGGTCAAAAGGGGCTCTAGGGGAGGACGATCGTGCGCCTGACTCTGACCGTCGTCGATCCGCTCGGCGGCGCGAACGCCGACGTCGTGCTCGACGCCGATCCTGAGTCCTCCGTGGGGGACATCGCCAAGGAGCTGGCCGCCCAGGTGGGGTACGGCGGCGGCGACGCCCAGATCATCCCCATCGGCGGCCATCAACTCCAGCCCGGCACCGGCCAGGGCGGAGCGCCGATCGTCTTCGTGGACGGCTATCCCATCGACGCCGCCGCGACCATCGGGACCTCCCCGCTGCGCGAGGGCGCCGTCGTCAGCCTGCACGACCCGGCGGGCTGCCTGCCCGGCGAACCCACCGGCCTGGTCGAACTGCGCGTCGCGGGAGGCCCCTCGGCCGGCGCGGTGCACCGGCTCGGGATCGGGCGCTACGACATCGGCAGCGGGCCCGCCTCGTACATCCGCGTCGATGATCCGGAACTGCCCTCGCGCGCCCTGACGTTGTCAGTTGCAACCGATGGCACCTGCCAAGTCGCCGTACATGGTGACAAAGGCGGCGTGACCCTCGACGGCAAGAAGTACGACGAACTCGAAGAAGAAGCCGAGAAGAACGAGAAAAGCAACAAGCCGGGCAAAAAGAAGAAGAAGCGCGACGCCGCCGACAGCACCGACGCTGCCGACAGTGACGTCGAGAATGATCCGGGCAGTAATGCGTGGAAGAAAGGGGAATGGCCGCTCGGCGCACAGATCGCGGTCGGCAACACCCTTTTCGAACTCGACCGCTATACGCCGCCGAATGCCGCCCTGAAGTGGTCGGAGGACGGCGCCGGACTTGATTACAACCGGCCGCCCCGACTCCGTCCCCCCGAGCGTCAGACGAAATTCAGGCTGCCGAGTCCGGTACGTGATTTCGAGGCGCGCCCGCTGCCCTGGCTGATGGCGCTCACGCCGCTCGTCGGTGCCGTCGTATCCGTGATGATCTTCGGGCGCTGGTACTACCTGATCATGGCGCTGCTCAGCCCGCTGATCCTGTTCGGCAACTACTTCATGGACAAGAAGCACGGGCGCAAGTCCCATGCCAAGCAGGTCAAGGAGTACAACGAACACAAGGCGCGGATCGAGAAGGACGCCCAGGACGCGCTCGTCGCCGAGCGGCTCGACAAGCGGCAGGCCATCCTCAGCCCGGCGGGCATCCTCTCGCTGAGCACCGGCCCCCGTACGCGGCTGTGGGAGCGGCGGCGGACCGACGGGGACCATCTGCTGATCCGCGTCGGCACCGGGCGGATCGACTCCGAGGTCGTCCTCGACGACCCCGAGCAGGACGACCACAAGCGCGAGGTCACCTGGAAGATCGAGGACGCGCCCGTCGCGCTCTCGCTGCGCGACCTCGGCGTGATCGGCATGGCGGGACCCGGCGACTCCGCGCAGGCGCTCGGCCGCTGGGCGGTCGCGCAGACCGCGGTCCTGCACAGCCCGCTCGACGTGCAGTTCTACGTCCTGACCGAGAACTCGGCGCGCGAGACGTGGGACTGGACGCGCTGGCTGCCGCACTCGCGGCCCGCCGGTGCGCAGGACGCCAACGTGCTGATCGGGACGGACGCCGAGACCGTCGGCTCCCGCATCGGTGAGCTGACCCAGATACTCGCCGCCCGCCAGAAGGCCGCCAAGGAGAACAACCGGGGCGGCGCGGCCTCCTTCGGGGACCCCGACATCGTCGTGGTGTGGGACGGGTCCCGGCGGCTGCGGTCCATGCCCGGTGTGGTGAAGCTGCTGCGCGAGGGCCCCGCCGTGTCGATGTACGCGCTCTGCCTCGACGACGAGGAGCGGTTCCTGCCCGGCGAGTGCCAGGCCGTCGTGATCGCCGAGCCGCGGCCGGAGGAGATCGGCCTGCCGGCCAGGCCCACCGCGTCGGCCGCCGCGCAGCCCGCCCCGGCCGCTCCCGGCGGTTTCCCGTCCTTCCAGGCGTGGCACCAGAGCGCCGACGACGGCGAGCAGGGCGCCGACAAGCCCTTCGAACTGCGGCTGCGCGTCGAGCGGACCGACGCCGCCCGCATCCGTTCCGTACGCCCCGACTTCGTGTCCCCCGCCTGGTGCGGGCGGCTCGCGCGGGCGCTCTCGCCGCTGCGCGACATCAGCGGCGAGACCGAGGACTCGGCGCTGCCGGGGTCGAGCCGGCTGCTCGACGTGCTCCAGCTCGAGCCGCCGACGGCCGAACAGATCACCGCGCGCTGGCAGGTGAGCGGCCAGTCGACGATGGCCGTCATCGGTGAGTCGTACGACGGGCCCTTCGGCATCGACATGCGGCGGGACGGGCCGCACGGCCTGATCGCCGGTACGACCGGTTCCGGTAAGTCGGAGCTGCTTCAGACCATCGTGGCGGCGCTCGCGGTGGCCAACACCCCCGAGAACATGACCTTCGTCCTCGTGGACTACAAGGGTGGCTCCGCGTTCAAGGACTGCGTGAAGCTGCCGCACACGGTGGGCATGGTCACCGACCTCGACGCGCACCTCGTGGAGCGCGCCCTGGAGTCGCTTGGCGCCGAGCTCAAGCGGCGCGAGCACATCCTGGCGGCGGCCGACGCGAAGGACATCGAGGACTACCAGGACCTCGTACGCCGTGATCCCTCGCACCCGCCCGTGCCCCGACTCCTCATCGTCATCGACGAGTTCGCCTCCATGGTGCGTGACCTGCCCGACTTCGTGACGGGTCTGGTCAACATCGCCCAGCGTGGCCGTTCGCTCGGCATCCACCTGCTGCTCGCCACGCAGCGGCCGTCCGGTGTCGTGTCGCCCGAGATCCGCGCCAACACCAACCTCCGCATCGCCCTGCGCGTGACGGACGGCGCCGAGTCCGCCGACGTCATCGACGACCCGGCGGCAGGGCACATCGCCAAGAGCACGCCCGGCCGCGCCTACGTCCGCCTCGGTCACGCCTCGCTCGTCCCCTTCCAGTCGGGGCGTGTCGGTGGCCGCAGGCCCGGCGCCACCGACCCGGCGCTGCTCGCGCCGTGGGCGGGCCGGCTCGGGTGGGAGGACCTCGGCCGTGCCGCGCTCGTGAAGCCCAAGGCCGCGGCGCGCGAGGAGGAGGAGATCACCGACCTCAAGGTCCTCGTGGACGCCGTGCGGGACGCGAACGCGACGATGGGGATTCCCGCGCAGCACAGCCCGTGGCTGCCCGCGCTCTCCGAGACGCTCCAGCTCGACGAGATCCCGCGGCCCGCCGCGAGCGACAAGCCGGGCGCGCTCGCGCCCGCGCCGTTCGGCCTCGAGGACATCCCCTCCGACCAGGCGCGGCGTCCGGTGGTGGTGGACTTCCATTCCTTCGGGCACCTGCTCGTCGGCGGTGCCCCGCGCAGTGGCCGCTCGCAGATCCTGCGGACGATCGCGGGCTCCATCGCGCGTACGCACTCGTCCGCCGACGTCCACCTCTACGGCATCGACTGCGGCAACGGCGCGCTCAACGCGCTGACCCGGCTTCCGCACTGCGGGGCCGTCGTCAGCCGTAACCAGACCGAGCGCGCGGTGCGCCTCATCACCCGCCTCAAGGGTGAAGTGACGCGCCGCCAGGATCTGTTGGCCGACAAGGGCTTCGCCGACATCGGCGAGCAGCGGGCCGCGGTGCCCGAGGAGGAGCGGCTCGCGCACATCGTCGTGCTGCTCGACCGCTGGGAGGGCTGGCTGCCGACGCTTGGCGAGTACGACCACGGTGAGCTGACGGACGAGCTGCAGGCGATGATGCGCGAGGGCGCGAGCGTCGGCATCCACCTGGTCATCACCGGTGACCGCCAGGTCCTCATCGGCCGCATGGCCTCGCTCACCGAGGACAAGTACGGCCTGCGGCTCGCCGACCGCTCCGACTTCTCGATGCTCGGCATGAACGCGCGCAAGGTGCCGGAGGAGATTCCGCCGGGCCGCGGCTTCAAGAACGAGCACGGCACGGAGACGCAGTTCGCCCTCCTCTCCGAGGACTCCACGGGCCAGGGCCAGGCCGCGGCGCTCACCGAGATCGGCGAGGCGGCGGCCGTCCGGGACGCGGACGTGCCACGCGCCCGCAAGCCGTTCCGCGTGGACAGCCTGCCCAGCCGCATCACCTTCGCCGACGCGTGGGAGATGCGGGACCCGGAGGCCTCGCGCTCCAAGCTGTGGGCGCTCGCGGGCATCGGCGGCGACGACATCATGGGCTTCGGCCCCGACCTCGCACAGGGCGTGCCGACGTTCGTCGTGGCGGGCCCGGCCAAGTCGGGCCGCAGCACAACACTGATGAACCTGGCGCGTTCGTACCTCACTCAGGGCGTACGCCTCGTGATCGCCGCCCCCCGCCCCTCGCCGCTGCGCGAACTCGAAGGCCAGGAAGGCATCCTGAAGGTCTTCAAGGACGACGACATCGAGAGCGACGACTTCAAGGAGGTCGTGGAGTCCGCGACCCCCGAGGACCCGATCATCTGGATCATCGACGACGGCGAGGTCCTGGAGGACTGCGACGCCGAACGCGAGTTCAAACGCCTGGTCCAGCGCGGCGCCGAACGGGGCCTCGGCCTCATCATCGGCGGCGACGAGGAGGAGGTCTGCGGCGGCTTCTCCGGCTGGCAGGTGGAAGCGAAGAAGGGCCGCCGAGGCATCCTGCTCTCCCCCCAGGACTCATCAAGCGGCGAACTGATCGGCATCCGAACCACCCGAAGCATGGTCGGCGGCCCCATCGCCCCAGGCAAGGGCCTCCTCTATACGGGCAGCGGAGAGCCGGTCACTGTCACTACGCCGATGTGACGGCGGCAGGACTGACGGGTGGCGGCCCGCCCGGACGGCCGCTCGTCAGTCCTGACGGGTGAGGGTGGCTTCGGGGTTGCCTGATTGTTCGTTTTCCGAGAGGTAGAGGAGGGTGTCGTTCTTGGGGCGTAGGCGGACCGTGTGGGCGTTCTTCGTGCACTGGGCCGCGCTTTTCGCCTGGCCCTTTCCCTCGGCCACGATTTCCTTGTCCGTCACCGACTTCAGGGTCAGGTCCACCGCGCAGGTCCCGCCCAGTTGGTCGGTCTGGGTCATGACGGCGAAGCGGTCGCCGATCTTGCCTCGCTCTATCTTCAGGCTGAACGTGCCCATTGGGACAGCGCCGTTCGCCGCCACCGCCTGGCCTTCCCAGGTGCCGCGGTAGGACGCGGGGACCTCGTCGGCCCCCTGGTCCGCGCCGTCGCTGCCCGGCTGTTCGCTCGCGGTCGCGGCCGGGGGGTGGCCTCCCGCGTCGCTCGCGTTGTCGTCGTCGTTGCCCGGGAGCAGGCCGAAGACGAAGACCGAGCCGACCGTCACCGCGGCGAGCGCGCCCGCCACGCCCAGGACCAGCGTGCAACTGACCTTGCGGCCACGCCCGTCCGCCCCACTCGGCGTGGACGCCGCGGCGACCGAGACGGTCATCCTGCCCGGCACCCCCGAGGGCTTTGGGGCTGGGGTGGACGTTTGCGTGGGGACGTATGGGGGTGGGGACGGGAAATTCGCGTACGACGGGTCCGGGGGGCCGAAACCCTGCGCCGGGGCGTGTGTGCTCGGGGAGCCGAACGGCACCGGGCCCGACTGCTGTTCCGCGACCCCGGCCCCCTCCGTCTCCAGGTCCAGGAGCCGCACCGCGCTTCTGGAGACCCGTTCGACCAGCGGGCCCGGCAGCCAGCCGGCCGCCACCAGGCCGGCCACACCCGAGGGCGCCAGTCGCCGTGCGAGTTCCTCCGGCGCGGGGCGGGCCCCCGGGTCCTTGGCCAGGCACTGCCGGGCGATGTCCCGCAGCTCCCCTGTCAGCGGCCCGAGTTCCGGCTCCTCGTGCACGACCTTGTAGAGCAGCGAGGCGGACGAGTCGCCGGGGAAGGGTGACGCCCCCGTCGCCGCGAACACCAGGACCGCCCCCAGCGAGAAGACGTCCGCCGCCCCGGCCACCCCCTTGCCGAGGATCTGCTCCGGCGACATGTAGCCGGGCGACCCGACGGAGACCCCCGTCGACGTGAGCGAGGCCGTGCCGTCCGTCGCCCGCGCGATGCCGAAGTCGATGAGCCGGGGCCCGTCCATCGTGAGCATGACGTTCGACGGCTTCACGTCACGGTGGACCAGGCCGAGCCCGTGCACATGCGTCAGCGCCTCGGCGAGGCCCGCCACCAGTACCCGTACGGAGTGGGTCGGGAGTGCGGACTGGTCACGTACCGCGTCGGCCAGCGAAGGGCCCGCCGCGTACCCCGTGGCCACCCACGGCACCGCCCCCTCCGGATCGGCGTCCAGGACCGGCGCGGTCCAGTCGCCGCCCACCCGCCGCGCCGCCTCCACCTCGCGCCGGAAGCGGGCGCGGAACTCCTCGTCGAGCGCGAAGTGGGGATGGACGACCTTCACCGCGACCGTACGGCCGCCCGAGCTGCGACCCAGGTAGACCCGGCCCATACCGCCCGAACCGAGGCGGCCGAGCAGTCGGTAGGGGCCGATGACGGTCGGTTCACCGGGATCGAGCGGGTGCATGACGAAGGCCTCCCCCGGACGCGCCGCACGGCCGCGGCCACCGAGCCGCGCGCATTGTCTGCAGCTCAGGGTAGACCGCGGGCCCGCACGTTACTGCGATGCGCCCAGCAGCTCCACCCGCACGTCCGCGGGGAACCCGGTCGTCTCGCCCACCCGGCGCGCGAACTCCGCGACGCCCTCCAACTGCGCGCTCCCGAACCGGAAGTCGAGCGTCGTGAAGTACTTCTCCAGGACCCCCGCGTCGAAGGCCTCCCAGCGCGCGGCCTGCTCGGAGACCTTGCCGACCTCCTCGAGGGAGAGATCACGCGAGGACAGGAACGC
This sequence comes from Streptomyces sp. NPDC051214, assembly GCF_040682375.1. Lineage (NCBI taxonomy): Bacteria > Bacillati > Actinomycetota > Actinomycetes > Kitasatosporales > Streptomycetaceae > Streptomyces > Streptomyces sp. NPDC051214. The sequence goes on from NZ_JBFBAT010000010.1 coordinate 376,832, forward strand.
CTTGTGCACCGCGCGCACCACGTCGGGCTCGCGCTCCGCGTAGTCCCGCCGGGCCGCCCAGACCGCGAAGACGAACGGCAGCCCCGTCCAGTCCTTCCACATCTGGCCCAGGTCGTATACGTCCAGACCGAGCCGCGGGCCGTCGATCAGGTTGGCCCGCAGCGCCGCGTCCCCGATGAGCACGGCGGCGTCCGCCTCCTGCATCATCACGCCGAGGTCGGGCGGACACGTGTAGTAGTCGGGGCGCACGCCGTACCGCTCGGCGAGCAGCAGCTGCGCCAGGCGCACGGAGGTGCGCGAGGTCGAGCCGAGCGCGACCCTCGCTCCGTCCAGCTGGTCCAGCGGTACCTGCGAGACGATCACGCAGGACATCACCGGGCCGTCGCAGCCGACCGCGAGATCGGGGAAAGCGACGAGGTCGTCGGCGTTCTTGAGGAACTCGACGAGGGTCACGGGCGCGATATCGAGATCGCCCCGCACCAACTGCTCGCTGAGCTTCTCGGGGGTGTCCTTCGTGAGCTCGAAGTCGAGCAGTGTGCCGGTGCGCGCGAGGCCCCAGTACAGAGGCATGCAGTTCAGGAACTGAATGTGACCGACGCGTGGCCGGGGGGTGCGGCGGTGACCGGAGAGCTGATCTGAGCCCTCCCCGGCGATGGCGTCAACGGGAGAATTGTCCACATCGGGGAGGCTAGCCCCCTTGCGGTACGGTGCAGAAAGCGGGGCCCCGATCCCGTCCTTGTCAAGAGCTTTCGACCTGGCCCGTCAACCCCTCTGGGGGGTCCGTCAAACATCCGGGTGACGTGATCTTGCCCCCTATTGCATTCGGCTGCCTGCGTGCTAAGCTCGCCGCAAGTTGCAGTTTGGTTTCCCTTGCAGTACAGAGCCTGCGGAGCATGTGACCCGCGGGCTCTCGTCGTTTTCAGACTTATGCAGTTGTTTCAACAATCGCAGGTTCTGGAGCAGGGCAACCCTTTGGCCCAAGGAGGGCTTATGGCTACCGGAACCGTGAAGTGGTTCAACGCCGAAAAGGGCTTTGGATTCATCGCCCAGGAAGGCGGAGGCCCCGACGTCTTCGTCCACTACTCCGCGATCAACGCAAACGGCTTCCGCTCCCTTGAGGAGAACCAGGCCGTGAGCTTCGACGTCACGCAGGGCCCGAAGGGTCCGCAGGCGGAGAACGTCACCCCCATGTAGTGGGGCGCCCCATTCACGTGGGGCGTGTGACAGTTCCGGTGACTTGATCCGGACATGGATAGCAGTACCCAAGGAGCCCTGCCTCCCGCGAGAGCGGAAGGCGGGGCTCCTGCCTTTTTCTGGCCCCTGGGCCTTGGGCTCTGGCTCCTTGGCTGGGGCTTCTCTTTTCCTGCCGGTCCGGCTGTGGCTGGGCGCGCAGTTCCCCGCGCCCCTATGGGGCGCCTCTTACGTCAGCGCCGTCGCATCCGACGGGTTCCAGCCCTCCCGTGGCACCGATGCCAGGAGTCTGGTCGTGTACGGGTCCTTGGGGGCTGAGAGCACCTGGGGCGTGGGGCCCTGTTCGACCGCCTTTCCTCTGCGCATCACCAGGACCTCGTCCGTGATGTGCTGGACGACCGCCAGGTCGTGGCTGACGAAGACCAGGGCAACCCCGATGTCCCGGCGGATCTCGCCGAGGAGCTGGAGGATCTGGGCCTGGATCGACACGTCGAGCGCCGCCACCGCCTCGTCCAGGACGAGCACTTGGGGGTCCACCGCCAGTGCCCGCGCGATGGCGAGGCGTTGGCGCTGGCCGCCGGAGAGTTCGCGGGGGCGGGCACCGGCCTCGCGGGTGCCGAGGCCCACCTGGTCCAGGAGCCCCGCGGCCAGGGTCTCGTCCCTGCCGTGCAGGTGCAGGGCCGTGCGGAGGCACTGGGCGGAGGTGAGGCGGGGGTCCAGGGAGAGGTAGGGGTCCTGGAAGACCATCTGGATCTCCCTGGCCCTGGCCAGGCGTGCGGCTCGCTTCCGGGGCGTACGGGCCTCGCGGGGGCGGCCTTCCACCGTCACCGTGCCGGAGTCCTGGCGGGCCAGGCCCACCAGCATGCGGGCGACCGTTGTCTTGCCTGAGCCTGATTCGCCCACGATTCCTATGGAGCCGCCCTTCCCCACCGTGAACGTCACGTTCTCGGCCGCCTGGTGGCGGCCGCCGCCCGGCAGGGGGTAGCTCTTGCTGAGGCTGTCCACCGTCAGCAGATTTTGCGGCATCAGTGGCTCACCTCGGTCGAATCGGTACTCGGCATCGTGGGTTGTGCCCACCCGTTCCGCCCTGCGGAACGCCTGCCCACAACAGAACAGGCCACCGTTCCCCCCTCCTCAAGACCGAACTGCTCCGGCACCCACGTCTCGCACCCCTCCTCCGCCTCCCCGCAGCGCGACACGAACGGGCAGCCAGGGAACGTGTCCGAGAGGGAAGGTGGGCGGCCCGGGATCGGGTGGAGGGTGTGGGTCGTGTCGCCCAGGGTGGGCGAGCAGGAGAGCAGGCCCCGCGTGTAGGGGTGGGCCGGGGTGTCGAACAGGGCCTTCGCCGAGCGCTGTTCCACCACGCGGCCCGCGTACATGACGTACACGCGGTCGCAGTACGCGGCTGCCAGGTGCAGGTCGTGGGTGATGAAGAGGAGGCCCAGGTCCCGGGTGGCCCGCAGTTGGCGCAGGAGAGCGAGGATCTCCGCCTGCGTCGTGACGTCCAGGGCGCTGGTCGCCTCGTCCGCGAGGAGCAGGCTCGGCTCCGCGGCGAGCGCGCCCGCGATGACCACGCGTTGCAGCATGCCGCCAGAGAGCTCGTGCGGGCGCTGGCGTACGCGGTGGGCGGGGTCCGACAGGCCGACCGTGGCGAGGAGTTCGACCGCCTGGTCGCGGGTCGCGCCGCGCTCGGTCAGGAAGTCGCCGATGCGTCGCACCGGGTTGAGTGCGGCGCGGGGGTCCTGGTGGACCATGGCGACGGTCCGCGCGCGGTGGGTCCGCAGGGCCTCGCCCTTGAGGGTGAGGACTTCGGTGCCGTTCACCCGGACGGAGCCCGACGTCGTCGCGCCCGCGGGAAGGAGGCCGAGTGCCGCCTTCGCCGTGGTCGACTTGCCCGAGCCCGACTCGCCGACCAGGCCGACGACTTCGCCGGGCCGGACGGTGAGGGACACCGATTCGAGGAGCGGTCGGGCCGCTCCCGGCACCCGAAGGGTGAGGTCTTCGATCTCGAGCAGCATGGGTCACTGCCTCCCTAGCCGGTCGGCGGCCCAGACCCCGACCACGTTGAAGGACACGACGACCAGGGCGATGGCCGTGCCGGGGACGAGCGCCGGAAGCAGCGCGCCCTGGACCACGGCCGCCTGCCCTTCCTGCACCATCAAGCCCCAGTCCGATGACGGGGGTTGGGCGCCGAAGCCCAGGTAGGAGAGGGTCGCGAGGGACATCAACGCCTCGCCGAAGAGGACGACCAGGTAGCCGAGGATCGCGCGGCCCAGGTTCGGGACCAGGTGCGCCACGCAGATGCGCGCACCGCCCATCCCCTGCACCCGGTAGGCGTCGACGTACGGCTTGCGGGACTCCGAAAGGGCCAGCGAGCGCACGTACTTGGCGATCGTCGGGGTGAAGGCGAGGCCGAGGGCCAGTACGGACGTCGTCATGCCGGCGCCGAAGACCGCGATGATCAGGACGGTGAACAGCAGGCCCGGGAACGCGTACATCACGTCCGTGATCCGTGAGACCAGCGCGTCCACCCATCCCCCGCGCCACGCGGCGAGCACGCCGAGCGTGATGCCGAGCACGGCGGCGACGGCGAGGAGCAGGATCGGCGCGATCAGGCTCGTGCGGGTCCCGTACAGGGCGCGTGACAGCAGGTCCTGGCCCGATGAGTCGGTGCCGAGGAGGTGGTCCCCGGAGGTCCCGACCAGTGAGGCCGAGAGGTCGATCGCGTCAGGGGCGTAGGGCGCGAGGAGCGGTGCGAACAGCGCCGCCAGGACGACGAGGGCGAGTAGACCGGCGGCGACGATCACCCCTACGGGGCGCCGTCGGCGTACGGCCAGAGGCGCGAGAGTTACTGCGGCGGCAGCCATCAGGAACGGGCCTCCTTCACGCGTGGGTCGAGCAGCGGGTGCACCACGTCCACCAGCGTCGTCACCACGATGTAGCCGGTGACCATGAGCAGCAGGACCGCCTGCGCCACCGGGAAGTCATGGGTGTTGATCGCGCCCACGAGGAGCGAGCCGATACCGCTGATGCCGAACGCCGTCTCCACGACCACCGTGCCCGCGAGCATGCCCGCCATGACGAGACCGCACATCGTGATGATCGGTCCGAGCGCGTTGCGCAGGACGTGGCGCCGGATGATGTCCCGTTCCGGGACGCCCGACGCGCGTGCCGCCTCCACGTGGTCGGACGCGGAGGCGTCCGCCATCGCCTGCCGGGTGACCCGGCTGATGATGGCGAGGGCGCCGAGCGCCAACGACAGGGCGGGGAGCGTCAGGTGGTGCAGGGTGCCGCCGAGGCCCTCTCCCGAGCCCGAGACCGGGAACCATCCGAGCTGCACGCCGAACAGCGAGACCAGGGCGATGGCCGCCACGAACGAAGGGACCGAGGCGGCGAGCGTCGTGCCGCCCACGACGGCGGAGTCCACCCACGTGGAGCGCTTGACCGCGGCCAGGATGCCGGCGCCGACGCCGAACACCACGAACAAAACCGTCGCGTAGGCGACCAGTTGGAGCGTCGTCGGGAAGCGGGCCGTCACCAGGTCGGCCACCTGGTCGCTGTACTTGAAGGAGCGCCCCAGGTCGAAGTGGACGCAGTCCCACAGCCACCGGCCGTACTGGACGACCAGCGGTTCGTCCAGGTGGTACTGCGCGCGCACCTGGGCCAGGCGCTCCGGTGTCAGCTTGTCCCGGCCGCCCGCGAGGAACACCGCGGGGTCGCCCGGCGCCGCGTACACGGCGGCGAAGATGACGAACGAGGCGGCGAAGAGGGTCGCGACGAGACCCGCGAGCCGCCGTGAGATCCGAGCGAGCACGACGCTCACCTAGCCCTTCTTCAGGCCGAGTGCGGCGGCCCACGGGTAGTAGAGGTAGGCCTGCGACGCCGGGGGTCCCGTCAGCTTGTCGTTGACGACGAGCGCCGTCGGGACCTGCGCGACCGAGATCCAGACGCCCGCGTCCACGAACCGCTGCTGTACGTCGATCGCGAGCTCGGCCCGCTTCGCGTCGTCCAGGGTGCTCAGGGCCTGGCGGACCTTCTTGTCGTACGCCGCGTCCTTGAAGCCGACCCAGTTGTTGGAGGAGTCGGAGAGGCCGTTGTCGTAGAAGCCCATGGGGTCGGCCTTGGAGATGTACCAGTCGCCGACCAGCACGTCGATGTCGGCCCGTGCGGACGGATCGCTGTAGAACTCCTCGAACTGGGCCGTCGGCACGGTCTTGATCTGACCCTTGAGCCCGATGCGCTGGAGCGCGGAACGCACCGCGTTCGCGACGACCGTCCGGCCCTGGCTGCTGTCGGTGCCGATCACGATGGGTCCGGCCGGCGCACCCGCCTCCTTCACCAGTTCCTTGGCCTCGGCGAGGTCGTCGGCGGTGGGGGTGGCGGGGGCCGCGGCCGACAGCTTCTTCTGCGCGGCCTCGAAGGCGGGCTTCTCGTATCCCCAGGCGCCGGAGCCGACCGGGGTGGCCCAGGGCTGGGCGAGCCCGCCGTACCCGGACTTCGCGATGCCCGTCCGGTCGATCGCGAGGGACAGGGCCCGGCGGATCTGCGGGTCCTTCAGGCCGCCCCGGGCCGTCGGGATGAGCACGAGGGACGCCGTGGAGGGGCCGTAGTGCTGGTCGAGGCCCTTGGTGGTGCGCAGGGCGGAGGCGGTGTTCGGGGATTCGGCGTACGTCCCGTCGGCGGCGCCCGTCTTCAGGGCGTTGACCAGCGCGCTGTCGGAGGCCCAGCGGAAGGTGACCTGTCGGGTGAGCGGCTTCGTGCCCCAGTAGCCGTCGTACGCCTCGATGGTGATCGAGTCGCCGGACTTCCAGCCCTTGAGCGCGTACGGGCCGCTGCACGCGTCGCCTTGACCCGGCGTGCCGAAGTCCTCGCCCGCGTCGGTCACTTGCTCCTTGTTCCAGATGATGCCCGCGTCGCCCGCGAGGGCCTTGGTGAAGAGTGCGTCGGGTTCCTTGAACCGGATGGTGATCTCGCGGTCGCCGGTCTTCTTCATCGACTTGACGTTGCCGAACTCGTCGGCCTGCTCCATGTCCGGGTCGGCGTGCCGCTTCAGCGACCACAGCACATCGTCGGCGGTCAGCTTCGACCCGTCGTGGAAGGTGACGCCGTTCCGGAGAGTGAGGACGAGCGCCCTGTCGTCGGGCGTACGGGCCTTCTCGGCGAGGAAGGGCTTCGTCGTCATGTCGGGCTGCAGTTGGTAGAGCCGCTCGCAGACGTTGGTGAGGACGACGCGGCCCGCGCTCGTTCCCTGGGTGTCGAGGTCGAGCGAGTCCGGCTCGTCCTCCAGGAGCCAGTCCGCCTTGTCCAGCGGCCCCTTGGCGGCTGCGGTCGTCGCGCTCAGCTTCAGCTTGGCGGCGTCGGCGGGCTTGCCCCCGGTGGCGGCCGTGTCGGCGCCGCTGCACCCGGCGACGGCGAGAAGCGTGGCCGTGGCGAGGCCCGCGACCATCGGACGCCTCGTGGTGGCCCTGGTCGTCCCGATCGATTTGCTCGTCCTGGTCGTCGTCATCTGTTGTCTCCGTACGGGCCGTCGTAGAGGTTCCAGGGCATGTGCTGGTAGTCGCGGTCGCAGGGGGTGCCGGCGGTGACGTGGTAGTCGCCGCCGGTCAGGTCGACACAGGAGGAGACGAGCGTGGACCAGTGCTTGACCTCGGGCTTGCGCGGGTCGGGGTGGGTGCACAGCGACTCGGGGTGGCCGAGGTGGTCGGACATGGCCTGCTTGATGATCTTGCGGGACTCGTCGGCGCCGGTGGAGGAGCGCAGGGCGCCGAGGCCCTGTTCGGCGCGCGGGACGCGGACCAGTGAGTCGGACGACATGGGGCGGTAGTCGGCGGCGATCGCGGCGGGGACGCCCGCCTGGTAGTGGTTGCCGTGCACGAGGAGTCCGTCGGTGGGATACATCCAGCCGTGCCCCGCCGGGGTCGTCTCCAGGTCGACGGCGAAGCCCTCGCGGCAGGTCAGCAGGGCGTTGGACGCGATGTGGGCGCGGGTGCGGCAGAGCACGTCGAGGGCGTCGGTGATGGTGTGCTGGTCCAGGACACTGCGGCGTACGACGGTCTGCGGGAGGCCGATGGCGTCGCTGAAGCGCCCGCCGAGGCCGTTCGCGTTCAGGGCGATGCCCGCCGAGTTGGCGCCCTGGCGCCCGATCTGGCCCGCCTCGACCTGCATGATCAGGGTCGGGTGCGGGGGCTGGACGACGCGCAGCATGACGACGGTGTCGGCGACCCCGGCCCGCCAGTCCCAGTTCTGCCCGGCCCATACGTGGCCGTCGCCGCTGGCCTCTCCGTAGACGGCGAAGGAGGTGCAGCCGTCGGCGGGTTCCTCGTCGGCCGCCGTCTCCTTGGCCTGCATGGCGGCGAAGGAGCGGTCGTAGATGACCTCGCCGCGGGCGTTGAGCGCGAGGATGTCGGGGAGGGTCACTCCGGCGCCCTCGGCGATCCCGCGCATCTCCTCCAGGAGGTGGGGCGCGTAGTCGCGGACCGGCTCGAGCCAGCGGGTGGCGCGGGCGGTGACCTGGTCCCAGGTCAGGCCGGACGACTGGCCGAACGCCTCCTCGTAATAGGCGAGGGCGGCGTGCAGTTGCGGGCGGACGGCTTCGCCGTACTGGCGGCCGCGGCCGGCCGGGGTGCCGGATATCTCGATGAGGGGCAGTGCCATTGTTCTCCTCGCGACGGAGAGCTGCTGTAACGTTGGTTACGAGAAGCTCTCCCTTTGGAATGCGTTGCCCAGGAGAGTAACGGCCATCACACGAGAGTCAATAGCTGTAATGGAAATTTCAGAGGATCAGGCGGGGGCCGGCGCGGGGCTCGCGCGGCTGCGGGCGGCCGTGCGCGACCAGTGGGAGACCCTCTCGACGTCCGAGCGGGCCGTCGCCCAGTACGTGGTCAGCGCCCCCGCCGAGTCGCTGCTCTTCGCCAGCGCGCAGGAGCTGGGCGCGGCGAGCGGGACCAGCAACGCGACGGTGGTCCGCGCCATGCAGCGGCTCGGGTATGCGGGACTGCCCGCGCTCAAGCGGGAGCTGGCGTCGGACTTCACTTCGGCGGTGCCGCCGGAGGTGCGCCTTCGGCAGCGCATCGCGCACGTGGGGCGGGACCTGGACGACATCTGGGGCGATGTCTTCGACGAGGCGCAGGAGCGCATCGAGCACGCGCGGCGCCTGACGCCGGGCGGGGCGCTGCGGGACGCGGTGGGGTTCCTCGCCGAGGCCCCGGAGATCCACTGTTACGGCATCGTGGCGTCCGAACTGGCCGCGCGGCACCTGGCGTTGGCGCTCGGAAGGATCGGCCGGCGGGCCCGTTACTTTGGGGACACGGGTTTCGCCCTCGCCGACCATCTGCTCGCCGTGCGGCAGGGTGACGCCGTGGTGATCTTCCAGCCGGGGCGGGCGTTGGCCGAGCTGACGGTGCTGATCGAGCGGGCGCGGGCGGTGGGGGCGCGGGTCGTTCTGGTCACGGATGAGTTGGCGGAGTTGTACGGGGGGCGGGTGGACGCGGTTCTGACGGCGCCGCATACGCCTACCGGCATTACTACCGAGGCGTTGACGGCGCTTGTGGTGGCCGATGCGTTGTTGCTTGCGCTGGCTACGTTGGATGAGGGGCGCGCGGTGGAGACTTCGCATCAACTTACTGCGCTGCGCGAGCAGTTGCTGGCCTCTAGGCCTCGGAAGGGGTCCTAGTAGGACTCCGTTAAGTTGGTGCTGATCTGCGGTTTCTGGGCAGCGGCTGCTGGCAGGTGGTGCAGATACCGGTCCAGCACCTCAAGGTGTCCTG